>NZ_NOYJ01000029.1:0-281416 GCF_002258365.1 Rhodococcus sp. 06-221-2
GTCCAACGCCTCGAAAAACCGCACCTTCAACCCAGCACATGCCACGATCCCCGCAACTCCCTCAAATCGAGGGTGTTGCGGGGATCGTTAGAACCCGCCAACTGCCGACCCGGGCCTTTCAGTGTCGTCGACCCACAGCTAGCGGTCGGTCCACCGCGCTGGACGCTTTTCCAGGAATGCCGCAATGCCCTCGTGGCGATCCGGAGACGACAAAGCAGGTTCTGCGATCGTGAACAGGGCATCGAACGCATCGGCTTCGGTCGCCCACGAATTTGACCGCCGCACAATCTCTTTGGTTGCCCGCACCGCGCTCGGCCCGTTCGCCGCGATCGTGCGCGCCAGAACCATCGCGTCATCGAGCGCTTCCCCAGGTTGCGCGATCGAACTGACCACTCCCCATTGGTGCATCTGCGACGCAGAGATCTTCTCGCCGGTCAGCGCCAATTCCATCGCTCGATGGTACGGAATCCGCACGGGCATCCGGATCAGACCCCCGCCCACTGCAACCAGGTTTCGACGCACTTCCGGCAATCCGAAAACGGCATCGTCGGCCGCCACGATAAGATCGCACGCGAGAGCGAGTTCCAGTCCGCCGGCCAGAGCAAAGCCCTCGACCGCAGCGATCACGGGCTTCGCAATCGACGTTCGGGTGAAATGGTTCTGCGCTTGCTGTCGCGAGCTGTACATCGGCTCACCGTCTTTGGCGGCCTTGAGGTCGCGTCCCGAACAGAACGACCCACCGGCCCCGGTGAGGATCACGACCAGAACGGACGGGTCGGTGTCACACCTGCGCAGCGCCGCGTCGAGTTCCGTGCGCAACTCCAGATTCAGGGCATTCTTCGCCTCGGGCCGGTTCAAGGTCACCACTGCGACATCGCCTTCCACTCGGCTCAGTACTACCTCGTTCGTCACGATCGCTCCCCTCGTGGTCGGTGGTCGGGTTGACGCCTCGGCACGCTCTCGGATGCACTCATAGCGCGAAGGAGTATCCGCCATTGACGGGAATCGTCTGACCGGTTACCCAGGACGAAGCATCGGAGGCGAGCATGAGAACCATGTTCGCCGCGTCGTCCACCTCGCCGGGACGACGAATGATGTAGCGGCTCATCATCTTTTTGACCGCGGCCTCGTTCTCCATACCCTTCTCCGTTCGAGGTGTTCGGGTAGCGGCGAGAGATACGCAATTCGCGGTGATGCCGAACCTTCCGAGGCTGGCGGCCAGCGAGCGCGTGAAGCCTGCCGTACCGGCTTTACCGGCGGCGTACGTTTCCCTACCCGGCTCCCCGAATCGAGCCGCGTCGGAGATCATGTTCACGATTCGGCCGTACCCGTGCTCGATCATCGCCGGAGCCACCGCATGGCACACGTTCAGCGGTCCGTACAGGTTGGTCCCCAGGTAGCCGTGCCACTCCGTGGGCGTCTGCTCCCAGAACGGACGCGTCATCTCGTCTGTCGGGTTGGGACCGGCGTTGCCGGCATTGTTGACGAGGATGTCGATGCTGCCGAACATCTGAAGCGACTGTGCAACTGCGTCATTGACCGATTCCAAATTCGACACGTCGCCGGCGATGGCCAACGCTTTCGCCCCCGCCGCCTCGACCTCCGCGGCAACGGCCTCCGCACGGTCGAGTCGGTAGTCGTTGATGACCACAGCTCCGGCCCCATGCTCCGCGAAATGCAGCGCTATCCGACGGCCGACGCCCTGCCCTGCACCGGTGACGAATGCGGTACGCCCCTTCAAAGCCAAAAGATCAGACATGTCAACTCCTTGTTTGCTGGACGGTCAGCAAGTATTCTAGATGGCGTAGGTCACAGATGTACAGAGGCGATCCGTCACAGGAAAGGTTTCGACATGGATTTCGAGCCGAACGAAGAACAGCGCCAATTGCTGCGCAGCATCAGAGGTTTCATGCAATCGGAGGTCGAACCTCTCATCGCCGAGCACGAGCGGTCCAAGACCTTCCCCCATGACCTGTTGCCGCGCCTTGCGCAGTTCGGTTACCTCGGTGGCTGGCTGCCGGAAAGCCTCGGAGGCATGGGGATCGACCACATCACCTGGGCGATGATGATGGAGGAACTCGGGTACACGTGGCCATCGCTGCGCACCATGGTCAACATCACCAATGCTCCGATGGAGAAACTCGCTCGGACCGGTTCCGACGAGCTCAAGGCCCGATATCTGACACCGCTGTTTGCCGGAGAAGCAAAGATCTTCAACGGTCTCACCGAGCCGGATGTCGGTTCGGACGTGTCCAGTGTTCGCTTCCGTGCCGACCTCGACGGAGACCACTGGGTCCTCAGTGGTACCAAGATGTGGATCACCGGAGGAGCCTTCGCAGATTGGGGAACGGTCGTCGCCCGTACGTTCAGCCCGACGTGCGACGGTGCCCTGTCACTGTTCCTGGTCGACAGAAGAGAATCGCCGTACGAGGTCAGGGCTATCGACACCATGGTGTTGCATTCGACCGGGACGGCCGAGTTGACCTTCGACAACGTGCGTATTCCGCGTGGGAACCTCATCGGCACGGAGGGTGACGCCCTCCGATCGACGTTGGCCGGACTCGCCGGGGCCCGTATCAACATCGCCATGGGTGCTGTCGGTGCCGCACAGAAGGCATACGATCTTTCGGTCGAATATGTCAAGGGGCGCAAGCAATTCGGGAAGAGCATCGCGTCGTTTCAGCTGGTGCAGCAACACATCGTGCAGATGCGAATGAAGATCGACGCGGCCCGGTCACTGTCGTACATGGCAGCAGCAGCGATGGACAACGGAAGACCGGCCACACTCGAGGCGTCGTTGGCCAAGCTGTATGCGAGCGAAGTAGCCCACGAAGTGGCGAGTGCGGCTATGCAGGTTCACGGGGCGATCGGCTATTCCACCGAATACCCGATCGAGCGAATCTTTCGGGACACCCGAGGAAGCAGCATCCCGGAAGGTACCACCGAAATTCAGACACTCATCGCCGGTCGAGAAATTCTCGGCATCTCGGCTCTTCGTTGAAGGACGTTCTGCTTTCATGACAACCAGTGATCTCACCCGCCTGTTCAACCCGAAGTCGATCGTTGTGGTCGGCGCATCGGAGAAGTCCGGCAGCATCGGCAACTGGGTGGTGAAGAACCTCCTCGAACATTCCGACTTCGAAGGCGCGCTGTACCTGGTGAACCCGAAGAAGAACGTGATCGACGGGATCACCGCGCTTCCCGACGTCGCATCGCTACCCGAGCCCGTCGACGTAGCCATCGTTGCGGTTCCTGCCTCGCACGTAATAGCTGCACTGCAAGAATGCGGCACCAAGAATGTCTCGTTCGCCCTGGTGTTGACCTCGGGCTTCGCAGAGACAGGAGATACCGGGATCGCGGATCAGCAGAAGATCAGCGACATCGCACAGCGAACCGGGATGCGAGTCATCGGCCCGAATTGCCCTGGGCTGTGCAATATTGCCGACAACATCGGAATGACCTTCTCCCCGTCCTTTCGTAACGACCGCAGTGTCGGACCGATCGGACTGGCAACCCACGGAGGAGGCCTGGGCCGAAACATGCTTCAGGCCGGAGCCAGAGGTGCAGGTGTGTCTCTGTGGGCGTCTCTGGGCAATGCCGCCGATCTCGATGTTCCTGATGTCATCGAGTATTTCGCGCACGACCCGCGCATCGCTGTAATCGCCACGTTGCTCGAAGGAATCGCCGACGGACCGGCCTTGATCCGGGCAGCGCGCATAGCCGCGGCAGCAGACAAACCTGTGGTGGCCCTGAAGGTCGGAAGATCGGAATACGGCGCAAGAGCAGTTCAGTCGCACACCGCAGCGATCGCAGGCTCTGCTGTGGTCAATTCAGCGGTACTGCGACAACTCGGCGTGATCGAGGTCGACGACACGGACGAGCTCATGGACGTCGGCTGGCTCCTGTCGAGGGCACAGCCCGCCCCGTCGACTCGGGTAGCGATCTGGGGCGCGTCGGGCGGTGCCTTATCTTTGTGTGCCGATCACGTGGGACAAGCGGGCCTGACACTCGCACAGCTCCAGGAAGATACCGTCCAGAGACTGTCCGCCATCCTTCCCAGCTTCGCCTCCACAGCGAACCCGGTGGACATCACCGCTGCTGCCATCGCCGATTCGTCGATCGAACAGAAGAGCTTGGAGATTCTCGCCGAAGACCCTGGAGTCGACGTGATTCTGGCTCCCCTGGCGCTGGACTACGGCGAGCGCACCGCAGGGACATCGCTCAGTCTTGCGGCAGTGCAGAAGCTGGTCACCGTTCCAATAGTTCCGATCTGGATGAGCGACGTGCACGGCAAGGGGTACGACATCCTTGCCGAAGCCGGGTTCTGCAGCCCGCGGGGGCTGTCCAAGGGGGTCCTCGCAGTCGCGCGATGGGCCGAATACGGGCGCTGGCGCGACGGACAGAGCACCTCTCCTACCCCGGCTCCCTTCGCAGTCCAACCCGCGCGAGACGAACTCGATCTGCCGCGCTCGGTCGCGACCGAGCCCGAAGCCAAAGCGTGGCTCGCCGAGCACGGGGTCACCGTTCCCCGGGGGTTCACCGTGCACGACGACAAGGGCGTTCACACTGCGATGAGCGGACTCCGTGCGCCCGTCGTCGCCAAGGTGGTGAGCACCGACCTCGCCCACAAAACAGACGTCGGCGGTGTCGTCGTCGGCCTACAGGACGCCGAGTCCGCCTGTCGGGCAAGACAGGACATCCTCGCCGCAGTCGCGGCCAAGGCTCCGGGAGCATCGGTTCGGGGCATACTCATCGAGGAGATGATGACCGGCGATTCGGTGGAAATGATCGTCGGCGTGCACCGCGACCCTGTCTTCGGTCACCTCATCACAGTGGGTGCCGGCGGTGTATTCGTCGAATTGCTGAACGACACTGCGCGCCATCTTCTTCCTCTGGATCGCAGCACGGCATTGAAGTTGATCGAGTCTCTGCGGATGTATCCGATTCTGGCCGGCATGCGTGGCGGCGCAACCTACGACATCGACGCGCTCGCCGACTTGTTGGTCTCGGTCTCCGACTGCGTGAGTGCGCATCGAAGCAGCATCGAAGAGGTCGACCTCAATCCTGTAATAGTGCGACCTGCCGGTTCGTCGGGGCCGGGATCCGTCGCACTGGACGCCCTCGTGGTGACCACGACCATGTCGAAAAGCCCGGCATGACAATGCCTCTGGAGGGCGTTGTCGTCGTCGACTTCACCGAGCTGCTTCCGGGTCCCTTCCTGACTCAGGCCCTGGTGGACATGGGGGCCAGGGTCATCAAGATCGAGCGTCCCGGCGGCGACAACGCCCGGCACCTCGGTGCGGGAGCGTTCGCGGCTGTCAACCGCGGCAAGGAGCTACGGACTCTCGATCTGAAGACCGACGCCGACGTCGAGGCTGCGTGGACATTGTTGCGAGACGCAGACATCATGATCGAGGGCTACCGCCCCGGAGTGATGGCGAAGCTGGGTCTCGGACCTGATGCCGTTCGGGCGCAGTTGCCGCACATGGTCTATCTGTCACTGTCGGGATACGGGCAACTGGGTCCGCTTGCGCAGACCCCCGGACACGACATCGACTACGCCGCCCGATCCGGAGTACTCGCCCTGGCCGGCGAAGCAGGACACGACCCCGTCTGGGGCCCCGGCGTTCCGGTGGGTGACCTCGCGGCAGCAACGTACGGCGTTGGATCCGTGCTCGCCGGCCTCGTCGCACGGCAGAGAACCGGGCAAGGATGCTTCATCGATCTCGCTATCCGAGACTGCCTGGCTCACTGGCTGAATCCTCGACTGGGTGCCTTTGCGGGAGGAGCGGTGGAGAGTGTCACCGAGCAACGCGTGGCCGCCCTGGAGCGGCCCGCGTACGGAGTATTCCGCTGCAGCGACGACGCTCTGATCACAGTGGCCGCTATCGAGGACCACTTCTGGAGTCGACTGGTGCAAAGCCTCGACTTGGACGACTGGGCAGGACCCCGATACGCCACGTTCTCGGGCCGTTCCCTGTGCGTCGACGAGATCAACAGCGCTCTTGCACAACGTCTCTCGACCATACCGAGTTTCGACGCGCTGCAGCTGTTGACGAGCTCCGGGGTGCCCTCGGCCCCGGTGCTCGCGCCCTACGCTGCGGTCGAGTCGGTACGAGAGAGGAGCACCTCTCTGGTGGTCGACGACCCCACAGCCGGCCCTCTCGTGCACTTCCCCGCCCTGTTCGACCATGGAACGCACACCTGAAATCTGCCTACGCGGCTATACCGTCGACAAGCCCCAGAACAGCCGTACGGGCGGCGTCGAGGTCGACGTCCTGCGGGTCGACGAGAAACTGCAGAGCCGCTCCCCGGAGTACACCCTCGAGGACCACGGCGTAACCGACCGGATCGACACTGTCTCGGATCGTTCCGTCTCGCTGGCCTCTGGCGAGCAGTTCGCCGAATTCCGAACGCATCACCGCAAAACTTTCTCGCACCGAACGCCTGATCTCCGGCGCTTCACTGATCGACTCGGTCGCCAACACCAACATCGCCTGTGCGGGAAGCGGATTGACTGCCAGTCTGCCCAAGTACGAACTCAACACATTACGCAAAGCATCGATGCCGGTTACGTCGTCGCCGATCAATCGTTCCGTATCAGCGTGATAGCGGTCCTGCACCGCGTGAATCACGCTCTCCATCAAGGTCGACTTGGTTCCGAAGTGGTACCCGATGAGCCCCCGACTCACGCCGGCCTCCTGCTGGATGCGTGTAAAGGTCGCGTTCCGAAATCCCTCGTTGACGAGGATCGACAGGGTCGCATCGATCAACGCGGACCGAGCATTCGAACTGCGTTCTTCCTGAGTCATCGAGCGTTTACCGTTGTCTTTGCTTCGCGCGTCTGTGGTTGCCATCTCCAACAATCCTAAGGTCGTTCCAGCCTCGCCCCGAGCCTGCCATGGATTCGCGTCGGCTACGTGCTCTCACGCAATGCAGTTACTACATCCGCCATCGACGTCGCCGAAACCGGGGTGCACGGATACAGCGCCACTCGATTCCACACGCCGTCGACGCGCTCGCGGAGAGCATGTGCAAGCTCGCGCTCGGCGGCAACGACGCCGATAGTGGTCAACACCTCGTCGTCGATCAGCGCTGTCATCACGTCCCAGCGTCGCGAGTCGTCGGTCTTGGAGAGGCGGTGCAGCTCCTCTCCGAGTGCTTCCCAGCCGTGCAGTGCCAAAACCGGTCGATATGCCGGCGTGCTGCCGTGAAAAGCGATCTGACGGCGCAACGCGTGGACGGAAGCCTCGAACGTTTCGTCGGACGATCCGGTGGCAATGAGGATTCCGCCGCTGACTTCGTACGGCTCGTCGGCGCGGATACTTGCGCGCCGAGCCTCGAAGGCCCTGGGCAGCAACACCTCCGACAGGTATCGACGAGTCGTGAACGGATGAACCAGCAGTCCGTCACCGACTCGGCCGGCCACGCGTGTCATTGCCGGTCCGACCGCAGCCACCGAAATCTTTGGGGAACCGAAGGGCATCTCACGTCGGAACGTCAAGTTCATCAACGTGTGCCGATAGAACTCACCGCGAAAATCGAGCGCGTCACCGGTTTCCCAACAACGCCAGATTGCACGAACGGCGTCTACGAATTCCTCCATGCGCTGTGCGGGACGGCTCCAGGGCATACCGAAGCGACGTTCGATATGCGGCCTGATCTGACTGCCCAGACCCAGGACGAACCGTCCTCGAGACAGGGACGCCAGGTCCGCCGCCGAAATTGCCGTGCTCATAGGGTTGCGCGCGAACGCCACCACTACCGCACTGGTCAGCCTGATCTGTGATGTTGCCGTGGACGCGACCGTGAGTTGCACCAGCGGATCGTGGCGTGCCTCGATGGCTTGAAGTCCCGCGTAGGGCCCCTGTTCGGCCGATGTGCATACCGACGAGAGCTCATCGAGATCGACCAGATCACCGAGGCGGAAGTCCACTGGTATACCCATCGCTCGATCTTGTCATTTTACTTGCTGTCTGTACAGCAAGTTGCTAACTTGGTGTTGCGCGACGGTCTTCGTCGAGAAACGGATTGCACCTCGATCTGGTTTCGGTTGCACGTGCACATTCGCTCTTTACCAACACTTCAATGCATTTCCTCGCTCAGAGAGAAGACTACGAATGCAAACAGATGCACAGCCCCTGTCGGGAATGAAATGTCGTCTTTGCGGAACGATCTGCTTGCCAGTTCAGACCTTCGGATGTGAGCGATGCGGCAGCGTCTCCCCTGATTTCATGCCTACGACTCTGTCCGGAAACGGACAGGTACGTTCCGCGGTGACAGTCAGCGAACATCCGAACAAATCTCTGTCGACCCCGCTCGCCATCGGAACGGTGGTTCTGGACGAGGGAATCGCAGTGCGGTCTCGACTCGAACCGGGATGCAGCGCGGGCGATCGCGTCGAAGCACGTGAGGCAGACGGCGCATTGGTCTTCTACAAGACGGAGGGCGAACTGTGAGTCGCGAGAACATGAGCACGTTGCGCCCAGTGTACGTCGTCGGGATCGGTCTGCATCCGTACCAGCGAAAGTCGGATACGAGCTTCGTCGATCTCGGCCTCACCGCAGTCCGTGCGGCACTTGCCGATTCCGGGGTGCCGTGGAACTCGGTCGAAGCGGCCTATACCGGGACGACGCGGATCGGAATGGCCGTGTCTCGACCCATCCTTCGCCATCTCGGAGTCACCGGAATTCCGATGACGCAGGTGGAGAACGCGTCTGCGTCCGGTTCCTCGGCATTCCGATGTGCCATTCGCGATGTCGCGGCCGGCTTCGCAGATGTGGTTCTGGCAGCGGGGGTCGACAAGGTCGGCGCGAGCGTGCGGGCGGAAAGTCTGACGGGTGTAACTCCCTACGACGATGGGATCCTCACTCCGCCGGTGCATTACGCACTTCTTGCGGCGGAATATCTCAGCACTCGCCGCGCCGACGTTTCCGACTTGGCCCGAGTCGCAGTGAAGAACCACAACAACGCGGCCAAGAACCCCTTCGCGCAACGGCGAACGGAACGAACGCTCGACGAGATACTCGACGATCGCCCTATTGCCGGCGCACTGACACGGTTGCAATGCTGCCCCGTCGGTGAAGGTGCCTCCGCCGTGATCGTCGTATCCGAGGATGCGATCGATCGCCTCGAACTGGACAGGAGCAGAGCAGTCCGAGTTCTGTCGAGCGCTCAGCGATCGGAGGAGCTCTACGGCACGAAGAGCCATGACGTCGAATTAACACGTGTGACCACTGCGGAGGCTCTCGCCGAGGCCGGCATCGGCACGGAGGACCTGGACGTTGTCGAACTGCACGATGCGTTCACGATCGAGGAACTCCAATACGTCGAGGCGATGGGTATCTGCGCAGAGGGCGAGGCTCCTGGCCGCCTGCGCGATGGTGAATTCGATATCGGTGGCAGAGTCGCAATCAGCCCTTCCGGCGGGCTCCTGGGTATGGGCCATCCCGTCGGACCCACCGGCGTCGGACAGATCGTCGAAATCACGCGACAGCTGCGCGGCGAGGCAGGAGAACGCCAGCAACCGTCGGCACGATATGGACTTGCCCACTTGGTTGGAATCGGCGCAGTCAGTATCGCCCACGTCCTGAGTGCACCCCAATAAGACCACATTCGACAGCAGCGATCCCACGCATGTGCAGCAACCTGAGATCACAGACAGCCTGACTCCCGGCTTCAACCGCGCAGGGCATCCAGAGTGCTCACGAACAACGCCAGTTCCTCCTCGGCCAGGCTCTTCAGCGGACTGACGGACGTCAGCGCCTGGCCGAGGCGTCCTCGTGCGCGCGCTCCGTCATCGGTCAATCCGACGAATTTGCGCCTCCCGTCGACCGGGTCGGGGGTCCGTTCGACGAAACCGCGGGCTTCCAATTGCTTGACGACGAATGTGGCATTGGAGGCATTGCATCCCAGTTGTGCGGCAACCTCGGACATCGTCAGGTCGGTTCGATCCGGGTGAACTTTCCAGAGTGCATGCGCCGTAACGAGTGTCAGGCCCTCCCGCGTGGCATACGGCAGAAAATCGTCGTTGATCCGAAGCGCAAGTTCTTGCAAGCGCAGGGTCGCCTCGAGAATGTCCACATCAGCAGACTAGCACTCCTTCAAGTCTTGAAGTACCTTGATAGTTCAAGACTTGAAGGAGATGCGGATGTTGAAACTGGATCGACTCGACGGGCGCACGGTCGCCGTCACAGGCGCTACGTCGGGAATCGGATATTTCGTTGCCGAACGGCTGGCGGGCCTGGGTGCCGAGGTGATCGTGGTGGCCCGATCTCCGGAACGAGGACGACATGCAATCGGCCTTCTACCCCACTCCGATCGCCACCGGTTCCTGGAGATGGACCTGACGGACATCGACTCTGTCCGTCGGGCGGGGGAAGAGTTGAGCAACACCGCACAACTCGATGGTCTGATCATGAATGCAGGCTTGGTTGCTGCACCCGCGTCGTTCGAGAGTGGTCCCTTCGGCGTAGAGCTGACTGTGGGCACGAATGCGCTCGCACATGTGGAACTACTCCGTCTCGCCCTTCCATCCTTGGAACGGGCACCGGGTGCCCGAGTCGTGAGCATCGGAAGCATGCTGACGCAGCGCATTTCGTTCGATCCGAACAACTGGCTGTCACAGCAGTCCTATCGCCCACGTGCGGCGTACGCCATGTCAAAACACGCGACGGAGATTCTGGGTTTCGAGCTGTCCCGCAGACTTCGGAGCCGGCATTCTTCGGTCGCGTCGATCGTTGCCCATCCAGGCGGAGCAATCGACGCATTGACCGCTGATCGGCCGGGGATCCACACTCGACCTGTCGTTTTCCGAGCAGCTGCCCGGGTCCTCGGGCCCGCATTCACGTCCGTGGTGCAGGGCAAGGACTCGGCTGCCGAATCAGCGGTAGCGGCAATCGCAGCTCGCGATCTACCGCTCGGGCAGGTCTACCTCGGTCCGCGAAGGAATGCCTCGGGCCCACCGGTGATCACCGAACCCGTTCGTACAAGCCGTGATCCGGAATTGGGCGCATTCCTCTGGAACGAAACCGAACGCATCATCGGTGCCTCCATCGTCGCGTGACGTGCCCCGATACTGTCCCCACGATGATCAGCTCCCCAGATTCGAATATTGGCTTCCGATCGGCGTCGGATATCCGAAAACAAAGAGCTGATGCGTGGTGCACACTGCCGCGAATCATGTTGTAAGCCTGACTCGATCCCGAGCATGGCATCCGATTGCCAAGAGATTCGTGTCGTCGACATCCCACCACGCACACCCCATTGCGGATGCAAAAGCACCGTCCGTAAATGCGCGCGGCGTCCTCAGGTCGATCGAGACTGAAGTTTGTCGAGCAGCACAGCCACGACCAGAACGGTGCCAGTAACAACCCCCTGCCAAAATGCGGAAACTCCCATCAAACCGAGTCCGTTTTGCAGGACGGCAATGAGAAGCACTCCTACTACTGTCCCGAAGACTCCACCCAGGCCGCCGTAGAAACTGGTTCCCCCGAGTAGAACGGCGGCACCGGCAGTCAAAGCCAAACTCGCACCAGCGGTCGGTGACGCTGATGCGAGTCGACTTGCATCCACCATGCCCGCCACCGAAGCGAAAAGTCCGCCGAGACCGTACACGCACACGTATACCCAAGAGACGTTGATACCCGCCAATCGTGCGGCTTCCGGGTTACCGCCCACCGCATAGACGGCGCGCCCGAACGACGTGAAGCGGAGCAAGTAGCCACTCAACACCAGGACCGCGAGGCTCAGGACAACCGGCACGGGAATGGTCATGATAGTGCCGTTTCCGAGCGCGTATAGAAGGCTCCCCTCCTCGATGGGTATCGTGTTGGTCTTACCGTTCGTCACAACGTTCAGCGCACCGGTGAAAAGGGACGTGGTGCCGAGAGTGACAACGAAGAAGTTGAGGCGAATACGTCCGATCAGCACTCCGTTCACCGCTCCACCCAGCAGAATTCCCGTAAGACCGCCCAGCACAAGAGCTATCACCTCCGGTAGTCCGGACTCCAGGGCGCGGTACGCGACATACCCGGCCGCGGCGTAGATTGCTCCAACGGAAAGATCGAAACCTGCAGACAATACTACGAACGTAAGACCAATAGCCGTAATCATCAACGCGCTATTGCCGGACAGCACATTCAGGATGTTTGCTTTCGTGAAGAAGAACTCCTGCGTTACCGATAGGTAGACGACCATGATGAGAAGCGCGGCCAATGCTACACCGAACCCGCGGAAGTTCTTCAGTACAGCACCCGCCGACGTCGACATCCCCGGACGTTCCGCACGGTCGGGCGTAGGCATCTCCGCGTCGGACGAATCTTTTGGCGCGGCAACGGTTGGTTCAGACATTAATAACTCCTGCGGCGAGTTCAGCAATTGTCAATTCATCGAGCTGATCGGATGGGCGGTCGGCGACAATCCGGCCACGAAACATCACCAGTACGCGATCGCACACACCGAGCAGCTCGTTGTTTTCGGAAGAACTGATGAGAACAGCCACGCCCTGCGACGCGAGCTCCCTCAGAAGCCGATAGATCTCGGACTTGGCACCTACATCCACACCTCGCGTGGGCTCGTCCATCAGCAAGACTTTGGGCGCGCTCGACAGCCATCGGCCTATGACCACTTTTTGCTGATTGCCACCCGACAGGCTTCCCGCAAGCAGACTCATGTCAGCTGGTCGAACCTGCAGTTCTTGCATGGCGCTGGAAGCAGCGACGCGCTGACTTCCTCTGTTGATGGGCAGGAGATTCAGCCTGTTGTTTGCAATGAGACTCAAGTTGTGGAACACGCTTGCGCCCGGAACGAGCCCTTCGCCTTTACGGTCGCCGGTGACGAACGCCAGGTCCCGCTGGATGGACCGACGAGGTGTCCGACGGGTGTAGGCCTTCCCCTCAACCGTCACATCTCCTGTACCTGCATCGGCACCGAAGATGGACCGGACGACCTCGACTCGACCACAACCCACCAAACCCGCAAGTCCGACGACTTCCCCGGGCCGAATGTCGAAACCAACGTCCTCGACGCGGTCAGGAGCCGACAGGTGACGGACCGATAGGGCCGGTTTGTCCGATGGGAATCGAGTCTTGGCAATTTCTCGATGGAAGTAGTCTGTGAGAGGCCTGCCGACCATCAATCGAGTAATTGTGCCTTCATCGGCTTCGGCCAGGTCCATCGTCTTCACCAGCGCGCCGTCACGTAGCACGGTGACGCGGTCTGCCACGGGTTCGATATCTTGAAGCCGCTGAGAGATGAATGCGATGGCCAAACCGAAACTCTTCATTTTACGAATGATGTCGAACAGCGATTCCGTCAATTCCGCAGTGAGCGAACTCGTAGGTTCGTCGAAAATGACAACCGAAGACTTCGACGCAATGGCCCGGGCAATCGCGACGACCTGACGATCACCCGGACCAAGAGTGCCTACTATTCGATCGGACCGTATCCCGGAACCTAGCTCGCCCAAGGCCTCGGTCGCGCTCCGGTGAGCTTTGGTCCAATCGATTCGGAATCGCGAGCCGGGCAAATTCCCCAACGCAATGTTCTCCGCGACTGTCAGGCTTTCCACAACGGGCACCTCCTGCGCAACCATTGCGATGCCGGCCCGGGATGCCTGAAGTGGGTTGGCGAACTTCACCGGCTCACCCCGTAGCAGCACATGACCGCTGCTGGCAGTGACTTCACCGTAGGCAATCTTCATCAGGGTGGACTTACCGGACCCGTTCTCGCCCAACAATGCGTGCGCTTCTCCAGCGCGGATCTCGAAGTCGACTCCCTTCAGGGCATGAGTTCGGCCAAAGCGTTTGTGGACGGACTGCATCTGCAAGAGCGGTGGTTCCATGCGTGTCTCCTGGGGAATCATTCCAATGCGCGTTCGAGACTAGTTGGCAAGTCTTACAACGTCTTCCGGGCAACCGCCGCCTTGTGCACAGGTGATTTCACCCGACTCGATCTGTGCCGCCGCGTCGGCCCACGGCAAACGATTGCCAGCGTTACCCGCGGTATAGAGCTCGGTTGGGCTTTCCACGAACGCAGGCACTTCCTGTCCGTTCAGAACGGCACGCGAGATCGACTCGAGTATCAGTCCGGTGCGCCACGGGACCAGGTCGATCGTCGCGCTGAGACGACCGTCCTCGACTGCCTTGATCCCATCCTCGTCGCCGTTCTGGCCCACGATCACCACATCGTCGAGACCGGCCGCCTTGACTGCAACAGCAGCTCCGATCGCGGCCGCATCGTTGTAAGCCATGATTCCCTGAATATCGTTCTGGTACTTCGTGAGAGCAGTCGCGACCACCTTCTGGCCGCCGGCGATATCATCGGTAGGGTCGTCGACACGGCCGAGCCAGTCGATGGCGCTGCCCTCTGTCGTGTTCTTCTCGTACTGTGACATCATCGTCTCGAGGATGGGAACCGGCACACCAAGGCCAACTCCCAGTACATTTCCCTTGCCGCCCAGTTTATCTTTGACAAAATCGGACAGCAGTTTGGAACCGCGATAGCTGCCGCCGGTATCTACATTCGACGTGAGGACTCCTGGATCGGACTCTGGCGATTCCAGACCGGCCCAACCGACAACTTTGATGCCCGCGGCGTTCGCCCTTTGAAGAGCCGGCTTCAGCGAATTTGCGTCCAACGGATAGACGACAATCAGGTCGACCTGTTGTGCTATGAGCTGGTCTACGTCCGTTACCTGCTTCGCGGGATCCAGTTGCGCATCGAGGGCCTTCACCGCGATGCCGTCCCGGGCAGCAGCCGAAGTGAACGTATCTTGAGTCATCTTCAGAATTGGCTGGGCACCCTGCGGATTCGAGATTCCCACGGTGAATTTCGAGTCTCCCTCGGGGCCAGGATTGGACGCGCAGGCACCCAAGACCAACGCTGCGGTGAGGACGATCGGCACGATCGTGGCTACAGAGCGGCGGGTTGTTTTCGTCAATTGGTTCCTCCAAAGAGCCGTAACGTTTTCCGGTGGTATGCGAGTCACTCTGAGCGAAAAAACTGCGGTCGAGGTGTGACGAGTACAACATGTGTCCGTGACCGGTTTATGGCGAAGTTTCGCTGAACGAAACAACCCGGAACAGGGTCTTGGATCGACCGCATGACGATGCCAGGTGGATCTGCAGCCGCGATTCGTTCCAATCCGTCGATGGATTAGTCGAACCTGCAGACCAAGCCTTTATCCGAGGCCGGCACACCGACCTTTCGCATCTTTGCGACCATGACGGGCCGAAGAACGGAGGACGACAGTGGATACCGCGCCCCGACACGACGGCAGAACAGCGAACACCCCCTCTGTGCGACTACGCCGAGGGCGCATTTTGCTCGGCAGACTTCTCGGGTACTGCCGCCTCGTCGATGGGCAGTCATCGGGCGTCCTGGTGCCGCTCGCTGTGGAGCTGGCGACACAAGCAGCTTTACGGCCGCGAGCCTCACCCGGCGTCTTGTGAGAGCGGTGTGCTCGTCGGCAGACCCCGTTTGCACACAACGACACCGAGGTGAATTCGATGACCGTAGAGCCATGTGCGCGCTGCGTTACAGCCCAACGGGAAGGCCGCAACGACCCACGTGACCCTGTTCGTTGGACGCACCTGCTCGAAGAGAAGTCGTGCTCCGGGACTACGAACAACACGTCCCCGTCACGACGTGGGACAGTACAAAAGCAGGTCTATCGCCGAAATCCTGTGACTGCGCACGGAAATTGACCACGCCGTAGTTCTTGTCGGGACATCGACTCCAACCTAGGCTTCGGCTTCGGCTTCGGCTTCGTATACGGTACGTCCAGCGAAGACCGTGCGAAGCACTTGTGTCCCGCCGATCGAGCTGGTCGGGATGTCGAACAAGTTGCGGTCGAGCACGATGAAGTCGGCATCCTTGCCGACTTCGATGGTGCCACGGTGCTCGCTCCGTCCCACTGCATGGGCCCCATTTATCGTCATCGCCGCCAACCCCCTCGCGAGGTCGATCGACTGTTCTCCGTGTTCGATGGCACCCTGCAGCGCTGGAAATAGATTCGGCGAGGCGGCGATACTCCAGTCTGTGCCGAAGGTCATCTCTGCTCCAGCTCGTGCCACCGAGTCGAATTCGTACAGGTGACTGACCCCGTGCTCCGGAAGATGCCATACGGCGGGCGACATCTCGGCACCCACTCGTAGCGCCGCGAAACGCTCGAAATCGTCTTTGTGGACCAGGCAGCAGTGCGCCAATTCATGCCGGGGTCCATCAGGTCCATTGACGGAACGAGCATGTTCCACGGCGTCGAGCGCTCGCCGGATGGCTCCTTCGCCGCCGCAATGCACCTTGACCATCAGTCCCGCAGCGTCGAACCGCACCATGGCAGCATTCATTTCATCCTGCGGGATCAGTAGGTTCTCCTCATCGACAGTGCCATCGTCGTGAATGCACGATTGAGTCCAGTAAGGCGGAATCGGTGACCCGTCGAGCCAGAACTTCACGAAGCGGGTGTCGACGTGGTTCGACGCGAAATCTTCGTGATGATCGATCATATGATCGAGGACATCAAGCCCGGCCATTCCGAAGGACTCTTCCCGCCAAACAAGATGCGCTGCCACGTGAAGCTGCAGTTCGTCGGCGGAGTCGAGCTGGCTCATCACCCTGAGCAGCTGCTCCGTTGACGAGGCATCCTGTACAGAGGTCACCCCGTACCTGTGGTTCAGATCGCGGGCGTAGCGAATTGCTTGCGACATGACACTGTCTGCATGTGTGCCAAGCGCACGAAACACCGGCCAACGGGCCTGTTCGTAAAGCTCACCCGTCAACCGACCCGTTGCATCTCTGATGACTTCACCGTTTTCGGTATCCGGTGTTCCGTCGTCGATGCCCGCAAGCCTCAGCGCACAGGAATTGACCAACACATTGTGCGCCGATCTGTCGTGGAGAACAACGGGCTCGTCCGGGAATTCGCGATCAAGGAAGGCACGGTCAGGGCCCTTGTCACCGAACGAATCAGGCCAATACCGTCCACCGATCAGCCACCGGTTACCCTGACGATCAACAGGTCTCGGCCCGTTCCAGCTGCGAAGGGCGTCCAAAATTTCGGCCTCTCCCGCGCCGTGCGGCAGCGCTACTTCCCAGCGATTCAGACCACTGACCAAGTGGGTATGGGCATCATGAATTCCCGGCATGACCATACGTCCACCCAAGTCGATGACCTCGTATGCCTCGGAGATTTCCTCCGCCAGTGAAGCCGAGTCACCGACAGCCGATATCTTGCCCTCGCTTTCGAGAATAACCGAAGCCCAAGATGCGGGTGACTGCCCCGTGTATACGGCCGCATTCACGTAAGCCTTCTGCATAAAAACTTCTCCCGTTCATTTCGTTCATGGCAGTCGGGTGTCGATTCGCAGTTGTGCACAGCTAGGGCTCATGACGTACAAATCCAACCGTCTCGCCCGAATTACGCTTTACCACTTCGTTATTCGATCGCGTTCACTCGCACATTTCACGAACCATACCGCTGCCACGTTGCACGCCTGGCACGAAATACTGGCCCGATTGTTTCGGTGAGCGAACCGATCGACTTATTCGCCAGACGGTCCGATCAGTGAACTCTCTCGCTTGACGCCGGTGACGACGAGCGCACTATGTACCTATGACTGCACTCGTGACCGAAGTTGCTTACGCCGATACAGTGCTACGGGGTGGCCCCGTGCTCGATCTGTCCGATTGGAAGCCGGGCGATCGCGTAACTCAGCCTTGGCGGGGAGAACGGCCTCGCGCAATTGCGATCAGGCAAGGCAATATCGTCGCGCTCGGAACCGCCGCGGAAGATCTGATCGGGCCAGATACGCAGGTCGTCGAACTGAACGGCAATACTGTGATTCCCGGAATCAATGACGGTCACCTGCACTTCACGGCCTACTCGGTCACAAGCCACACCTATGTAAAACTGGGTACCGACATCTTTACCAATGTCGATCAGCTGGCCGGCTTCCTGACCGCGGACCGGATCGATGAAAGCGGCTGGATTCGCGGGCACGGCTGGGACGCCCTCACCCTCGGCCGTAAGCTGACTGCGTCCGACATCGACAGCGTCCTTACGGTCAACGGCATCGCCGGCACCCCCGTCGTACTTTTCGACTGGAGCGGTCATTCGCTCACGGCGAATAGCATTGCTCTCTCGCTCGCAGGTATCACCGCCGACACACCCGACCCGGCCGGCGGTGTCATCGAACGCGACGCTGACGGGAACCCGGAAGGGTTTCTCACCGACTCAGCGATTTCATTGTTGATCGCAGTGGTTCCACCAGTGCCGAGAGAACAGCTACTCGATGCCTACCGCGCGGGCCAGGCCGATCTGCACGCACTCGGAATCACGGCCCTTACCGAACCTGGTCTCGGTCCTGGCCATCGGGCACTGTTGGACGGATCGGGTTCGGTCGAGGCATTGGACGCGCTGGCCGACCTTGCCGAGGCCGGTGACTTGACTATGCGAATTTCAGTACTGGTCCTGCCCAATGGAACAGGTGGAGCCAACGCCGCAGACGTGAAATTTCACCTGGACGCGGGTCTCGCCCATCGCTACGAGGACCGCGACGTCGACCCACGAAGGTTGACGATCGCCGGCGTCAAGGTTTTCGCGGACGGCACACCGCAGAACGGCACCACTTGGCACAAAGACCCCGTTCACGAGCAGAACCCTCCAGGGCATCACTGCGGACACATGGTAATAACCGGCGACACCGATGTCGACAAGGTCGCAGAGCTGCGCGAGATCATCAAGATCGTCGACGAGGCCGGACTTCAAGTCGCCATTCACGCAATCGGCGATCAAACAGTCGAAACCGTTATCGACACCATCGCCGAAATTGCTCCGAACAGCCCGTTGCGGCACTACCTCATTCATACCACCGAGTTGTACCCCAGCGGATGGGAAACGCTGGCTGCCAATGGAATTGGTGCGTGCTTCAATCCTGTGATCATGGGCACCTTCGTGCGATTTCTTGCCAAAGATCGAATTTTGCGTACGGAGCCGATCAAATCGACCCTTCACGCCGGCGTTCGTCCGGGGATTACCTCGGACGCTCCAGTGGTACCGCCCGACTGGCGCCCCGCAGTTGTCAATGCTGTGACACGTGCCCATTGCTGGGAAGGCCCTGTGCCGGCAGAGGACCACGAAGGCATAACCACCGTGGACGCCCTTGCGCTGTTGACCGGCGGTGCAGCCATCCGAGACCGTGCGGAACTGTGGCGCGGGACGCTGGCTGTCGGGCAACGCGCCGACTTGGCAGTGCTCGAGGGTGAATGGCCGAGTGATGAGGACGTCGAATCGCTGCTCGACCGTAGAATATTACGCACCTTGATCGATGGCGAAACTGTCTACACTGCTTGACAATAGAGCCCGGGGTTGTCGAAGTTGAGGCCAGCGCTCAACCCGGCATGAACTCGGCGGGACGGGCCATGGCCGGATGCTGGTTCGCCCCGTCGGGCATGACGTGTCCGACGGGGCGCCTCCGAGACTCTGCACTCGGCGTGATCGGCCTAACGAGGTCCTCGAGTCGTTGCTTGCCTGCTGCTCAGCCGGCGGCGAGAGCCTCTGCTTCGGCAACCAATGTTGTTGCTATCCAGAACGCGTCGTAGTTGTGCACCACCGCCGGCTCGCCGTAGGGCTCGTCCAGTTGCTCGGGCTGCGGCAATCGGCGGTTGATGATGAATGGGATTTGCAGTTCACCCAGCGCTCCATGCGAGCGGAGCGGTGCGTCCAATCCGCTGAGATCGTGCCAGTCAGCGTATCGACCCACCGCTGTCCCGGCTTCGGCGAGCAGAATGATGTCTCCGATCCGGTCCGCCGGCTGGTGGTAGATCTCCACAGCTTCATCTCGGGTGTGGACTGCCTGCACCCCGTCCAATTTCCGCAGTTGTTCGATGACAAAATTCCTGTCCGCGTCGGCCGGCAGGTAGATGCTGGCGAACGAACCGAGTGCCCCGTGGTGCACCGTGTACGGGTCGGTGATCGGGAGGATCACGCGAATGCCCTCTGCGCCCTCGCTATTGGCATCTGTCGGAGCGACTCCGAGAATGCGACGCACCTCGTCCTCTACATAGACCACACGCGTGACACCGTCGGCGTCGGTCTTTGCACTCATTCCGTGGTCGGCAGTCAGCACGACAACTGCTCCCAACGCGTCGAGTCGCGCTGCATAGGAATCGATCATCGCGTAGAAGGCGTTTGCGACGTCGGTCCCGGGGGCGTGCTTGTGCTGGATGTAGTCGGTCAACGTCAGATACATCAGGTCCGCACCACGGGATTCGAGGATCTCGACTCCGGCGGCGAGCGCGAATTCCGAGAGGTCCGCCGAATACACCTGCGGCAAGGGCTTTCCGACCAGTTCGAGGACGTCGTCGATTCCATTGTCGGCGATAGTTGCCTGATCGGCCTTCTCCGCCGAGAAGCAGATGCCGGTCCGGGACGGCATTTCGAATGTCCCGCTGCCGTTCATGCTTGGTCCCTCTTCGACGAGCCCGGCACCGAGCAGGCGTCGTAGCTTGTCTTTCGCGGTGACCACCACGACGTCGAGGCCGGCGTCGTTGGCTGCTGCGAAGACGGTGGGTGCCCGGAGAAACCGCTTGTCATTCATGAGTACTTCTTCGCCGGTCGCGGTGTCGTAGATGTAGTTGCCGCTGATTCCGTGCACCTTGGGGGGATGTCCGGTGGCGATGGAGATGTTGTTCGGGTTGGTCAACGCCGGCATAGCGCAGTGCGCGGGCCACGAACTCGACTCACCATCGAGGATGTTGCTCAGCCACGGCATCAGTCCGGCCTTCATCGCCTCGACGTGATAGTCGGGCTCACTGCCGTCGATGCAGATCACCACCACCGGCGCCTCCGGCAGGACGTAGGTACGGGAATTGACGCTGAACGTACGGGACTTCATGGTGTAACTCCTTGTTGTGAATGTGTCGTGGTGGGAATGCCGTCGGCGACGAGAGCGAGGAAATGCTCTTCGGCTCGGCTCAGGTGGCGGTCGTTACGATGTATCAGAGAGACCGGCCGGGGCGATGGCAGCGGGTCCAGGTTCAGCTCGGCAATCCTGTTCGACGCCAACGCATCTTGGCATGCCACTCGCGGCAGGAAGGACATACCCAAACCTTCCGCCACTGCGGATACGATCGCACCGGTACTCGCCAGAGTCCATGTGCGAACAAGTGGGATTTTCCAACTTTCCAGCAGCGATTCCTGGAATCGCCTTGTTGCAGATCCCTCTTCACGCAAGAGGACAACCGAGCCCCGCAGGGTTCGAGAATCACCCGACAACCCTGCCAACGGGTGCGCACGGGAGACGATGACTGTTTGTTCCTCCGGCGCGAGTGGCACGACGGTGAGCAAAGGGCTGTCCACCTCGTCGGCGAGAATTGCCACTCCGACATCACCGTCGAACACTTTGCGTAGCAATGTGGTCGAGTTCTCCACCCGCAGATCGAGAGTGACCTCCGGGTAGGCAGCTGTGAATTTTCGCAACGTAGCGGGAAGGAAAGAGCCCTCGGTGGTTGTCGTCGTCGCCCCTACGACGAGGGCCCCGGTCAACGGCCGCAGGCTCATCTTGGCCAAATCGTCCACAGCCTCGTCGGCGACAACGATCAGGCGACGGGCGTGTGCGAGCAGGACGTTGCCTGCCTCGGTCGGCGCGAAGTGCCGGCCGGTTCGTTCGATGAGCAGTGATCCCACTTCGACTTCGAGCTGCCGCAGCTGTGTCGACGCCGTGGATTGGGTGATGCCCAGAGCGCGCGCCCCAGCGGATACGCTGCCGGCATCCACGATGCCCACGTACACTCGTAGCCGTTGCAGACTGGTGAGCGTCATCGTGCCGAGGGGACAGGTTGTGGATCCGGCACGAGTGCCGTGGTGTCGAAATCCTTTGTCACCTTGTTTGATTCGAGCACGAAGCCCGGCTGGTGTCCGGCCATGATCGCGTGCACCTTGTCCGGCTCGATTTCACCCTGCCAGCGGGCGACGACGATGCCCGCCACCGCATTGCCGAGCGAATTCACCACCGCGCGGCACTCGGACATGAACCTGTCGACCCCGAACACCAGCATGACACCGGCCACCGGTATCAGGTTCGTCGCGGAAACACTGGTGGTGAGCATGACGAATCCCCCGCCGGTGACCCCCGCAGTTCCCTTGGAGGCCAACAGCATCACCAAGAGCAGGATTACCTGTTGGCCCAACGAAAGGTCGATGCCGAGTGCTTGAGCTATGAATACCGTCGTCAAAGTCAGGTAGATACACGTGCCGTCGAGGTTGAAGGAGTATCCGGCGGTGACACTGATGCCTGCCGTGCCTTTCGTGACGCCGATATTTTCCAGTTTGCGCACGATCCCCGGCAACGCGACCTCCGACGACGACGCACCGAGAGCGAGCAGAACCTCGTCTTTGAAGTAACGCAGCACTCGCCACGGCCGCAAGCCGACCAGCATGAGGATGCCGCCCAGGACGACGACGACAAACACCAGGGACGTGGCATAGAACGTCGCAATCAGTTTGGCCAGCGCACCCAACGAAGCGGCACCGAAATTTCCTGCGGTGAAGGCCATGGCCCCGAATACACCGACCGGTGCCGCCCACACCACGATTCTGACGACCTGAAAAAGCGCCTCGCTCAGCCGTTCCACACCGCGAGCGATGTCACGTCCGCGCTCCCCCATCAGCTGGAGGCTGATGCCGAAGAGAATTGCGAAGAACAGAATCGGGAGGATGGCACCGTCTGCCAAACTGGCAATGATGTTGGACGGGATGATCTGAAGGATGTAGTCGTACCAGGAGAGGTCCTGGCCGGCGGCGATGCCGTCCGCGACCTTGTCGGTCACTTCGAGCGAGTCGACTTCCGTGTTCAGGCCCGCGCCCGGTTCGATCATATTGACGGCAAGGAGGCCGAGGCCGAGTGCGATCGAGGTGACAACTTCGAAGTAGAGAAGCGACCGCAGAGCGACCTTTCCGACCGAACCGAGATTCGCGACCGCGCCGATGCCTGCGACGACCATGCACAGCACCAATGGTGCGAGCGTCATCGTCAGAAGGCTGACGAAGGCGTCGCCCAGTGGTTTGAGGGCTTTGCCGGTCGTGGGCCAGAGGAGGCCGACCGAGGTGCCGAGGGCCATGGCGATCAGAACCCAGATGTACAGATGTCGGTACCACGGGGTTCGTCGCGCTGCGACCACAACCCGTTCCGCGCTCGATGGATATGACATGGCCAGTCCTCCTCGTGGCGATTCGGTACCGCCTGTGACCATGGTCCGAACCGAATCGGGCACACCAGTGAACGAACAATGGCCGGAGCGTGAACGGGGCAACCAATCTTACCGACGACCCGATGGGCCCCTATCGCCGAACTGGATGGCCGAGGACTTCGACCCCTTCGGTATCGAATCGATCGGTAGTGGCCGAAGCTCTGTAGCGACGAAACTGACTCTGGCACAGCGGCGGACGTGACCACGTGGTCCCACCGACTCCCCTGACCCCGGCCACATCAGGACGTAGACTCCCCTTCATGACGCGTCCCGAACCATTCGTTTCGACGACTCTTGCTGCGGCGCTGGATGACCTGAGAACACGACTTCGCGCAACACGGTGGCCGGACAGTCCTGCCGATGCTGGGTGGTCACTCGGTGTCGACGTCGGTTACCTTCGTGAACTCGTCGAATACTGGGCCGACGAATTCGACTGGGGAGTGCAGGAGTCTGCCCTGTCGAAGCATCCTCGATTCCGGGTCGACGTCGGCGATCTGGGCATCCACTTCGTGCACGCGCGGGCAGTGGCACCTGTGGGCCCGGTTCTTCCCGTGGTGCTCAGCCATGGATGGCCGGACTCGTTCTGGCGCTACTCGAAAGTGGTGTCGCTACTGACCGATCCGGGCGCACACGGTGCCGACCCCGCCGATGCATTCGACGTCATCGTGCCCGACATGCCAGGTTACGGCTATTCGGATACACCGGCAGGCACCCCTTTGAATTCGATTGCGGTTGCCGGTCTTTGGGCCGAGCTGATGCACATTCTGGGGTACACCCGTTATGGGGCTGCCGGAGGCGACATCGGAAGCGCCGTGAGCCGCTACCTGGCACTCGATCACCCCGACTCTGTCGTGGCCGTCCACCGTATGGATGCGGGACTGCCCGTGTTCACCGGCGACCGCGCCGAACTGTCACCGCAGGAGCAGGACTTTCTCGACAGGTCCGCCGCGTGGGGCAGTACAGAGGGTGCATACGCTGCGATGCACCGCACGAAACCGCAGACCGCTGCCGTCGGGTTGACCGACTCCCCGGCCGGGTTGGCCGCATGGATCGTCGAGAAGCTGCGAGGGTGGACCGACGGCGACGGTGACATCGAGCGCAATTTCACCAAGGACGAGATCCTCATGAACGTCACCCTCTACTGGCTCACCGAGACCATCGGCTCGTCGATGCGTATGTACAACGCCAACGCGTCCATTCCCTCGGAGCAGCACGCCCGCCGCGTCGAGGTGCCGTCGGGGTTCTCGTTCTTTTCGGGTGACCTCTTCACGAATCCGCCCCGCGCGTGGCTCGACCGCGTCGCGAATGTCGTTCGTGTAAGAGAACTTCCGCGCGGTGGGCACTTCGCTCCGTTCGTGGAGCCCGAGCTGTACGCTCGAGAACTACGCGAGTTCTTCCGACCGTATCGCGCAGCCCTTGCGTAGAGCGCCCCAACACACCTGAATTCCTCTGCGCCCATCACCTGATTCCCGAAGCGCTACCGGGGTTCGTCGAGTTCCAGGGCCAATTCCATGCACCGCAGGCGTGCAGGAGAGAAGTCGTACGGCATCATCCGGACGGCCTCGGTGAGGCTCGTCGACCCGCACGCCGGACCGGCGTCGGCGGGAGCGGGGTGCGACTCGTCCCAGGCGTCGAACCGGGCGTCGTCGGCCTGCGCCAGGCCGGAGCTCTCGATGACCGCATGGAGGGCGGTCTCGAAGGCGTGCCGTTCGGCCGCGACCTCCGCCACGCGGGGGTCGTCGACGGAGACCGAGTCGTCGAGCGCCCCTTCAGCGGCGTCGACTCGGTCGGAATACTCTCGCAAGTCCAGGTGGGTGGCCAGGGCGATGACACGCGATGCCTGGACCGACGCGCCGAGCTCGCCGAAGATCCGCTCGGTCACGAGCAGGGTGTCCAGGTCGTCTTGCCGCACCGCTCCCTGGGGCAAGTCGACGAGGCGCTCACTCACCACATCGGAGAGCAGGCCCAACCTGCTCCCCCGCGCACGCATGCGCTGCACGGCGGTCCGTTGCCGCTCGAGTTCGGCCTGCCGGGCGACGATGACCCCTTCGAGCCGATCAAGGATGCGCGCGACGTCGCTGTCGGAGGTGCCGGACGCGTCGGCCAACGCGTCGCGGATATCGTCGAGGGCAATGCCGGCGTCCGCCATTCGGCGGATCCACATCAGCCGAATCATCTCGTCGTAGCCGTAGCGGCGGCGGTCGTCGCTGCCCCGCTCGGGCTCCGGCAACAGACCCATCTGGTGATAGTGGCGAATCGCTCGCGGAGTGGTGCCGACGAAGGCGGCGGCTGCCCCGATCGTGACTTGGCGCGGCGGGATGAAGGACGAGAACATGTGCGAGCCTTCCTCATTGGGCGGAATATGCTCACTGCACCACATGACCCTACGGAAGGTGCAACTCGCCACCTGATTTCGCGCGTCGGGCAACGCCGCACCGAAGTCTCACATCGCCTCCCCTCTTTGCGCAAACAGCAAACTTTCTTGCGCATCCATACGTCTTCGTCGATCCTGTGGAGAACACCGAACGAGATGGAGATGCCCGACAATGACCTCGACTACGAACAACGACTCGGATCACACAGGCGATGTTGTCGTCACGGAGGGCAGACATGAGCCCTTCTCGGCCGCCATGGAAGCCCTTGTGGCCGAACGCGTTCTCGGAGATCGCCGCCACGGCGTTTCCATCTGACGACTGGACCCGACTGGACAGCAACGGTCTCTAGCGCGGGGAATACGCACGAACGAAGGCGTGCACACCGTCGATCATTGTCTGGCGAATGCCCTGAGCGTCGCGATTGGCTGGGCCGGGGTGTCGGTCGAATGCCAACAGAACAGTCAATGCGAAGAAATGCTCTGCCGCCAATTCTGGACGGTCGGTCTCTACCAACCCAACGTCCACGAAATGCCCGAGACGCTCGGCGAGGGCCAGAACAACGGCGTCCGTTGCGATGTCGTCTTCGGTCGATGGCGTACGCAGTCGTTCTTGTGCGACGAGTGCGAATCCGTCGCTGTAGTCAGCCGAACCGACAACAGATTGCCCCAAGTCGATGGCAACCTCGGTGAGCGTCTGCTGCAACTGCGGCACGGTCGTGATGAGCGCCGTGTCCGACAGATGCTTGTCGAGCGTGACCTGCACTGTCGTCAGTAGGGACTGCGAAACATCGGCGAGTATGGCCAGGAAAAGGCGGCGTTTGTCGCCGAAGTATTCGTAGACAGTCGCTTTGGACACCTTCGCACTGGACGCAACGGCATCCATGCTGACGCGATCGACTCCTTGCTGGACGAAAAGCTCGCGCGCTGCGGCGACGATCGCCGCGCGCTTGAGTGGGGATCCTTCACGGACCGGCTTCGTAGCCTTGCTGTCGTTCACCCGCGTCATCTCCTTCGAATCGGCCTGCGAAGTGAACTGTACCGTACAGTCTTGCGCTACTAAACTGAACCGTCTAGTTTAGCTGCATGACAACTTTCTCTCCCCCTTCTGCTGCGGTAACCGACCGCAGACTGAATGCCATCAGCCTGGTACTGGTCCTCGGTGCCTTCACGACGCTTCTCGACACCACGATCGTCAATATCGCTCTCGATCACCTGCATACGGCTTTCGGCGCATCGGTGGCGCAAACCCAATGGGTGACAACCGCATACCTACTCGCGTTCGTCGCGGTCATACCCGTCAGCGGATGGTTCTCCGAGAGAATCGGTTCGCGAAATGCGTGGATGGTTGCGGTCGGAACGTTCTTGGCCGGCTCGATCCTCTGCGGAGTGGTCGACTCGCTGCCGGCGCTCATCGGATTCCGAGTGCTTCAAGGAATCGGCGGAGGCATGGTTC
Organism: Rhodococcus sp. 06-221-2; assembly: GCF_002258365.1. NCBI lineage: Bacteria > Bacillati > Actinomycetota > Actinomycetes > Mycobacteriales > Nocardiaceae > Rhodococcus > Rhodococcus sp. 06-221-2. The sequence continues at coordinate 27,078 of NZ_NOYJ01000029.1, forward strand.
TCCCCATCACGATCTCGATCCTCACGCGCGCGGCGGGTAAACCGCGAATCGGTCGCGCGATGATCGCAGTGGCACTGCCTGCCCAACTCGCGCCCATCCTCGGATCGGTTCTCGGAGGGCTGATTCTGCAGTCACTGCACTGGCATTGGCTCTTTTTCGTGAACGTCCCCTTCTGCCTCGCTGCGCTCGCACTGGGACCGTGGGTTCTCCCCGCCACTTCGGGCAGCCGTCATCATCGGTTCGATTCTCTCGGTTTCGCTCTCCTCACCCCAGCAATTGTCGCCATCGCCTATGGCATCAGTCAGGCACCCGAACACGGGGGATTCCTCGCCGTCGCGGCGTGGTCGCCCATCGCGGGCGGGATTGCACTACTGGCAGCATTCACGTTCCACTCCCTGCACGCCCGACGCCCGGCGCTGCTGGACGTCCGGTTGTTCACGCGACGCAGTTTCGGCTTGACCAGCATCGTCACTTTCGTCAGCGGATTTTCGGTGTATGCCGTCATGTTCTTGCTGCCGCTCTTCTATCAGCAGGTCCGTGGCGAGTCGGTGCTCGCCACCGGATTGTTGCTCATCCCGCAGGGGCTCGGAACGATGTTGTTCTTCCTCGTCCTACGCAGACTCGCTGCCGCCGTGGACGCCCGGATCGTCGTCGCCGCAGGGGTGCTCATGACGATGATCGGGATCCTGCCGTTCGCTCTCGCGGGTGCGGAAGGCGGGACTGCGTTGATGCTGGCCGGCCAGGTTTTGCAGGGTATCGGTTTCGGTGCCGCAACGTTCCCGGTGATGACCCTCGCCTTCGCGAGCCTCGGTCACGACGAAGCGCCGAGAGGCAGTGCTGCATTCAGCGTGGTCCAACGTGTTGGGGCGCCCTTCGGCGTCGCAGTCATCGCCATCATCCTCCAAAATCTGCTCAACGGTGCCACGACTCAGGCCGGCCAGCTCGCGGCCTTCGCCCATAGCTTCTGGTGGACAATAGGTTTGAGTGCTATCCCCCTAATCATCGCCTTCTTTCTGCCGGCAGCCGAAACAAGCAACGAACCGGCACCTTCTGCGTCGGTCGAGTGAAAACCCGTCAACCAACCCCGCGCCACGAAGCATCGGCGCACCCAGTCGATTCGAGGACCCCCGTGCCCCAATCACCAGCATTCATAGGAAATTTGGCACAATCGGCGTTGGGTCGACGGGCTCGCGTGCTCGACGTGAGTGCTCCGGCCCCCGGCTTCATCGAACTACAGCTGGCTGCGGACGCGCCACCGGGCGGGTGGCACCCGGGCCACGAGATCCAGTTTCGAGTGACCCCCACTCTCGGACGCCGCTACACCGTCCGAACGGTAAACAACAGCCAAGAGTTGGAACGCATCGGAATCCTCGTGGACACCACGCCATCGGGACCGGGAGCCGCATGGATCAGCCGGCTGCGGCCCGGCGACGACATGACCCTGCTGGCGGGCAGGCACCGTTCGTCGTTCAGGAATGGAACCCGACGCCTGTGTCTCGGTGACTCGTGCTCTCTCGGCACGCTCGATGCCTACGGCCAGGACAACCCAGTGGCCGACATAGTCATCGAAGTGAGAGCGAAAGCTCTCCCCTACTTGGCAATCCGATGGCCGAAGTATCGCTTCGTGCCCGCAACCGACGCACCCGGTGACGCACTGCAGTCATGGCTGGAGGCCGCCATCGTCGCCGGGGACCTCGGGCATATCAGTGGAGCCTGGCTGCTCGGCCACGCCCAATCGATCCAACGCCACAGGAAAGCACTCATCGAGGGGCTCGGCTTGGCAAGGCGCAGCGTTACTGTGCGACCGTACTGGGCCGACGGCAAGTACGGACTTTGACCGAAGGTAGCCCGGGACGCCGGCGCGGCTACCGGCCGACGCTTGCGCCGAGCAACCACTCGTCCGGGGCGAACAGTTCGCAATGGACACGCGACTTGTCGACCCCACAGTCGACGAGTTGCGAAGTGACGGCCCGCACGAAACCGATACCGCCGCAGACGAAGAACGTCGCACCCTGCGGAAGGTCGACAAGAGTGAGATCCAACCGCCCATGGTGTGCATCGGCCACATCGCCGGGCTCCTCGTACCAGAGTTCGAGGACGGCGTTCGGCAAGGCGTCGACCAGTTGTCGCTGACGCGTCCGAAGCGGATGGCTGACGGGGGTACGGTCTGCGTGGACAACCAGCACCTCGGATCGACTGTCCGCCAGAACGAGGTGTTCGAGGATCCCGTTCATCGGCGTGATGCCGATGCCGGCCGAGATCAATACGGCGGGCCCCGCAGAGATGTCGGCTGTCGGCAGATCACCGAACGGGATGCTGATGTCGACCAGGTCTCCCGGGCGTAGCGTGCTCGAGATCCAGTTCGACACTTCACCTGCCGGGCAGCCACCGCTGGCGACGACAGGCTTGACGGCGAACGTCAATTCGCCTGTGTCACTGCCGGAGATGAGGCTGTACTGGCGGATCTGTCGCGCGCCGTCGGGCAGAGTCACTCCGACCGAGACGTACCCACCCGGGTGCTCTTTTCGAAGCTCCGGCCAGTCGCCGGTCACACCGATCACCTTTACCCCGGACGGATCTTCGGTGCGCGTAGTGACGATTCCGCGGTGAAAGACCTGTCCCGCAACCACTCCCGCGCTCTCGTAAAGGCGGTTCTCGAGATCGACGAGAGTGTCGGCCATCATCCAATACACCCGGTCCCAGGCTTCCGCGACTTTAGTCGTCACTGTCTCGGCACCGAGTACGTCGACGATCGCAGCGAAGAGGTGCTCGTACACGATCGAGTACTGGTCGGCGGTAATTCCGAGAGATGCGTGCTTGTGTCCGATCCGGGACAGCATTTCGTCCGGGTGCGGCAGCGTCGGGTCCACCAGATGAGTGGCGTACGTCGCGATCGACGCGGCCAGAGCTCGTTGCTGCGCTCCCTGTGCCTGATTCCCGCGGTTGAACAGATATCGCAGCAGCTCCGGTCGTGCGGCGAACATGCGCGCATAGAAGTTTGTTGTGATGGCGTCGATATTGGCACCCACCAACGGCAACGTCGCTCTGACGACGTCGACGTGATCGGGTTGGAGCTCGTGCTCGACAGTGAGGGGACCGAACGTGGACACAGGTATTCCTTCCAATGGACCGCCGACGTCGAAATGGCAGGTCAGGGTGAGGGAAAAGCGACCATTGCGAGTGGAATGGTCGGGGACGCGGCTAGATCGTCGATCGTGTAGCGGTCGAGTTCGCCATAGAACGCTTCTTTGGCGACGGCCAGGGCATGCCGCAATCGGCAAGCGGCAAGAAGTGGGCAGGGCTGGTCCCCTACGCACTCGACGACTTCGCGATCGCCTTCGAGCTGACGGATCAGGTGGCCAACCGATATCGATCGGCCCGTGTCGGTGAGGAAGAGCCCACCGGTGCGGCCGCGCTGCGCACGGACGCAGCCCAATCCGACCAAGCGTGTAATCGCTTTCGCTACATGGTGTTCCGACGCGTTGACTCGAACTGCAATGGCTCCGGTGGTCATCCGTGGGCCGTCCGGGCCGGCGGCTGCCAGCAACATCATCGCCCGTAGGGCCAGATCGCTGAAGCGAGTCAGTTGCATGTCTACGACGGTACTCAATCCCGTACACCCGATGCGGGTTTTGGAGCGTGGGTTCAAACACCACGATCCGTGCGGTTTTTACACCTGGACATTCCTCACAACTCCGAGGCCAATTCTTCGATAATTCGCGCTGCCGGGTCAGCGGAAGCGCTGCGGTGCCCGGCACCGGCCCACAGGTTGATGCCGTGAGGGTCGTTCGCTGCGGCCTTGCGGATGCCGCCGGTCAGCGTGTTCACGGCGGGGTACTGGCGTGACGATCCTGTATCGAACCGATCGACGAACTTGTTGCGCAAGGCTCGGGCGGGACGGCCGCTGAAGGCTCGAGTGACCACCGTTTCGGTGAACCGAGGATCGACCAAGGCGGCGGCGTGGGCAGGCTTCGTCCCGGCTTCCGGCGACCGGAGCAGGGCGGTTCCGACCTGAGCCGCCACTGCCCCGTAGCCCAGGACTCGACGGACATCGGACGCGGTGGTGATCCCGCCAGCCGCCACGAGGGGAACCGACACTGCTCGGCGTATCGCAGGAATCAACTCGTCGAGGGCAATGTCCGAACTCTCGGCATCGATGCGAAAGGTCGAGCGGTGCCCGCCGGCATCGGGGCCTTGCACGCACAGGGAGTCGGCACCTGCATCGACCGCCGCGCGCGCGTCCTCTTCATCGGTGACGGTGACGGTGACGGCGCTCCCGGCGTCGTGCAGGCGGGCGATGATGTCGGCACTCGGGCACCCGAAGGTGAACGACACGACCGGGATGGCTTCGGCCACGACGATGTCGAGCTTCTCCTCCCAGTAGTCGTCGATATTCTCGGCAAGGGTGCTGTCGGCGGGGAGTTCGACGCCGAGATCATCGGCGTAGGGCTGGAGCAGCGCGCGATACCGCGCAATGTCCTCAGTGTCGACAACCTGCCCGTCCTCGGGGACGAACAGATTGACCCCGAACGTTTGTGTGCCAGCACCGCGAACGGCAACGATGTCCGCGGTCAACCTTTCCGGGGTGAGATAACCCGCGGCAAGGAACCCCAGTCCACCTGAATTCCATACTGCTGCAACCAAGTCAGGCGTCGTCGGGCCTCCCGCCATCGGCGCTCCGACGATAGGCACCTGCAACGACTCGTAACGAAACATCGAAACTCCTAGTGAAGGGTGGGGCAGTGAGTCCGAGAGTAGGAGCCATCGGCGCAGCAGGCCAATACGCCGAGCACCGGTGGATATACGCTGGACGTATGGAGGTCGAGCTGAGACACCTGCGCGCGTTGGTCGCTCTGGCGGACTGTGGCACTCACACCGCCGCAGCCGCCGAACTGCGCGTTTCGCAGCCGACACTGACGCGTTCGGTTCGTCAACTCGAACAGCGTTGCGGGCGTCGATTGATCGAGTCCCGTACTGCCGAACTGACCGAGGACGGATTGGTCGTGCTGGGGCGTGCACGCAGAATCCTGGGAGAGGTGGATTCACTGATCGCAGATCTCGACGACCACCCGGTCGTGCGGTTGGGCTTTGCATGGTTGCTCCCCGACGGATGGTTCGCTGCCACGCGTGCCTCTCTCGTACGTCAATACGCCGCGGACGTGGACGTGCGCCGCGTCGACGACCCTCTCGCAGCTCTGGATGCGCGCCACGTCGATGTGGCGCTCTACCGAAGTTGCCCACATCATTTGACCGCCGGCACGGTGACTCGTCAGGTCGGCACCGAACGACGAATTCTTGCGGTGAGCCGGTCGAACCCTTCCTTCGGTGATGCCACCGAGGTGCGGTGGGACTCGCTCCCACCCGGTCCATTGGTGGTCAACACGCTGTCCGGTTCCACAACAGCCGACTCCATTCCGGTTGCCGAAAACGGTGTACCGCGAGTGGTGATCACCTGCCGAAATTTCGAGGAGTGGCTCGAGAATATCGCTGCTGGACGCGGAATCGGCATTGTTCCGGAACTGGCCGCACGACGGATCTCTCACCCCGGACTACGGTTTCTCCCTATCGACGGCGCACCGCCGACCCAGGTGCGGCTGGCGTGGCGTGATGGACCGATGCCGCCACGAGCCGTTCGTTGGTTTCTCGACGTTGCTTTCACCGATTGGCAAAATGCTTGAACTGACCGACCGCCTTCCAGTCTGATCTCCGGGGAAGGGTTTTCCGTGCGATGATCACGGAAAGCGCGGTAGCACAGGCGAGTACGACGAACGCAATGGTGAATGCAACTCGGTAGCCATCGCCGATGACCGGCGCGACCATCAGCGGTCCTAGCATCTGCCCCAATCCATAGACGGCGGTCAGGGGTGCTGCGGAATTCGACCCGATCAGTGCTTGTCCACATTCATGGCGTGCATCGGGCAGCGTTCGCCCCGCAAGCGGGAGGGACGCCCTTCTGAAGTCACCACCCAGCACTGCGAGCACGGTGTGAATGCAGCGTCGGGCGATGAGCCACGTGGCTCCTTCAGGGACGAGAGTCGATGAGCCTGTGTACAACGCCTACCAACGCCTCGATGTGGTCGGGCGATCGGTGGTCCGTTCCGGCCGATGCTGCGGCGAAGTAGAGGCCGTCGCCCATCAGAAGGACCGCTTCTGCGACCGCCGGATCAGCGATCTGCTCGTTCAACGCATCCAACCAGGATTGCCGGATTCGCTCCAGGGTCTGCTGCGCAACCTCGTTCGCACCCTGGCTCAGCCGCATCGTGGCAACCACGGCACGATCGACAGCAGTGTCGTGGAACGTCGATGTGCGTATGTGGTAATCCGCTGGGCCCTCTGGATGCTCCCTCATCCGTCGAACATCCTCGGCCGCGAGCTCCTCCACGACACGCATCAAACCCTCCACCAAGGCTTCCTTGCTGGGGAAGTGGTACATCAAGCCGCCCTTCGAGATCCCGGCAGCAGCGGCAACCGCATCGAGGGTCGCCGCCTTCTCCCCCTGCTCCAGCACGAGCTTGACGAAAGCGTTCAACGACTTGTCACGCGCTACAGGAGGAGGAGGCACAGGGCGAGTTTACGGGCGAACGCGGCTTCGGCTTCGTTACTGCACCGTCTGGTTGGTACAGTAACGAAGTCCCGCCCAACCTCATCGGAAGACGGCACATGCCTGAACTCACAAGTCCGCCCACTCCGGGCCACCTCTCGCACGACAGAACGGCGGGGGTTCGCCAATGGTGCGCGCTCGCTGTCCTGATGCTGCCCGTGTTGATCATCGCGATCGACAACACAGTGCTGTCCTTCGCTTTACCTTCGATCGCCGAAACTCTCGAACCATCCGGCGCACAACAACTCTGGATCATCGACGCCTACCCCCTCGTCTTGGCAGGGCTGCTCGTCGCGATGGGTAGCCTGGGCGACCGAATCGGACGACGACGCTTACTGCTCATCGGCGCGACCGGCTTCGCAGCGGTATCCGTTGTTGCGGCCTACTCGCAGACGCCCGAGATGTTGATAGCCGCACGTGCCGGCCTCGGCTTTTTCGGTGCCACCTTGATGCCCGCGACCCTGTCTCTATTGCGCAATCTGTTCACCGATCGCTCCGAACGCCGTCTGGCGATCGCGATCTGGTCGGCCTCCATCGGAGCGGGTGCGGCTATGGGACCTGTCGTCGGCGGATTCTTGTTGGAGCACTTCTGGTGGGGTTCGGTGTTCTTGTTCGCGATTCCACTCCTGGTGCCGTTGCTGATACTGGCACCGGTTCTGGTACCCGAATCGAAGGACCCCGATCCTGCGCGTATCGACGGCATCAGCATCGCCCTGTCCCTACTCGCCATGACCCCGATCGTCTATGCAATCAAGGATTTGGCAAGTGGAGGAAGCTTGTTCGGCACGGCGCTACCCGCGCTGATCGGAGCACTGGCAGTCTGGATGTTCGTACGCAGGCAGCTCCGCCGACCCGACCCGATGCTCGATGTTCGCATGTTCACCGTGCCTGCCTTCGCCGGCGCAGTGTTGGTCAACCTGCTCGCGATATTCGCGCTCGTCGGATTCTTGTATTTCGTATCGCAACACCTTCAGCTCGTCGTCGGGTTGAGCCCGATGCAAGCTGGGCTCCGCTTGCTGCCCGGCATTCTGGCGATGATCACCGCAGGCCTCCTGGCAGTCGTACTGGCACGAATGCTGCGGCCTGCCATGATCATCTCGGGCGGAATGATGTTGGCGGCGTTCGGATACGCAACGATCGCGGTGTTCGCCGAGCCGACATCGGTGTGGTCCTTCGTCGCGGCGTTCGCGGCCCTCGGAGCAGGTATCGGAGTCGCAGAGACCATCTCGAACGACATGATCTTGTCCACAGCTCCCCCGGAAAAGGCCGGTGCCGCGGCCGCTATTTCCGAGACGGCCTACGAGCTCGGTGCCGTCACCGGTACGTCCGTGCTCGGTGCAATCCTGTTGGCGCAGTACCGTGCCAATGTCGTCACGCCCGAGAACGCCGGTTTCGACACTTCCGCGGCGCGAGAAACCCTCGGCGGTGCCCAAGCCGTAGCGGACCGACTGCCGGCCGAACAGGCCAGTGGATTGCTCGACTCGGCTGCAGACGCCTTCACCAGTGGCGTGACCATCACGTCTGGTATCGCCGCATGCTTGATGGTCGTCGCAGGCGGCGCCTCCTGGCTGATCATGCGGAAGATCCCAGCAGGCCAACGCGACGGCTCCGGTGATCACGCCGACATCGAGGTACACGAAACCAACCGGGCAACCTGACACCGTCGGTCGAACTCGAAGTTGTGGACGGAATCCGGCCGAAATCCATCCACAACTTCGAGTCCGGCAGAGAGCTACTTGGACAATTGACGTCGCAGGAGTTCCGCGCCAGCGGTGAGCGCGACCATCTTGTCTCGTGCGACGCGTCGGTCGAGTGGCGCCATACCGCAATTCGTACTTGGGTAGAGCTTGTCTGCGTCGACGAACGGAAGTGCGCGACTGAGGGTTTCAGCGACTTCTTCGACAGTCTCGACGGTGTCGCTTGCTACATCGATCGCACCCAGCATGACCTTCTTACCTCGAAGCAGTTCGATCAAGTCGATAGGTACGCGCGAATTGTGACTCTCCAGTGACACGATGTCGATCGAAGACTGTTGCAACAGTGGGAATGACCGTTCGTACTGGCGCCACTCGGCCCCGAGAGTTGCCTTCCAGTCGGTGTTGGCTTTGATGCCGTAGCCGTAACAGATGTGTACGGCTGTTTCGCAATTCAGCCCTTCGATTGCACGCTCGAGTGTCGCGATTCCCCAGTCTTCGAGCTCGTCGAAAAACACGTTGAATGCGGGCTCGTCGATCTGAATGATGTCGACGCCTACCGCTTCCAAGTCTTTTGCCTCTTGGTTCAGAAGAGTCGCGAACTCCCATGCCAGCTTCTCGCGACTCTTGTAATGGTCGTCGTAGAGCGTGTCGATCATTGTCATAGGGCCAGGCAGTGCCCATTTGATCGGCTGGTCGGTCACTGCTCGAAGGCGCGTCGCATCTGCGGCAAACACTGATTGTTCGCGGCTCACCGCACCGACAACCGTCGGAACGCTCGCATCGTATCGGTCCCGAATTCGCACAGTTTCGCGTCGATCGAAGTCGACACCCTCGAGATGCTCGATGAACGTGGTCACGAAGTGCTGACGCGTTTGTTCACCATCGCTGATGATGTCGAGACCGGCACGACGCTGCTCATCAGCTGCGAGCGCCTGAGCGTCGAGTCTTCCTTCGCGCAGTTCGTCGTCTGGTAATTTCCACGGCGACCAGAGCTTCTTCGGCTCACAGAGCCACGAGGGCTTGGGTAGGCTTCCGACGATCGAGGTGGGCAGGAGTGGGAACATCTCTTATACCTTTCGGTCTCGCTCGGTCAGGCGCATCGATCGGTAGCCCACCGCTTCAGGACTGACCCATACGGTTGCATCAGATTCACGTCGGCGAACTCTGCCTGTGTCGTCGCAAGTCGATTGCGCTCGACACGGTCGTAGCTCACCTGCGGAAGTGAATAGTTTTCGTTGTCGAGACTCGGCTGGTAGACCTCCGAGGCAGCAGTATTCGCGTTGTAGATTTCAGGCCGATAGATTTTTTGGAAAGTCTCCATCGTCGCGATCGTGCCCGCGAGTGCCAGGACCGAATAGTCGTTGAGCAAGTCACCGCAGTGGTAGAACGCCAAGGGAGCGACGGATCCCTTGGGCATGAAGTAGCGAACCCCGAGACCCATTTTTCCGAAGTACTGATCGGTGATCGAGGTGTCCTCTGCCCCGTATTCGAGCCCGAGGACCGGGTGATGATTCGTGAGGCGACGGTAGGTACTGGAAGTCGACACACTGATACAGATGACAGGTGGTTGCGAGAACCGTTCACGGTACTCGGGCGAATCGACAAAACGCTGAAAGACCTGACCATGTACATCGCCGAAGTCGTTCGGAATTCCCGTCGCTCGGTGCTTCGGGAGCTGAACAACGAAATCGTGGTCGCGAATGTATGAGGAGAAGTTGTTTCCGACGATGCCCTCTGTGCGGGTGCCGGTAGTGGTATCGACTATTCCGACATCGAGAATTTCGATTACCGGAAATGCGGCGTCGGCCCCGACGGATACTAGTTGCAGATCCACCGAGATGATGTCGAGTTCGAGTGCGTAGCGGTCACCACGTGGATTGTCCCAGTGAACCACCTCGTTGAGACGGGTGTTCATCATCGTCACCGCGTTACGCAAGTTCTGTCGACCATCCTCGCCGCGTGCAAGATTCGCAAAGTTGGTCGTGCGACGCGAGTTCGTCGACGGGGTGTAATCCTCGCCGAAGCGCGTCGTGCTGATGCTGAAAGTGCAGTCGTTCCTCATGCTGATTAGTAACCCCAATCACGTGCGGTGAATGTGGTGACGAACGCGTCACCACACGGGTTCACTGCCTGAGCCCTCGCAACACTTCGACCGAGTTACTCGATGGTCGGGCCGATTTCTCAGGTCCATAGAACCGGGAGGCAGCTGTCCGAAGCGGCCTGAGCATCAGCCTAAATCGACCAGTCGACATAGCCTAATCACTCTCGATTATGGCTGGCCATAGGCAATGGCTATGTCAATAAGTCGACGCCGAAACCAGACACGACGTCGCGCATCTCCGCCACGAAGCGCTGAGCCTGGACGGTCAAAGACACCGAGGCATGACCGATCCAACCGATCTCGATGCGATCGTCGACATCGAGCGGAACAGCGACGATGGACGGATCGAGATCATCCGAGACAATGCCGGTGGAGATCGTGTATCCGCCCAGACCGATCATGAGGTTGAAGATGGTGGCACGATCGCTCACCCGGATTTCTTGTTTGGACGAACGGGTGGAGAGTATTTCTTCGGAGAGGTAGAAGGAATTGTTCGCGCCCTGGTCGAACGTGAGACGCGGAAATTCTTCGAGATCACTCTGCTCCACACTCTTTCGCCCCGCCAGGGGATTCGTGCGAGCGATGAAAATATGCGGCGATGCCAGAAACAGCGGCGTGAAAACAAGACCCGCTTCGCGAATCAGCTTGTCGATCACGCTTGCATTGAACTCGTTGCGATAGAGGACACCGAGTTCACTGCGGAGCGTGCGGACATCCTCGATGATTTCCCACGTACGGGTCTCTCGAAGACTGAACGAATACTCCGGAGCCTCAGAGGCTTTCACCATGCGGACGAAAGCGTCGACGACGAATGAGTAGTGCTGAGTCGAGACGGCCAAGAGTCGGCGAGCGGGCCCGCGGCCGAGGTACCGCTGTTCCAAGAGTTCTGATTGCTCGACCACCTGGCGCGCGTAGCCGAGAAATTCGGTTCCATCCTCCGTGAGTGTCACCCCACGGGTCGAGCGAACGAAGAGGGTCCGACCCACGCGACGTTCCAGGTCTTTCAATGCGGCCGACATGGTCGGTTGCGCGATGTAGAGCAAGTCCGCCGCGGCACTGATGGACCCCTCGGCGGCCACTTCTACGAAGTAGCGCAACTGCTGAAGGGTAATGCCTCGCACCGTGCCCGTGACGTCCCGTGCCATGACAGAAATCATCGCACTTGTTCATCTCTCCGCACCCGAGCCGTCGAAAGCGGGCTCGATCCAGCGACCAGGTCGAGAACAGCGGCCACCCGACGTGCAGTGGGGAATCGGACCAACGGGTTGGCCGGCGTCAGGCGACGACAGCGCGTTGCGGCACTCCCGAGTACTGGCTCAGTGGTCGGATCAGCGCATTCGACGCACCTTGCTCGATGATGTGAGCCGTCCAACCGGTGATGCGACTCATGACGAAAATCGGTGTGAACACGTCGATGTCGAAGCCCATCAGGTAGTACGTCGGACCGGTAGGAAAATCGAGGTTGGGTTTGATGCCGGTGGCATCGTGCATGGTCTTTTCGAGGATATCGTACATGCGCACCCACTTGTCTCCGCCGGTCACCGCGGCGACGTCGCGGAATGCTGCGTTCATCGTCGGTACGCGTGAGTCGCCGTTCTTGTAGACACGGTGACCGAACCCCATGACCTTGTCTTTGGCTGCGAGTTTGTTCTGCAGCCACTGCGCGGCCCGTTCGGGGTCGTCGATCTCGAGCATGTCTCGCATGACAGCTTCGTTGGCACCGCCGTGCAACGGACCCTTCAGCGCTCCGATGGCGGCGGTGACGGCGCTGTAGATATCCGACAGTGTCGAGGTGACCACGCGGGCAGCAAAGGTGGAGGCGTTGAAGCTGTGCTCGGCGTACAGGATCAGGGAAACCTCGAAGGCCTTGACGATTTCCGGTTCGGGAACGGAGCCGAAGCACATGTAGAGGAAGTTTTCCGCGAATCCCAGGTGTGAGTGAGGGGCGATGGGATCGAGGCCGTGTCGGCGGCGATGGTCGGCGGCGACGATGGTCGGCAACACTGCCGTCATACGCAGCGCCTTGGCCAGGTTCGCAGATGCCGAATTGTCCTCCTCGGCAGCGTCTTCCGCACCGAGATAGCTGATCGCGGTGCGCACCACGTCCATCGGATGACAATTGTCGGGCATTTTCGTCACGAGCGAGAGCAACGAGCGGTCTGCTCGCCGTTGGGCTCGCTCGCGCTGAACGAACAGTTCGAGTTGCTGCACGGACGGGAGCTCACCGTGCCACAGCAAATACGCGACCTGCTCGAAGTTGCAGTGCGAGGCGAGATCCTGCACGGCGTATCCGCGGTAGGTCAACGAGTTCGTCTCGGGTACCACCTTGGAAATGGCGGTGGTGTCGACCACGACACCGGCCAGCCCTTTGTAGATCGTGGGAATCGCCTCGGTCATCACTGCTCTCCTAAGCTGAAATTGAAAATTCCGGTATCGAATTCGTTGAAACGCTCGTAGTCGAGCAACTCGTACAGACGTGAGCGGGTCTGCATCCGGTCGAGGAGTCCTTTCTGCGTTCCGCAGTCGTGGATCTCACGGAGTCCGGCTTCGATGGCACCCATGGCCAGTCGCAATGTGGTGACCGGATAGATAACAGCGTTGTAGCCGATGTCCTCGAGTCTCTGCGCGGCGATCAGCTCGGACTTACCGAACTCGGTCATGTTCGCCAGCAGCGGAGTGTCCACTGCAGCACGGAACTTCGCGAAGTCGCCTTCCTCGACGAGTGCCTCGGTAAAGATCAGATCGGCTCCGGCGTCCGCGTACGCTTTCGCTCGTTCGATCGCGGCGTCGATTCCGTCGATACCCGCTGCATCGGTGCGGGCGCAGATGACGAAGTTCGGATCACGCCGCGCGGTGACGGCCGCACGGAGGCGTCGCACCATCTCGTTTGTCGGGACGATCGCTTTGCCGTCGAGGTGCCCGCAGCGTTTGGGATTGATCTGGTCTTCGAGGTGCAGCCCGGCGATCCCCGCATCCTCGGCCGCCAGCACCGTGCGTGCCGCGGACATCGGCTCACCGAATCCGGTGTCTGCGTCGATCAGTACGGGCAACTCGGTGACCGCCGCGATCTGCGCACTGTGGGTGATGACCTCGGTCAACGTGGTGAGTCCGATGTCGGGCAGACCGAGCCCGGCAGAGAATGCGCCGCCGGAGATATAGACCCCCTCGAAGCCGATCTCCTGAATCAACTTTGCGGTCAGCGGGTTGATGGCGCCAGGTAGCCGTGTGATCGACGTCGACGACAGCGCGGCGCGTAGTGCAATTCGCTTGTCCGCGGCCGAGGTCGAGGCCGCGATGAGGCCCGGCATCAGAAGATGCCCTTCGGGGTCTTCGGAGCCCGCGCGAGAACATCGTCGGCGACGGTGAAGGTCAGCTGATCGAGTTCACCTGCGGCGAGCTCGGGAGCCCGCTCGGCTGCGCGAAGGAAGCGATCCTGTTCCGAGGGTGCGATCACACCATCGGCCAACGAACGGAACTTCGCGATGTACTGCTCGCGGGCGAACGGGCGGGCACCGAGGGGGTGCGCGTCGGCGACCGCGAGTTCGTCGACGATGACCGTGCCGTCTTTCAGCGTGATCTCCGCGCGTGCACCGAACGCCTTTTCGTCCGGATCGACAGAGTGGTATCGGCGCGTCCACTCGGGGTCCTCTGCGGTCGAGATCTTGTTCCACAACGCGACGGTGTTCGGCCTCTGCGCGCGTTCGGGGGCGTAGGAGTGCTCGTGATGCCAGATTCCGTCCTCGAGCGCAACTGCGAAGATGTACATCACCGAGTGATCGAGGGTTTCCCGGGAGGCGGTGGGATCGAACTTCTGTGGATCGTTCGAGCCGGTGCCGATGACGTAATGCGTGTGGTGACTGGTGTGCAACACGATCGTCTCGATCTGTTCGAGATCGGAGATCTTTTCCCGCATTCGTCGGGCGAGGTCGATCGGGGCCTGACTCTGGTACTCGGCGGAGTGTTCCTTCGTGTAACTGTCGAGAATTGCACGCTTGGCTTCACCCGGGCTGGGAAGCGGCACATGATATTCCGCGTTCGGTCCCCCGAGAAGCCACGCGATGACCCCGTCCTCACCCTCCCAGATCGGCGACGGGGCACCCTCGCCGCGCAGTGCTCGATCGACGGCTTCGACGGCAACCTTCCCTGCGAGCGCAGGGGCGTAGGCCTTCCAACTCGAGATCGACCCCTTGCGGGACTGACGGGTGGCTGTCGTGGTGTGCAGCGCTTGCCCGACGGCCTGGTAGATGGTTTCGGTGTCGAGGCCGAGCAGGGTGCCGATACCGGCGGCAGCAGAGGGACCGAGATGGGCAACGTGGTCGATCTTGTGCTCGTGCAACGAGATTGCGCGAACGAGGTCGATCTGAATCTCGTACCCGGTGGCCAGACCGCGGATCAGATCGCGCCCCGAGCGCCCGGCGTGCTGGGCGACTGCGAGGATCGGCGGAATGTTGTCCCCCGGGTGGGAGTACTCGGCGGCGAGGAACGTGTCGTGAAAGTCCAGTTCTCGCACCGCTACCCCATTGGCCCACGCGGACCACTCGGGTGAGTACTTTCCACCGATTCCGAACACAGTGGCACCGGGGCTGTACGGGTGCGCCTGCGCCTGTGTGCGAGCACTCGTCACTGGACGGCGCACCAGCGAGGCCGCAGCCACCGAGGCATTGTCGATGATCCGGTTGACGATCATCTCGGCCGTCGCTTCGGGTACCTCCACTGCGTCGGTGGCGACCTCGGCGACCTTCCAAGCCAGGTGCTCGGACTGGGGAAAGTCCTCGGCGGATGTACGGGTGCGTACGAGATGGGTCTTCACAGAAAATCCTCCGTGCTGATGAAAGGGCTTACTACGCTTCATTCACAAGCTACGCACGAGTCCGGACCTGCGGAAGACATCGCAAATGCCTATTTTTGCGAGGCAATTCCTGCAAATCGGCAAATGTTGCGAAGTCCAGTTCGGCTACAGTGTCGACACCCGAAGGAGGCAGCGACAAAGATGCAGAAGATCTACGCAGGCGGGCGGCTGCGTCGCCTACGCGAGGAACGACAGCTGACGCAGTCCGCGCTGGCGAAGACACTCGAGCTCTCGCCGAGTTACCTCAACCAACTCGAGAACGACCAACGACCTCTGACCGTCCAGGTACTGCTCAAGCTCAACACAATGTTCGAGCTCGACCCCTCGTTCTTCGCCACCGACACCGACGCTCGCCTCGTCGCCGACCTGCACGATGTACTCACCGAAACCTCCGACCGAGGCGAGGTGTCGATGTCCGACATCCAGGAATTGGTCGCGCGCATGCCGGACATCGGGCGCACCCTCGTGTCGCTGCACCGCAAGCTCCATGCAGCGACCGATCAGGTGGATCGGCTCACGGTCGGACTCGACGGGCCCAAACCCGATGTCCCGACGGGCGGTCACGCCCCGATGCCCTACGAGGAAGTCCGAGACTTCTTCTACGACCGGCGCAATCACATCCCCGAATTGGATACTGCGGCTGAGGAACTCTTCGAGCGAACTGGGCTCAGTATCGGGGCGCTCGATCTACAACTCGCACGGGTCATCGAAGCGGACCACGGCATCACGGTGACTATCGGCGACGACGATCCCGGCGCACTCGGCCCCAAACGAATCTTCGACGACACCGGCGGGACTCTCCTGCTCGCGCGTCGACTGACCGCCGGGCAACGCGCCTACCAGATCGCAACCCAGCTGGCATTTCTCTCGCAGTCGACGACAATCGACACGATCGTCGATGCCGATACGAACCTGAGCACTCAGGCCCGAGAGCTGGCCCGCGTCGGGCTGGCCAACTATTTCGCCGGAGCCCTGCTGTTGCCCTACGGACGGTTCCTCGCCGCTGCGGAGTCGCTGCGATACGACATCGATCTGCTGTCGCTGACCTTCGAGGTCGGCTTCGAAACCGTGTGTCACCGATTGTCCACGCTGCAGCGACCAGGGGCGAAGGGCGTTCCGTTCTTCTTCATCCGCACCGACCGAGCCGGAAACATCTCGAAACGTCAGTCCGCCAGTGCATTCCACTTCTCACGTGTCGGTGGAAGCTGTCCACTGTGGGTTGTGCATGACGCATTCGCGGCATCGGGGCGAATTCTCACACAGATCGCCACCATGCCCGACGACCGCTCCTATCTGTGGATTGCGCGCGCCACCGACAGTGGCGGACTCGGATACCGATCACCACGGAAAAGTTTCGCGATCGGCCTCGGATGTGACATCGCCTATGCTCACAAACTGGTCTACGCCGACAACCTACCGCTGCACTCCCCCGGCGCATCGATTCCCATCGGTCCCGGATGCAGGGTGTGCGAACGCACCTCGTGTTCACAACGCGCATTCCCACAACTCGGACGCCAGCTACTCGTCGACGAAGACGTCGACACCGACCTGCCCTACCCCTATACGTGAACAGGGTGCGGGACGATCCGAGATCGACACCCGACAGCCGACAGACGCGGCGAGGAACGCCTTGGCCCGTATGTCAACTCAACTCAGTCGAACTCGAAGTTAGGGACGAAATCCGCCCGAAATCCATCCCTAACTTCGAGTTCGGCGGCACTGGTGCCCCCAGTCGGACTCGAACCGACACTGTGCGGATTTTAAGTCCGCTGCCTCTGCCAATTGGGCTATAGGGGCCACCGCCGGAGACTCGCTCCAGCGGTGACGATCATATCGGGCTGCTATTGCGCCGGGATGACCGGCGGCACGAAGTCGAAGGTCATGCCGAGGAGCCACACGAGCAGCAGGACCACCGGGAAGTGGAAGATGAACTGCAGGAACGTGAATCCGATCAGATCCCGTGCTCGCAGACCCAGAACGGCCAGCAACGGGAGCATGAAGAACGGGTTGATCAGGTTCGGCAGCGCCTCGGCGACGTTGTAGATCTGGACGGTCCAGCCGAGGTTCATTTGCACGTCGGTGGCCGACTGCATGACGTACGGCGCTTCGACGAGCCACTTGCCACCGCCGGACGGAACGAAGAGCCCGAGTACGACGGTATAGACCGCGATGACCACGGCGAATCCACCGCCGCTACCGATGTCGGTGAAGAAATTCGCGAGGTGCTCGGAGATCGTCACGCCTCCTCTACCCTCCGCTTTGGTCAACATGGCCGCCATTGCGGCGTACAGCGGGAACTGCACGAGGATCCCCGCAGTGGCGGGGACCGCCTTGCTGACCGAATCGAGGAACCGTCGCGGGGTGCCGTGCAGCACGAGACCGAGCATCAGGAACACCAAGAGATAGCCGTTGAGACTGCTGACCACCGACAGCACCGGCAGCGTCAACAGTTGAGACACAAGCCATCCCAGCGTCATCGCGCCGGCGAAGAGCGGAAGGATGCGGCTGTACTCGAGCCACTCCCCTGGCCTGGTGCGCGGTGCCGGCTCCGCGACGGTGTCGTCGAGATCGACCTCCATGTCGGCGGCAGTCTTGATCGCGGCACCCTTCGGAGCAGACACGTGTGCGATGACGACCGTCAACACGATGATGATGACGCACATCAGCAACGACTGCCACGTGAAGATGGTGGTGCCGAAGTCGAGTACACCGGTGACCGAAAGCAGTGTCGCCGGAAGCGAACTGGCCGTCGCCTGCAGCTGAGCAGCGGAGGACGACATGCCGAGCGCCCAGACCGCGCCGAGGCCCATGAACGCCGCAGCTCCCAGAGCCCGATAGTCCGTCCGCAGATCGTCACGGCGCGCGATGGCACGGGCCAGTAGACCAGCGAACACCAGACTCAGACCCCAGTTGAGGAACGAGACCGAACAGGACAGCAGTGCAACGAAACTGACTGCGCTACTGGAGCTCTTGGGCACTTGCGCCAATCGGGTGATCAATCTGGCGACTGGTGGAGAGGTTGCCACGACGTACCCGGTGAGCACGACCATCGCCATCTGCAGCGTGAAGGCCGTCAGGTCCCAGAAACCGTTTCCGAATGCGTCCACCACATTCTGCGGAGACGACCCGTTGGCGAAGGCGGCAACAGCCACAACCACCACGCCGACGAGGGCGAAGATGTACGCGTCGGGGAACCACTTCTCGGTTCCCTTGGCGAGCGCTTGCGCTACGCGCGCCAGACCTTTCTCGGCCGGGTCCTGCTGGGCGGGTGTCGTCATCGGTGGTCCTAGCCTCGTCGGGAGCAGTGACATGAGCCACAGCGTCCTTCAGGCTTCACCGAAAAGCGAAGCGATGCAACCTACATCGCCGCAGATCGCGTCTGCAGAATTGCAGATCAGATCTTGATCGACATCGCGATGCCGTCGAGTATGTCGTGCTCACTGACCGTCAACGAGCTGACAGCACCGCGTCGCTCGAACTCTTCGGCGAGCACGCTGCATACGATTGCTCCGCCGCCGATGACGTCGACCCGTCCGGGGTGCATGGGGCCCAATGCACTTCGCTGCGTATGGGTCATGCCGATGAGCCGCTCGCACACCTCGAAGAGCTGATCGAACGGAACCCGCGAAAGGTGCACCGCATCTGCGTCGTATTCGGGTAGTTCCTTGGCGATGGCCGCGATGGTCGTCATCGTGCCGGCCACACCCACCCAGCTCGACGCGTCGCCGATCGACACGTCCTCGAACGCCTCCGCCAACTTCTCGCGGGCATACTCACGTGCACCGTTGATCTCGTCCACGGTGGGAGGATCCGAGTGCAGGAACCGCTCGGTCAACCGGACGCAGCCGATGTTCGCCGAGAACGCCGCCTTCACGCCTTTGGCGTCGCCCAGTACGAGCTCGGTAGAACCGCCGCCCAGATCGACGACCAGGAAAGGTCCTGCGGCAGAATCGAGTTCACCGACCGCTCCAGCGAAGGACAGCCGCGCTTCTTCGTCTCCGGTAATCACCTCGGCCTCGGCACCGGGAATGACCTTGCCCAGTACCTCACGCACCATCGAGAAGAAGTCCTCCCGATTCGACGCATCACGGGTGGCGGAGGTGGCGACCATGCGCACCGCGGTGGCCCCGGTCTTACGGATGATCTCCGCGTACTCCACCAATGCAACACGGGTGCGCTCGATGGCCTCGGGCACGAAGGCTCCGGTCGCGTCGACGCCTTGTCCAAGTCGCACCACACGCATCTCACGAGCGACGTCGGCGAGGGTCTTACCGTTGTTGTCTGCGACGAGCAGGCGGATAGAGTTGGTGCCGCAATCGATCGCTGCAACCCTGGTCATGATTTCTCCGCACGTAGTTCTTCGATGGTCGGCCAATCGGCCGGAATAGCTTTGCCGCGCAACGAGTTCTCGGCTGCCAATGCCACCGACTCGTCGCCGAGCGGATTGACTCCTGGCCCCTTGGCCAACGAATGCGCGATCAACACGTGCAGGCACTTGACGCGGTCGGGCATACCGCCGCCGGTGAAATCCGTTCCGAGAGATTCGATCTCGTTGCGCTCAGCCAAGTACGACTCGTGGGCACGCAAATACGCGGCAGCCAATTCCGGATCGGTGCCCAAGCGTTCCGTCATCTCACGCATGACTCCGGCCGATTCCTGCCGACTGGCTTCCGCCGTCAATCGCGGGTCGGTCAGGTAGTACAGGGTGGGAAACGGAGTGCCGTCGGGAAGCTTCGGGGCAGTTTTCACCACACCCGGCCTGCCGTCCGGAGATCGATACGCGATTTCGAGTACGCCACGCGGTTCACGTCCGAGCTGCGATGCGACCGCATCGAGATCTTCCTGCGAGACTGCCGAGGAATTCACCCGACGGGTCCCCCTTCTGGTTCTGGCACCGGCGGGGCCGGAGCGGGTTCTGGCTGTACGACGGGCATGGGCGCGGACGTGGGCTCCGACGGCTCGTCCGATCCCTGCGGCTGCACCGCGGTGTTCCACAGGTCGGTGTACCACGGCCCGGTCGGGGTGTTGTCCACCTCGAGATCCTTGGAGTTCGGCGAGTAGTCGCCGGGGAGCTGCACCTGATACGGCGTCTCCCCCGGCATGACGAACCGCAGCCGCTCGCGAGCATCGGCAGCGATACGGGACGGTTCGTTGAGCTGAGATTTCTGGGTCTCGAGCGCGTCGACCTCATCCTGCAGGGTCTGACGCTCGGCCAACACGGACTCGAGCTCACCGCGCTGCGAGAAGTAGGTCCTGAGCGGCACGGCCAGCGTCAGCGCCAACGCGCACACCACGACACCGAGAATGACTGCGCGTCCGGTGGACAGCCCGAAGAAGGTGCGCTCGGGCATCTTGGGCCTACGAACACCGACACGTCTGGGAGCAGCTCTGCCACCCACCACGGCGTCACGCGCCTGATCCGACGGCTCCGGTGGAGTGGCCGGCCGACCGGAGGCGGTCTCGTCGCGAGACGCACCCCCGGTCGGCTTCGAGCGATTCGGAGAGGACGGACGGCCGCGGGGTCGGGGGTCCCGTCCACCTGGACTGGTCCCGGACCTCCCGCGTCGCGCCATCATTCACTCTCCACTTCGTGCATACGTATCGGTTGACTCAGCCCTCGTAATTGAACCGGGGGAAAGCCAGCTCGCCTGCGTAACGCGCCGCGTCACCCAGAGCTTCTTCGATTCGCAGCAACTGGTTGTACTTGGCGACGCGCTCGCTTCGGGCGGGGGCACCGGTCTTGATCTGCCCGCTGCCGACGGCAACTGCCAGGTCAGCGATGGTGGTGTCCTCGGTTTCGCCGGAACGGTGGCTCATCATCGTCTTGTAGCCGTTGCGGTGGGCCAGATCCACTGCATCGAGGGTCTCGGTCAGCGTGCCGATCTGGTTGACCTTGACCAGCAGTGCGTTGGCCGCACCCTTGACGATGCCGTCTTCGAGACGCTCGGGGTTGGTGACGAACAGGTCGTCGCCGACGAGCTGAACCTTGTCGCCGATCGATTCGGTGAGTGCGACCCAGCCGTCCCAGTCGTTCTCGTCGAGCGGATCCTCGATGGAGACCAGCGGGTAAGCGTCGACGAGCTCGCCGTAGAAGGCCGACATCTGCTCGGCGGACTTGGTCTCACGCTCGAAGGCGTAGCCGGTGCCCGCGGTGTAGAACTCGGTGGCCGCCACGTCGAGGGCGAGCGCGACATCCTGGCCGGGCTTGAGACCGGTCTTGCCGATGGCCTCGAGGATCAGGTCGAGAGCTGCCTTGGTGCCGGCGAGATCGGGAGCGAAGCCGCCCTCGTCGCCGAGGCCGGTGGACAGGCCCTTGGCCTTGAGCACTGCCTTGAGTGCGTGGTAGACCTCGGCACCCCAGCGCAGCGACTCCTTGAACGTGGCCGCACCGATCGGCGCAATCATGAATTCCTGGACGTCGACGCCACTGTCTGCGTGCGCGCCACCGTTGATGATGTTCATCATCGGCACCGGCAGGATGTGGGCGTTCGGGCCACCGAGGTAGCGGAAGAGCTCGAGTCCGGTGGACTCCGCAGCAGCCTTGGCGACGGCGAGCGAGACACCCAGCAGGGAGTTCGCGCCGAGGCGGGACTTGTCGGGAGTGCCGTCGAGGTCCAGGAGGGCCTGGTCGACGGTGCGCTGCTCGATGGCGTCGAGGCCGATGACGGCGGGTGCAATCTCGTCGAGCACCGCGTTGACGGCCTTCTCGACGCCCTTGCCGCCGTAGCGGTCTCCGCCGTCACGAAGCTCGACGGCCTCGTGCTCACCGGTGGATGCGCCGGAGGGAACGGCTGCACGGGTCAACGTCCCGTCGTCCAATGCGACCTCGACCTCAACCGTGGGGTTGCCACGGGAATCGAGGATCTCGCGAGCTCCGACCTGCTCAATGATGGCCACGAATGCTTCTCCTAGTAACGGGGACCGGCGGACTGTGCCGGGTGCAAGACTAGCCGCTCACCGGCACTGCCCGCGATGCACGGAGTTCTACGGCCTGGTGCCCACCGAGTACGCGGCCGCTCGATCTCGCACGTCGCGCAGGTACTGGCCCGAGAGGTTGTACGCCATCAACGCGCTCTCCCACCCCTGCGCCGTCCGCAGATCACCGCCGCGCGCGCAGAGATAACGCGCCGCCGTCAGAGCGGCGTCGTCGATGTTGTCCGGATCTGCGATGCCGTCGCCGTTGGCGTCGACACCCCATTTCTTCCACGTCTCGGGGATGAACTGCATGGGTCCCATCGCACGATCGAACTCGGCATCGCCGTCCATCGATCCGCCGTCGGTGTCCGGGATCTCGGCGACGCCCGGTCCGCCGTCGAGTGGGATTCCGCGAATCGGCGGTGCGACGAGTCCGTCGGGTTGCACGGAAGACCCCTGGTAGGTGCCGTGCCGACTCTCGATGTACCCGATCCCGGCCAGTGTCGTCCAGGCGATGCCGCAGTCCGCGTCGGTCTCGGCCATGATCGCGGCAGCGTGCCCGTACGACGCGAGTGCGGTCACCGAGATACCGAGCGCATCGGTCTGCGGCTCTGCCCAGGCAATGAGCAGATCGGCCGTTCGGCCGGGCGCATTGAAGTCGATGATCGGCACCTCCGTGCCCGGGCCGGGCGGAATGCCCTCGGGAATCTCACGCTTCGGCTCGCTGCTGCCACATGCGGTGAGCGCAAGGAGTACCGATGCGGTGGCGAGCACGCAGATTCGTGAGATCACCTCACCATCCTGCACACGGAAGGTAATAGAAAGCTAAAGGCCGGTAAAACCCCAGTACAACGTGCATAAGGACCAGGTTGCAGGGTGTATGTTTCTGTCAACCTTCACGCATGAGGGTCGCCTACCCTTCGCGAGGCAAGGCGTACCAATGTTCGACGCACAACAGGAGCACCTTCCGTGTCCGTACTGGCTGCCGCAGGATCTGCGCCGTCGATCGCTACCCAGATGTTCGGCAGCGGTCTGATCGGTCTTCGCGAGGGTCTCGAGACCGGCATCGTGGTGATGATTCTCGTGGCCTTCCTCGTCAAGGCGAACCGCCGCGACGCCCTCAAGTGGGTGTGGCTGGGAGTCGGCCTGGCCGTCGCGATGGTGGCGGCGATCTTCTTCGTGATCCACTACGGCACGTCCACCGTCACCGGGCTGACGGCCGAGATCATCGCGGGAGCGGCCTCGCTGGTCGCCGTCGTCATCGTCACGGCCATGGTCCTGTGGATGCGCACCGCCGCCAAGAACATCTCCGGCGAGCTGCGGGCGAACATGGAGAAAGCACTCACCGTCGGGCCTGCGGCAGTGCTGACGCTCTCGTTCTTCGCCGTCGGCCGTGAGGGCGTCGAGACGGCACTGCTCATGGTCGGGTACGCCGAGAACACCAACGGCAGCCTGTGGCCACTGCTCGGACTTCTACTGGGCATCGTCGTCGCCGCAGTACTGACGGTGTTCCTGTACTTCGGCGCGGTGCGCATCAACTTTGCCGTGTTCTTCAAGTACACCGGCATCTTCCTCATCGTGGTCGCCGCCGGAATCCTGGCCTACGGCATCCGCGCCCTGCAGATCGGCGGAGTCCTACCCGGTGGCAGCGCTGTCGCCTTCGACATCACCGCACACTTCGATGCCTCGAGCTGGTACGGCACCGTGCTCGCCGGCATCTTCAACTTCCGCCCCGAACCCACTGTCTTCCAATCGATCGCGTGGGTGCTGTACATCGTCGTCGTGTTGTTCCTCTTCCTCCGCCCGGTCCGCGTTCCAGCGGCTCCCGAGCCTGTACTTCAGAACTCCTGAAAGGCACCACCACCATGCGTCGTACCACCTACGCTCTGGCCGCGGTCGCGGTTCTACCGATGGCCCTGGCCGGATGCACCGAGAAGTCCTCGACCGAGGCCGCATCGGGCGATATCGCCGTCACGGCCACCGACTCGTCCTGCGACGTCGGTGCAACCGAGGGCACCACCGGAAACTCCACGTTCCAGATCACCAACAACGGCAGCAAGGTCACCGAGTTCTACGTCTACGGCGAGGGCGACCGCGTCATGGGCGAGGTCGAGAACATCGGACCGGGTCTGACGCGTCAGCTCATCGTCGCTCTGCCCGACCCCGGCACGTACCAAACCGCCTGCAAGGCAGGCATGGTGGGCGACGGCGTCCGGGCCGATTTCGTCGTGACCGGCGATTCGGTTCGCCAGACGGACGAGGACGGCTTGCTCACCGAGGCAGCCGACGGCTACAAGCGCTACGTCGTCAGTCAGATCGACGCGTTGCAAGAGACCACGACGTCGTTCGTCACCGCGGTCAAGAGCGGCGACGTTGCCGCCGCCAAGGCCCAGTTCCCCATCGCGCGTAGCTATTACGAGCGCATCGAGCCGGTCGCCGAGAGCTTCCCGGACGATCTCGATCCGCGCATCGACTTGCGCGAGCCCGACGTCGAGCCCGGCGCGGAGTGGACCGGCTTCCACCGCATCGAGAAGGACCTGTGGACGCAGGGACTGCAGACCGACACCAACGCGATGGCCGATCAGCTCGAGGCCGACATCACCGAACTCGCAGACAAGATCAAGGCCGACGACTTCACCATCGACCCCGTCCAGGTCGCCGGTGGCGCACAGGGATTGCTCGACGAGGTCGCCAAGACCAAGATCAGCGGTGAAGAGGACTTCTTCTCGCACACCGACCTGTGGGACTTCCAGGCCAACGTCGACGGCTCGCAGGCAGCCATCGCGGCCGTGCGTCCGATCCTCGACGAGCGCAACGCCGAACTGGGCACCGCGATCGACGCCCGCTTCGCAGAACTCGACGCCGAACTCGCCAAGTACCGCAGCGGCGACGGCTTCGTCTTCTACGACACCGTGACCGAACCGCAGCGACAGGAACTGTCGAACAAGATCGACGCCCTGTCCGCCGAAGTGAGCCAGGTGCAGGGTGTCGTTGCCGGACAGTAAGACTGGACAGTTCTCCCGGCGGCGCCTGTTCGGTGCCGTCGGGACCGGGGCTGCACTCGTCGGAGTCGGGGCCATCGCGGGACACGCGACGGCCTCGGGAGCCGAGGTGCCGACGTCGGACGTCGTCGAGTTCCGCGGCGACCATCAGGCCGGCATCGTCACCCCGGCACAGGACCGCATGCACTTCGTCGCGTTCGACGTCACCACCGACTCTCGCGACGAGTTCGTTGCGCTGCTGAAGAAGTGGACGCTGATGGCCGAGCGGTTGGTGCATGGCGAGGAGACGTTCGACGGCGGAGCTGTCGACGGCGGCCAGTACAACCCGCCCACGGACACCGGCGAGGCTCTCGGCCTGACGGCATCGTCGCTGACGCTGACGATCGGGTTCGGTCCGGCACTGTTCGATCGGTTCGATCTGGCGTCGAAAAGACCTGCCTCCCTTGCTGATCTGCAGCACTTTCCGGCCGACAACCTCGACCCGCGCCGCTCGGGTGGCGACCTCTGCATCCAGGCCTGTGCAAACGACCCTCAGGTTGCCGTGCACGCCATTCGCAACCTCGCCCGCGTCGGCTTCGGCACGGTCTCGGTCAAGTGGTCGCAGCTGGGCTTCGGGCGCACCTCATCCACCTCCACCACCCAGGACACCCCGCGAAACCTGTTCGGCTTCAAGGACGGGACCGCCAACCTCAAGGCCGAGGACCCGTCTTTGCTGGACGAGAACGTCTGGGTTGCCCCTGACGACGATCAGGAGTGGATGGCAGGTGGCTCCTACCTCGTGGCCCGCCGTATCCGCATGCTCATCGAATCGTGGGACCGCACCACGCTGAAGGAACAAGAGCGAGTGATCGGACGCAGCAAGGGAACTGGCGCACCGCTCGGCCAGAAGGACGAATTCGACGCACTCGACTTCGAGTCACAGGGACCGGAAGGCACCTTCATCGACAAGACCGCACACGTGCGTCTGGCGTCGAAGGAAAACCTCGGCGGCGTCCAGATCCTGCGTCGGGGATACAACTTCACCGACGGATCGGACGGCTTCGGACACCTCGACGCCGGACTGTTCTTCATCGCCTACTGCCGCGATCCCCTGACCCAATTCGTCCCGATGCAGTTGGCCCTGTCTCGCAAGGACGCACTGAACGAATACATCCAACACGTCGGGTCTGCGGTATTCGCATGCCCACCCGGCGTCGGAGAATCCGAATACTGGGGTTCGACGCTGTTCGAGTGATTCTTCCGCCGGCCCCACCCCGTCCGGGCGGTGAGTTCGTGCACGCGGTTCGGTCTACACCGTCGAACGTTTCGTCATCGACATCGGGAGCACATATGGGTCAGCTGGTTCGGGTACAGAATTTCACCGTCTCGAGCGACGGGATCGCTGCGGGCGAGGACCAGAGCCTTGAGAGCCCGTTCGGCCTCGACCATCTGGCATTGATGAGGTGGTACTTCGCCACCGCCAGTTTTCCTGGAGACGCCGGTTCGACCGGTAGCCGCGGACTCGACGACTATTTCGCCCGCGACTTCGCCCGCAACATCGGTGCCGAGATCATGGGCCGACACAAGTTCGGGCCACAACGCGGCCCCTGGGCCGATCACGAGTGGCAGGGCTGGTGGGGTGACGAGCCGCCGTTCCACACGCCCGTCTTCGTGCTCACCCACCACGAACGGCCGTCGATCACACTCTCCGACACCACGTTTCACTTCGTCGACGGCGAGCCCGCCGACGTACTGAAACAGGCGAAGGAGGCGGCCGACGGGAAGGACGTGCGACTCGGCGGTGGCGTCACGAGTATCCGCGAGTTCCTCGACGCAGATCTGGTCGACACCATGCACATCGCCGTCACACCCATCGAATTCGGCTCGGGCCTGAAGCTGTGGGATTCACCCGACGAATTCAACGACAGATTCGAGCACGAAGTTGTCCCGAGTAGCAGCGGTATGACTCATCACCTGTTCTGGCGTAGGTAGCCTGGCCGGATCAATGCGCCTTCGTTGCACTCTGACCGACTGAAACCCACATTGATCCCAACCGAGGCACGAGGAATACCCCCAGCGCGAGTATTGGGGCAAGTGAGAACATCTCAGGCGGAGTCGGCGTCGGAGGGGAAATCCGATGCCGACATTCCGAGGTGCTCGATGTGATAGACGGCCTCGTCGAGCAACATCGCGACGTGGTTGTCGTACAGGCGATAGATGACGCTTCGGCCCGAGCGAGTCCCGGTGACCAGTCCCATGGCGCGTAACAACCGGAGCTGATGCGACACCGCCGACTGTTCCATTTCCACTGCGTCGGCCAAATCGTTGACCCCGCTCGGCCCCTGCCGTAGCTGCGTCAGAATGCGCAGTCGGCTCGGTGTGGCCAGAGCCTGGAGGGTCGCGGCCACCGTGGCGGCAGATTCGGCATCGAGCTGCGCAGGTGGCGTGCTGCGTCCCTCGACTCCATGTCCCATGCGACAACTATAGTTTATGTACACATGTAAAGGTCTTCATGTAATCCTGTACGGTGAGGTTTGCCCTTTCCGACGGAACGAAGGCCCGCATGACTTCCACCAGCACCGCCCCGGCACCGGCCGACGTGCGACATCCAGCCGGCGCAAGCCGCACCCGTCTAGTCGACATCGCCGAAGTCAGATGGGCGCTGGCCGCGACAGCACTGTTCGCCCTCGGACTTCTCGCGCAATTGATCGACGCGCCGACATGGACGTACTGGGCGCTCTACCTCGCCTGCTACGCCACCGGTGGGTGGGAGCCTGCGCTGGAAGGACTCCGGGCGCTGCGGGACCGAACGCTCGACGTCGACCTGCTGATGATCGTCGCCGCACTCGGTGCCGCGGCGATCGGGCAGATCTTCGACGGCGCACTGCTGATCGTCATCTTCGCCACTTCCGGTGCCCTCGAAGCGGTGCTCACCAGACGCACCGCCGACTCGATTCGGAGTTTGCTGGATCTGGCACCCGAGACCGCGACCGTGCTCGACACCTCCGGCCACGAACGAACGGTCGATGCATCCGACCTTCGTCCAGGCGACATCGTGACAGTGCGCCCCGGCGAACGCATTTCGGGTGAAGGCACCATCGTCGACGGCGCATCCGACATCGATCAGGCCTCGATCACGGGGGAATCGGTACCCGTCTCGAAATCCGAGGGCGACGAGGTGTTCGCCGGCACCATCAACGGCACCGGCGCACTACGGATCAGGATCGACGTCGACCCGTCCGACACGATCATCGCGCGCATCGTCACCATGGTCGAGCACGCGTCCGAGACCAAGGCCGAGAAGCAACTGTTCATAGAGAAAGTCGAGCAGTACTACTCGAAGACCGTCGTGCTCTGTACCGCAGCGATATTCGCGGTGCCGATGCTGCTCGGGAACGACCTCGAATCGTCGTTGCTGCGAGCGATGACGTTCATGATCGTCGCGTCACCGTGCGCGGTGGTCCTGGCGACCATGCCGCCCCTACTCGCAGCGATGGCCACCGCGGGCAGAAACGGCGTACTGGTCAAGTCTGCCGTGGCGATGGAACAGCTGCGCTCCATCGACACGGTCGCCTTCGACAAGACGGGGACCCTCACCGAGGGAACACCCCGGGTGGAGTGCATCGATATTCTGGGAACCCTGGACGAGCACGAAGTGCTCCGCCTGGCAGCTGCGGCCGAGAACGGAAGCGAGCACCCGATCGGACTCGCTGTCGTCGACTACGCCACGAGGCGAGGCGTCGCGATCACCACGGCAACGCACTTCGATTCGACACCCGGCATGGGAGTCACGGCCACGGTCGACGGCCGCACCGTCACGGTCACCAAACCCGAAGCCGCACCGCACAACACGAACGCCCCGGCCGAGCGCACAGCCGCCCTTCGAGAAGCCGAGGGCATGACGGCGGTGATCGTGCACCTCGACGGAGAAGCGATCGCGGTGATCGGACTCGTCGACATCGTTCGCGCCGAAGCCGACACCACGGTCGCAGGTCTCGAACGTCTGGTCGGCACCCGACCGGTGCTCCTCACCGGCGACAACGACCGCGTCGCTCGAGCAGTGGCAGCGCGCGCCGGCATTGTCGACGTACGCGCGGGACTGCTGCCCCAGGACAAGGCCGAGGCCGTCACACAACTGCAAAACGAACGTACCGACGGCGAGACCCCGCGGCGAGTGCTGTTGGTCGGCGACGGCGTCAACGACGCGCCGGCGATGGCCACGGCCGACATCGGTGTCGCCATGGGACGTCGAGGATCCGATCTCGCGCTCGACACCGCCGATGCCGTCCTGATCCGCGACGACCTCGGGGCCCTGGCGTCCGTCATCGCGCTTTCGCGGCGGGCTCACCGCATCGTGGTCGCGAACCTGGCGATTGCGGCGACGTTCATCGTGGTGTTGGTCGCCTGGGATCTGATCGGTACCCTTCCGCTACCGATCGGCGTGGCCGGTCACGAAAGCTCCACGGTCATCGTCGCTTTGAACGGGATGCGATTGCTGTCCTCGCGTGCCTGGAAGCAGAAAGCGTCCCGATCAGCCCCGTAGACCCCAGTGTTCGATCCAATCCAACGCACTCATCTCTCCCGGCGTGACGCCCGCATTGCGGGCCGATGCCTCGGCATTACGGATCAACGCCGCGAAATCGAGTACTCGACGCCGTAATGCGTCCTCGGCACTGTCCCCGCCGTTCGAATGGTCGACGCCGATGTGGACGACCCGTAGACCGTCCGGAACGAGCTCGTCGGGCAGTCCCGCCTTGCTGGCGCGTCCGATCACCTTCTGCGCCAATGCAAGTGACGGCTGAGACATCGCGATGCCGTCCAGGCAGGAGCCCCTGGCTTTTTCCGACGCCTTCTTCTCTTCCCACATCCGCTCCTGCTCGACGATGTCGATCGGTCCGGTGTCGGTTCGGCTCAGATGCGGGCTGCGGTGTGTCAGCTTCCGCACCAGACCTGCGGCAACGTCATCGACGTCGAAGGGGTCCTCGGCGGCGTCCTGAGCGATCCGGGAGTGAAAGAGCACCTGTAACAACAGGTCTCCCAGCTCTTCACGGAGGTCGACCAAGTTGCCGGCGGCGATGGCGTCGAGCAGCTCGTAGGTTTCTTCCAGAAGATAGCCGCGCAGCGACTCGTGCGTCTGCTGAGCTTCCCAGCCGCCGACGCTACGCAAACGGTCCATCAGCTGGACCGCCGCGATGACGTCGTCGCCAGGAAGCTTCTCGGCCGCGACGACGCGTTCGCCGCGGGCGATCCGGTTCTGTACATCGGGATTGGTCCGGTCGGTGCTCACCAACACGGCATCGACGTCGTCGGGCGCGGCGGTGCCGGAGAACAACCAGCGCACCTTCACCGGAACCTCTTCGGTGAACTGCACTGCGCCACCGAGAAATTCGACGGCGTCCACCGGTACCTGAGTAGGACGAACAGGGTCGAGCAGAACGATCGTCACCGCTACACCCCCACAGTTTGCTCCAACAGGACGGACCGAGATGGCTTCCCGTCCAAGGATAGGATGAGATCGGCGATGAACTGCACCAATTCGACATCGCGGACGCGCGCCGCTCCGACACCGCCGCCTTCGACGCGGGGCAACGGCAGCTGCACCACTCCGGTGGTCGCACGATACGTCGCGCTCGGGTAGAGGCGCTTGAGCCTGATCTGCTTGGAATCGGGCAGGTCCATCGGAGCCAATTTCACCTGTGTCCCGGCCACATTGACGTCGGTCAGGCCGTACTCCTTGGCGATCAAGCGCAGCTTCGCGATGGAGACCAGGCGGCCGACCTCCTCGGGTAGCGGGCCGTAGCGATCGACGAGTTCGTCGATGACGGCGTCGATGCCCTCGGAGTCGGCCGCGGCGGCGAGCTTCCGGTAGCCCTCGAGCCGAAGCCGGTCGCTGGTGACGTAATCCGGCGGGATGTTCGCATCGACGGGGAGGTCGATACGCACTTCCTTGGGTGCCTCGTCCGTCGTGATCGGCTTACCGTCGGCGGCAGCGCGGTAGGCCTCGACCGCTTCACCGACGAGCCGCACGTACAGATCGAATCCGACGCCGGCGACGTGGCCCGACTGCTCGGCTCCCAGAACGTTTCCGGCACCACGAATTTCGAGGTCCTTCATCGCCACGGCCATACCGGCTCCGAGGTCGGAGTTCTGCGAGATGGTCGCCAAACGGTCGTAGGCGGTTTCGGTGAGCGGCTTCTCCGGCGGGTACAGGAAGTACGCGTACCCGCGTTCGCGGCTACGACCCACTCGACCGCGCAGCTGATGCAGCTGGGACAGGCCGAGCGAATCGGAGCGTTCGACGATCAGCGTGTTGGCGTTGGAGATATCGAGACCGGTCTCGATGATGGTGGTGCACACCAGCACGTCGGTCTCGCGTTGCCAGAAACCCTGCACGGTGCGTTCGAGCGTTTCCTCGTTCATCTGACCGTGTGCGGTCGCCACTCGCGCCTCGGGGACGAGATCCCGAATCTTCTTGGCGGCCTTGTCGATCGAGCTCACTCGGTTGTGCACGAAGAACACCTGGCCGTCGCGCAGCAATTCACGCCGAATGGCGGCCGCAACCTGCTTGTCGTTGTAGGCACCGACGTAGGTCAGCACCGGATGTCGCTCCTCGGGCGGGGTCAGGATGGTCGACATCTCGCGAATGCCCGCCAGGCTCATCTCCAGCGTTCGCGGAATCGGGGTGGCCGACATCGTCAGCACGTCGACGTGAGTACGGAGCGACTTGATGTGCTCCTTGTGCTCGACGCCGAAACGCTGCTCCTCGTCGACTATGACCAGGCCGAGGTCCTTCCAGGCGACACCGGTCTGCAGCAACCTGTGCGTGCCGACGACGATGTCGACGGTGCCGTCGGCCAAACCGGCCATCACTTCTTTGGAATCGGCACCGTGGGTGAAGCGCGAGAGCCCTTTGACCGTCACCGGGAACGACGCCATCCGCGCGGTGAACGTCTGCAGATGCTGTTGCGCGAGCAGCGTTGTCGGGACCAGGACGGCCACCTGCTTGCCGTCCTGAACTGCCTTGAACGCGGCACGCACGGCGATCTCGGTCTTGCCGTAACCCACATCGCCGAGGATGACGCGGTCCATCGGGACGGCCTTCTCCATGTCGGCCTTGACCTCGGTGATGGCCGTCATCTGATCGACCGTCTCGGTGAACCCGAACGCATCTTCCATCTCGCGCTGCCACGGAGTGTCGGCCCCGAAGGCGTGTCCCGGAGCCGCCTGGCGAGCGGCATACAGCTGCACGAGTTCGCCGGCGATCTCGCGAACCGCCTTGCGCGCCTTGCGTTTGGTGTTCGCCCAGTCGGACCCGCCGAGCTTGCTCAGTGTCGGCAGTTCGCCGCCGACGTAGCGCGAGAGTTGATCGAGCGAATCCATCGGCACGAACAGGCGGTCGCCGGGGTGACCGCGCTTGCTCGGCGCGTATTCGACGACGAGGTATTCGCGCCGGGCACCGCCGATGGTGCGCTCGACCATCTCGACGAACCGGCCGATGCCGTGCTGATCGTGGACGACGCTGTCACCGGCGACGAGAGCCAGCGGATCGACCTGATTGCGACGCTTCGCCGGTAGCTTGCGCCCCTCCCCCGCCGCCGCGACGCGGTTTCCGGTGAGATCGCTCTCGGTGACGACCACGAGCTTCGCGTCGGGAAACACCAGACCGTCGTGCAACGATCCGCACAGGACGTTGACGACGTCCGGAACCGGGACGGCACCGGAATCGAGATGTGCGGCAGGCACTTCGGCCTCGGCGAGGCGCTCGATGATGCGCTTGGCGGTACCGGCTCCGGCCACGGAGATGACGGCCCGTCCCCCGGTGGCGATGTGAGCTCGCAGGGTGGCGTACAACGCCGTCAACGCTTCCTCAGAACCTCGCACCTCGGGCACCGGATCGACGGCGAGCTCCACTTCTTCGCCGTTGCCCGACGCCAAGGGGCTGATGGTCCACCACGGCCGGCCGTGCACCTGGGCCGATTCACGTACCTGCCGCAGCGAGCGGTACGCGGAGGCACCGAGATCGAGCGAGGCCCCCTCCAGGCTGGACGTATCGAGGGTGGACGTATCCAGTGGCGCGGCTCCGCCGATGGACGCCGCAGTCCAGGACGCTTCGAGGAACTCCTGGCCCGTGCGCACCAGATCTGTTGCGCGCGTGCGGATTCGCTCGGGATCGCAGAGCAACACATGCGTTCCGGCGGGGAGGGTATCGGCGAGCAGTTGTAACTCGCCGGGTTGCAGCAGCGGCAGCAGCGCCTCCATGCCCTCCACCGGGACTCCGGCCGACAGCTTGTCCAGCATCTCGACCAACGCGGTGTCCCCGGCATTGTCGGCTGCGAGAACCGCGGCTCGGTCGCGGACCTCCTGTGTGAGAAGCAGTTCCCGGCACGGCGGCGCGATGACGAGATCGACCTCGTGATCGGGGAGCGATCGCTGATCGGAGACGGCGAATGCGCGAAGCTCGGTGATCTCGTCGCCCCAGAATTCGACGCGGACCGGATGGTCGGCCGTCGGCGAGAACAGGTCGAGAATGCCGCCGCGGACTGCGAATTCGCCGCGCTTGCCCACCATGTCGACACGCAGGTAGCCGAATTCGACGAGGCGATGGATCAACCCGTCGAAGTCGAGGTCGAGCCCGACCTTCAGCGTGACGGGTTCGATCTCGCCGAGGCCCGGGGCCATCGGTTGCACCAGCGAGCGGACGGTGGTGACGATGACACGCAGCGGATCGCCGTAGTCACTGTCACCGGGGCGCGCGAGACGACGGAGAACGTCCAAGCGCTTTCCGACGGTGTCGGCGCTGGGCGAGA
This sequence comes from Rhodococcus sp. 06-221-2, assembly GCF_002258365.1. NCBI lineage: Bacteria > Bacillati > Actinomycetota > Actinomycetes > Mycobacteriales > Nocardiaceae > Rhodococcus > Rhodococcus sp. 06-221-2. The sequence continues at coordinate 61,029 of NZ_NOYJ01000029.1, forward strand.
GCCGCTCGTGCGGCAGCGTCTCCCACGACGGGAACATGGCGACGCCGCCACCGAGAATCTGGGTGAGTTCACTGGTGAGGTCGTCGGCTTCGCGTCCCGTCGCAGTAACGATCAGCAATTGGGTGTGCTGTGCGATTGCGGCGGCCACGAACGGGCGCACCGAGTGCGGCCCGATCAACGTGTGCTCGGCCGTTCCGATCGCGTCGGCAACCGCGACCATCGACGCATCCGTCAACGCGACACTGGCGAGCCCCGAAAGATGAAGCGCCGCGTCGGGAACGATCGGGGCCGGCCCGGACGTGGTCATGGCAGGCAGAGAATCGGAAGACAACAGCAATGCTCCTGAACGAGTCGAGGCGATGGCTGCGCGCGCACAGTCCCATCGAGTCTATGGGAGCGCACCGACACCGTGACACGCGGGAGATGCCGCCGAACCAGGACCGACCCCGGGAATCGGGGCCTCGAAAAACGAAGCCTGGAACTACGGACCGAAGCGAATGACGCGACGGGCAGCGAATTCGCGGAAGTAGTCCAACTTGTTGGTCGGCACCAACGCGGGGAGCAGGTAGTACCAGAGTCGCTCCATGCGCGAGGGCAGTTCCTCGGTGGTGGAGGTAGCGACGGCGACCATGTGAACGCCGGTGAGGATTTCGAGCACGAGCGAACCGATGGTGCTCGGATCCGAACTGGGGTCGATGTCGCCCTGTGCGATGGCCTTGGCGGCGAGCTTGTCGAACGCGACGCTCCAGCCGGCCATGACATTGCCCTCGGTGCCGCGGTAATCACCGATCTGATGGCTCAAACGCAGCATCGCCGAGACCATCGGGTCGGTGACGGACAGGTCGACGACGATGTAGGAGATACCGATCGCAGCTTCCAGAGCCGGGATACGCCCGTCGTTGAACTGCAGGCAGGCCGCGGTCAGACGCGCATTGCCCTCGTCGATGACCGCACGTGCGAGTTCTTCCTTCGACCCGAAATGGAAGTACAACGCGCCCTTGGTGACCTGGGACTGAGAGATGATTTCACTGAGGCTCGCGTTCGCGTACCCGAGGCGCAGAAAGACATTCGCTGCGCCTGCAAGCACGGTGTCGCGAGTGATCTCAGCGCGAGCCTGCCTGACCATAGGATCCGCCTCTGCGATTGAACTTCCACTGCGCAAATTACGCCCGAACGGTACCACTGAGCAGCTTTACGTTTGACGCCAACATGCATCGGTCCGGATGACGATCGCCCCTGATGTGTTGCGGCCCTCCCGCCCGACAAAGGGGACGATACCCCCTTTTTTCCTCGGTGAGAGCCGAAACAGAGTTGTCATTCCTCGGTCAGTCGAGGGTCCGCCTCCAGATTCGTCAGCCCGTTCCAGCACAGGTTCACCACGTGCGCCGCAACCACTTCCTTGGGCGGCGTTCGCACGTCGAGCCACCACTGGGCCGTCATCGACACCATTCCGACCAATGCCTGCGCATACATCGGCGCGAATTCCGGATCCAGACCACGTCGCGAGAAATCCCCCGCGAGCATGTGCCCGACGCGTCCCACGGCCTCGTTGAGGAGAGACGAGTACTTGCCGTCCTCGGCCGATGCCGGCGAATCCCGGACCAGAATGCGGAATCCGTCGGTGCGCTCCTCGATGTACGTCAGCAGGGCGAGCGCGACTCGTTCGACCCGAATACGCGACCGGTTGAGTTCGAGAGAACTGGTGATCATGCCCAGCAGCGTCGACATCTCGCGATCCACGATGACGGCATAGAGGCCTTCCTTGCCCCCGAAGTGTTCGTAGACCACCGGCTTGGACACGTTCGCGCGTCCGGCGATCTCCTCCACCGACGCCGCCTCGTACCCACGCTCGGCGAACAGCGTGCGCCCCACCTCGATCAACTGCTCGCGTCTCTGTGTCCCCGTCATGCGGACACGAGGTGTGCGTTCCTGCTCGGAGGCTGCGCCTGTCATCGAAAACCGCTTCCGTCACCGACCGTGGGCAATTCGGACGTCGAATCGACGCCTACTACAGACTAACGATGCCCGATCCATCCGTTTTTCCTGTCGCAGGGGCCGCGCCGGAACGACGCAAGTGGTCTGTTATGCGTCGCGGTTCGACTCACCGCCACCTCTCATGCGAGGATCGGTGCGCTCAGTGGGAGCGCAGCGGCTAACGAAGGCGTCGTTCGATTCGTCGGCCACTGCTGCCACCGCTGGTCGATTATCCGCCGTGGTGTAATGGCAGCACCTCTGATTTTGGTTCAGATAGTTCAGGTTCGAGTCCTGGCGGCGGAGCGAGCAAGACCATTCGTGCATGCCCGTTTCGCGTCATCGCCCCGAGGAGCTCAATGCCTGTGCAGACCGCCGTGGTCGTTCTCGCTGCGGGTGCAGGTACCCGAATGCGGTCCAAGACTCCGAAAGTTCTGCATCCCCTGGCCGGCCGCACCATGCTCGCCCATGCGCTGCACGCCGCCGCCGATCTTGGTCCGGACCACCTGGTCACCGTCGTCGGCCACGATCGCGAACGGGTGAGCGCCGCAGTTCACGATCTGGCCGCCACGTTCGGCCGCACCATCCACACCGCAGTGCAGGACCGACAGCTCGGTACCGGGCACGCCGTCCAGTGCGGCCTTGCGGCGCTACCGGACGACTTCGAGGGCACCGTCCTCGTCACTGCCGCCGACGTCCCGCTGCTCGACGGCCATACCCTCAAAGCTCTGCTCGACGAGCACCTGAGCGCTCCCCGCCCGGCGGCGGCGACGGTACTGACCTTCCTCCCCGAGGATGCCAACGGCTACGGCCGCATCGTGCGTACGAACGACGGCGAGGTGGCCGAGATCGTCGAACATGCCGACGCCACCCCCGCTCAGGTCCTCATCGGTGAGGTCAACTCCGGCGTCTACGCATTCGACGCGGTCGCTCTGCGCACGGCATTGGGCAAGCTCAGCACCGCCAATGCGCAGCACGAGCTGTACCTGACCGACGTCGTCAAGATCAGCAAGGCCGACGGCAAGGCCGTCTACGGCACCCAGCTCGCCGATCCGGACCTGGTGGTGGGCGTCAACGATCGCGTTCAGCTGGCGCACGTCACGTCCGTGCTCAACCGCCACATCATCGAACGACACATGCGCGCAGGAGTGACCGTCGTCGATCCCGCGACCACCTGGATCGACATCGACGTAACCCTCGGCGCGGACGTACGCATCGAACCCGGCGTCCAACTGCACGGCAAGACGCACATCGCCGACGACGCGGTCGTCGGTCCCGACTCGACACTGCGGGACGTCGAGATCGGCGAGCGCGCCTCGGTCGTGCGCACCCACGCCGAGCAGGCTGTCATCGGACCGGATGCGACGGTCGGGCCGTTCACCTACCTGCGCCCCGGAACTGTCCTCGGCACGGGCGGCAAGCTCGGTGCCTATGTGGAGACGAAGAACGCGACGATCGGCAACCACACCAAGGTCCCGCACCTCACCTACGTCGGCGACGCCACGATCGGGGAGCACAGCAACATCGGCTGCTCCAACGTCTTCGCCAACTATGACGGCGTCAACAAGAGCCGCACGGAAATCGGATCCCATGTACGCACAGGATCCGACTCGACGTTCGTCGCCCCTGTGCACGTGGGCGACGGCGCTTACACCGGTGCAGGAACAGTGGTTCGGGACGATGTTCCTCCCGGCGCACTGGCCGTGTCCGGTGGCAAGCAACGCAATATCGAAGGCTGGGTCGTTCACAACAGGCCCGGAACCGAAGCTGCACAGGCAGCGGCGCGCGCAGATCGTGCTCGGCAAGAACTAAAGGACGGCGAAAAGCAGTGACCACCCCTAATTGGATCGACAACCAGAAGAACCTCATGTTGTTCTCTGGCCGAGCACATCCGGAGTTGGCCGAGCAGGTCGCCAAGGAACTCGGTATCGACGTCACCCCGCAGACGGCACGTGACTTCGCCAACGGCGAGATCTTCGTGCGCTTCGAGGAGTCGGTCCGCGGATCGGACGCATTCGTTCTGCAGTCGCACCCGTTCCCGCTGAACACCTGGCTGATGGAACAGCTCATCATGATCGACGCACTCAAGCGTGGATCCGCCAAGCGCATCACCGCGATCCTCCCGTTCTACCCGTACGCACGCCAGGACAAGAAGCACCGCGGCCGCGAGCCGATCTCCGCTCGCCTCGTCGCCGATCTGCTCAAGACCGCCGGTGCCGACCGCATCATCACCGTCGATCTGCACACCGACCAGATCCAGGGCTTCTTCGACGGCCCCGTCGACCACATGCATGCACACAGCCAGCTCGCCGATCACATCCGCGGCAAGTACAGCCTCGAACACATCACCGTTGTCTCCCCCGACTCCGGCCGCGTGCGCGTGGCCGAAAAGTGGGCCGACTCGTTCGGCGGCGCACCGCTCGCCTTCATCCATAAGACGCGTGATCCCCTGGTGCCCAACCAGGTCAAGTCCAACCGCGTCGTCGGCGAGGTCGAAGGCCGCACCTGCATCCTCATCGACGACATGATCGACACCGGCGGCACCATCGCAGGCGCAGTCAAGGTCCTCAAAGAAGCCGGAGCGGGTGACGTCGTCATCGCCGCGACCCACGGCGTGCTGTCCAACCCGGCCGCCGAGCGCCTCGCGAACTGCGGTGCCAAGGAAGTCGTCGTCACCAACACCCTGCCGATCAGCGACGAGAAGCGCTTCGACACGCTGACCGAACTCTCGATCGCACCGCTGCTCGCCCGCACCATCCGCGAGGTCTTCGAAAACGGTTCGGTCACCAGCCTTTTCAACGGCAGCGCGTAACAGTAGGTCTGTTTCGCTCGATCCGAAACCCGCTCCGCCCGCTCCCCACCTGCACTGCATGAACTACGTCACGCCCGTGGCCGGAATATGCAGCTCGCGAGACGGGGGCGTGCGGGGCGGGTTTTGTTGTCACCTAAGATGACTCGTCGTGATCGACGCACATTCTCTCAACGCCCCGGCCGGAACTACTACCGTCAGAATCGCTCGATGGACGCCGGGCGGGTGCGTCTGGTGCGGCAGCACCGACAGCGTCGAAACCTTCCGTAACGAGCCGCGGTGCGGCCTGTGCCGAGAGAAGGAAGCCGTCATCGACGAGGCGAAGCACTTCATCGGCATGTACGGCCTGCGGCCTCTCGGTGGCACGCTCGCGTCCGACGACGAGGAGGAGCGCGAGTACCGCGTCACCGCCCGCGATGCGCGTGAGGTGCTCAACCGCATTCGACTCGAGAAGCTCCCCGACCCGGCCGCGGTCCGCAAAGCGTTGCGGCCCAGAGCCGCTGCTGCAGTGAACGCAGCGGCGTCTTCGTCGGCGACGACGTCGGGGTCTGCTCCGGCGAAGGCACCCACCAAGAAGTCGCAGGCCGGTGTCACAGGCATCGACGCGATCGAACTGCAGTCGCGGGTGGAGAAGTTGCTGACTCAACTCACCTCGGTGGACGAACAGATCAGCGCACTCGACGGCGCGCAGGGCCTACCGGCACGCGCACGTATGAAGGATCTCGAGAAGCAGCGGACGACCGTTCTGACGACGCTGGCCGCCCTCGAGAAGGCGCGTCGCCGCACCAACTGATGCACGTAGTCTGATCGAGTGCTGCGCAAGCTATCGATCTCACGGCAGGTACTCGACGCCGCGTACGCGGTCGTGTTCGTCCTGCTGCTGCTGGCGTCCACCGTGAACGGAGTCGCCGGCACCGCAGGTGTGGGCGTTCTGGTCGGGTTCGGCGTTGCACTGGCCATCCGACGCCGATCACCACGATGGTCCTTGGCGCTCGCCTGGGTGCTGGCCGTCGTGCAGATGGTCACCGGAGTGCTGCCGCTGTCTGCGGACACTGCGATCTTCGCAATTCTGTATTGCACGGCCGCGTACGGCGACAACGTGGTTCGACGCCTCGGGCTCGCGTCCGCCGTCGGCGGCGGAGTGATCGCAGCGGTGTATCTGGCCTACGTGGACGGAAATCCGTTCGGCCCACCCACGGAAGAGGGCTTTCAGGAACCCCGACTCCTACAGTTCGCTTTCCTCCTCGCGGGCCTGTGGGCGATACTCGGGTTGTCCTGGGCCTTGGGTCGCTTGGCCTACGCGCGGCGCACATCGATCGAATCCGCGCACGCCCGTGAGCTCGCTGAGGTTCATCAGGCCCGCGCCGAGCACGAGGTGGCAATCGAGCAGGAGCGCAACCGAATTGCCCGCGACATGCACGACATCGTGGCGCATTCGCTGGCCGTGGTGATCGCACAGGCCGACGGCGCGCGGTACGTACGCGCTGTCGATCCCGCCGCGGTGGACACCGCACTGACCACCATCTCCGATACCGCTCGCGCCGCGCTGTCCGATGTACGGGTGCTACTCGGCCAGCTGCGACACAGTCAAGGCGACCTGCCGAACCCTACGTCTGAGGATCTGGATCGACTGCTCGCCTCGATGCGGGCCACCGGTCTGCAGATCGACGCCACCATCGACACCACCGGCTCGTCGTTGGGGGCCGGAGCGCACCTGGCGCTGTACCGCATCGCACAGGAATCGTTGACCAATGCGCTGCGCCACGGCGACCCGGACGAGCCGGTGTCCGTCACCATCGAATCCGATTCTGCCGGCGTCGAACTGACGGTCCGCAACAGTGTCCGTCCCGGCCGTTCGGTCACCGAATCCTCCGGCCACGGGGTCGCCGGCATGAAGGAGCGTGCCGGTCTCTCGGGCGGTACGTGCATTGCGTCCGGTGACGACTCGTCGTGGACCGTCACTGCGTGGCTGCCTGCCGCGTCCGAAGCCAGCAAGGGAAAAGTGTCATGAGCGAGCGCATCAGAGTGGCCCTGGTGGACGACCAGCAACTGTTCCGGGCGGGCATTCGTATGCTCATCTCCTCCCAGTCCGACCTCGAGTTCGTCGGGGAAGCCGGGAACGGCGTCGAGGCCGTTGCGCTCGCTGCGTCCGCAACGCCGGACGTGATGCTCATGGACGTGCGGATGCCGGTGCTCGACGGTATCGCCGCCACCGAGCAGATCCTGGCCGCATCCGAGCACCCGCCCCGGATTCTGGTCTTGACGACGTTCGACCTCGACGAGAGCGCTGCACGTGCAATCCGTTCCGGTGCAAGCGGATTCGTACTCAAGGACGCCGACCCTGAGTTCCTGCTCGCGGCGATCCGCACGGTGCACGCGGGCAACTCGGTCATTGCCGCGTCGGCGACGACCGGCCTGCTCGCGCACTTCACCCCGACTCCCGCTGTACCGAAGGCACCGGCCGAATTCGCCACTCTCACGGCGCGGGAGAAGGAGCTGTTCAGGCTCACCGCACGCGGGTTGAGCAACTCCGAGATCGCCGAGCTGGAGTACCTCAGCGAAGCCACCGTAAAGACACACATCAGCCGCATCTTCGCCAAACTCCACCTGCGTGATCGGGTGCAGTTGGTGGTCTACGCCTTCGAGCACGGACTGACTGGAGACTGACACCGAAGTCATCCTGCAGATGTACGACGCGAAGACTCGCGCCTGATTACTTCGGTCCGGCGAATTCATAGCGTTGTTGCCATGACCATCACAGCAGGCCCTGTTGCACGGGCATTTCAAGTCAGCAAGCATTTCGGCGACTCGTCCAACCCGGTGAGCGCGCTCGACAACGTCTCTCTCGACATTCACGGCGGCCGGTTCACCGCCATCATGGGGCCATCGGGTTCCGGCAAGTCCACCCTCATGCATGTCATGGCAGGGTTGGACACCCCCAGTTCCGGGCAGCTCATGCTGGCCGGAGCCGACATCACGTCGGCGGGCGACGACGCTCTGACGACGTTGCGCCGCAAGCAGGTCGGCTTCATCTTCCAGTCGTTCAATCTCGTTCCGACGCTCGACGTCAGGGGCAACATTCTGCTGCCGTTCGAGCTGGACGGCCGCGCGCCCACCGCTGAGGAGTCGGCCTGGATCGAGCAACTCATCGACACCCTGGGGTTGCAGAGCCGCGTCGGGCACCGGCCCCATCAGCTCTCGGGTGGGCAGCAGCAACGCGTCGCGATCGCTCGCGCTCTGGGTACTCGGCCGCAGCTGATCTTCGCCGACGAGCCCACCGGCAACCTCGATTCCCGCACCGGGCGTGAGGTTCTCGGCCTCCTCGCTGCGGCGGTACATCAGTACGGTCAATCCATCGTGATGGTCACCCACGATCCAGTCGCGGCCAGTTACGCCGATCGCATCGTCTTCCTCGCCGACGGCCGCATCGTCGACGAACTGGGACGTTCGACGCCGGAACAGATCTCGAACTACATGCTGGGAATGGAAGGTGTTCTCCGATGAGCGTGTCCACATCTGCTCGGGCGTCTCGGGAACACGGTGCGAGCATTCTGGTGACGGCGCTCGCGTCGTTCTTCGGCGTCGTGCTGATCCAGGCCACTGCGTTTCTGGTCGACATCTTCGACGACGGCAGCGACAGCACCGGAATCGTGGCGTTGTACTGCGTAGCCCTGGTGTTCATCGGCCTTGCCCTGTATGTCGCGGCTGTCGTCACCTCCAACACGTTCGCGACGATCGTGGCCGGCCGCACCCGCACCATCGCGCTGCTCCGCCTACTGGGTGCCCGGGCTCGCGATCTGCGTCGATCGGTCGCCCGGGAAGGCTTCCTCGTCGGGTTGTTCGGTGGCGCAGTCGGTCTGGTGCTCGGTGTCGGTGTCAGTCACCTGGCCCGCGCCGTCGCGGTATCGGCCCGCCAATTGCCGGACGTGCAGTACACGTCCGTACAACCGCTCGTGGTCCTTCCCGTCGTCACCGTGGTTCTGACGACGACGCTGGCGTCGTACGTCGGATCACGGAAAGTTCTGGACGTCACTCCGATTCAGGCGACCGGCGGTGCCGTCGACACCGGAATCGAGACCCCACGGTCGAGGCGGGTACGGACGGTGTTGTCGATCGTGCTCATCGCGGGCGGTGTCGTGCTGCTCGGCCTCGGTGTGCTGATCGGGATGGTCAACCCCGGCGGAGTACTGGTCGCGTTCTTCGGCGGTGTGGCATCGTTCACCGGCATCATGGTGGGTGCGTACCGCATTCTGCCCGGCGTGCTCCGACTCGTCGGAAGGATGGCGGGCCGCGGGCCGGCCGCACGATTGGCGTCCGCCAACGCAATTCGCTATCCGGATCGCAGCACCCGCACTGCAGTGGGCCTGCTCATCGGGGTGACCTTGGTGGTCACCTTCGCAGTCGCGATGTACAGCTATCGATCGATGCTCGTCGACGAGTACGACGAGGAGACCATCGGTCAAGTGCTGACGGTAACCGTCGGAATCATGACCGGCCTCATCGGTTTCTCCGCCGTCATCGCCGCGGTCGGCATGGTGAACAACCTGCTGCTGAGCATTCTGCAACGTACCCGGGAAATCGGTCTGTTGCGCGCACTCGGATTCACCCGCAAGCAGATTCGTTCCATGATCGTCTCGGAGAGCACCCAGATGGTGGTCGCGTCGATGGGCTTCGGGCTGATCCTCGGAATCGGATACGGTTGGGCCGCAGCACAATCGCTGCTGGGTTCGCTGAGCGGCGGCGGCGTGTCTGCTCCGACACTCCCCTGGGCCGTCATCGCAGGCACGGTACTGTGCGGCGGGCTTCTGGCGCTCGGAGCATCGTTGGCACCGGCGCGGCGGGCGAACAAGATCTCGCCGGTACTCGCGTTGGCGGACACCTGACCTCGAGGCTTCCGGGTTGGCTACCAGGGGCATGGTTGCGCACTACCGACGCCGATCGACGGAAATCCGTCGATCGGCGACCGTAGCGTGCAACCGTGCCCGCTCCGCCGGGCAGTCCTGTGGATAACGTCGTCGAGTTATCCACAATTGCGAGATTGCCACTGTTGCGCGGGCCCGTCAGCCGCAACGGTGTAGCAATGGGGGTTTACACAGTGCAGCAATTGCTCGCACAAGGAATCAGCACGAGCACGATTTCGAGGCGGTCGCGGTCGGGTGAGCTGGTGCGACTGCTGCCGAAGGTCTACGCGACGGAGAAGCCGGACTATTTCGGACTGTGCCTCGGGGCCACCCTGTGGAGACCGGACGCCGCACTGAGTCACGAAAGTGCGGCATGGTTATGGGGACTGATCCAATACGAACCGCGTCTGGTCGACGTCACTGTCGGCCCGACCGGCCAGTCGAGGTCGGTGCCCTGGATCCGAGTTCATCGCCGAGTTCTCGGCGACACCACCACGCGACGCGGCATGCGAGTGGTGTCCCTGGAGCAAACGTTCGTCGATGTCGCGACCTGCTTGTCGACGCCCGATCTCGAGAAGTTCTTCGACAACGCCATAGACAATCACGTGCCGTGGCGTCGGGTCGCTGAACTGTGTGACACGGCAAAAGGCATGGACGGGATGGCTGCAGTGCGCAAGCAGCTTCGAACCTGTTGCCCGAGAACTCTGTCGGAGCCGGAACGGGTGGTGGCGCGGGCATTGAAAGCTCGCCACTTCACAATGGAGATCAATGCGCGCGTAGGTAGGTTCTACGGCGACCTGGTCGACTTTTCCGCACGAGTCATCGTCGAGATCGACGGACGAGAGTTCCACACCGATCCCGCGACGTTCAACAACGATCGTCGACGCCAGAACGAGTTGGTGCTCGACGGATGGTTGGTGCTGCGATACTCGGCGGCCACAGCGCTTGCCGAACTCGATCGCGTCGTGGACGAAATCATCACGGTGGTGCGTCGTCGCCGGAAGTCGGTTGCAGCAACGGGACGTCGACTCCCGTGAATACGCGGCATCGACGGGCAGGGTTGCCCACTACCGACGCCGATCGACGGAATTCCGTCGATCGGCGGTCGTAGCGTGCAGTGGTGCCCGCAATGCCGGCTCTGTCGTTCAGACCCTTCCGGCCAGGATCAGAGCGAAGCGCGAATCTGCGTCGGACCACAGATGGAGGACGTCGAAGCCCGCCATCTTCAATTCACCGGCAATGCCGTCCGGCCGGAACTTCGCGGAGATCTCGGTACGTAGATCTTCTCCGGACTCGAAGTGCACGTGCAGGTCGAGATCCTTCAGATACACCTCTTGCGCGGCTGTGGCCCGCAATCGCATCTCGATCCACTCGTCCTCGGCGTTCCACAGTGCCACGTGCTCGAAGGCCTCGGGTTCGAAATTCGCGCCGAGTCGAGAGTTGAGAACCGACAACACGTTTCGATTGAACTCGGCTGTCACACCGGCTGCGTCGTCGTACGCGGGAACGAGCACGTCCGGATCGATCACCAAGCCCACCCCGAGCAGCAGAAACTCGCCGGGGTCGAGTGCGTCCGCTACGGCCGCCAGGAATTCCTCACGTTCCTGCGGGATGAGGTTCCCCAGAGTGCCGCCGAGGAAGGCGATGGTGCGGCCGGTTCCGGAGGGAAGATTGTGCAGGGTATCGGTGAAATCGCTGACGATGCCGTGCAGTTCCAGCGTCGGGAACTCCTTCGAGATCTGCTCGATAGCACCCTCCAAGGCGGTACTGGACACATCCTGAGGCACATACGTTGTCAGCGAACCGTGTTCGATTCCGGCAGACAACAGCAGCTTGGTCTTCTCCGACGAACCCGAGCCCAGCTCGATCAACATCGACGATTCGGTGGCCCGGGCGATGTCGAGTGCATGCTCCTCGATCAGCGCGCGCTCGGTGCGGGTCGGGTAGTACTCCGGCAGCACCGTGATCTGCTCGAACAGCTCACTGCCGACGGCATCGTAGAAGTACTTGGGCGAGAGCCACTTCGGGTCGGCCGTCAAGCCCTCCCGCACGTCCTTGCGCAATTCGTCCAGCAGCGTCGTGTCGGTCAGATGTACGTCCACCGTGCTCATGACTCTCCTTCATTCTTCCAGGGTCGAAACGGTGACACCGGTCGCTGTCGCGACGACGATGCTGCGGTCGTCGATAGAGATCCATTCGGGATCGCCGTCGACGGGTTCGGAGGCGATCGTGACCGAATCCTCGGTCTGCAGTACCGACAGCGAATGATGCACCGCCGTGGCATACATAGACGTGCCGTCCGAGAGCAGAAAATTCAGGCGCGCCTTGGGCGACCTGGCCAGAACCTCTCGAACCAGCATGCGCAATGCCGACTCGGGATCGTGTGTGCGCAACAGGTTTCGCAGCACGATCCACAATCCGGCGGCGTCGGTAGGGGCCGGCAGCATCAACGCATCGGTCGGCGGAATCTCCGACCACAGCTCCGCCAACGATTCCGGCCAACCGAACACGACGCCGTTGTGGCTGAATGCCCATCGCTCGTCGGTGAACGGGGCACAGGCACTGCGTTCGACCGGCATTCCCACGGTGGCCGATCGGACCGCCGCGATCACCGACGTCGACTGCAGTTGCGGCAGAGCATCGTCGATCGCAGGGTCGGTCCAGATGGGCATCGGATTGCGATAGCTGCGTACGGTGTCGTCGCCGTCCCACCAGGCAACGCCGAACCCGTCGGCGTTGATGGTGCCGCCGCCCCGCATGTCGGTGGGCGCGAACGATTGTGTGCGCAGGGAGTTCTCGCCCCGGGTCAGCAGTGACCCGACCGAGGTAGTTGCTCCGAGGTACCCGAGATGACGGCACATTCAGTGCGACTCGACGTCGCGGGCCAACCGGAACCCACTGAAGATCTGCCGACGAATCGGGTGATCCCAATTTCGGAACGTCCCGCGGCAGGCCACCTCGTCGGTGCCGAAAGAGCCGCCACGCAACACCTTGTAATCGCCGCGCAGAAACACCTCCGAGTACTCGGCATACGGGAATGCCTCGAATCCCGGGTACGCCTCGAAACCCGAGGACGTCCACTCCCACACGTCACCGATGAGCTGATGGACCCCGGCCGAGGACACACCCTGCGGATACGCCCCCACATCGGCCGGTTCGAGATGTCGCTGATTCAGATTGGCATGTGCTGCAGTGGGTTCGGCGTCTCCCCAGGGATAGGCGCGGGAGGTGTTCGACGCCGCGTCGTACCGCGCGGCCTTCTCCCATTCCGCTTCCGTCGGTAGCCGCTTGCCTGCCCAGCGCGCGTAGGCGTCGGCCTCGAACCAGCACACGTGCACGACGGGTTGCAGCGGACGCACCGGCCTGCGCACCCCGAAGCTCCGACGCCACCAGGTGCCGTCGGAATCGGACTCCCAGAACTGCGGGGCGGTGAGCTGCGCGTCGACGCGGTGCGCCCACCCCTTCTCCGTCCACAACTCGGGGCGCTCGTAGCCACCGTCGGCGATGAAGTTCATGTACTGCGCGTTGGTGATCGGGGCCCGGTCGATGGCGAAGGTCGGCACGTGCACGGCGTGCGCAGGCCGCTCGTTGTCCAGAGCCCACGGGTCGAGTGACGTTCCCATCGAGAACGGCCCACCGGCAATGATGGCTTCCCCCGCCGCCGGCATCGTGGACGTCGGTGGTGCGGGAGCAGTGAGAACGGCTGGACCGGAACGTAACTGGTGGGTTGCGAGCATGGTTTCGTCGTGCTGCTGCTCGTGCTGGGCGATCATCCCGAACGCGAATCCGTGCTTCTCGACCGGTCGGCCCTCGAACGTGCTGTGCTCCAACACGTCCCAGGCCTTGTCCCGCACGGTATGCACGTAGGCGCGCGCTTCCTCGGGCGTCAGGAGCGGCAGGGACGTTCGCGACGAACGCGAGTGCTTGAACGCGTCGTACAACTCGTCGATGTCCGGCCGCACCGGGTCGCGGCCACCGACATCGCGCACGAGCCAGAGTTCTTCCTGACTGCCGATGTGTGCCAGATCCCAGACCAGTGGACTCATCAACGGCGAATGCTGAGCCATGAGTTCGGTTTCGTCCACGCACTCGGTGAGCGCGGCGCTGCGGGACCGGCTCCGAGTCAGCACGGTCTCGATCCTGGTCCTGAGTTCTTCGGCGCTCACACCGATTCCTTTCGGCTTTGCGATGTCGGCGACACCGCATCGAATTCGTGGGGCGAAATACCGGCGCGACATCTCCGAGATGCCGCACGCAACTGCTGGGAGAACTCTCCTCCCGCGGATGATGCGAGATCGAGCAGTTCGCTTGCGGCCCTACGCAGCTCGCCATCGGCCATACCTGCCCGGGCCGCATCGAGCCACCGACCGGCTGTGCCTGCGCCGAGTTCGGTGGCCTGGGAAACCAGATCGGGAGTGGACAACAGCGCCTCGAACGCGGCGGCCGGTATCACCCATTGACCGTCGGGTTGCGCGTCGAGGTAACGGATTTCGAGGTGGCCGCAGGCTCGGACATGCGGGAACAGCGTCGTCAGGTGGTAATCGAGATCGGCGTAGGTTGCCGGACGACCGACAACGCTCGGATCGTCGAGCCACTGCGCAAAAGTGATGCCGGACGGCGCTTCCCAGTTCTGGGTGGTTCCCCGAATACAGAGGAGCGGAACGTCGAGTGCCCACCGCGCGTAATCGGCAATCGGATCGCCCGTGTTCGGTACCGTGGTCCGGCTGGAATCGAGTTCGAGCCAGGTCCGCATTCGCTGCGATGCCCACGCACCTGTCGGTGCCCCGGCGAGTTCGGGAGAGCGCGCGAACGCGGCGACGAAGGCCGGGCCGATGGCGTGCAGCATTTGCCATCGCGAAGTGACCTCGGCCCGATCACGTCCGGCGTCGACACTGACCTGGGTGGCGGCGGTGTTGCACATCATCAGCTTGCCGAAAGGCCCGATGGTGGTGAAACGGTTTTCCATCGCGCAGTAGCGCGGTAAGACCAGTAGTCGTTCGGGATCTCGCACGGCGTCGGCGGGAACTGCGCTGATGGAGATGCCGTCGCGACCGAGCATGTCGTGCAACAGTCGGGCATCGGCGTCGAGCAACGGTTCGAGCTGGGAAACGGAAATAGAAGGCGAACTGGACAATTCGACTTGGCCGCCCGGTTCGACGGTGACGATACTTCCGCCCGGCAACGTCAGGGCGGGTGACTCGGGAGCGATACTGCGCGGGGAGTGATCACCGAGCGCAGCGGCCAGAGCTGACAGGGAGGGCCGCGAACCGTCGTCGAGGGCGGTGAGCCATTCGAGTTCGGCACCGATGAGCGACGGTGGCCCCAGCTTGAAACACACCTTCGACACGTATGCCTCGATGGCTGGGCGCGTGCTCAGCTCGAGGGACTTCTCGTTGGAGGACACATTTCCTTCTTTCCCACTCACCGCGATCCGACTACGCAATGTACCCAGCTGCCAGGATCGAAAACGCCGAGATCCCGCGTCGTATCGAGGCTACCGATTGTGGAACCCTGATGCCCGAGAGTTCGCTACCGGAAGGACTATCGATGCTCGATCACGACCGCATACGCCGCGACACCCCTGGTGCGTCGGGCCGGGTATTTCTCGACAGCGCCGGCTCCTCGCTGCCGCCCACCGTCGTCGTCGACACCGCGATCGCCCATCTGCGCCGCGAGGCGGAGATCGGCGGGTACCGGGCCGCGAGCGAACGCCTCGACGATCTCGCGGCGGTCAAGGCATCGATCGGAACCCTGATCGGGGCACCGGCGTCGACCATCGCTCTGAGCGATTCCGCGACTCGTGCCTGGACCGACTTCTTCTACTCGGTGCCGTTGTCGGCCGGGGATCGAATCCTGCTGTGCGAGGCCGAATACGCCAGCAACGCCATTTCCGCGCTGCACCGTGCCGAGGTCTCCGGGGCCACGGTCGAGGTGATTCCGAGCGACGCGTCGGGGTGCATCGACATCGACGCCCTCGAACAGATGCTCGACGACCGAGTCCGGGTGGTGTCGGTCGTGCACGCGCCCACCAACGGAGGCTTGATCAACCCGGCCCGCGCGGTGGCCGATCTCGCCCATCGACACGGTGCCCTCGTTCTGCTCGACGCGTGTCAGTCCATCGGCCAGCTGCGGGTTGACGTGGACGAACTCGGCGTCGATGCGCTGTCGGCCACCGGTCGCAAGTGGCTACGCGGGCCCCGAGGTACCGGGTTCCTGTACCTGCGTCCGGAATTGGCCGCGAGCTTGCATCCACCGGCTCTCGATCTGCACAGCGCGCAGTGGGAGGACTCGTCCACCTACCGGATGGCCGATGACGCAACACGTTTCGAGTTCTGGGAATGCGACGTCGCAGCCCGCCTCGCCCTCGGCGCGGCCGTCGACTATCTACTCGAACTGGGCATCGACGACGTCGCGGATGCCATCTCCGAGCGCGCCGAGTACCTACGTGCCGGAATGCGAGGCATTCCCGGGGTCACCGTCCACGATCTCGGTGACCGCAAGAGCGGCATCGTCTCGTTCACCGTGGACGGTGAGGAGCCGGTGGCCGTCCGCGACCGGCTTGCCGACCGAAACGTGACGGTCACGGTGAGCCATCGCGGTTCCACTCGACTGGACATGACGGGCCGGGGACTCGACGCCGTCGTCCGTGCATCTCCGCACTACTTCGTCACCTTCGCCGAACTGGACACGATGCTCGCTGCCCTCGCCGGTGTGTGAGCGGGCTCTACGGTCCGGATGTGCGCTGAGGTAGGCGGCGACCCCGATCCCCGAGACTGCGAGGCCCGCGAAACCGAACCAGGTGACCGCGTCGCCGAACATCACGAAAGCCCAGAGCATCGTCGTCGGCGGTGTCAGGTAGAGCAGCACGCTGGCACGAGTCGGTCCACTGCGGCGCACGACGAACAGGTACGCGCCGTATGCGCCGAAGGTCGACAGCACCACCGTCCACGCCACCGCAGCCCAGAAACCCGTCGTCATCGGCGGTACCGCGTCACCGGCAAGTGCACTCCACGTCATGAAACCGACTGCACTGATGCCACATTGGATGGCCATGGCCAGCGCGATGGGTTCTTTCGGATCCAGTAGCCGTTGCCCGATCGTCCCGGCCGACAGCGCCAGCATGCCCGCGGCGGGCAGCAGGTAGACGGGCCAGGCAAGATCGGCACCGGACAGGTCACCGACGACGACGAGCGTCACTCCGGCGATGCCGACGACGAGGCCGAGAATTCCTCTCGATCCGACGCGTTCGCCGAAGATCCTGCTCGAGGCCAGCGCGACCACCAACGGCTGCAACGCAGCGACCAGGGCGGCGACGCCCGGAGGGACGCCCATGCCGATGCCGGTGATGGTGGCACCGAGGTAGAGGAACTGACAGAAGAGGCCGAGGACTGCGTGGATACGCAGCGCGTGCCACGTCGGGGTGAGTCGTCGCCACCGGCACCACGCGACGAGGAGCACGACTGCCACCAGGTACCTCCAGGCCAGCAGCGTGTGGGCCGGAGCTTCGGCGGTGCCGAATTCTGCTCCGATGAAGCCCGAACTCCACAGAATCACCAGAGCTGTACCGGCGAGAACATCGATGCGTGAGGTCATGAGAGCGATGTAAACATACAGGTCTGTATACTCGCAGTGCACCCCACTCCGACCAGCGCTTTCGAAAGGTCGCCATGCACGACAAGCCACTGACCCCCGCAGCGGAACGAATTCTCGCCGTCGCGAGCGAGCTCTTCTACGACCGCGGAATCCGCGCCGTCGGCGTCGACCTGATCGCCGAGGAAGCCGGCACGACCAAGAAGACCCTGTACGACCGCTTCGGCTCCAAGGACGGCCTGGTGCAGCGCTATCTGAAGCGGCGATACGACCTCTGGTGTGCGCACGTGACGCAGTACGTCGACTCCCTCGACCAGGGTGAGCAGCGTGTACTCGGGGTCTACGACGCACTCGACCTGTGGATGCGCGACAACCATCGCGGCTGCGGATTCGTCAACGCATTCGCCGAGTTCGGCGGCACCGACAGCCCGGTGTTGGCCATCATCGAATCGGAGAAGGCGTGGACGCGATCGCTGTTCGCACGCCTGGCCGCCGATGCCGGATACCCCGATTCAGAAGAACTCGGGACTCGATTGTCACTGCTGCACGAGGGTGCGGTGGTCATGGGAACCGCAGGCGGTCGGGACGACGCCATCGCCGTCGCCCGGTCGGTGGCCGCCGAGTTGCTCGCTGCGCTCGCACGTGAGCGGAAGTTCGTAGCAGGGGTCGAACTTCCGCGCACGTGACCTGGTCGTGTATTGTCTTCCAGGTTGTCTCGGCGAGGGTAGATCCGGCTCATCAGGATCCACCGTTATCGACGCGGCTCGGCCCCGTTGGCCGCGCTCGTTCGTGTCCGCCCCGACGAGTTTGACAGCCCGACGAAGTACGCCGCACGAACCACAGATCACAGTTATCAGGAGCATGTAGCACCATGGCATCGAAGGTAAACAACCTCACCGCACAGGTCCGCACCGAATTCGGCAAGGGTGCCGCACGCCGCGCTCGTCGCGACGGCCTCGTTCCCGCCGTTCTGTACGGACACGCAACCGACCCCCAGCACCTGGCACTCGACGCCCGCGCATTCGCTGCCGTGCTGCGTAACGACGGCACCAACGCTGTGCTCACCCTCGACATCGCCGGCAAGTCGCAGCTGGCACTGACCAAGTCGATCGTCGTGCACCCGATCCGTCGCAGCATCGAGCACGCCGACCTCCTCGTCCTGAACAAGGGCGAGCGCGTCACCGTCGAGGTCAACATCATCGTCGAGGGCGACGCCGCACCGGGCACCCTCGTCACCACCGACTCGACCGCCGTCGAGATCGAGGCCGACGCGCTCGAGATCCCGGAGAACTTCGTCGTCTCCGTCGAGGGTGCCGAGATCGGCACGCAGATCACCGCGGCAGACCTGGATCTGCCGTCCGACGTCACCCTCATCTCCGACGGCGAGACCCTCCTGGTCAACGTCGTCGAGGCACCGTCCGAGGAAGACCTCGAGGCCGACGGCGAAGGCACCGAGCCGATCTCCGAGACCGGCGAGGCCGAGACTCAGGAAGAAGCAGCTTCCGAGGACGAAGACAGCTCCGACGAGAGCTGATTCTCTCCCCTGCATCTCGAGCGGCGCGCTGTTCTCCTTCGGGAGACGGCGCGCCGTTCGTTTCGAACCATCGATGGAAGAATGACGCCCGTGAGCACCGAAAACGGCCCCGCCCTGATAGTCGGGCTCGGCAACCCCGGTCCGCAGTACGACAAGACTCGGCACAACGTGGGCTTCATGGTCGCCGACGCACTCGCCGGACGCGTCGGCTCGTCGTTCTCGTCGCACAAGAAGTCCAATTCCGACATCGTGCAGGCCCGGCTGGACGGCCGTTCGGTCGTCGTCGCGAAGCCGCGAACGTTCATGAACCTCTCGGGCCAGCCGGTGGCGGCACTGGCTCGGTTCTTCTCCGTCGACCCCGCGAACATCGTGGTGGTGCACGACGAACTGGACATCGACTTCGGCGCACTGCGACTCAAGCTCGGCGGCGGCGAGGGCGGGCACAACGGTCTGCGCTCGATTTCTCAGCACCTCGGCACCAAGGACTACCTGCGGGTCCGCGTGGGCGTCGGACGGCCACCGGGACGAATGGATCCGGCGTCGTTCGTGCTCAAGCCCTTCTCGACGCCCGAACGCAAGGACCTCGGCGTCGTGATCGAAGAAGCCGCCGACGCCGCCGAGCTACTGCTGAAGGTCGGTCTCGAGGCGGCCCAGAATCGGGTGCACCCGCGCTGATCAGTTCAGCAGCGATACCGAATTGGCCCGTCGCAGTTTGCCGCTCGACGTCTTCGGGATGCTGCCCGGCCCCAGGACTGCCACCGTGCGCGGGCGTACTCCTACCTCCGAATGCACCGCGTGGATCACTTCACGCTCGATCCGCTTGACCTCGTCGGGGTTGTCGATATCGTTCGTTTCGACTGCAACGGCGAAGCTTTCGCGCTTGTCGCCGGCGTCGAGGCGGATCGCGACGGCGTTACCGGGCCGAACTCCCGCGACGGTGCCCGCCGCTCGCTCGATATCGGTGGGATAGATGTTGCGGCCGCCCATGATGATGACGTCCTTGACCCGGCCGCAGACGACGACCAGTTCGTCCTCGGTGATGTAGCCGACGTCGCCGGTATCGAGCCAGCCGTCGGCGTCCTGTGTCGGCACGGGGCCGTCGACGGTGATGTATCCGGGAGTGACGGCCTTGCCGCGGACCTCGATGATGCCGACACCGCGCGCGGTGAGCACCTGCCCTTCCTTGTCCACGACGCGGCCCTCGAGACCGGGAACGAACTTTCCGAGAGTGGCCAGGGATCGGGTGTTGCCGCGGGTGGACGGGACTGCGCGGCCGAGTGTTTCGAGTAGATCCGCGTCGACGACGTCGATCACCTGTCCTTGGCCGGGGTCCGGAATCGACACGGCGAGAGTCGTTTCCGCCATTCCGTACACGGGCGCGAGGGCCGCGGGATCGAGCTTGTACGGCGCACCCGCTTCTGCCAACGCGATCATCGTGTCGGGGTCGACGGGTTCGGCACCGTTCCACGCGTAACGCAGCGTGGACAGATCCAGATCCAGATCGTCCTCCGCCTGACGCAGCCGACGCGCCAACAGCGAATACGCGAAATTGGGTGCAGCGGTGACTGTTCCGCGGTACTTGTCGATGAGCTTGGCCCACAACAGTGGCGAGCGCAGGAAGTCCAACGGCGTGATGCTCACGACCTCGGCACCCACCTGCATCGGCACCGACAGAAAGCCCACCATGCCCATGTCGTGGAAGAGCGGCAACCAACTGACCATGACGTCGGAATTGACGTCGAACTCGATGCGATCGATCATCGCGTACGCATTGACGTAGAAGTTCTCGTGCGTGATGCGCACGGCCTTGGGCGACCCGGTGGAGCCGGACGTGAGCTGCTGCAGCGCGATGTCGGTCTCGGCCGTCGGCACCGGATCGATGTCGCGACCGGACTTCATCTCGTCGATCTTCAGCACTGTGATGCCGCGCTCGACGAGCACCGGTGCGGCGATGTCGAACGGAGCTCCCAGAATCACCGCCTTCGCGTCGATCATCCGGACGACGGTTTCGGTGTCCTCGCCCCAGACGGCCAGATCGGTCCGCGGGGTGGGCTGATGCAACATCGTCACCGACGCTCCGCGCATCCACGTGGCCTGGCAGGCAGGTGCGATGTCGACGGGCTGGCCGGCGAGAATACCGATCGCGTCGCCGTGTTCGCCCCCCGCGTCGGCCAGTGCGCCCGCCATCCGCCGCGCCTGCTCGTGGATCTCACCCCACGACTGGCGCAACGCCGCCTCGGGCTCGCCGGTGACCAAACCACGTTTGCTGCTGCTTGCGGTCTCGAACATCTCGTCGGTGAACTTGCTCAACGCGTCATCTCCTCGTTCGACGGTCCTTCCGCGTCCCTCACCCTAAGCAATCCCGCGATGACCGGTGACCGTTACCGGCCGCGTATCCTTGACCTTTGCCGTTGCCGTGACTACGAGATAGAGGCCTTCGTGAGTACCCCGCCCAGTTCCCCCGACGTCGATGCAGCACTCGACGGGTCAGGACCGAACTCCGGCCCCGCTCGACACTCGGCCAGGGAACTCGATTTCGAGGTGGCGAGGCGTCGAACATTCGCGGTGATCTCACACCCCGATGCCGGTAAGTCGACGCTTACCGAGGCCCTCGCCCTGCACGCGCGCGTCATCTCCGAGGCCGGTGCCATTCACGGCAAGGCCGGCCGTCGCTCCACCGTCTCGGACTGGATGGAGATGGAGAAGGCGCGCGGCATTTCGGTGAGTTCGACTGCGCTGCAGTTCAATTACCAGACCTCCCCCGACGCCGAGGTCACCAACGTGATCAACCTCGTCGACACCCCCGGCCACGCCGATTTCTCCGAGGACACCTACCGCGTCCTGACGGCGGTCGACGCGGCCGTCATGCTCATCGACGCCGCGAAGGGCCTCGAGCCGCAGACCCTCAAGCTGTTCCAGGTGTGCCGCCAGTTCGGCATCCCGGTCATCACCGTCATCAACAAGTGGGACCGCCCGGGTCAGTCCCCGCTCGAACTGCTCGACGAGATCGAGTCACGCATCGGCCTGACGCCGACGCCTCTGTATTGGCCCGTCGGCATCGCTGGTGACTTCCGTGGCCTGCTCGATGTGCAGGACGGCAGTTACATCCGCTTCACCCGAACTGCGGGTGGTGCCACGATCGCGCCAGAAGAATTCATGACGGCCGAGGCCGCCGCGCAGCGCGAGGGCGTCGACTGGGACACCGCCGTCGAGGAGAGCGATCTGCTGATCTCGAGCGGCCAGCAACACGACCAGGAGATGTTCCTCGCCGGCCAGACGTCACCGGTGATCTTCGGATCGGCGATGCTGAACTTCGGCGTGCGCCAGATCCTCGACACCCTGGTGGCGCTGGCCCCCGCACCCGGCCCCCGGGCCGACGTCTCCGACGGGGTGCGCGCGGTGACAGATCCCTTCAGCGCCGTCGTGTTCAAGGTGCAGGCCGGCATGGACACCGCACACCGAGACCGCCTGGCCTTCATGCGCGTGGTCTCGGGTGTGTTCGAGCGCGGCATGGTCGTCACGCACGCACAGACCAAGAAGCCGTTCACCACCAAGTACGCGCTCACCGTCTTCGGCCGTGACCGGACGACGGTCGAGAACGCCTACCCCGGCGACATCGTCGGTCTGGTCAACGCCACCGCGCTCGCGCCCGGCCACACGTTGTACACCGACAAGAAGGTCGAGTTCCCACCGATCCCGTCGTTCGCACCCGAGCACTTCTCGGCACTGCGCGTCGACAGCGCCGACAAGTACAAGAAGTTCCGCCGAGCCGTCGAACAACTCGACTCCGAGGGCGTGGTTCAGGTGCTGCGCAACGACATTCGCGGCGACGCCTCCCCGGTTCTCGCGGCCGTCGGCCCGATGCAGTTCGAGGTGGTCACCGCACGAATGAAGACCGAATTCGGCGTCGACGCTCGGATGGAACCGTTGGGTTACTCGCTTGCTCGGCGCACCGACGCGGCGTCGGCCGTCGAATTGGGCCGTCAGCGCGGCGTCGAGATCTTCACCCGGACCGACGGTGCCCTGCTGGCTCTCGTCAGCGACAAGTGGCGACTGCAGTACATCCAGAAGGAGATGCCCGAGCTCACCCTCGAGCCCCTCGTCGCCGCAGGCGATCAGTAGCCTGTCGCGGTGCTGACAGATCTGCTCGACGCCGAATTCAGCGTGCTGGGCCACCCGGTGCTGTGGCGCGAGGTGATCGGGAACGGCTTCGGACTGCTCTCCGCGGTCGGCGGGATGCGTCGAGTCGTGTGGGCATGGCCGGTGGGGATCATCGGAAATGCGCTGCTGTTCACCGTCTTCATGGGCGGGGTGTTCCACACTCCGCAGGCGTTGGATCTGTACGGACAAGCCGGACGGCAGCTGATGTTCATTGCCGTCAGCGCCTACGGGCTGGCCCGGTGGATGCGCGGCTCGAAGAACTCGGGGGCCGCCGTCGTTCCGCGCTGGGGCACTGCCCGTGAGCGACTGGTGATGATCACTGTCGCAGTCGTCGGAACGATCGTGTTCGCGCAGCTGTTCGGGTACCTCGGTTCGTTCGGCAAGTGGGCCGATGCGTGGATCTTCACCGGTTCGATGCTGGCGACGTTCGGCATGGCCCGCGGGCTCACCGAATTCTGGCTCATCTGGATCGCGGTGGACATCGTGGGCGTCCCGCTGCTGGTGATTGCCGGTTTCTACCCGTCCGCTGTCCTCTACTTGGTATACGCCGGGTTTGTGACCTGGGGTTTCGTGGTGTGGTTCAGGATCCAGAACAAGCCTTTGGACCAAAAAATGGCGATCTAAACAATCGTGATGCTACTCTCAGGCGGTCCGAACAAACTTCGAGTACGTTTTGGCGTGCTCGACGCCGAGTTGGGCGTCATGTGAGTTCTCCGATCATGGCGTCTCGGCGCGGAACCACCCGAGAATCACGATGAAGTGGAAAACGACATGACTAAGGGAACGAACTACCCATTGGCCGGGATCAAGGTCGGTGGCGCTCCCGCGCATCGTTTGGCGACGCCGCCGAAGTCCGATTCCACTCCGTCCAACGGTGCCCGCACCGACAGTTCGGTAGCTGCACCCGCCGAGAAGGCGGCCGAAACCACCACCGATTTCCCGGCGGCAGTGGTCACGTCCACCGACACGGCATCCGCTCCACAGCCCGCAGCATCAGAGAAGCCCGCCACGGAATCGAACGAGGTTGAAGTGACCACCAGCGATCAGATCTCAGAACACGGCCTGCCCACCAACGGCCGTTCCACCGCTCACGCCTCCAGCGGCAGCACGTCGCCGTCTCTCGGCCGCGGCCAGGCACCCGACCGTCGTACCGCTATGGGCGTCGCCTCGGTTCGTATCGCGGGTCGGCTGACCCAGAACGAACTCGGCAGCCGCACCGGCGACATCCGCACTCCCGACACCTCCGTCGGCCCCGACGAGCTGCTTCAGCTCCTCGGCGAATACCTCGTCTCCGGTGGTCTGCAGAACCCGGAGATCCACGTGCGTTCCAACGGCCAGACCATCGTGCTGGACCTGCAGAACCCCGCCAAGGGTTACCGCTGACCCACTGACGGTCACAGCAGCTGCTGGAAGGCCTCTGGTCGCACCATCTCGAGCACCAGAGGCTTCCACTGCGGCGCGCGGTCCTTGTCGACCAGCACTGCGCGCACACCCTCGGCGAAGTCCGGTTCCGTGATGATCCATGTCGCCAGCCGCAACTCGCGATCGAGGCACTCCCGCAACGTACTGTCCGCAGCCCGCTCGATCAGGGCATCGGTGGCCATCAAGGACGTCGGCGACAGCGTTGCCAACTGAGTCTTGGTCGAGCGAGACCACGCGGTATCGCACTCCAAAGCATCGATGATGTCGACGAGCGACGTCTTCTCGAACACCGTGGCCACCGCTTTCGCGTCGAACGACAATTCCGTCGTCGGCGGCGGGGTCGTGTGTCGATCGAGCGCTGCACCGAGATCGGTGCCACCGAGAATGTCGTCCTTCAGCGCCTGAACGGATTCGCTGGGACAGAAGTGTGTCGCCAATCCCAGTGTCACAGCGTCGGATCCGGTGATCCGGGTGCCTGTCAGTGCCAAGTAGCGTCCGATGTGATCGGGCAACCGGGACAGAAAGTAGCTCGAGCCCACATCGGGAACAAATCCGATCGCCGTCTCCGGCATCGCCAGAAGAGCGTTCTCTGTCACGATCCGCACGCTGCCGTGCACCGAGATTCCCAGCCCTCCCCCGAACGCCGCGGCCTCGATGACCGCCACATACGGCTTGGGGTACGTCGCAATGATCTCGTCGAGGTCGTACTCGGCAGAGAAGTAGCGCGGCCCGGCTTCTCGGTCGCCGTCGATCACGGCCTGCCTGATGGCCTTGATGTCTCCGCCGGCGCAGAACGCGCGCGGTGAACTGCTCGTCACCAGAACCGAACCGACGGTGTCGTCGTCCCGCCACGCATCGAGTGCCGCACGAATGCCGTGGATCATGGCCTCGTTCAACGAGTTCAGGGCCTCCGGCCGGTTCAGGACGATATGCCCGACACCACCGACTACCTCGGCTTCGACTACGGCCACTGCGGACTCCCTTTCACCTGCTTCGATCGACGCGTAACAGTAGCGCTATTCGCGTGATTCGATCGAGCGCGGCCGCGCGTCGGACGGTATGTCGGCGGGACGGCACTCGCGCTCCTCCGCGGTGAACCACCCGCGATACAGGAACAACTGGCCGAGCATCGGGCTCTTGACTTCGATCTCGATGCGGTGCCGTTCCTCTGCCGCGTCCCACCATTCCCGGCCGATCGTGACCGCAGAGGCCACCTTCGGCAACTTCGGCGCAATGGGACCGAGCAGAAACCGCGGCACCTCGCTCTCGAGCACCAACCCGCCGTCGGAGTCGACCGCACACGTGGTGTGCACCACCATGTCCGACGAGAACCCCAGGTAGTCGAGCGCATATGCGTCGGATTCTGCCGACGACACCATCACCGAATTCATCCCCTGCGGACGCGCAGCGAACGCGAAGCGACGCACGAAAGACATTGTCTCACGGCCCAATTCGTCGACGTATGCATAGTTGGCGATGGTGAAGGGCACATCCTTGCCCACGCCAGCAGGAAACAGGCCTCGCTTACGACCGGCCCACAGCAGCGGCGGAGGAACGAGACGAGAATGAGTCATCTCCTCCATCACACCGACCCCGAACTGAGCCCGATGATCCGAGGACTGCAAACCGAAACGCCATTGGACCTTGGGATGCAGACGAGCGAAATCCGAACCCATCACTTCTGCGACGACCGATGCCATGTGCACAGTATGCGCTGCGCGCATGTGCATGAAACTTCGTAGCAGGTTACGAGTTACCACTCACATGGCGCAGGCTCTACTCAACCACTCACATGGGCGAAGCCCTCTACTCCAGTTCGGCGGCCAATTCCATCCAGCGTTCCTCGGCGACGTCCTTGTCGGCGAGAACCTGCTTGAGTTCGGTGTCGAGGGCCACGAGCTTGTCCGGCGCAGTGGCAGCCTCGGCGAGTTCGGCGTGCAGTTCGGTCTCCCGCTTGGACAGGCGAATGACGAGCTTCTCGAGCTTGCTGAGTTCCTTACGGGCCGCGCGCTCCGAAGCCGCATCACGGGTTGCCTTCCGCGGCACCCCGCCGGTGGTCAACGAGTCCGGCGTCGCGTCGGCGGCGAGGACGGCCCGCCTGCGCAGGTAATCCTCGATGCCGCCGGGCAGGTTGGTGAGCTTGCCGTCACCGAACAGTGCCCACGTCGAGTCACAGATGCGCTCGATGAGGTACCGGTCGTGACTGATGACGACGAGCGTGCCCGCCCAGCCGTCCAGGATGTCCTCGAGCTGCTGCAGGGTGTCGATGTCCAGGTCGTTGGTCGGCTCGTCGAGCAACAGCACGTTCGGCTCGGCCATCAGGACTCGCGTCAACTGCAAGCGACGGCGTTCGCCACCGGACAGATCTCCGACGGGCGTGCGCTGGCGTGCGGGGGTGAAGCCCAGCCTTTCCGCGAGCTGCCCCGCAGAAATCTCCTTGTCGCCCAACGTGATCCGCTCGGCCACCTCCTTGACCGCGTCGAGGACCCGCAGCTTCTTGGGTAGGTCGTCCAATTCCTGCTTCAGCCAACCGATCTTGACGGTCTGGCCCTGGATGCGCTTGCCCGCAGCGGGCTGCAGTTCACCGGCGAGCGTACGCAGCATCGTCGTCTTACCCGAGCCGTTGACGCCGACGAGACCGACGCGCTCGCCGGGAGCCAGACGCCACGTGAAGTCCTTGACCAGCTCACGGCCGTCGGGAGTTTCCAGGCGCGCGTCCTCGAGTTCGATGACGACCTTGCCCAGACGGCGCTGCGCAAAGGAGGACAGCGCGACGGAGTCACGAGGCGGCGGTACGTCGGCAATCAATGCCTCGGCGGCCTCGATGCGGTATTTGGGCTTGGACGTTCGCGCGGGAGCACCGCGGCGCAGCCATGCGAGTTCCTTGCGGGCGAGGTTGCGACGCCGCTCCTCGGATGCGTCGGCCTGACGGGAGCGCTCTGCACGCGCGAAGACCCAATCGTTGTAGCCACCCTCGTAGGTTTCGATACCACCCCCGACGACCTCCCACGTCTGATTGGCGACGGTGTCGAGGAACCACCGATCGTGCGTGACGACCAGTAGCGCGCTCCGACGGCTCACCAGGTGCGCGGCCAGCCACTGCACGCCCTCGACGTCGAGGTGGTTGGTGGGCTCGTCGAGCACCAAAAGATCCAGATCCTGAACGAGGGCTGCTGCCAACGCGACTCGTCGGCGCTCGCCACCGGAGAGGTTGTCGATCGGCGCGTCCAGTCCGGAGCTACCGGCCGGACCCAGATCGGCAATACCGATGCCGGTCAGGATGTTTCGTACCCGCGAATCGCCGGCCCACTCGTGCTCGGCCATCCCGAGCGGATCGAGTACCACCTGACCGACCGTCGACCCGGGCGGCAACACACCACGCTGAGTGACGACGGCCATCCGCAGTCCGTTGACGCGGCTGACGCGTCCCGAATCGGGGGGTTCGATGCCGGCGAGAACCTCGAGGGTGGTGGTCTTGCCACCGCCGTTGAGGCCGACCATGCCGATGCGTTCGCCCTCCTGCACACCGAGGGAGACGCCGTCGAGCAGAGGCTTGACGCCGAAGGACTTACTGACGTTTTCGAGATTGACGAGATTGACCATCAGGAAAAACCATTCGATTCACTAGTGACCACACGAGCACCGGGAACCGGTCCACTCGCAACACGGACGGTGCGGCACACGCCTGCACCGGACAATTCAGCGCTCACCGACACCGCCGCATCGGCGTCGGCGCACAGGAACGCACACGTGGGGCCCGAGCCGGACACGATGCCCGCCAACGCACCCGCAGTGACACCCGCTCTCAGTGTGCGACGCAACTGCGGCATCAGCGAGACCGCAGCGGCCTGCAGATCGTTGCCCAACAGCGGGGCGAGGGCCCGCGCATCACCCGACGCGAGGGCATGCATCAAATCCTCGGTTCCGCCGAGCCTGGGCGGATCGCCCTTGGCCCGCAACTGATCGAGCTCGCCGTACACGGCAGGGGTCTGCAGACCACCCTTCGCCAATGCCAGAACCCAATGAAAGTTGCTACGCGAGAGCACCGGAAGCAACTTCTCACCGCGGCCGGTACCGACGGCAGTCCCGCCGTGCAACGAGAACGGCACATCGCTACCGAGTTCGGCCGCCAGCTCGTCGAGCTCGTCACGCGAGAGTTCGAGATGCCACATCGCGTTGAGCGCAACCAACGTCGCGGCAGCATCGGCACTACCGCCCGCCATGCCGCCGGCGACCGGAATGCCCTTGTCGATGGTGATCTCCACCGACGGCTCGCGCCCGACCCGACGGCCCAACAACTCGGCGGCCTTCCAGACCAGATTCCGCGAATCCGTCGGAACGACCTTCGCGTCGTCGCCGCGCACCCGAACCGACAACGCCTTCGCCGGAACGACCGACAACTCGTCGGAGAGAGACAGCGCCTGGAACACCGTCGTCAACTCGTGAAAGCCGTCGGGACGCAGGTCACCGACCGAAAGATGCAGATTCACCTTCGACGGGGCCCGAACGACAACGGGCGTGGGAACGACAGACAGCACGTTTAACCACAGTAGTGGAGAAACAGGGGCTGGGTTCACCATCAGACGGCCCACCTGGGGGTACTCAATGTCACGTTCGGTGGACTTTTCGGGGGTCAATGTCACGTTGAGTGGACTTCGGTGGCGGGGTCGGGTCGGTAAAGAGGACCGAAGATGTCCGCATTCGGTGGCATTGTGTGGACATGAAGGAAACCTCGGCCCGACTGTTGCGGCTGTTGTCGCTTCTGCAGACCCGGCGCGATTGGGCGGGTGCAGAGCTGGCGGAACGGCTCGACGTGACGCCTCGCACGCTGCGGCGGGACGTCGACAAGCTGCGCGACATCGGCTACCCGGTCAATGCGACGCCGGGCGTCGGCGGCGGCTATCAGTTGGGGCCTGGTGCCGAGATGCCCCCGCTACTGCTCGACGACGACGAGGCCTTGGCGGTGGCGTTCGGTTTGCAGTCGGCGGCCGGTGGGTCGGTGGCGGGGATCGGCGAGGCGTCGTTGCGTGCGTTGACGAAGCTCCGGCAGGTGATGCCGTCGCGCATCCGGCATCGGCTCGACGCCCTCCGGATCGACGTGGTGGAGCACACGCCGCGGTCTGCGGTGGATGCGGCGGTGTTGTCGACGGTGGCTGCGGTGTGCCACGGTCACGAGCGACTGAGATTCGATTACCGCAAGCACGACGGTTCGGAGTCTCGGCGCGAGGTGGAGCCCTACAGCTTGGTTCGGGCGGGAGCGCGGTGGTATCTGCTGGGTTGGGATGTGCTGCGCCAGGATTGGCGGTCGTATCGGGTGGACCGGCTCACTCCGAAGATTCCCACCGGCCCGCGGTTCACCCCGCGAGAGTTGCCTGCAGGCGGGGCGGCGGCGTTCGTCTCGAAGGGAATCGACCGCGCGTTCACCCAGGTTCAGGCGCGCATTCGCTTGCATGCGCCG
Organism: Rhodococcus sp. 06-221-2; assembly: GCF_002258365.1. Lineage (NCBI taxonomy): Bacteria > Bacillati > Actinomycetota > Actinomycetes > Mycobacteriales > Nocardiaceae > Rhodococcus > Rhodococcus sp. 06-221-2. The sequence continues at coordinate 90,875 of NZ_NOYJ01000029.1, forward strand.
ATCGAGACGATCGCCCCGATGATCGACGAGCACTGGGGCACAATCGAATCCATCGACGACACCTCGTGTGCGGTGGTGCTCTCGGGAGACTCACTGCCGTCGATCGCCCGCTGGCTGGCGGCCTTCGACACCGACTTCACCGTGCTCGACCCGCCGGAACTGAAAGAGGAATGCCGCGTGGTCGCCGCGCGTCACGCGGCCCTCGAACGGCGATACCTCGCCGCGGTTCACCCTCCGGTAACCGACGCGTGAGTCAATGGGTCCATGACGACCCCACTCGGTTTCGACCCGACCTTCCTGGCCGACATCGACGTTCCGCTGCCGGATCGAGCAGGCCTGGTGGTTCTTCCGTACACGCATTTCTCGGTGTCCATGGATCCTGCCCGACGCCTCGCCGCGGTCACCGGCGTGAACATCGACGGCTCGAGCCTGAAAGACGTGGAGCGAGGCGATGATTGGCGTCTGGACGAGCGGCTCCCGGCGTCGCAGCAGGCGGGGAACGAGTTGTACTCGAACAACGACCTCGACCGTGGGCATCTCGTTCGCCGACGAGATCCGGTGTGGGGCGAGCTGTCGGTCGCGACGCGTGCCAATGCGGATACCTTCCACTACACGGTGTGCGCTCCGCAGACGGCCACCCTGAACCAGTCGAAAACTCTGTGGCTGGGGCTCGAGGATTACGTACTGGGCCATGCCGAGCAGTACGGGCAACGGCTCTCGGTGTTCAGTGGCTGCATCTTCGCCGACGACGATCCGATCTACCGAGGCATTGCCATACCGCGTCGCTTCTTCAAGATTGCCGCGTGGTCCCAGGATTCGGCACCGGCGTGCACCGGATACGTGCTCGATCAGTCGCCGTCACTCGACCCGCTTCTCGACAAGCCGCTTCGGGTCGAGACCGATCCCCCACCGCTCGGCCCGTACCGCACGTATCAGGTTCCGGTAGCAGACATCGCGTCGGCGACCGGCTTGGAGCTGGGAATTCTCACCGAGGCCGACCGGTACGCACCTGTTGCAGCGGCACGCGCCGAGGCGTCGAAGTGGACCGAACTGACGCGACTGTCGGACATTCACCTGTAAGAACGAGACGTCAGGCCTCGGTAGCCGCCAGACGAACGAACGCTGCCGCGTCGATCGTTTCCCCGCGGGCCGTGGGATCGATTCCGGCCTCGCGAAGTCTGCGCTCCGCGGCGACGGGTGAACCGGCCCACCCCGCGAGGGCTGCTCGTAAAGTCTTGCGGCGCTGGGCGAATGCGGCGTCGATGACGGCGAATACCGACTTCCGGTGTGCAGTGTCGGTCGGCCACGGCGGCTCGGCGTATCGATCGATGCGTACCAGCCCCGATTCCACTTTGGGAACCGGCCAGAACACCGAACGGCCTACTGCCCCGGCCCGTTTGACGTCACCGAAAAATCGGGCCTTGACGCTGGGAATGCCGTAGATCTTGCTTCCCGGTACCGCGGCGAGGCGATCGGCAACCTCGGCCTGGACCATCACCACGGCCACCCGCAGGCTGGGTAGCTCCGAGAACAGGTGAATGAGCACAGGCACCGCGACGTTGTACGGTAGGTTCGCCACCAATGCCGTCGGGTGTCCCGGAATGTCCTCGGCCCGTACGCGCAACGCGTCGGCTTCGATGACCGTCAACCGTTCGGCGAGGGTGGGGGCGCGGTCGGCCACCGTGATGGGTAACCGGGTCGCGAGCTTGGGGTCGATCTCGACCGCGACAACGGCGTCGGCCACATCGAGCAGAGCGAGAGTCAACGATCCGAGGCCGGGACCGACCTCGAGGACGGTGTCCTGAGGTCCGACACCGGCGGAGGCGACGATGCGTCGCACGGTGTTGGCGTCGTGCACGAAGTTCTGGCCGAGTTGTTTGGTGGGTCGCACGTCGAGCTCGGCAGCGAGAGAGCGGACTTCGGCAGGACCGAGCAGAGCCGCAGCTCCCCTCACATGTTCGGACACGGTGCGAACTCTACGGGCGGGCAGGTGATCAGCGGTAACCCAGACGCGAGGTGCATGCCGGCCATGCGCCCCAGCCCTGCGACTTCTGCGTCACCGATGCGATGGCGATCTGTTCTTCGCGGGTGGCGAGGTCGGCGCGCGGTGCGTATTTTAGGCCGCCCTGGCGTTCCCAGGTGTTCTGGTCGAATTGCACGCCGCCGTAGAAACCGTTGCCGGTGTTGATGGCCCAGTTGCCGGTTGCCTCGCATTGAGCAAGCGCGTCCCAGATCGCACCGTTCTCCACGGGTGGGACCTCGGTGCCGGGCTTGGCTCCGACTCGAACGGTCTTCGGCTGCGCCGGCACCTTGACCACTTCGTCGATCTTCTCGCGTCCGGCCTCGACCCCGTTGACCATGTTGATCTTCCAGGTGATGTCGGAGACGCCGGGAGCGCCGGGGTTCTCGACGACGGTCTTGCTCATGTTCATCGTCGGATCTTCGATGCGCTGTTCCGGGGCATCGGTGTCGGTGGTCTCGGTCTTGGTGACGGTCCGGTCGCGCGTGACGACGATCTCGGCACCGTCGGTGACGGCGGCATCCGGATCCGGCGACACGGTGTCGGCCTCTTCCAACGGCTTGCCCGCTGCTTCGAGGAATTCGCGCACGGTCGGAGCGGCGAGCGTCACCGGCGTTGCCGGACTGCCTCCGTCGACCAGCGAGACCTGCTTGGGCAGGGCCACGTCCAGTTCGGTGCCGTCGAGGGGCAACCGCTCGGAGCGAGACGCCGACACGTGGACGTCCTCGGCGAGGCCCGTCTGCTGCAGAGCTTCCTCGACCGTCAACGCAGTGGTCCAGATCTCCTCCGGCTTGCCGTCGACGTTCAGCGTGATCTCGCGAGCGCGGCGCAGCACGACGGTGTCGCCGTCGCTCAGCCCGGAGTCGGGCGCGGGAACGACCAGATCCTTGTCCGACGGCGTGTAGCCGGCATCGACGAGAGCGCTGTTGACGTCGGTCTTCATCGTGCTCAGCGAAATCATGTCGCCGTCGACGTCGATGGTCACGGTTTTGTGACGGCTCACCGCCATCACGCCCCCGGCGACCAGCGTCATCAACAGGGCCGCGATGACCAGGTAGAGCGTGGTCGAACGAGCGGAGTTGAGGCGTCTGATAGTCGACAAGTTTCGTATTCCTGGCGGTTGCAAGCGTGACTTCGGGGTCGAAACGCCCGAGTTCGGTCACGGTACGGTAACGAATTAGTACCTCCGCCGCAACCCAAGGAGCTAGAGCCCGTACACCCGCTCGGCATTCGCCGTGGCATGCGCCGCCAGTTCGGCCGGGTCCTGGCCACGAACCTCGGCCAGCGCCCGGGCGGTGTATGGCAGGCAGTACGGCTCGTTGGGTGCACCGCGAAACGGATGCGGAGTGAGAAACGGAGCATCCGTTTCCACCAGCACCAGCTCGTCGGGCACCAGCACTGCGGCCTCACGCAGCGCATGCGCGTTCTTGAAACTGACCGTCCCCGAGAAACTGAGAACGTAACCGGCGTCGACGCAGGCCTTGGCGGTCTCGGGCCCGCCGGAGAAGCAGTGGAAGATCACCGTCTCCGGAGCGCCCTCGGCGACCAGGACCGCGAGCAGATCCTCGTCGGCCTCGCGGTTGTGAATCATCAGCGGCTTCCCGAGACGCTTGGCGAGATCGATGTGCCAGCGGAATCCCTCGTGCTGCTCCGGGACCGTCGCACAGTCGTCGAGCTTGCCGGGCCAGTAGTAGTCCAGACCCGTTTCGCCGATGGCGACGACGCGGGGATCGGCCGCGAGTCGTTCGATCTCGGCCTTCGCTGCGTCGTCGAGCACATTCGCGCGGGTGGGATGGATCGCGACCGCCGCCCACACCCGTGGATCCCAGGATGCAGCGTCGACGGCGAAGCGCGCGGCCTTGAGATCGTCGGCGATCGTGACAACCCGGGTGACCCCCACCGACTCGGCGCGATCGACGATCGCGGCCACGCTCGCGGCATCGGTCGCTCCGCAGGCATCGAGGTGGGTGTGGGCGTCGACGAGGGGGCCGACGGCATCGGGCAGCGGTGGCGCGGGACGTTCTCTACTCACGCTGGATAGAGTAGGCGCACCATGACTGCGCCAGCTGATGCCTCACGGCCACCCTTCTACGTCACCACGGCAATCGCGTACCCCAACGGAGCACCCCACATCGGGCACGCGTACGAATACATCGCCACCGACACGATCGCGCGCTTCAAGCGCCTCGATGGCTACGACGTGCGTTTTCTGACGGGAACCGACGAGCACGGCCTCAAGATGCAGCAGACCGCGCAGAACGAGGGCATCGACGTCCGCGAGCTCGCGGCGCGCAATTCCGACGCCTTCCAGGCGGCGCACGATCTGCTGCAGAGCTCGTACGGCCGCTTCATCCGCACCACCGATGCCGACCACCATGCCGCCAGCCAGGAACTGTGGCGACGGATGGAGGCGAACGGCGACATCTACCTCGACTCCTACTCCGGCTGGTACTCGGTCCGCGACGAGGCGTTCTACACCGAGGCCGAGACCACCCTGAACGAGGACGGGTCCCGCGTCGCGACCGAGTCGAACACACCCGTCGAGTGGACCGAGGAGTCGTCGTACTTCTTCCGGCTCTCGCAGTACCAGGACAAACTGCTCGAGATGTACGACGCGTCGCCCGATTTCATCGCGCCGAACACGCGCCGCAACGAGATCGTGAACTTCGTCAAGGGCGGTCTGCGCGACCTGTCGATCTCTCGGACCACATTCGACTGGGGTGTGCCGGTACCCGGCGATCCCGCGCACGTGATGTACGTGTGGGTCGACGCGTTGACCAACTACCTCACCGGTGCAGGTTTCCCGGAGACCGACTCGGAGGCGTATCGGAAGTTCTGGCCCGCCGATCTGCACGTCATCGGCAAGGACATCACGAGGTTCCACACCGTCTACTGGCCGGCGTTCCTGATGTCCGCAGGCATCGAGCTACCCAAGCGGGTGTTCGTGCACGGGTTCTTGAATGTCAAAGGCGAGAAGATGTCCAAGTCTCTGGGCAACGTGCTGACTCCCGACTCGTTGGTGGAGAACTACGGCCTCGATCCGGTGCGCTTCTTCTTCCTCCGCGAGGTCTCGTTCGGGCAGGACGGCAGCTACAGCCACGAGGCGATCGTCGCCCGCGTCAATGCCGACCTGTCCAACGAACTGGGCAACCTCGCGCAGCGTTCGCTGACGATGGTGGCGAAGAACCTCGAAGGACAGCTCCCGACACCGGGTGCATTCACCGCCGAGGACGAGGCGATGCTGGCCCGCGCGGACGCGCTGCTGGAGATCTGCCGCCGCGAATTCGACGTGCAGGCAATCCATTCCGCACTCGAAGCGATCTGGTCGGTACTCGGCGAGACCAACCGCTACTTCTCGCTGCAGCAGCCATGGGTGCTGCGCAAGACCGACCCCGATCGCATGGCCACCGTGCTGTACGTGACGATCGAGGTATTGCGCATCGTGAGCATCCTGGCTCAGCCCGTCATGCCCGATTCCGCGTCACGCATCCTCGACCTACTCGGGGCGTCGAACCGCGAATTCGCCGACATCGCAACACGTTCGGTTCCCGGCACCGCTCTCCCGGCCCCGACGCCGGTGTTCCCCAAGTACGAAGAGAAGTAAGCCCTTGTGAGTGGAACTTCGTAGCCCACTACGAGATTCCACTCACGTGGGGCTACGCCGCCTTTTCGAGCTCCTCCAACGTGTTCTCCAGATGCGTGAGCATCCGCTGCAGGTGCGGCACACTGCGTCGGCAGCCGATGAGCCCGAAGTTCAACGAATCGCCGTTGCTGGCGACGGTGATGTTCAGCGCCTGTCCGTCGCACACGATGGACGCCGGGTAGATGCCGTCGAGTTTCGCGCCGTTCCAGTAGAGATCCTCCTTGGAACCCGGCACGTTGGAAATGATCACGTTGAACGGCGGCGGGGTGTAGTCGACGAATCCCGGCACCGGCCCGAACAACAACGGGGCCATGGTGATTGCACCGACGGCAAGCGCTTCGAGGGTGTTGAGCTCCCCCATCATCTGCTTGCCTCGGACGGTGGACTCCTTGATGCGTTCGAGGCGAAGCAGCGGATCGGATTCGTCGGTCCCCAGGTTGCACAGAATGGTCGTCACGGAGTTACCGGCGTCCTTGCTGTCACCCTCCTTGCGCAGCGAGACCGGCACCATGGCGATCAGTGGCTCCTCGGGGAGCGCGTTCTGATCGATGAGGTAGGCACGCAAGGCACCGGCGCACATCGCGAGCACCATGTCGTTCAGCGTTGCATCGAGGGCGGTACCGACCTTACGAATACGCTCGATCGACCAGCTCTCCGCCGCGAAGCGTCGAGCGCCACCGATGGGCACGTTGAACATCGTCCGCGGTGCCTGCAGCGGTAGTTGTGCGCCTTGTTTCTTCAACGCGCGCAATCCGATTCGCGCGGAGGCAGGCGCAAAATCCACCAGGTCGCCGGCAATCTTGCGTCCCACCGAAAGCCCGCTGCCCAGTTGCGCCAGCCGCCCGGGCTGCTCGGCGACGGCCTGATTCTTGCGCTTGCGGAACAGCGACGGGTCCCAGGTGGCCACCCCGTTGCGGTCTTCCGGATCATCGGTGAGCGTGCGCATCGACAGCTTCAGAGCGCTGACGCCGTCGACCAGCGAGTGATGCATCTTGGTGTACAACGCAACTCGGCCGTCGGCCAGACCCTCCACGATGTGCAGTTCCCACATCGGCCGGTACCGATCGAGAGGGGAACTGTGATTGAGCGATAGGAACTGGAACAGCTCGCGGATGCGCCCCGGCGAGGGCAAGACGGCCCGTCGGACGTGGTACTCGAAGTCGACGTCCTGGTCGAATGCCCACGCCAGGTTTCCCATGATCTGCACGGGCCGGGCAGGCCGTTTGCGGAACAACTCGTGTACCTCACCAGTGGTGAACTTGCGATGCACCTCCTGCGCGAACTCGTGCGGATCCCCCGGTGGAATGAACAGTTGCAACCCGCCCACGTGCATCGGGTGCTCCCGTGACTCGGCGATCAGAAACATCGATTCGGTGATGGGCATGAGTGCCATGAGCTGTCCTTTTTCCATTTGTTTTATGTCACGGTACGGCACCGAATGTGACTCAGAACACGACCTTACGTGCGCTCACGAAATCCCACCCGCTATTGTCCGTTACCAGGGGTTCCAAACAGAACGGGGATCCGACGCACGGCGCACACGCGCCCTGCAACAGCCAACGGGGATGGAGGCGACGGCTATGAATCCGGCGCTCACCGTAGTGAAAACGTCCGACGCGGCAGCCACTGCGCGCCGCCGCGATATCCGCGGAGCAAGCCTGCAGTCGCAGATCCTGTCCAAATACCTGCAGTTCACCGTGCGCCCGTTCCTGACGGTGTGGGCGCAGGCACCGTCGCTGCCGTGGCCGATGGGTTTGGTCGATTACGCGGGTCTGCTCGTCCCCCAGATCAGCGGCACCACCCGCAGTCGCGTCATGCTCTCCGAATGCGAGGCCGAATGGATTCGGGCCGAGGGCAGCGGTACCGATCGTGTCGTTCTGTACATGCACGGCGGCGCCTTCGTGTGCTGTGGACTGCGGACTCATCGGCGGATGACGTCACGCGTCTCCAAGAGCGTCGACGGCCCGGTGCTGTCGGTGAACTACCGCATGATGCCGCGCAACCCGATCGCGCACGCCGTCGAGGACGGAGTCGACGCCTATCGCTTTCTCCTCGACTCCGGCTACCGGCCGGATCAGATCCTGATGGGTGGGGACTCGGCCGGCGGATACCTAGCTTTCATGGTCACCCTCGCATTGCGTACCGTCGGCCTTCCGGCACCTGCCGGCATCTTCACGATGTCGCCGCTGACCGACATGGATCCCACCGGCAAGCTGACTCACGAGAACGCCAAGAAGTGTTCGGTGTTTCCGTCCAACGCTGTTCCCGCACTAACCGCCCTCGCCGATCGGGTCGACGCACGGATCGTCATCGAAGGTGAACGCGGCCCTCGGGTCTCACCGGTCGACGGAGATCTCGCCGGCCTGCCGCCGGTGCTGATCCAGGTCGGATCGACCGAAATGGTCTATGCCGACGCCGAACTCATGGCGGAGCGCCTCGCCGTCGCCGGCGTCGACTGCGAACTACAGGTCTTCGAGGATCAGGTGCACGTGTTCCAGGCCGCCGATTTCGTTCCCGAAGCCCGACGCGCACTACGCGCCATCGGCGAGTTCGCCCGCAACGTCAGCCCCCGTACAGAAAGCTGAGATACCTTCTCCCCATGGCAGTCACAGTGAACAAGTCCGTCGACATCGAGGCGGACGCAGCGACAATTCTCGACGTCCTCGCCGATGTCGAAGGCATCCCCTCGTGGTCTCCCGTGCACAAGAAGTGCGAGGTGGTCGACCGCTTCGACGACGGTCGGCCGAACCACGTCAAGATGAAGGTCTCGATCATCGGTATCAACGACGAGCAGTTGGTCCAGTACACCTGGAGCGAGAACGAGGTGTCGTGGAGCTTGGTGGAGAGCACCCAGCAGAAGGCCCAGGAAGGCCGATACACGTTGACGCCCAAGGGCAACGGGACGCACGTCGAATTCGAGCTGACCGTCGACCCGAAGGCTCCCCTGCCCGGCTTCCTCGTCAAGAAGGGCACCAAGACCATTCTCGAAGCAGCGACCGAAGGGCTACGCCAGCACGTGGTGGGCTGAGCGTCACTGATCCTTGCGGGCGGCGAGAACGGCCTCGTACACCTCGCGTTTGGACACGCCTGCGACGGCCACCTGAGCGCAGGCGTCCTTCAATCGCATGCCCGACGCCACGAGCGATTCCACCTCGGCCACGAGATCCTCGGGTTCCTCGGCGACGGCGACCGCTCCTTCGAGTACGACGGTGATCTCACCGCGCACTCCGTCACGTGCCCAGTCGAGCAGCTCCCCCAGTCCGCCGCGGCGTACCTCCTCGTAGGTCTTGGTGAGCTCTCGGCACACCGCAGCGCGGCGGTCGGGGCCGAGAACGTGCACCGCGTCCTCGAGACATGCGACGAGCCGATGCGGGGCCTCGAAGAACACGATGGCACGCGGTTCGGCGAGCACCGACTGGAAATACGTGCGCCGCTGTCCCTGCTTGCGCGGGGCGAAGCCGTCGAAGCAGAAGCGCTCCACCGGCAGCCCCGACAGCGCCAGCGCGGTCGTGACGGCCGACGGTCCGGGCAGGCAGGTCACCGGCAGGTCGGCGTCGACGCAGGCCGCGACCAACCGGTAGCCCGGATCGCTCACCGACGGCATGCCCGCGTCGGTCACCAGCAGTACGGTCTTTCCCTCGGCGACGGCCTCGACCAGTGCGGGTAGCCGCGCCGTTTCGACCTGGTCGTAGAAACTGACGACCCTGCCCCCGATCGTCACGCCGAGGGAGGACGCCAGTTGTTTGGTGCGTCGGGTGTCTTCGGCGGCCACGACATCGGCACTACCGAGGGCATCACGCAGGCGCTGCGAGGCATCTCCGACGTCGCCCATCGGGGTGGCAGCAAGGATGAGCATGTCTCCAGTGTCTCCCATGCGGTGCAGCGGCCTGCCGCCCACTCCGGAACACCGCCTACGATCGGTACGTGACCTTGCTGACCTCTGAGCGCTCCGGCGACCGGTCGATGGTCAGTCCCGGGCCCACCGTTGCCGCACGCGACTGGTTCCACGACACCGACGTACGACGCGGCTGGATCGTCACCCTCGTCGTCACCGCCATCTGCGCGATCACGCGCTTCACGATGCTTCGGTACCCCACCGACGCCGGAACGCCGGTGTTCGACGAGAAGCACTACGCACCGCAGGGTTATCAGGTGTTCACCGGCGGCGGGCTCGAGGACAATCCGGCCTACGGACTGGTGGTGCACCCGCCTGTCGGCAAGCAGCTGATCGCCATCGGCGAGGCGTTGTTCGGCTACAACGGTTGGGGATGGCGTTTCTCGTCCGCGATCGCCGGAACGCTGTTGGTACTGCTGGTGATTCGCATCGTCCGACGCCTCACCCACTCGACGCTCATCGGTGCGATCGCAGGCATTCTGCTCATCGTCGACGGTGTGACGTTCGTCAGCAGCCGCATCGGCATGCTGGACATCTTTCTGGCCCTGTTCGTCACCGCTGCTCTGGGTTGCCTGGTGGTAGACCGCGACGACGTGCGAAAGAGACTGTGGACGGTCCGAGCCGAGGGCCGCATGGACGTCAGCGATCTCGGCCCTCGAATGGGTGTGCGGTGGTGGCGTTTCGGGGCCGGCGTCATGCTGGGTCTCGCATGTGGCACCAAGTGGTCGGGTCTGTATTTCATCGCGTTCTTCGGCTTGCTGAGCGTGGCGTTCGACCTGGCTGCTCGTCGCTCGTACGCGGTTCGCCGACCATGGCGCGGAACTGCGGTGCGCGACATCGGACCCGCGCTGTACGCGCTGGTGATCGTTCCGATCGCCGTGTACCTGATGGCGTACTGGGCGTGGTTCACCTCCGAGACCGGTGTCGACCGACACGAGGTGGGCAACGGAATCGGATTCGGCGGGCCGTTCTCCTTCGTTCCCGGTGCCCTGCGGTCGCTCTGGTACTACAGCGGCAGTGTGCTCGATTTCCATGAGGGACTGACCAATTCGGCAGGTAATCGGCACCCGTGGGAATCCAAGCCGTGGACGTGGCCGATGGGCCTACGCCCCATGCTGTACTACTTCGCCGACGGCGAGAACGTGTCGGGTTGCTCGGCGTCGTCGTGCGTGAAGGCGATCATGCTGATCGGTACGCCCGCGATGTGGTGGTTGGCCTTGCCGATGCTCGCCTGGACGCTGTGGTCCGTTCTCGTACGACGAGATTGGCGCTACGCCACGGTTCTCGTCGGTTACGGTGCCGCACTGTTGCCCTGGTTCGCGACCCTCGACCGGCAGATGTACTACTTCTATGCGGTGGCGCTCGCGCCGTTCATGGTGATGGGCTTCGCGCTGGTACTGGGCGACATCATCGGAAAAGCGAGCGCCTCGGCCGAGAGACGCGGCACCGGACTGCTTCTGGTGTGCCTGTACATCGCGGTGGTGATCGCCAACTTCGTGTGGCTGTGGCCGATCCTCACCGCGATGCCGATCACCCCGCAGATGTGGCAGGAACAATTGTGGTTACCGAGTTGGCGCTGAGCGCCCCACTCGGCTCGCTACCGACTACTGCAGAATTGCGGTCTTGCCCTTGGTGATTCCGTCGATGCTGATGCGACCGGCACCGAACGCCGCGAGCATCAGGGCGCCGACGCCGAGAGCGACGACGAGCTCGTAGCCGTTTTCGGTGGCGAACACCCCGTTCTCGAAGTGGACGAGGAATGCAGCTCCCAACATATCGGCGAACAGCAGCAGACCGGCGATCGGAGTGAAGATGCCGAGAACCAATGCGCCGCCGCCGATGAGCTCGACGAACGTTGCGAAGTAGGCAGACGCCGTGGGTACCGGAATGTTCATCGCCTCGAAGCTGGCAGCAGTGCCGTCGAGGCCGAAGGTGTTGAGCTTCTGCCACCCGTGGGCGATGAAGACGACTCCCAGGCCGATACGGGCTACGAGGGCGACGGCGTCACGGACGAGTGTTGAGTTCATTGATAGGCATCCTTCTGGCGCGGCTGAATGGGCAGCACCACCCTGACAGAAGGAGGTTGAAGCGTCAACTTACCGGCCGCCTGCCCCTTTCAGAGCAGCTTCGAGAAACGTTCGCGCCTGGTCGTCGTCGAGGCCGATAGATCTGACGGCCCGGACGAATTCCGTTGCGGCCCTGGCTGCAATATCTCGTGACGGGTCACCGCCGGACGCCACGAACGATCCGGACCTACCCCGCGTCTCGATGATTCCCTGCTGTTCGAGCTCCCGGTAGGTCTTCGCCACCGTGTTCGGCGCGATCTTCAGCTCTTCGGCAAGCCCACGTACCGTGGGGATCTTTGTTCCGGCGATGAGATCCCCGGACCGCACCAATCCCAGAATCTGCATCCGCAATTGCTCGAACACCGGGGTCGTGTTCGACGGATCGATGCTTACGCGCACGATCGCCTCATCGAACCGCGTCGACAGCGTCGGCGATGGACGTCGATCCGGACGTGAGCATCAGCGTTTTGCCGATGGCACTGCCGGTGTCGATCAGACGGGCGACGACCGCTGCCACGTCGGCACGGGTCACCTCGCCCGGGTCGAGTGGAGGCTCGGTGAGCGAAACCGAGTCCGTCGCATCCTCGTCGGTCAGCTTGCCGGGGCGAAGAACGGTCCAGTCCAAGCCCGCGCGGGACGAAACATCTTCTTCCGCAGCAGTTTTGGCCCGGATGTATGCTTTCCATCCCTCGTCGAGGTCGTCCGCGACCGGCTCACCGGCCCCGAAGGAACTGATCAGCACGTAGCGGCGAACGCCGGCCTTCTCGGCGGCATCGGCCAACAACACCGCACCGGCCCGGTCGACGGTGTCCTTGCGCTCGGGACCGCTGTTGGGACCTGCACCGGCCGCGAACACCACTGCGTCGGCACCGGAGAGAACGTCGGCCAACTCGTCGACGGACGCAGACTCCAGATCGATGACCTGCGGCAGCGCACCGAGGGCCGTGACGGCATCGACGTGATCGCTGTTGCGAATGAGCGACACAGCGCGGTCACCGTGCGCCGTGAGAACCTGCGTGAGATGTTGGGCGATCTGGCCGTGCCCACCTGCAATGACAATGCGCTTGTCGGTCATGCGACTACTCCCGTTCCTGACGTGATCTGTCGCGTTGGCTACCCGCGTGACAGGATTGCAAACATGACCCGGGCCGCAACCATTTATCACAACCCACGCTGCAACACCTCCCGCACCGTTCTGAAGACGATCGAGGATGCGGGCATCGTCCCCCAGGTCGTCAAGTACCTCGAGACGCCGCCGACCGAAGACGAACTCCGCACGCTGCTCGCCGACGCGGGACTCGAACCACGTCAGGCTCTTCGAACCCGAGAGAGCATCTACAAAGAACTCGAACTGGCGGAGGCCGACGACGAGACCTTGATCGCGGCGATGGCGGCGCACCCCATTCTGATCGAACGCCCGATCGTGGTCACCGACAAGGGAACCGTGTTGGCTCGCCCCGCCGACAAGGTCCTGGCCGTCCTGTAGAAACGCCTGTCCGTCAAAGCCTTTCGCGAGACACCGGGCACGACATACACCGGGGGCCACCCCGGCCCGAGCCCAACTCGGACCCGGAGATTCGCAACACCTCGATGCCCGACGCCTCGAGCCGCGCATTGGTCTCGACGTTGCGCTCGTAGGCAACGACCACCCCCGGGGAGATCGCGAGGGTGTTGTTGCCGTCGTCCCATTGCTCGCGTTCGGCGGTCACATGATCGAGTCCGGTGTCGATCAACCGGAGTTTGCCGATTCCCATCGCATCGGCAGCGGCTTCGAGGAACGGGTCGGCGCCGCGAATACTGACGCCGGCATCCTCGCGGTGAATCGTGAACGCGGACAACGTGTCCTGAATAGCCGGATACATCACGACCGCGTCGGTGTCGACCATGGTGCAGACGGTGTCCAGATGCATGGACGCACGCTCCTGCGCGATCGGCACCACCAACACGCTGTGCGCCAGATCGTCCTCGAAGAGACTGCGTGCCAACGCTTCTGCGCCCGCAGGGGTGGTGCGCTCCCCCACACCCACCGCGACCACTCCAGGAGCGAGCAGCAACACGTCACCGCCTTCGACCGGAGCGGTACGGGATTCGTACGCACGTCGCACGCCTTTGAACATGGGATGGAATGCGTAGATCAAGTCGGTCAGCGACGTTTCCCGTACTCGCGCAGGCAAGGCGAGGGAGGTGATCGCCACTCGGTTGTCGATCCAGAACGACGAGTCACGGGTGAACAGCAGATTGGGCAGCGGATCGATGACGAAGTCGCCCCCGTGATGCATGCGGCGAACCAGCGAGGCACCACTGGGCTCGGCCTCACCGGACTCGGCTTCGAGCAACTCGTCGAACGTCATGCCCGCCATCAGGATCTGAGCCAGTTCGGCTGCCGGGATACCGCGCAGGTACTGGGCGAGATCCTCGGCGAGCGCCCGTCCGAGCCGGCGGGCGTCGACGGCAGCCGAGATGCCCTGCATCCGAGCGGCACCGCTGACCGTCATCGCTTCGGTGAGGAGTTCGCCGAGCAGCAGCACCGTCACGCCGCGGCTGCGGAGCAGCTCCGCGAACGCATCGTGCTCGTCCTGTGCCCGGTCCACCCACGGCAATCCGTCGAACAGCAGTTGGTCGTTGTTTCTCGGAGTCAGGCGCCGCAGCTCGTCGCCCGGGCGGTGCAGCATCACAGTGCGGAGCACACCTACCTCGGAATTGGCTCCCAACGGGCCCGCAGCGGAGTCGACGCTCATGAACGAACGGTAAACCCATTCGTCGTTCAGCGCTGGCATCCGGACCTGAAGTAATGTCGAGGTCGTGCCGATGCCCGAGTGGAACGTCCGTGAACTGACTCCAGGCCAGCTGTCGGAGCGCAGCGGCGTCGCCGTGTCCGCGTTGCATTTCTACGAGAAGCAGGGCTTGATCAGCAGTCGACGAACATCGGGCAACCAGCGCAGGTTTCACCGCGAGACTTTGCGCAGAGTGGCGTTCATTCGTATCTCGCAGAAGGTGGGAATCCCTCTCGCGACCATCCGTCAGGCGTTGAGCGAACTTCCGGACGAGCGAACGCCCACCCGCGAGGACTGGGCCAGGCTGTCGACGCGGTGGCATCGCGAACTGGACTCGCGTATCGAGCAGTTGGTTCGCTTACGGGACGATCTGACCGGGTGCATCGGCTGTGGTTGTCTGTCGTTGGCCGGCTGCGCTCTGGCCAACCCGCACGACCGGCTCTCCTACTCCGGCCCCGGTGCCCGCACACTGGACGTCGACTTCGACGCCCCGTCGGTGCGACGCGGCTCGAGCAGTTTGGAGAACTGATCGTTCGCTCGTTGCAGCACGAACTCGTAAGGTGGCGCGAACTTTCGCGAGATCCAGTAACCGAAGCGAATGTCGTTGGAGGAGTACACGAGGTACTTGCGTTTGGCGATACCGGCGAGAATCGCATCGGCCACGACCGACGGTTCGACAGCACGCTTCTCGAACCGGTGCTGCAGCTTCTGCACCCGAGGATCGTCTCGATCGATACCGGCGATCTGCAGCGTCTGCACCAGGCCGGTCTTGACCCCACCGGGCACGACGAGGCTGACGCCGATTCCGTGACGTTTGAGGTCGTATCGAAGAACTTCGGACACGCCACGAAGGCCGTACTTGCTGGCGCTGTACGCAGCGTGCCAGGGCAGAGGAATCAATCCCGCCGCGGACGAGACGTTGACCAGATGCCCACCGCGGCCCGCCTCGATCATCGGCGGGAGGAATTTCTCGATGACATGGATGGGACCCATGAGATTGACATCGACCATGGACTTCCAATGCCGATGCTCCAGATTCTCGACGGTGCCCCACGCCGAGATGCCCGCGACGTTCATCACGACGTCGAGGCTGCCGAACTCGGCGTGAATATCGTCCGCGAAGGCGGTGACCGCTTCGAAATCGGAGACGTCGAAGGGCAAGGAGTGGCTGACCGTTCCGCCCGCTCGACCGACCAGGTCCACGGTCTCGGCAAGCCCGGAGGCGTTGATGTCGGTCAGGAACAGTTCAGCTCCCACAGCTGCAGCCGCGATGGCCGTCGCCCGGCCGATTCCGCTGCCCGCTCCCGTGATCAACGTCTTCTTGCCGCGCAGATCGTATGTAGCCATCGAAGCTTGTTCCCCCACCGGTTGCCACGTGTCAGGTCGATTCCGACCCTACGCGGTGACGACCGACAGGGCCGTCACAATCTCTGCGACATCTCGTCTCGGTAATCGGCGACGGTGTTCTCGATACGCGTCGCCTCGTCGTCGGCACCTCGTTTTCGCGCGTCGTCCGCGCGGTGCTGCAGAGTGCCGATCGCTTTCCGGAGCTCGTTGTCCGACATTCTGTGTTCCATGTCACACAGTGTGCGCCTCGCATCGGCGCGCAGCAAGCACCCCGGGCGACGAGAACGTCAGACGGTAACCGAGCTCGAATCGATGTTCTCGCGCACGAAGCTCGAGAGGCTGCGAGCTGCGAATTCGCGGAAGTAGGCCAGCTTGTCGGCAGGCACCAACGACGGCAGCACGGTGTTCCACACCTTCTCCATACGAGACGGCGCATCCTCCAGACGCGACTGCGCCTCGGACACCATCAGAACCCCGGCCAGCATTTCGCACACCAGCAGTGCCGCGTTGCCTGCGTCCAGGTGGTCGGCGACGTCGCCGTGCTCGATGGCCCGCTCGAAAAGATGCTCGAAGATGTTGCCCCAGGTGCCGAACACGCTTCCGCGAGCGGTGTCGGACCCGTCGATCTCCATCTGCAACCGGTACATCACACGAACGAGCGGATCCGACGCTGCCAGTTCGAGAACCGAGTACGAGATTCCGATGACGGACTCGAGGGCTGGGCTGCGGCTGTCCACCAGCCCCGCGCAGGCCGTGGACACGCGCTCGTGACCTTCGTCGACGATGGCGCGAGCGAGTTCTTCCTTGGACGCGAAATGGAAGTACAGCGCGCCCTTGGTCACGCCGGACTGCGCCGACACCTGACTCAGCGTGGCATTGGCATGCCCGACGTCGAGGAAGAGATCTGCTGCAGCGCGCAGCGCCGCCGCGCGAGTGGCTTCGGCCCTGAGTTGTCTCACCATGTTGCTACACCCCTGCTCAGTCGATCCTGCGATGACATCGACACCTTGTGGTCCGCGCTGGCTCCCGGGTGCTGAACCCACGAACTCGAATTCACGTTCCCTATACGGGCTTGTCAGCGCTCGCCAATAGTAACCGGTTCGTCGGCGATTTTGTGATTCGAAAGTGACAAATACATGAAGAAGACCTCGTTTACAAAACGATCGAAACGAAAAGTTCCACTTCTCCAGCATTCGTAACGACTTCTACTTCCTCGGCGTAAGCACGGAATAGCGTCCCGGATCGAACGCACTCGTCGACTTGCGCCCAGACGTCTTCGATCGGATCCGCGAGACCACCACCGGGCACGAACACTGCAAACACACCAGTCGGTATGGATACGAACACATCTCCCACAGCGACGTCACTCGGAGAGTCCAGCGGGACACCGACGAGTGCATTGACGGTGCCGTGCGCATCGGGGACATACACGGTGGTCACCTCCGTGGCGTCGATGTTCTTCTCGCGCACACGATCTCGGAGGAATCCCATCCATTCGCTGCAACTGGCCTCGGCACCGGGCTCCACCCGCGGTGCCACCAACCCACCGAACAATTCGGCACTGCGCGCGGTGATCCGAAAGCTCATCACGAACCGCCGGGCTGCGTGATGGCCAAATACAGGTCGACTTTGTAGGCGTGCGGGTAGCACTCGTAATCACCGGTGAACGATCGCACTATCTCCCCGTTCTCCTCGGCGTGATCGATCTGATTCCACAATCGAGTGAGAACGTCGGGAAAGTAACCCACCGCGGAGAATCGGGCATATTTTGCAGACGGCACTTTTGCGATCAAATGCCCACGCGTCACCTGCCCGAGCGACGAGCACTGGTAACCGACTATCTGTGTATTGTACGATCCGATTCCAGGGGCGAAGTCCGTGTAGATCGACGCAAGCGGTCCGGCAGTCTCCTGATTGAGCACTGCGGACCACGCCTGGTTGAGGGCAGGATCGTTCAACCGCCCGAGTGCTCGTTTGGGACTGCGAACGGGGAGACCGGCGACCCACGTTTCGGGGAGGTCGACGATCTCGAACGACATTCACACTCCGTATGGAAGTTGCAGGGGCAGATCCAGCGCTCGGATCGTCGGTTCACGATATAACCCGTCAATCTACCGGGCCGACCGGTACGCAGATGATCGTTTGTTCAACAGGATGTGTCACTGGGTCTTGTCCCCGCGCATTGTGACCGACGAAGCGACGTCACCGACCGATTGCGTCGAGCACCAATCCCGCCATCGCAGCGCTGCCCAGCGGGGTCGGATGCAAGAACGGTGTCGGACCGAACGTCATCGAGCCCGTGAACCAGCGCTCTGCAATCGGTGCGCATGCGTCGTGGCCGACGGCCGGCCCCGCCACATCGACGAACGTCGCCCCATGTCTGACGGCACTGTCTCGAAGCACGGAATCGAACCGGACGAAGAAATCCTGCACGAACGCCGCGTCGGCACCGTGCAGATTCGAGTCCGGGAAACAGCCCTGATGGTCGAAGTAACCACCGTGGCCGACCAGCACGACGACGGCGTGTGGTGAACGCTGCGTAATCGCGTCGAGTACGCCGTCCAACACCGGCCCCAGCTGCCCGAGCCTCTGATCGATCGCCTGGAGGACCACGGGGTTGTTCCGGCACCGAGGATCTTCCTGCGGCACAGGTTGCAGGCACGGCCCGATCAACTGCGCCCAATTCAGGTCGTTGCCGCCTATCGAGAGGGTCACCAGCGTCGTATGAGGCCGCAGCGCATCGATCTGAACCGGGACACGACGAGGCAGTGGCGTGTACGTGCTCTGCGGCGTGGACACGACGTGTGCGCTCGTCGCCCCACTGCACGCGACGCTGGCGAAGGACACAGGGTGCAGTGCGCTCGCGATCATGGCCGGATACGCCGCGTCGGATCGTCCACAACCGTCTCCGCCGGCATAGGACAACCACGCGGGCCCGGCAGCCCCGGAGTCGCCCAGAGCGACGTAGTGGACGGGGTTGTCGACGACGACGTCCGCCGACGCAGTCCCGACGAGCTGACCCGTCAGCAGGGATACGGCAAGACCGACGACGAACGTCCGAACATCGAAGCGCACGGCACGCCCCCGCCTGCTATGCGGCCGCCCGACCGGCCCACCCCGACTCGACTCTCGGATGCCCGCGGGTCGAAGAACTACGAGACAGTAACACCGCGTCGGCGATCACGCGGGCCTGTATCGGAACCGTGGGGTCGGTTCCGGGGCGGCAGCAGATACAGCGAGTCTATCGGCGCTACCGATCGGACAATTGTCGCGTACCGCTCGAATCAGCCGTGAATTTACTCGGCCGACGCCGTGGTGGCATATTCGCCATCGCGAACAGGTGACGAATATTGTTGCGATGTCACGCCCTCGTTCGAATGCGACACCGGCAGAATTCGCGACTCGCATCCGGACAAAATTCGAGTCAGCGGCCAATGCACGGTATGCAGAATCATGTCCGCGATCAACAGTCGACGCAGCGCCTTGTTCGCCAAATCGTGGTGGGCCCATGTTCGGTAGGAACTCAGCACATAATGACGATATTCGAGGGGCGGAGTCAGCAG
The DNA here is from genome assembly GCF_002258365.1 of Rhodococcus sp. 06-221-2. Lineage (NCBI taxonomy): Bacteria > Bacillati > Actinomycetota > Actinomycetes > Mycobacteriales > Nocardiaceae > Rhodococcus > Rhodococcus sp. 06-221-2. The sequence goes on from NZ_NOYJ01000029.1 coordinate 110,183, forward strand.
CCGGCGACCGGACACCTCGACGCACATCGTTTTGATCAGAGCGATCTGTAGACCGACGCGGTACAGGCACAGCGAGAGATCGATATCCTCGTGCAGGTCGGTACGCAGACTCACGCGGTCGCGGGCGGCTTCCCATGCGGAGCGGCGAATGGCGAAGTTGTTGCCCGATGCCGCCGATACCCGCAACTCGTCGGGTTTGCGCTTGGTGGAGTAGTCCACGTACGCGCCGTACGGTGCAGCCCACGGGGAGTCGTACAGGTAGATCGGCCCGGTCACCGCCGCGTAGTCCAGTCTGCGGTCGAAGAAATCCAGGATCGACTCGGCCCAATCCGGAGCTACCCGAGTGTCCGCATCGATACGTCCGATGATGGATCCTTCGGCCCGATCGAAACCGGCGTTGCGCGCATGAACGACGCCTCGCTTCGACTCCCGGACCAGAACTATCTCCGGAAACCGGCGGCTGTAGCTCGCTACCACGCCGGCGGTATCGTCGGTGGAATTGTTGTCCACCACGATTATTTCGTGAATGTGTTCACGTTGCGCCAATAAAGCGTCCAGGCATCCACCCAAATGCGCCTGTTCGTCGAATGCGGGCACAACAACAGAAAGAGTGTTCACAACGCCAACCCCTGACACCTTTTTGGCAATGCGTAGCTCGACAATTTCCGAAGCGAATGCAAAGAGTGCCGAGCCTCTGACGCAGATGATGCTACATCATCAATTCGACGAAATAAGTCGTCCAATTTCGGATCGATAATAGTCTTTTGTCGATATCGGCAAGTGCTTTATCGATCGTTCGCCAGAGTATTGCTCTCGAAATCAGGCGTCGCGCCCGCTATGGCTCGCGCGTCGGGTAGATCGTTCAACTCCCGGCGACGAGCGGCTGGGCTGCCGACGTACACCGCGTCCGGTTCGCAATCCTTGGTCACCAACGAGTTCGCCCCGATGATGCATCCCTCACCGATGCGGACCCCGGGCATGATCACCACACCGGACCCGATCCACGTGCCTCGCCCGATGGTGACCGACTCGCCCCGCAGCAAGCCTGCCCGTCGCCACGACGGTCCGACGTCATGGGTACTGGTGATGATCCGAACGTGGTCCGCCAGGAACACATCGTCACCGATCACGATGTCGGCAACAGTGTCGAAGTGGCACCCGAAATTCACGAAGACCCCGGTGCCCATCCGTACCGACCCGCGACCCTGGATCATCGCGCCGCCGTATATCAAGCACGGCCCGTCCGTCCGGACTCCCGCCGGCCGCAGCAAGGTCGCCCGCAGTACCGCCGGAACGAACGGCAGGTTCGCCACCGACACGAGGGTTGCCTGACGCATCTGAAAGAGGGCCCACTTGACGTTCGATGAGTCGCTCGCCCAAGTTGGGATCAGGGAGCGCAGGTTCACGCGGCCTCTCGCATCCGTTCGTCGGAGAGCGCACGGTCGTCGACGGGCAGTGCGCGCGAGGGCACCGCCGAGAACATTCTCGAGATTGGCCAGCGCAGCGTGTGCAGGAGCCAATCGATCGCAACGATCCGGGCCAGCTTGGCCGATGCGAGGCCGTGCTCCCTGTAGGAACGGTAGCCCGCGATCGCGTAGTTCACGTACTTCACCGGAGACGTAGCCGATCGCCGGCCGGATACCGCAGCCTTCATACGGCCGTTCAGAGCAAGCGGCAACTTCTGGCCGACCAAAGACAAGCACAGATCGATGTCCTCGTGCACGCAGGTCTTGTCGCTGACGACATCCCGAACCTGGTGCCAGGCAGATGCGCGGATCGCGAAATTGTTGCCCGATACCGCCAAGGCGCTGCGCACCGACGGGTCACGCTGCTCCGCTCGTGCATGTTGCCACGCCAGAGGCCGGGCCCACGGCGACTCGTACAAGTAGGTTCGCCCGCCCGCTGCCGCAACCGTGGAGTGCTCTCCGAAGAATTCGATGATGGAGCGGGCCCACCCGGGCCGGACGCGCGTATCGGCGTCTATGCGGCCGATGATGGACGACTGCACGAGATCGAAGCCTGTGTTCCGGGCATGCACGACGCCCCGATTCGGCTCGTGCACCAACTGCACCTTGTCATTGACCTCGCACAGGGTCTCGACCAGATCGAGCGTCCCGTCGGTCGAGCCGTTGTCCACCACGACGATACGGTCTATGCAGTTTCCCTGATCGAGCAGCAGATTCAAGCATTCGCCGATGTGGTCGACCTCGTCGAGCACCGGAATTACCACACTGAGAGTGTTCATTTCGATCCCCTGATTGAATTCGACACCTACCGAACGCGCAGGCACGCGTATAAAGATACGACATCAGCCACGCGAACACTAAAGTCAGCCGAAGAAGCAGCCCCAGCTCAGAGCGCCGAAAACTGCAGCGTGACGCGATTATCGGCGCTAAGCAATCCAAAAGACCGTTTCGGGTCAATGGTGCTCATAAGACGTTCGAAAGAATTCGATTCCCGTTAATAATCGAATGTTGTTCGAATCCGCCATATTGCCGGAAATGCCTCAGCTCACGCGACGACGTATGAGGCCGATCGATATCGATCGTGCTCGTCGCAAATACGACGCAGCCTGTCGCAAGCGCCTTCGGCGGATCGCCGTGTCTACTGCCGCAACCACACCATCGTCGGTCACGCCTGCCTCCTCCATGGCAGCAAGTCCGTTTCGCAGGTGGTGGCACTGGCGGTTCGTCAACGTCAGGGACCTGACCGCATGGAGATCGATGGGTCCAGGCAGGGCCTCGCTCTCCGCACCTGCAGCGGCCAACCCGATCTTCGTCCTGATGCACTTGAAGCACACTCCGCAGTTGAATCGACCGTCGAGATTCTCCCAGCACACCCGTAGATGCTTCATCGCCGTCTCGTCCAGGCCTATCCGCCGGAGCTTGCCGAGCCGATTCACCTCCAACTCGTGGTGATCGAACGTGACACTGCTACTCGACCACAGCGGGTCCAGATCGGGATGGGAACCCCACGGCAGCAGATCCCAGCGACTGTTGGACGACGGAATCATGACGGTGCTCACATGCTGCGACAACGCCAGCCCCACGTGAGCCAGGGCGGCTCCGTGAAGGTCGTATCCCCAATCGAGCGGCAATCGGTCTCCGAACGCCGACCTCAACGTGGTCTTGACCTCGATCAGCGGCTTGCCGAGCTCCGCGGCCGCGTCTCGGGCACTGGCCAGTGCCCGAGAGGCCAAATCCTCGTTCCCGGCGGAGATGTCGAAACCGTGAACGAATATCAAATGGGTGATGCGATCGGATTGGGTGATTGCCGAATAGAAGCTGTCCACGCCTCCACTGAAGAAGCAACCCACCCCTCGGCCGTCGGACAGTGCATCGGAAGGTTCAGCCGATACCGATATCCCATGAAACCGTCTGGGATACCAGTCGAGAAACACTTTCTGCGCCTCGGGAGCGCCTCGAAGTGCCGTCGAATCCACCGGGCCGTCGAAAGCGATACTCCACTTCTTTCGCATTCCCGCTACCAGCATCGGAGGAAGCCACGGAGTCGCCGAATGGTCCAACTCGTAATTCGACGCGGTGGTCACCACAGCCTCTTTGCCGAGAGGCGTCACTATCCGGGCCGCAATTCGATGAGCCTCGGTGTCCTCGACATGCACGGTCATCTGGCTGGTCACCGTATGAAGTGTGACACAGGCGCCGGCGACGTAACGCCGCACCGACAACTTACGGAACCGGCTGGTCGGTAGGGTCGGATGTGTGCACACGGTCAGGATCGAGACTGCCCTGTACGACGACGTCGAACTCGTCTATCAGGACGACTCCGTGGCCGGCTACTACCTGTCGACGCCATCCAGCCGCGTCACGTTCGTTCGCACCGGACCGCAGACCGCGGACAGGACTCCCCTAGGCACCCGACGGTCCACAGATATTCGCGCGACGGTCGGCGGTGACCCGATTGCGGTGCAACTGGGGTCCGCACGAGTCGTGAAACGCTCGTATCGAGTACGTCTGGCCTACCGAGACCGCGTACTAATGCTTGCCGCGAAAGACCTCGAGTCCAGCGCACTGATCCGCGGCGACACGGACCGCGGCAACGACTCGTTCGGCGACCTCACTCGCGAGTACGACGGCGGAGTGAGCGCGTTCTGGGGCCTACCGTTCACGTTCTTGCGCACGAAGCTCGAACCGCCGACGCCGACGGCGGACGAAGCGTTGGTCGGCATGACCGCCGCAGCGGCATTCGGCACCGGAGGACTGTCCGTCACCACGATCGCAATGAGTGCACTGAGCTCTGTATTGCCTTGATTCACAACGAAAGCCGCCACTCGAGGTGAGTGGCGGCTTCGTTTCGGGGTGGAGCTGAGGGGAATCGAACCCCTGACCTTCTCGATGCGAACGAGACGCGCTACCAACTGCGCCACAGCCCCGTTTGCCGTCGTCTCGACCGGCTGGGCAACTCTAGCAAAGCCCCTCGGGACCGCTGTTACGCGCCCTGTGCCCGACGGAAATCGCCGTCATCGTCGCGGCGTGCCTGGAACGGCTCCTCGTAATGATCGAGATGCTCGAACTCCGGGTCCTCGTCGTCGATCTCGAGCACCACGGCTCCGGGTCGACGCAGACGCTGCGGCACGAGTTCGAGCTCTTCGTCGGTCTCCGATTCCACACCGAGGCGCGAGCGACCCATGCGGGTGAGTCGTCGTCGACGAATCTCTTCTTCGATCTGCACCTGCCTGCGCAGGTAGTACAGGTATCCGACGAGGACTGCGACGGACAGTCCGCACAGCCACCACACCGTCGGGGAGATGATGAACGCCAGTGCCGCGGTCGTGATGGCGGCGAACACCAGGCCGAGAACCGCGCGCTGACGGAAGGCGTATCGGGCGGCCCGGGCGATGGCGTCGGCCTCGGGATCGAATCCGCCGCGGCCGCGTCGGCGAGGCACGAAGTCGTCGTCGACGACTCCCGGCTCGTGTGCGGGAGAGCTCGCGCGAGGTGCGTCGTGGACCGGTTCGTCGCGTTCGAGGTCGTTTTCTTCTTCTGCGTGAGTGTCCATGGGGTCCTCCGCGGTACCGGGTAGATCGGGTGAGTCCGAACGAATCGACGCGAATTTCGGGCCGAAGATCTCGCTGGCGGGCGCGGAGACCCGCAGGTCGTCCTCCGGCCGCCAGTCGGGATCACTGCGGTGGCCGGTCGCGGGGCCGCGCTGCTTGCGCTTGGTGCCACCCCGATGCAACACGCGCGTGGCGAGTGCTGCGTCCGTGGTCTGCATGATCTGCGGACGCTTGGTCATCAGCATGGGAAGAAGAACGAAGAGCCAGACGGCCACGAGACCGATCCAGATGATCGAGTTCGGCATCGGCGATGTTCTCCTTCCTCAGGCGACAGCGACAGTCGAGACGCCCTCAGGTTATGTGGAGCAGGTGCGAGAACCCCGCAGACGCGCCGACCCGAATTACACTCCTGTCACTTTGACAACATCTGCAACCGAACACCGTGGAGTGAGCGCTATGCCCACGCAGCCCTGCCCGCGCGGACCAATCGATCGACGACCGATCCCTGCACCTCTCCCGAGGTGATCGCGACGAGTTTGTGGTCGCGCCACTCGCCGTCGACGTCGAGGTACTTGTAGAGCAGGCCCTCTTCGCGGAAACCGACGTTGCGCAGCACGGCCTGGCTGGCGAGGTTCTCCGGACGCACCGTTGCCTCGACGCGGTGCAACCCGACCGGTCCGAAACAATGATCGAGTCCGAGCGCCAGCGCCGCGGTGGCGACACCTTTGCCGTTGACTTCCTTGGACACCCAGTACCCGATCCACGCCGACCGGAGCGCGCCCCGCACGATGTTCCCGGTGGTGATCTGCCCGCAGAATTCGCCGTCGACCTCGATCACCATCGGCAGCATGTGCCCCTTGCGTGCCTCGGACTTCAGGCCCGAGCACAGTGTGGGCCACGAGGAGATGTGGTGTCGGGAATTCCAACTGCCCTCACCGCTCGGCTCCCACGGCTCGAGGTGTGCGCGGTCCTGGGTGCGGATTCGACTCCAGGAGGCTGCGTCGCGCATGCGGACGGGCCGAACCGTCACCGTTCCCCCGGCCACTCGCACTGGACCCAATTTCGCCGGCCAACCCGGGTGGCTCGACCACGTTCGCGGCATCAGTCGATCGTATGCGCTGCGCGTGTGAGCGCGTGCGTCAGCCGCGCTGAGCGAGGAACGAGACCTTCACTTCTTCGCCGGTTCGGATCTCGGTGACGTCGGGATCGATGACGACCAGGCAGTTCGCCTCCGCGAGTGTCGCGAGCAGATGAGACGACGAGCCCGGAGCACCGCCGAGAGCCTGGACGAGATATTCGCCGGTGCCCTCGTCGCGCATCAGTTGCCCTCGCAGGAATCCCTTGCGGTCCTCGATCGATGTGATCGGTGCGACGGTCCGCGCGGTGACGGTCCGGCGCAGTGGCTGGCGACGGCCGAGTGCGATGCGAATGAGTGGACGGACCATCACCTCGAACACCACGAGCGCGCTGACGGGGTTGGCAGGCAACAGGAACGTGGGCACCTCGTCGCGTCCGAGCTGGCCGAATCCCTGCACCGAGCCGGGGTGCATGGCAACCCGCTCGACTTCCATGTCCCCGAGTTCGCCCAGCGCCTCACGGACGCCATCGGACGCGCCTCCGCCGACCGCGCCTGCGATGACGACGATCTCGGAGCGGATCAGCTGGCCTTCGACCACTTCACGCAGTCGCTTGGGGTCGGTGCTCACGATGCCGACGCGGTTCACGTCGGCTCCGGCATCGCGTGCTGCAGCAGCGAGGGCGTAGGAGTTGACGTCGTACACCTGGCCGGGCCCGGGGGTCCGATCGGTATCGACCAACTCCCCGCCCACCGAGATAACCGACAACCGCGGACGCGGGTGCACCAGCACCTTGTCGCGTCCGACGGCGGCCAACAGGCCGACCTGCGCGGCACCGATGATCGTTCCCGCCCGCACGGCCACGTCGCCGGGTTGAACGTCGTCGCCGATCTTGCGCACGTAGTCACCCGAGCGAACCGGACGGAACACCTTGACACGGGCGCGGCCGTTGTCGGTGCGATCCAGCGGCAGGACTGCGTCGGCCAACGTGGGCAGCGGCGCGCCGGTATCGACCCGCACGGCCTGACGCGGCTGCAGCCGGATGGGCTGACGCGAACCCGCGGAGACCTCGCCGACGACGGGCAGCGTCAGGTCGATGCGCTCGTCTTCCTCGTTACGCAGGTCGGTACCCGCGGAGGCGACGTCGACACTGCGTACGGCATAACCGTCGATCGCGGCCTGGTCGAAGCCGGGAAGGGGACGCTCGGTGACCACTTCCTCGGCGCAGAGCAGACCCTGCGCTTCCGAGATGGCGACCCGAACAGGCCGTGGAGCCACCGCCGCTGCGGTCACCCTGGTCTGTTGATCTTCGACCGAGCGCATCTGGCCCTTCCTCTATGGCATCGACCCGCGATGCTATTCGTACGTCGTCAGTTCCGGTGCCCAGCTGTCGCTCAAGCGTTCGTTCAGCCATTCACGCAGCGCGGGACCGTAGTCGTCGCGCTGCAAAGCAAAGTCAACCGCAGCGCGTAGGTATCCCCCGGGATTTCCGAGGTCGTGTCTCGATCCACGATGCACCACCACGTGAACGGGATGGCCCTCCTCGATCAGAAGTGCGATGGCGTCGGTCAGCTGCAATTCGCCGCCGGCACCGGGCTCGATGCGTCGCAACGCGTCGAAGATCGCGCGGTCGAGCAGATAGCGGCCCGCGGCAGCCAAGTTGGACGGTGCCTCTTCCTTCTTGGGCTTTTCGACCATGCCGGTGACTTTGAGGACGTTCGGATTGACGGCATCGGGCACGATTTCGACGGAGAAGACGCCGTAGGACGAGACCTTGTCGTCGGGAACCTCGATGGCGCACAGCACCGAGCCGCCGCGCTTGGCGCGCACCCGGGCCATGACGTCCAGCACGCCCCGCGGCATCACCAGATCGTCGGGCAGCAGCACCGCGACCGAATCCTCGTCGTCGTCGAGTGCTTCCTCGGCGCATGCGACGGCGTGACCGAGTCCGAGCGGTTCGTGCTGAATGACCGATTGCACGTCCAGAAGCTTGGGGGCGACGCGTACCTTCTCGAGCATTTCGAGCTTTCCGCTCGCTTCGAGCTTCTTTTCCAGAACGAGGTCCTCGACGAAGTGGGCGACGACGCCGTCCTTGCCGGGAGAGGTGACGATGACCAACCGTTGTGCACCGGAATCTGCCGCTTCTCCGGCGACGAGCTCGATACCGGGAGTGTCGACGACCGGAAGTAGTTCCTTCGGAACGGTTTTCGTGGCCGGCAGGAACCGGGTACCCATGCCTGCGGCGGGGACGATGGCCGTGCGGAAGTGCACAGGCGTGGCGGCGGTCGTCGCTGAAGCGGCTTCTGTCATGGTGCTCACCCTATCCGTGGTTTCTGGAGATTGGCTCGGCGTGTGCCCCGTTCGACCCCCGAGTGCATATCGTTGAACGACAGCACGAGAGGGAGAGTGAACCGTTGTGAGCGTTCCCGAATTTTCGGAGAACACGCCGAAGGATCTGTGGCGGGAGCATGTCCTCGCCGAACGCCGACTGCTCGACGATGCGCAACGCGCGATGGAGTCCTCCGCACTCTGCCATGCCGTCGGCGAATTGGCGGCCGAACACTCGGTCGTGGCGGCGTACGTTCCGATCGGCCGGGAGCCGGGGTCGATCGAGATGCTCGACGCGATGGCCGCGGCCGGAGCCACGGTTCTGCTGCCGAGTGCCCATGAGCCGGGGCCGCTGAAGTGGGCGCGTTACGAGGGTCGCGATGCGTTGGTGCGGGCACCGTACGGGCTGCTCGAGCCGTCGGGTCCACTACTAGAGCCCGACGCCGTCGGGCAATGCTCGGTGGTGCTGCTACCTGCGCTGGCCGTCGATCGCCGCGGTGTTCGGCTGGGCCGCGGAGCCGGGTTCTACGACCGGACTCTCGACCTGTGCAACCCCGAGGCCATGCTGGTCGCCATCGTGCGCGACGAGGAGCTGTTCTCCCGGCTCCCGGCCGAACCGCACGACCGCCGCGTGACGCACGCGCTGACTCCCGGCGGCGGGCTCGTACGCTTGAGTACGGAATAACGCTACGATTCGATTCGTTGGCACTCCTGACTGTAGAGTGCTAATGCTCTCCCCAGTTTCGACGAACAGACAAGACACCGGCGGTGTTCGGCCTCGGCCAGCAGAGCGCGAACCTCCTCGGTGACCAGCGCGGAGGAAACACGATGCCCACCTACTCATACGCCTGCACCGAGTGCGACAACCGCTTCGACATCGTCCAGTCCTTCACCGACGACACGTTGACGGTGTGCCCGGCTTGCTCCGGCAAGCTCCGCAAGTTGTTCAATTCGGTCGGCATCGTCTTCAAGGGCAGCGGCTTCTACCGCACCGACAGTCGGGGCAACTCCGGCACCGCCAGCGAAGGCGCGAGCGAGAAGAAGTCCGACGCCGCGGCCACGAAGTCGGAGACCAAGAGCGACTCGAAGCCGGCCGAGAAGAAGTCGTCGGATTCGTCCTCGTCGAGCAGCTCCTCCTCGTCCTCCACCACGAAAGCTGCTGCCAGCCAGTAGTTTTCGGATCCATCCACAGGCCGGTCTGTTATCCACAGGCCGGCCTTTTCGGTCTCTTCAGGCCAGTTGGGACCGCTACCGTTCCGGTCATGGCTGCCCGCAAGAACCGACTGGACTCGACGCTGCTCGACCGCTTCGCTCAGCGTCCCGCGTGGGTGGGATCGGTGAAAGTTCGACGCATCGCCGCGGGCATTCTGGTGGCCGTCGCAGTCCTGCTGTTCGTCGACGACGCCGCAGGCGACGATCGCGTCCGCGTCGTCACGGCCGGCCGCGACCTGACGCCGGGAACGATACTGACGGCGGCCGATGTTGCCGTCGCCGAATGGGATTCGGCCACGGTGCCCGACGGCGCAGTGCTCGATTCCGTCGACGTGGACGGGCGGACACTGACCGGCCCGGTTCGAGCAGGCGAATTGCTCACCGATGTCCGACTGCTGGGCTCCCGAACAGCCACCGCGGCGGTGGGGGTCGAGGCACGCGTCGTACCGGTGCATCTCGCCGATGCGGGCGTGACCGACCTACTCAGAGAAGGCGACCGGGTGGACGTCCTGACCGTCGAAACTCAGGAGAATCCCGACGCCCCACCTGCAGCTCGGATACTGGCATCGGGGGCGATGGTGGTGCTCGTCTCCGCCGAGGCCGGCGGGGGTCGGCAACGAGATCGGGTGGTGTTGCTCGCCCTACCGACCGAGGATGCGACGACGGTGGCGGCCGCGTCGCTGGTGAGCGCTTTGACGGTGACATTGCATTGAGTCGGTGCCCGGGCGATTCACGGGGTCCGAAGTCGATCGATCTGGGTTAACGTCTGGCGAGACCGAAACATACCAAGAGATCGGAGAGCGGCTCATGCTGAAGGGATTCAAGGACTTTCTGTTGCGAGGCAACGTGGTCGACCTCGCGGTCGCAGTCGTCGTCGGCGCAGCATTCACGGCAATCGTCACTGCGTTCACCACGAACATCATCAACCCGTTGGTCGCCGCTGTCGGTGGCAGCAACGAACTCGGGTGGGGAATCAAGATCCTCAGTAGTAACGACGCCACGTTCATCAATATCGGCGCGGTCATCACGGCGATCATCAACTTCATCATCATCGCCGCGGTCGTGTACTTCGTGCTGATTCTGCCGGTGAACACCGCGAAGAAGCGCTTCGTCAGCCAGCCGGAGAAGGAACTGAGCGACGTCGACGTGCTGGTGCAGATCCGCGACATTCTCGCGGGTGGAACCACTGCAGGACAGAAGCTTTCGACGGCGGCCGACACCACAGGCGGCAGCGGCGAAGCAATCGATTCCTCCTCCCCCGACCTCGGCAAGCACTCGAAGGACTGACACCGGTCTGCTTCAACGAATGAATGCGCCATTCACGCTGTCTGACAGCGTGGATGGCGCATTCATTCGTTGTGGGGCGTGCGACAGGCCGAGAGGGGCCCGTCAGGCGATCAGTTGGTGAACGTGGTCAGCGGTAGCTCGTCGAGCGTGATCGAGGTGCCATCCGCCTCGCAGGCGGACTTCACTGCTGCGCCGTTGTCGACGAACGCCTTGCCCGACTCGCTGTCGGGTTCCGACAGTTCGAGCGTGTCAGCCGGAATGGCGTCCGCGAACGTCGTCATCGCGCTGGCGACGTCACCGGACGCGGTGCCGGACAGTGACTTCGCCTTGTCGACGGCCGCCTGCTTGTCCGCAGTCCACTGCTCGATGTTGGCTGCCGACCCCGGGCCCGCCTTCACCAGACCGACGAACGCATTGTGGTCGGCTGCGAAAGAGTTGCACACGTCGGTGTTCTGACCGGTGGCTGCCGAGTCGTCACCACCACTGCAACCGGTGAGCAACCCGAGAGCAACGACGGCTCCGGCGGCGAACACTGTGAAACGGGCTTTCGGGTAAGTCACTGCTTCTGCGCCTCTCTACATGTCGAACTGCGTTCGAGCCGAACATAGTTCAGGCCCGCACGGAGAATCCGTGCGGGCCTGAACCGGAAGAACTAGGAAACCAGAATCAACCGATCGAGATCAGTTGAGGCGAGTTGCCGGGCCGTACGTGGTGATCGAGTCACCCTTTGCACTGAGCAGGGTGACGTACGGACGAACCGTGACGTTGCCCAGGATGCCCGTAGCGGTGCCGTGGACGCCGGCGAGCTGGATGGAGCCCTGAGCGCCTGCAGCGTCACCCTCGGTCTTCGAGATGTTCGCCTCTTCGTTGAAGGTGGCGATTGCACTCTCGGACTGAACGACGCCGCCGCCGGGAGCGAGATCGATGGTCGCGGTTGCCTGCGGGATCAGCTGAACGCCGATGTCGAGGTTGCTGTTGGAGGTGGCCTCGGTGCTGATCGGGAGGTCAAGGAGATCGCCGGCACCGATGTCAGCGATGTCGCCGATGGTTCCTTCGATACCCGTCTTGGAGCTGTTGCCACTGCCGATGCCGAGCTTGGCCGAAGGCGAAGCCCACTCGACCGACACGCCGCCGTCGAGGCTCAGCGGGTAGCCGATCTGCAGGCCGGCGGTGAGGGTGCCCTCGAAGTCGTCAGCCGTGGGTCCCTGAACGTCGAAGGATGCGCGGCCGTCGTAGAACCACTCACGGGTGAGCGGGTTTCCGTCGAGAGGCGCAACGCCGCTGACGAAGGAGTCGGACAGCGTCAACGTCACGGTGTTGCCATCGGCGTCGACGATGGACTTCGCGCTGTCGACAGCGGCAGAAGCGGTTCCGGTACCGAGCACCAGGCCGACTACCGAAGCGCTGGCAGCAACTGCGACGCTCATGGACTTGAGTCCCCGGCTGCGCCGCGACTTCTGGATCTCCGTCATTTATTCCTCATCATGTTCAGTCCCAGCGCGGTGTCGCACGGGGAAGCTTGTGGCTTTCACCCTCGAACTGAATCGCACGCGTCAGTGTGTGCGAGCCCGAGCCGGATGGAGCCTGAAGGCCACATCCTCGATCGATCTGTTCCGAGATGAAGGGCGCGGCACCGGTTGGTCCCACGCCCTGATCCCTTGGAAGCTGAGGGGAACATTAGAGGAGATGCCTGACCGTGACAATCCCTACGATCGACGCCCAAACGTTGCCATCTCGTGATGTGTTTCGTCGGCGTGAACATCTTTCACACCCGTGTTAGCGATAACCTGCGTCACAGCATCTCCCGAGAAGTCGAAACCGTTACACGTGCCGATCAGGAGTAAAACGACCCTGATATGGGAAGACGCAGCGGGAGTCCTGTCCGGATTGCACGATTGGACCGTTCCACATCCCGCCTGTGGTGTCCGTTTTCGGCGGCTTCGCCCGGCACTACCGCCGGGTAGGTCGCTAACGACAGGTAAACGACTAACTAACAGAGCTGTCATTCCAGCCAGCAAAATGTGTTGTGGATCACACTAAAAGTAATGGGGTGGTCGCTGCTGCTTCAACCAATCGACCGACAAAGAGTCGCCATCGGGCCCGTCGGCCCGGTCGTCTCCCGTGGTCTCCGGCAGCACGTCTCCGAAGATACGAGCGAGCCGGGCCCGTTCTGCTCGGGCCCGGCTCGCTTCGTCGTCCGGTCGATTCTCGATCGGCTCGTCGTTCATCGCAGTGCCTACGCGTCCAATCCCGACAGCTCGGCAATGACCTGACTCGCCAGCGGAGTCAGCGTCGCCATGCCGTCACGGATGGCCGCACGGGACGACGCAAGGTTGACCACCAGCGTGCTGCCCGATACTCCGACCAGCCCCCGCGACAGGCCTGCGTCCAACGATCCGGCTGCCAGACCGGAAGAACGTAGCGCCTCACTGATTCCCGGTATCTCGCGATCGAGCACCTCGGCCGTGACGTCGGGAGTGACGTCGCGAGGCGAGACACCCGTGCCGCCGACGGACACCACCAGATCGACACCGCCGATCACCGCGGTGTTCAGCGCGTTCCGCACGTCCACTTCGTCGGCCGTCACTGCCACCACACCGTCGACCAAGAAACCGGCCTCGGTCAACAGTTCGGTCACCAGCGGACCCGTCGAATCCTTCTCGTTGCTGTGAGCAGTGCGGTCGTCCACGATGACGACCAACGCGCGGCCGGCCAAAGGTGCGTCGAGTTCCATACCGCTCACCGTAGTAGTAAGGCCCGTACCCGGCTCACGCTGTGCGTAAATAGTTGCAATGGTTCCGTGCCTACCGGCTTCCCTGAGCATCAGCGACCGCCCGGGAACGACGGGATCTGCAGTGACGGGACCTGCGCGGCGGGTGCCGCAGCCGGCTCGGCCGTGCCCAGCGTCACGTCGACGGTCTTCTCGCTGCCACCGTCCGTGTAGGTGATCTTCACCGAATCGCCGGGTGCATGCGAGCGCACTGCCGCGATCAACGCGTCACCGCTGGCGACGATCCGATCGTCGACCTTGGTGATGACCGCGCCCTTCGGAATGCCTGCCGCCGCAGCCGGGCCACCCTCGGTGACCTCGACGACGGTTGCGCCGTTGGCATCGTCCTTGGACGGCACCTGCACACCGATCATCGCTTGGGTGGCCTTTCCGGTGGTGGTCAGCTCGTCGGCGATCCGCTTGGCCTGATCGACCGGGATCGCGAATCCGAGACCGATCGAGCCGCTCTGCGCGCCGGAGCCCTCACTACCGCCGAGAGTGGCGATGGCGGTGTTGATGCCGATCAACTGGCCATCGGTGTTGACGAGAGCGCCACCGGAGTTGCCGGGGTTGATGGCCGCGTCGGTCTGAATGGCGTCGATCACCGAGTTCTGGTTGCCGGACTCACCGGACGTCGATACCGGGCGGTTGAGCGAGGAAACGATGCCGGTGGTGACGGTACCGGCCAGGCCCAGAGGCGAGCCGATGGCGACGACCTGCTGGCCGACCTCGAGGTTGGACGAGCTGCCCAACTCGATCGGCGTCAAATTCGTCTTTCCTTCGGCTTTGATGACGGCCATGTCCGAGACGGAGTCGGCACCGACGATGGTCGCGTCGGCCACCGACCCGTCGGCGAACGCGACGGTCAGCTTGCCGTTGGCCCCTGCGCCGGTGGCCACGTGGTTGTTCGTCAGGATCAGACCGTCACTGCTGAGGATGACGCCGGAGCCCTCACCTTCCTGCTGCGAGCCCTTCACCTGAATCTGCACGACACTGGGCAACACCTTGTTCGCGACGGCCTGAACGGAACCGTCGGGGAAATTGGCGGCCGGCTGAGCGGCGGTGATCGGTGAGTTCAACGAATTGGTGACACCGGCGTTGTTGCCGTTGGCGTTGTTGGTCGCGATGGCACCGACAGCGCCGCCGATTCCGCCGCCCACGAGAACGAGAGCAATCGCTCCGGCCACCAGAGCAGACCGACCCGGCCGGGACTTGACGGTGCCGGATGTCGAATGCGGTTGCGGCGCAACCTGTTGGGGCTGCGCATGCTGGCCCGGGTTGTGCTGACCGGCCTGCGAGTCGCTGTGCTGGCCATAGGGGCCGTAGCCGGGTTGGTACTGATTCTGCCCGTAGCCCGCGTACTGCTGCGGGTAGCTCTGCTGGGGATGCGCCTGCTGGGGCGGGAACTGCTGCGTGGGATTCTGCTGCGTCGGATTCTGCTGGGTGGGCTGCTGAGCCGGCTGCTGCTGGGTGGGCTGGTGCTGAGTCGAGGGATCGTGCTCGCCGCCGTGTGAAGCCCGGTCCGCAGGATGATGCTGTGCACCGGCATCCCGTCCGGGCTGTTCTGGTTCGTTACGGTCGTCGCTCATCGCTGTTGCTTCCTTCGATAGAGACCTCGGCTTCGAGGTCGCCCGCCTTCTTGCTACTCACTGTGCAGGGCGGTACTGAGAGCGCGCTGAGACTCGCCTATCAGTTTGCCGAGAGTGTCTCGTGGTCCGCGGCACCCTCACCGGGCAACACGATTCGAATGAGAGCTCCACCCCGCTCGGACACCTCGACGGCAATCGTGCCGCCGTGTTTGACGACCACCTGTCGCACGATGGCAAGTCCCAGACCGGATCCGGGCATCGAACGCGATGCCGTCGAGCGATAGAAACGCTCGAAGACGAGTTCGCGGTCTTCCTCCGGAATGCCGGGGCCCGCGTCGTCCACCGTCAACTCGAGCAGGCCTTCACCGATCTGCCGCATGGCAATTCGGACTTCTCCGCCGCTGGGGCTCCACTTGGCCGCGTTGTCGAGCACATTGAGCACTGCCCTCGATAGGCCCGCCTGATCTCCGTAGACGAACCACGGCATGAGCGTGGCATCGAAGTCGATCTCGTTGCGACGCCTGCGAGCTCGTTCGAGGCTGCGCTCGACGGCATCGGCCAGGTCGACCCGCTCGAACACCGTCTCGGGTGCGTCCTCGCGTGCAAGGTCCACCAGATCACCCACCAGCGTGGACAATTCCTGGATTTGCGCCACCACGTCGGTTCGCAGTTCTGCCATGTCCTCGTCGGGAATGGACGGTGCACCCGGACGCCCGGCCGCGATCAACAGTTCCATGTTGGTGCGCAGCGACGTCAACGGCGTTCGAAGTTCGTGCCCGGCGTCGGCGACCAATCTGCTCTGCCTGCCCCGAGATTCGGCCAGCGCGCGGAGCATCGTGTTGAAACTCTCGGTCAACCGGGCCAATTCGTCGTCGCCCGTCACCGGGATAGGCGTCAGATCGTCGGTACGCGCCACTCGCTCAGCGGCCGCAGTCAATCGTGCGATAGGCCGTAAACCGGTGCGCGCCACGGCCATGCCCGCACCCGCCGCCAGCACGACACCACAGGCACCCACGATCAGCAGAACCCACGCCAAACGATCCAGCACTTCTCCGGTGGGCAGCAGTCGCTGCGCCACGATCAGGGTGCTGCCGTCCTTGGTACGCAGTGCCAGCACCCGCTGATCGTCGAGTGTACGCAGCGACGAAGCCTGCTCTCCGCGCACCACAGCAAGTTCCGAATCGCCGACGGGCACCTTGGGCCCGGGCGGGTTGTAGCTGGTCATGTCGGGGTAGATCAACGCCACACTGACATCGGTGCTGTACAGCGTGGCACCGGCCACGAACCGTGGGTCGTAGGACACCAGGTCCGATTCCGCCAATGCCGATGCGCGAGAACGCAACTGCGTGTCCACGTCGCCGTACAGCGCGCGCGAGACCACGGTGTAGGCAGCGATGGCCATGACGGCCACCGCGATCGCCACGACGGACGCAGCCAACAGCGTCACCCGCCACCGCAGCGACACCGATCTCGTCAACGGCGTCGGTGGCCGCATCGGTGCCGGCGGAAGTGCGACACCGTCGGGCGTCTTGCGCCCGAACGAACTGCCTATCACGGGGGCGTCTCGCGCAGGACGTATCCGACACCGCGAACGGTATGGATCAGCCGCGACTCCCCTTCGGCCTCGGTCTTGCGCCGCAGATACCCGACGTACACCTCGAGCGCGTTGCCGGAAGTCGGGAAGTCGTAGCCCCAGACCTCTTCGAGAATGCGACTTCTGGTGAGCACTCGGCGCGGATTGGTCATGAGCATCTCGAGCAACGAGAACTCGGTCCTGGTGAGGCTGATCGAACGCTCGCCGCGCGAGACCTCACGGGTGACCGGGTCCAACGACAGGTCCGCGAACGTCATGGTCTCCGAGTCGATGCCGGCTTCCATCGCTGTGCGCCGCAACAATGCCCGCAGCCGAGCCAGGAGCTCCTCGAGCGCGAACGGCTTGGGCAGGTAGTCGTCGGCACCGGCGTCGAGACCGGCTACGCGCTCGGACACCGAATCACGCGCCGTCAGCACCAGGATCGGTAGGTCGTCGCCCACGCTGCGCAATCGCCGACACACCTCGAGGCCGTCGAGACGCGGCATCATCACATCGAGCACCAACGCATCGGGACGCGCCGCAGCTACCTGTTCCAGGGCATCGAGGCCGTCGACCGCCAGGTCCACGGTGTACCCGTTGAACGTGAGCGATCTGCGCAGCGATTCGCGCACCGCTCGATCGTCGTCGACCACCAGTATCCGCATCGGTACAGTTTGTCCTGGTCGACTGAGACACGGCTGAGAGGGGTGGTCGGTCGGTACGCGCTCCGGCAGTCGAAGCTCACAACGTAGGTAGGTTCCGAGCCTGCGGCAGATTCCATTTACGCCACAGAGCGAGCAATCTCAGGCCGGTCGCCAGTATCGTCCCCGCGACCAACCCGACGTTCTCCGGCAGAGTGAGCGCCTCGGCCACCACGACGGCCGTCGCGCCGAGCAGCGCAGGTAGGGCATACAGGTCGCGGTGCAGCAGCAGGGGAACGTCGTTGACGAGGACGTCCCGGATGACGCCACCGGCTACGGCCGTCGTCGTCCCGATGAGCGCTCCGGACAGGGCACTACCGCCGACACTCAGGGCGATCGTCGCGCCCGTCGAGGCGAACAAGCCCATCCCGAACGCGTCGAGCACGAGCACACCCCGGCGCACCTTGCCCATCTGCCGATGCGCGACGAACACCACCAGCGAGGCGAAGAACCCGACGGTGACGTTCGGCCAGGTGTCCAGCGACGTCGGTGGATGGATACCGAGCAGCACATCGCGAACGATGCCGCCCCCGATGCCCGTCGTGATTCCGACGACGCAGACCCCGAACAAGTCGAGTCGTCGATATACCCCGACCAGTGCACCCGACGCCGCGAAGACTGCGATACCGATGTATCCGAGGAGGTCGAGAAGCACCGAACGAGCATGTCATGCGACTGACAGCTGCTTCACAGCAACGTCGAAACGCTGTCACAGCCTCCAGGAGCACGGTTGCGTTGTCAGAGAGCGCCGACGAGTAAGGACGAAGACATGGGTATCGGATTCAAGAAGACGATCGCCACCCTCGCAGTGGCTGGGGCACTGACCCTCGGCGGCGGCGCTATCGCCGACGCAGCACCCGACCGCGCGACGCTTCCCGCAGTGGCCGGAATGACCGAATCGGACGCGGTGCAGGCGTTGTCGGATGCAGGCTTCTCCGACGTCAGCTCCGACTACGACCGTCCCGACGCGACGGTCGTCGGAACCAACTTTCAAGCCGGTGACAAGGTCAGCGAGAACGCCGCCCTCCTACTGATAGTCGGTGCCGGCTAAGTCAGCCGAACCGTCCCGTCGTCGTCGACGCTCCAACCGGGGTTGTGGCAGATTTCCCAGATGACTCCGTTGGGGTCGGCGATGTGGGCGTGATAGCCACCGAACGATGTTCGCTGAGGTGTCTTGATCGGTGTCGCGCCCGCCGCGAGAGTGGCCGCGAACATCGCGTCGACGGCTGCCGCGTCGTCCACGTTGTGCGCCAACGTGACCGAGCCGAGGTCGTGCTCGCGCGGCGGCCGTCCCAGATCCCCGTCGAACGCGGTGGCGTCGTACAGACCGAGCACCGCACAGGGCCCGATCTGGAAGAACAGGATTTCGCCAGGAACGTCGAGCAACGGCGTCCACCCCAGCCCGTCGCAGTAGAACGTTCGGGCTGCATCGAGATCCGCAGTGGCCAGAGTGGTGAAATGAACTTGCTGCTGCATCGCCCCATTGTTTCAGGCGATAGTCTCGATCGGGTGCCGTCCGGCACATTCGAAGTTCTCGAACCGAGGTGACCCGAAGTGCCGATCGTCGACAATGCCGTCTACGTCGAGGGAAAGCGGACCGCAAATCCGGAGAGTCTCGACATCACGTTCGAGTGCATGCGTGACCGCCACGGCATGGCGTGGTTCGGCCTGTACCGTCCCGAGATCAGCGAAATCAACGCGGTAGCTACGGAATTCGGGCTTCACCGACTCGCCGTCGAGGATGCCATCGCGGCACATCAGCGGCCGAAGCTCGAACGCTACGCCGAGCAACTGTTCGTCGTGCTGCGGCCCGCCCGATACATCGACGAGACCGAAAAGGTCGAATTCGGTGAATTGCACATTTTTCTCGGAGCCGATTTCGTCGTCACGATCCGTCACGCCGAATCACCCGAACTCGGCCTCGTCCGCCACCGGCTGGAGGAATCGCCCGAGTTGCTCGCGCTCGGACCCGAAGCCATTCTGTACGGAATCCTCGACCAAGTGGTCGACGAGTACGTCCCCGTGGTGAAAGGACTGCAGACCGACATCGACGAAATCGAGGATCAGCTGTTCACCGGCGATCCCAGCGTATCGCGGCGCATCTACTCACTGCTGCGTGAGGTTTCCGAATTCGACCGTGCTGCAAAGCCTCTGGTGGAGATGATCGAATCCCTCAAGCGCGGGTCCGACAAGTATCACGTCGACGTCGAACTGCAGCGA
Source organism: Rhodococcus sp. 06-221-2 (assembly GCF_002258365.1). Classification (NCBI taxonomy): domain Bacteria; kingdom Bacillati; phylum Actinomycetota; class Actinomycetes; order Mycobacteriales; family Nocardiaceae; genus Rhodococcus; species Rhodococcus sp. 06-221-2. The sequence goes on from NZ_NOYJ01000029.1 coordinate 129,956, forward strand.
AATCTTAGGGACGTGCTGGACCACGCAATCCGCGTCTCCGACCGCATCGAGTCGTTCCGATCCAACCTGCAGAACGCGATGACGGTGCACTCCACCATGGTGGCGCAGCAGCAGAACGAAGAGATGCGGAACATGACGCAGGTAAGCCTGGAGCAGAACGAACAGGTCAAGCGCATTTCATCCTGGGGTGCAATACTTTTCGCGCCCTCGCTCATCGCCGCGATCTACGGCATGAACTTCGAGGACATGCCGGAACTGAAGTGGCACTTGGGTTATCCACTGGCGCTGGTCGCCATGGTGATCTGCTCCAGCGCGCTCTACGTGGTGTTCAAACGTCAGAAGTGGCTGTAGAGCGGCTGCGCCGCACGTGAGTGGAAGTTCGTAGCAGGGGTCGAAGTTCCACTCACGTGGGCGCTCAGGAGGAACCGAAGATCGGGCCCACCGCGATGTCGCGCTCGAAGGTGAGGCGATCGAATTCGTTGCCGTATTCGTCGATCGCTCCGATGGACATCGTGCTGGCCTTGATACCCGGAATACCCGGCACCACATCGACTCTGACGAACGAGTAGTTCAGGAATCTCACTCGCGACCACGTGATGGACTCGGCCGACTTGGTGCCGTCGGGTGCCCATACGTAGCTGTTCGGAACAGCCGTGTCCGGCAATTCGTGGCCCCGGTAGCTGACGCCCTCGCCGTCCTGGAACGTGTAACGCGGACGGCCACCTCCGCCGACGGTGTAATACACGGTGCCGTCGGTCTTTCCGCGAACCGTGGCGTTGTCGCCGGCGACCCGCGTCGCACGGTTGGAGCGGATCGGATCGGTGCGCTCGAACACGTGGTTATGCGCCTGGAGCACCACGTCGACCTCGTACTTGTCGAACAGCGATACCCACGCGTCACGTACGCCGCCGTCGCTCGCATGCGTCGACGTGGTCGAGTAGGCGCAGTGATGAAAGAAGCAGACGATGAAGTCGATGTTCGGGTCTGCCCGATACTTGGCGAGAGTCTGCTCCACCCAGGTGTTCTGGGCTCCGCCGCTGTAGCCGGTGTTGGCCTTGATCTCGTAACTGACGTCGTTGGCGTCGAGCGAGAGCACCGCAGTGTTGCCGTACACGAACGAATACGCCGACGGGCACCCCTTCGGGCCAGTGCTGGGCTGATCTAGACGTGCAGCGTGGCCGCCGTATCCGTTCGGGCTGTACAGCGCCTCCATGTCGTGATTGCCGGTGGCGAACAACCACGGTGCAGTCGATGCGCTGGCCTCGATGGCCTGAAAATAGCCATCCCAGACGAAGGGATTGAACTTGTCGAATCCCTTCGGTGGCGTCTTGCCGTGGCCCGCGAACTGCGGTGGCAGACCGGCACCCGACGGATCCGCGTAGGCGATATCGCCGGCAAGAATGTGGAAGTCCGGACGCGACGCCTCGATCTGACGATTGATGTTGCGCGCGTGCTTGACCGTCGGTTCGTTGTCGGCCTTGTAATACAGGTCGTCGTAGTCACCGGCGACCAGACCCGCTGGCTGCGAGGGGGTCTCGTCGACCCCTTGGTCCCCCATCATGGTGAAACGGAACGGGGCAATGCGTCCGGTCGGCAGCGCGGGAGATGCGCTGCGAATGTCGCTGACGAAACCGTCCGCGGTACGCCATCGGTAGTAGTGCGGCAGCTTGGGCGTCAGATTGTCGACGGGCACGTGCACGTAGTACTGCTCGGCCGACAGGATGCCGCCATCGGTCTGCGGAACTTGGCTGACGAGGTTGCGCACCTCGGCGGAGGTCGTGGCTCCCAGTGCAGGCGTCGGGCCGTGATCGAGAAAGACACCGGTGATGCCGGGATTACGGGAAAGCTGAGCGGAGAATCGCAACTGGGTCGCCGGATCGTTGCCGAAGCCCATGTGTCGACCGGCCACCGCCAGCGGAGCGTCCTGCGCATAGGCGGTGCGAGTGAACGCCGAATTACCGACGCCCACCGCGGCTGCCGTCGCTGCGGCACCCACCAGGAAGTTACGTCGACTCACCGGGTGTCGCCGCAGGAACGACCGATGCCAGTCATGCTGCTCGGCCATCGTCATGTTCTCGGCGAGCGTGCCCGGAATTCCGGTCGCGACGGTCTCGCCTGCGGGATTGAGCGTCATGAATCGATGGTGACCGCCGAGCCCTCTCGGGCGCTGAACAGAAGAGCGCATTACAGGTGAACAGACGGAGAACAGCGAGGCACAACAGGACGAACGAGGACAATCCCGTCGAGAACGAAGGCCCCCACCGGACCAAGGACAACGGCGGTTCCGAAAGGCCGCAACCTCACGCAACACTGCGGTAAAGATCGGTAGATATCCAGGCACACGAGCGCCAGTCAGAGCTCCAGACCTATCCGAGTAGACAATCGCGACAATTTACTTGCCCATTCGGTGGACAACCAGCGCGCCGACGGCCGTACGCACTGCTACTGTGAGCACGAAACTTGAGGTCAGCGCCCGTTGGCTGAAGTTCGACGTGAGTTATACACCTCCGGTGATTGCACGCGCCCCCGTGGCTGCAGCCAGTCAACGGGAGCCAACAGTTGAAAACCGAGGAGAAGTCATGCTGAAGAAGTCGTTGACCGTAGCTGCACTGTCCATTGCCTGTGCGGTCGGATTCGCCCCGCTGGCGCAGGCCGCCGACGTGCCCGATTTCAAGGACAAGATCGAGGGCAAGTCGATCTCCGCCGCGCGAGCAATCATCAAGGACAGCGGCAACCTGATGCTGATCAAGCGCGATGGACCCATCAACGGGTGCGACGACGCAGATCGCACAGCGACGGCCCTGCGCTCGGTGTACTTCGCGCCCATCGACCGCAGCAACGTGACCATCACCTTCTCGTGCCCCGAAGAGGAGTGAGTCTTCTCCGCCCCTAACGCCACGAAGGACGCGCACCGAGAACATCTCGGTGCGCGTCCTTCGTCGTTCAGCAGGCCCCTGCGCCCTCAGGTCCCCTTGACGTTGAGGATCTGACGTAGCTCGTGCTCGACGCTCACCAGGTCGCAGGCGTCCTCCATCACGACATCGATGGACTTGTAGGCGTCGGGAATCTCGTCGATGAAGTCGGCACTGTCGCGAAACTCGATCCCCTTCATCCGCTCCTGCAAGTTCTCGTGGGTGAACCGCTTCCTGGCCTCGGTCCGAGAGAACTGTCGACCGGCACCGTGGGGTGCCGAGCACAGGCCGGCCTTGGAACCCTTACCGGCGACCACGTACGAACGCGTCCCCATCGACCCCGGGATGATCGCCTTCACACCCTCGTGTGCGTCCACCGCACCTTTACGGGTGAGCCACACGTCCTTGCCGAAGTGCGTTTCCTTCACCGTGTAGTTGTGGTGGCAATTGATCCGCTCGACCTCGCGGTGGTTGTCCGTTCCCATCCATTCGGCAAATACCGCGCCGAACCGGTCCATCATCTCGGCCCGGTTCAGGTACGCGAACCGCTGCGCCCACTTCAGATCTCTGATGTACTGCCCGAATTCACGAGAGCTCTCGGGCAGGTACGCCAAGTCTTTGTTGGGCAACGAGATCCACCACTGCGCACACAGACGCTGCGCAATCGCGATGTGCTTCTTCGCGATCTTGTTCCCCACGCCCCTCGACCCACTGTGCAGAAACAGCCACACCTGATCGGTCTCGTCGAGGCACAACTCGGCAAAGTGATTGCCGCCGCCTAACGAACCGAGCTGCTCCCGCCACTGCGGTGAGTGGTTCAGCTCTACACCGTCCCTGGCCGCCAACTCATCGAGTTCGAGCAGCTTTGGCGCAGTGAACTGCCATCGATCGACACCGACGTTGTAGTTGCCGGGCGAGAGGGGGATGCTGGCCTCGATGGCGAGTCGCAAATCCTTCAGGTTCCGTCCGTCGAGGTCATCAAGGGTGAATTCTGTTCGGACACCGATCATTCCACATCCGATGTCGACACCGACGGCAGCCGGAATGACAGCGCCCAACGTCGGAATGACTGTTCCTACAGCACTTCCCATGCCGCTGTGCGCGTCGGGCATCAGAGCGACGTGCGGATGCACGAACGGCATCGATGCTGTTTCGCGAGCCTGCTCGAGCGTCTTGTCCTCGAGCTGTGACGCCCAGCTGAGCAGCCGTAAGCCCACCTTGTTCGGGGGCATGATGTTCCTTTCTGCCCCCTCGTCGAGAGAGAGAGCTATTCGATGGGTCGCTGTTTGCCGGTGAGAGCAGCACACAGCTCGGATGAATAAGCGCGCAGCACAATGCTCGGACGGACTCTCGTGTCGAGATCCGCGCAGGGCAGACAAGTGGCGCGCATGGCGATGACCCTATCGAGCTGAAAGTCTCCGACGCGAGCTAATTAATTCGACGGCGAGGATGGGAGACGGGACAGAATGCACAGAAGTGCGCCGCTCGGACGGGATCCCGTCGATGTGCGTCGCTATTGTGCATTCCGTCCCAAAAAGCGAAACCTACACGCCCCCACCGAATGCGAGTCCCAGTAGATACGTCGCCCCGGCCGCGCCGTATCCGATGGCGAGTTGTCGCAGTGCGCGCTTGACGGGCGGACCGCCGCTGAGTAGTCCGACGATCAGGCCCGTACAGATCAGCGCCAGTCCGACGAGCACCGCTGCAACGGCAAGGGCGACATAGCCTTCGAGACCGAACAGGTACGGCAACACCGGGATGACGGCACCGGAGGCGAAGAAACAGAAGCTCGCTGCGGCGGCACCGAGTCCGGTTCCGATGGATTCGTGCTCGTCGATGTCGGTGGCCGGTTCTTCGACGGCGGGGAGCAGTCGGATGACGTCCGCGGCTTTCGCGTCGGCTTCCTCGTGGGTCATTCCGCGAGCGCGGTAGACGAGGGCGAGTTCGTTGGCGTCGACGTCGAGGTGTTGAACGGCCTCATTCGCGGCGCTGTCGGGCGACGATGCCTCGAGCAGTTCGCGTTGTGAGCGCACCGAGACGTATTCGCCTGCTCCCATCGACAGCGCGCCGGCGAGCAGGCCGGCGAGTCCGGTGACCAACACGATCTGGTTGGACACTCCGGATCCGCTGATGCCGAGCACCAGGGCGAGGTTGCTGACCAAGCCGTCGTTGGCACCGAACACCGCAGCGCGGAAGGTTCCCGAGAGTCGATTACGGCCGCGGGCAGCCAATGCCCGGATGACCTCGGCGTGGATTTGCTCGTCGGCCGTCATGGCGTCGGTGGCATCCGCGTCGGTCGCGTAGGGCGAGCGGGTCTCGGCGCGTTGCGCGAGGGCGAGCACGAACACCGATCCGAAGCGGCGCGCCAGCACGCCGAGGATCCGGGTACGAATGTCGCCTTTGAGTGGCATCCCGACGCGATCGCCGAGCAGATTGCGCCAATGCTGTTCGTGGCGGCCTTCCGCGTCGGCCAACTCGAGCAGAATGTCGCGTTCCTCACCGCTGCGCCTACCCGCCAGGTCGCGATAGACGGCGGCCTCGGCCCGCTCGTCGGCGAGGTACTGCCGCCATCGCTTGACGTCCTTCGACGAAGGTTCTGTTCCGTCCATCGAGCAAACGTACCGGGCTCCGCCCTCGTGCGCGTTGTGCGTACCTGGAAGGGCGCACAACGCGCACGAGGGGGGCAGTCAGCTCGGGTCGTAGACGCCGGTCTGAACTGCTTTGACCAACCTGCGCGGCACTCTGAACTCTCGACCCTGAAAACGCACCGTCACCAGATCCGGGGCGACGGCCTTCCACTGTGCCCGTCGGCTACGCGTGTTGGAACGCGACATCTTTCTCTTCGGAACAGCCATGTCTCACGCCTCCTTTCGGCTTCGACGGCCGTAGCGCTTCTCGAACTTCTCGACGCGTCCCTGGGTGTCCATGACGCGTGTCGCCCCGGTCCAGAAGGGGTGCGATTCGGACGAGACGTCGACGACGATCAGGGGGTAGGTGTTGCCGTCTTCCCACTCGGTCTCGCGGGCGGACGTGACGGTGGATCGAGTGAGGAACTTGTTCCCGGTGCTCGAGTCCTGGAACACCACCGGATGGTAATCGGGGTGGATGCCTGGCTTCATTCTGTTGCCTCTCGTGACTGGTCTGCGTACGGGGATTCGCTGCTCTCGCAGGGGTCTTCGTGCCATTGGCCGAACGGGTCGGTCCACGTGGCCCACTGAGCGGGATCGGTCATCTCGTCGTCGGACACCAACGCCCACTGCAGAGTTCGGTCGATCTCGGTGGGGTCGGCCTGATGTACCAAGATCACCAACGACGTGTCTCGATCACCGAAGTGCTCGTCCCACCGCAGCGCAGCCATCGCTCGCCTGGTGGTGTCGACGCGATCCTGTTCCACCGGAGTCATTGCCGCAAGCCACTTTCCGGCGCTCGCCACCCGTAGTCCGCCGCCGGCCGATTCGATCCACAGCGCTTCGTCGGGTTGCGTGGCCACCCATGCCCGTCCGCGAGCGGTGACGACGCCGTCGAGCAACACGTCGATGGCCTCGTGCAGTCGTTCGGGATGGAACGGCCGAGTTGCGGTGAACTCCACGAGTGCGACTCCGCAGTCGACGGACAAGGGCGGCTGGCCGCGCAGCAGCGGCGAGTGAGCGTCCGTGATCTCACCGCGCCGGGCATCGAAGGGAACGGACGCGAGAACTGCTGGGCCGTCGACCATCGAGTCCTGAGAAACCCAGACGACGGGTGCGTTCGGTGCCAACCGCGCGAGGACAGCCGCGAGCCGGGCGCGCTCCCACGCGTCGACATCGGGACCTGCGGTGACAACGAGCGCGTCGGAGTAGTCCACCTGGCCTACTACCAACTGCGCGACGGTTCGATCGTCGTCGCCGCTGGCGACGATGCCGCGGTCGGCCAAGGTGTCGTCGCCGGTGGCGTCGGCCAACCAGGTTGCGGCGTCGAGGCAGCCGATCACGGCCTCGATACGGACGTCCCTCGAGGCCGGTCCGTCGATCTGCCCCACCACGTCGGCGACGATGACGTTGTCCACCGCCCAGCACAACGCCTCGGGCTCGAGCGCAGGGTCCAGTACGAGCACGATGCGATCGACACTGCTGCGGGTCGACAGTGCACGCAACAGCGGCAGCAGGTCCTCGCGCAGCGTGCAGGAGACACAGCCGTGCGCCAGTTCCAAGATCGTCTCGCGCGGGTTCTCACCCAGGACGAACAACGTTCGGCGTACGACGCCCTCGGTGACGCGGCTCAGGTCGTGGCGGACTGCGACAGTTCCCGGCGCGAGCAGCGATGTCACGACAGCGTCCATGGCTCCGGTCCAGCCGGAGACGAGGACCATCGGGGTTCGATCGTCCGGTGATGTGTTCACGAGCGCCTTTCTTCTCGACAACGATTGTCATTCTCTGAGGATGCACGCTACATTCGCTTGAACGCTTTGTCGAAAACGATTGTCATAACGGCAAGAAAGGAGTGCTCATGTCAGCGCACTGCCAAGTCACCGGCCGCACCCCCAGCTTCGGAAAGTCGGTCTCGCACTCCCACGTGCGCACCAGCCGCAGGTGGGATCCCAACATCCAGCGCAAGACCTACTACGCCCCCAGCCTCGGACGCCGCGTCACCCTCACGCTCTCGGCCAAGGGCATCAAGACCATCGACCGCGACGGCATCGACGCCGTGGTGGCCAAGATCCGCGCACGTGGGGAGAAGATCTGATGGGCAAGAGCACCGACGTCCGCCCCATCGTCAAACTCAAGTCGACCGCGGGTACCGGCTACACCTACGTCACCCGCAAGAACCGCCGGAACGATCCCGACCGACTCGTGATGAAAAAGTACGACCCGGTCGTCCGCAAGCACGTCGATTTCCGAGAGGAGCGCTGACCGGTGGCCAAGAAATCGAAGATCGCGAAGAACGAGCAACGCAAGGTCGTCGTCGCCCGCTGGGCAACGCGTCGCGCCGAGCTCAAAGAGATCATTCGCAAGCCCTCGAGCAGCGATTCCGAGCGCGCGGAGGCCCAGGCGGCACTGCAGCGTCTGCCACGCGATTCGAGTCCGGTACGATTGCGCAATCGTGACGCTGCGGATGGACGTCCGCGCGGTTACCTACGGAAATTCGGGCTGTCCCGCGTGAAGATGCGCGAGATGGCTCACCGCGGGGAGCTGCCAGGCGTCCACAAGTCGAGCTGGTAAGGGAAAAGGTAGAGATGGCAGTCAAGAGAGCACCGTCGAAGAAGGTCCGCGCAGAGGCGGGTCGTCGACCGAAGAAGAACCCGTTGAACGCCGCCAAGGTCACCACGGTGGACTACAAGGACATCAACCTTCTTCGTCAGTTCATTTCCGACCGCGGCAAGATCCGTAGCCGCCGGGTCACCGGGCTCACCCCGCAGCAGCAGCGCCAGGTCGCTGTCGCAGTGAAGAACGCTCGTGAAATGGCATTGCTGCCGTTCACCAGCCGCTGAATCAGCTTTCGAGAAAGGCCACGTAGCCCTGGGCTACGTGGCCTTTCTGTCGTTCCTAGCAAGAAACGAGCAGTTCTACGATGTCCGGCGTTCTCGAAGGCTTCACCGTCATCTTCGTCGTCATCGCACTGGGCTACCTGCTCGCCCATCTGAAAATCCTCGGCGAACACGGCCAGTTCGTTCTGAGCCGACTGGTCTTCTTCGTGGCGACGCCGTCGCTGCTGTTCGTCACGTTGGCCAATTCGGACCTGTCGGTCATCCTGTCCCCCGTTCTTGCCGTCGCCGGTTCCACAGCGCTGCTCGTCGGGGCCATCTACTTCGTCATCGCGAAGCTCGCGCTGAAACGCGCCGTGCCCGACGCGACCGTCGGCGCACTCGCGAGCTCCTACGTCAATGCCGCGAACCTCGGTATCCCGATCGCCGTGTTCGTTCTGGGCGACGCCAACTTCGTCGCTCCCCTGCTGCTGTTCCAAATCATGATCTACACGCCGATCGCGGTGACAGTCCTCGACATCTCCACCAAGATCGACGAGGTCTCCCTGTTCAAGACGGTCACGACGCCGTTCCGAAACCCGATCGTGCTGGCCGGGGCCGCGGGTCTCGTACTGTCGATCACCGGATTCGAGCTCCCCGAGGCGCTCATGCAGCCGTTCCAACTCGTCGGCAACCTGTCCGTTCCGGGTGCACTGCTCGCGTTCGGACTGTCGCTGTACGGCGCGCGGGTGCTGCAGAAGGGCATCAGCCCGCGACGAGACGTGGCTCTGGCGACCCTGTTCAAGATGGCGCTGCAGCCCCTGCTCGGGTATCTGATGGCCCGATTCGTCTTCGGCCTCGATGGGCACGACCTGTTCGCCATCGTCGTCGTCTCGGCGCTGCCCACCGCGCAGAACGTCTTCGTCTTCGCGAGCCGCTACCAGCGAGGGGTCGTTCTTGCCCGCGACACGGCATTCGTCACGACCCTGGTCTCGATTCCCGTCATCGCACTCGTCACGGTGCTGCTGGCATGAGACGAACACAAAGGTTCTCCTCAGCTCCCAGCGCTACTTTGGGTTCATGAGGTTTCTCGCTGCAGGTGTCATGCTGTGCCTGCTCTTGGCCGGCTGTAGCACCGCCGCCGGTGACGACGACGAGACGACACCGACAACGAACTCCACCACCCCCATCGGGTTCGTCCAGCAACCGAGCGCGCCGCCCGTCCCCCACGAGGTTCCCGTCGGCGACGTCGGCACGATGTTCGAGTCGACCCCGGATCTGATTCGCGCGACGACCACTCCGTTCGAGTCGTGGAGCCAGGTCTCCCCCAACACCATCGCGGTGCACTTCGTCACCGGCACGCCCGAGTGCTACGGAGCCGACGCGACGGTGACCGAGACCGACACGGCCGTCACGATCGAACTGCGGACCGGGACCAGACCGGACGCCGAGGACAAGTCCTGCATCATGGTTGCCGTCTACGCCACCATGCAGATCACGCTGGCGTCGCCGCTGGGTCATCGCGCAATCCTGAATGCGGCCTGACCCGGTCGCCGGTAATGTCCGACCGGTGAGCGACCAACTACCCGACCGAAATCGAAGTACGGTGCGCGCTGCCGATGCCGATCGAAACCTCGTGGCGCAGCTGCTGAGCGACGCGTTCGCCAACGGTCAACTGACCGTCACCGAGTACGACGAGCGGACGGCCGCGGCGTACCGAGCGAAGACATACGGCGACTTGGACCTGTTGACCGACGATCTGGCCCTCACCCCACCTCCGCAGACGACGCAGACCGGTGCGCCCCAGACCGATCGGGCCATCGCGATCATGAGCGGATCGGTTCGCAAAGGCGAATGGACCGTCGCCGCACGCATCGACGCGCTCGCTTTCTGGGGCGGAGTGCAACTCGACCTACGCCGAGCGACATTCTCGGCCCAGGAAACCACGATCAACTGCGTCGCGATCATGGGCGGCATCGAGATCACCGTGCCGCCCGGCATCGGCGTCGAGGTCCGCGGCACCGGGATCATGGGCGGATTCGAGCACGTGAGCGCCTTTCACCCCGGTGCGCCCCGAGTGGTCATCATCGGACTCGCCTTCTGGGGCGGAGTCTCGGTGGACATCAAGGCAGCAGAGAAGTGACTACGATCGCCGACGCTTGAGGTAGTCGCTCACCACCGCAGCACCCAATCCGTCCAGATCCGGCGCGATGACCCTGCCGCCGACCCGCTCGGCCATCTTGTCGACCACCCGGGCCAGACCGGGATCGTCACCGAGACGGAAAATCGTCACCTGTGCACCGAGTTTCGCGACGGTATCGAGCTCACGCACCGTCAAACCCAACGTCTTCGACGACGGCGGGTAATCGAAATACGCATGGCCGTCCGGCTCCAGATGAGCCGTCGGTTCACCGTCGGTGACGATCAAGACCACCGGCTGCGCATTGGGATGACGACGCAGATGCCGCACTGCGAGCATCAGCGCATGATGCAGATTGGTGCCCTGATCGTAGGCACCGTCCAGGCCGGCAAGCTCCGAGGCCGTCAAAGTCTGTGCATGCCTGCCGAATCCGATCAGCTGCAGATCGTCACCGCGAAAACGAGTACTCACCAGGTGATTAAGAGCCAATGCGGTGCGCTTCATCGGCACCCAGCGGCCGTCCATCACCATCGAGAACGACGTGTCGACCAACAACGCCACCGCAGCCTGCGTCCGGGTTTCGGTCTCGCTGATCTCCACATCCGTCACCTGTAGCTGCACCGGAAAGCCCGATCCCTGTGCAGCCGTACGCAAGACGGCGTTGTTGACCGTGCGGGTCACGTCCCACGGTTCGGTGTCGCCGAATTCCCAGGTGCGCGACGCTCCCGTCGGCTCACCCATCGCGCCGGCCTTACGAGTATCTCGCTCGCCGCCGCGTCGAGACAGCTTTCCAGCGACATCCTTCAACGCCGACTGCCCCAGCTGACGCATGGCCTTGGGCGACAGACGCCACTGACCGTCGGCACCCTTGTCCATGAAACCCTGCTGCTGCAGCGCCTTTTCGAGCTCCGAGAGCATCCGGGCGTCGGCAGCAGCCTCCGGTCCGAGCTGTTTCAGCAGGGCATCGGCGTCGATATCGTCCAGCGCCGCCCCGTTGTACTGCTGCGAGAGCTGATTGCCCAAATTCTCGAGATCGGCAATGTCCTGGAGCGCTCCGGTACCGTCACCGAGTCCCATTCCGTTCTCTCCGCGGAAATTCTGCGAACCGTCCCAGTCCTCACCGGGCCGTGCCTGCTGCAGGTTCTGATCGAGTTGATCGAGCTGATTCAACAGGTTCGAGTCACCGAAGGCTTGCTGCGCCAACGCATCCAACTCGGCTCTCTGCTCGGGAGTCAGAGAGTTGCGTAGTCGCTGCGCGGCGGCAGCCCTTTCCGCCAGTGAATCGAGTAGCTCGTCGACATTCTTCGGATTCTCCGGGAAATGCTGACCGTGCTTGTTCATGAACTCGTCGAACTGCTCGTCGGTGTTCTCGCCCTTGTTGTGGGCGTCGAGCAGTTCGTTGAGGTCCTTCAGCATCTCGCTGATGGCCTGACGATCCTGCTCGGTGGCACCTTCGAGAGCCTGCTTCATGCCGGCGAATCGCTGATCGAGCATCTCGCGGCCGAGCAGATCCTTGATCTTCTCGTAGTTCTCGCGCCCCTCCGACGAACGCCAATCGTAATCCGAGAGCTCCTGCACCGCCTGGGCGGTGGACGGAGACAGATCGCCGATCTGCATCTCCTGGAACCGCGCATCGTCGTCGAGGGCACGCGCCAACGCCTTACGCTCCTCGAGCACCGCCTTGTCCAGCAGCTCACGCACTTCCTGCAGCGTGCCGTCGAGGTTGTTCTGCTTCAACAGATCTCGGCGACGCTTGGCGGCCTGGGCCGCGAGGTCGTCGAGCCCGCGCATGTTCTTCGTTCCGCGCCGCAGCATCTCCTGCAACGCCCGGCGAGGCGACGCCCCCTCGAGGACGTCCTCGCCGATCGCATCCAGCGCCTCCCGCAGATCGACGGGAGGAGCCAGTGGATCCGGGCCCTCGTGATAGCGCCCGTACCTGGAGCGACGCATCAGCTGTACACCGTCTGGCCGTCGTCGTCGGGGTCCTTCGATATCCGCCGCGCGAGGTAGAGACCTTCGAGTGCCAGTTCGACGGCGGCTGCCTTCTCGCCGTCCGAGGTCGCCTTCAACCGCTCGGTGATGTCGCCGATCACGGCCACGTCGGGCAGCTCGTCGAGCAGCGCCTTGGCGGTGATGCGATCGCCGGTGACGATCGGGTCGCCGGTCTCCACGGCCGTCACCAACGCCGCGAGGTTCAGGCCACCCAGGTGTGCCCGGACGGTATCCGCCGTCGCGCGTCGCAGCATGTGTTCGAGGACCTCGATTTCGCGGCCTTCTTCGCCCGACTCGAACTCGACCTTGCCGCGCAGCACCTCGATGATCGTTCCCAGGTCCACCGGCCGCGCCACGGCGTCTGCTTCGCCGAGTATTGCGGCGCGGTGAACCGCTGCGGCAGCGATCGTTTCGGCTGCGGCGATCGCGAATCGTGCCGAGACGCCGGAGCGCTGGTCGACCGACGGCGATTCGCGCAGCAGCCGAGTGAATCGAGCGAGCACCTCGAGCAGGTATGCCGGGACCTCGGCCTGCAGGTCCGCTTCCTGATCGATGACGGCTACCTCGTCGTCCAGCTCGAGCGGGTAGTGCGTTCTGATCTCGGCACCGAAGCGGTCCTTGAGCGGAGTGATGATGCGTCCGCGATTGGTGTAGTCCTCGGGGTTGGCACTGGCCACCAACATGACGTCGAGCGGGAGCCGCAGGGTGTAGCCGCGGACCTGAATGTCGCGCTCCTCCATGACGTTGAGCAGCGACACCTGGATGCGCTCGGCGAGGTCGGGAAGTTCGTTGATGGCCACGATGCCGCGGTGACTCCGCGGAACGAGACCGAAGTGAATGGTCTCCGGGTCGCCCAAGCTGCGGCCCTCGGCGACCTTCACCGGATCGACATCGCCGACGAGGTCGGCAACCGAGGTATCCGGGGTCGCGAGCTTCTCTGCGTACCGCTCGCTGCGGTGCCGCCACTCGATGGGCAGGTCGTCGCCCAGTTCCTTCGCTCTACGAATGCTCGCAGGGGTGATGGGCTCGTACGGATGCTCGCCCAGTTCGGCACCGGCGATCACCGGCACCCACTCGTCGAGGAGCAGGTTGAGGGTACGCAGCAGACGGGTCTTGCCCTGCCCACGCTCACCCAGCAGAACGACGTCATGACCGGCCAGAATCGCGCGCTCGAATTGCGGCAGCACCGTCGACCCGAAGCCGACGATCCCCGGCCACGGATCTTCGCCGTCACGCAACGCCGTCAAAAGATTTTCGCGGAGCTCTTCCTTGATCGACCGCTGCCGATGTCCGGATGCCTTGAGTTCGCCGAGAGTGGAGATGCCAGGTTTGGTGGAGGTCACTTCTCCACGCTACGAGCGTTTGACGATTGCTGCCATCTAGTGGTCCGTTGTGGTTCCGTCGAGTTCGCACTTATGCAACCCGAACTGGACAAATCCCCTGCACAACTGCGATCTCGCTAGATCGGTGCTCCTGCCTCACGGAGCTTGGCCCGAACTCGACGGACCACTTCGTCGGGACGACGGCGGAGTTGTTCGGAATTGACCCGAACGATATGCCAGTCGCACTGCTGCAAGTCCTCGTACCGCTCGATGTCGCGGGTCCGCTGACGCTCGTCGAGCCAGTGCTGCACCCCCTCGTATTCCACCCCGACACGCCACCTCTCCCACCCCATGTCGATCCGCGCGACAAATCGACCACGTGCATCTCGAACGTCGATCTGGGTGGTGGGTTTCGGAAGTCCAGCGTCGATCAGCAACAGTCGGGTGCGCGTCTCCTGCGGCGATTCCGCACCTCCATCCACCCGACCGAGGGCGTCGAGCAGCACCCGGATACTCCGACACCTCGGACGCAGTGACGCGAATGCACTCACCACATCCCGCTCGAGGCCGGTCGCGGCCATGAGTGAATCGAGGAAGATCACGGACTGCGGTGACGGAACCCATCGCCCGATATCGAACGCGGTCCGTACCGGGGTGGTCGTCACCGCCACCCCGCCGACCACGAGCACATCGCCAGGCTCGATCGAGTCGCGCCGGAGGATCAGCCCTGGTATTCGATGTGATTTTTTCGGCGCAAGCACAGTGGGCGGCACCGAGGCGTCGACCCATCGCGCGCCATGTACGGCGGCCGCCGAAGTACCCGCGACAATTGCGCTGTTGCCGACGCACACAGATGCCGCCGCAGCCAGGGTCCGCGCATCCAGGGTGGTTCCTGCGGGCACATACGTGTCACGGAACACTCGTACATAGTCGCGGCTCAGTCGGTGACGACTCAATGCTCCCGACTGCACTGCAACCGACCCACGAAACGGTCCTGACTCGATCCCCATCGCTCAACCCTGGCAGGGTCGAGCTCCTCGAAACGGCCAGCAGGCCAATCTGTGGATTATGGTTTCGTTCATCCACAGATCGTCGAGATCGCAGTTATGCGAGCGGAAATGGTGTAAAAGGCTGCACAACTGCGATCTCGACGGAGCAGCTAGTGCGCGAAGTGCCGCGAACCCGTCAGATACAGCGTCACGCCCGCGTCCTGGGCAGCAGCGATCACTTCGTTGTCGCGGACCGAACCACCGGGCTGCACAACGGCTTTGACGCCCGCCGTCATGAGGACCTGCAAGCCGTCAGGGAACGGGAAGAAGGCATCGGAGGACGCGACCGAACCGACGACGCGATCCCCGGCACGCTGGACCGCGAGGTGGGCGGCGTCGACGCGGTTGACCTGGCCCATTCCGACGCCGACCGACGCGCCGTCGTGAGCGAGCAGAATTGCGTTGGACTTGACGGCTCGTCCTGCGCGCCAAGCGAATTCGAGATCCTTGAGGGTCTGCTCGTCGGCGGGTTCGCCCGCAGCCAGGGTCCAGTTGGCCGGATCGTCGCCGTCGGCGTCGATGACGTCTCTCTGCTGCAGCAGTGCCCCGCCGGAGATCGGCTTGAGTTCGACGCCCGACGTGGGCGGCGCTTCTGCGAGCAGAACTCGAATGTTCTTCTTGCGCTGCAGCACTCCCAGTGCGCCGTCGGCGTAGGACGGCGCGATGATGACCTCGGTGAAGATCTCGGCGACCTGCTCGGCCATCTCGACGGTGACCTCACGGTTGGCCGCGATGACGCCGCCGTAGGCGCTCACCGGATCGCACGCATGCGCCTTTCGGTGCGCCTCGGCGATGTCGGTGCCGACGGCGATGCCGCACGGGTTGGCGTGCTTGATGATCGCGACGGTGGGCTCCGAGTGATCGAACGCTGCCCGCCAGGCCGCATCCGAATCGGTGAAGTTGTTGTACGACATCTCTTTTCCGTGCAGCTGCTCGGCCTGAGCGATGCCGGCAGCAGCGGAGGAGTCGACGTACAGGGCAGCCTTCTGGTGCGGGTTCTCGCCGTACCGAAGTACTGCGGAGCGGTCCCAGGTGCCGCCGATCCACTCGGGAAACACCGTCTCGGTGTCGGGAGTCAGGACGCTCGACATCCACGACGCCACTGCGACGTCGTATGCCGCGGTGTGCTGAAATGCCTGCGCGGCAAGAGATGTGCGCTCGGCGAGCGTGAATCCGCCACCGGAGACAGCGGAGAGTACGTCGTCGTACCGGCTCGGATCGACGACAACCGCGACCGACGGGTGATTCTTGGCTGCGGCGCGCACCATCGACGGGCCGCCGATATCGATCTGCTCGACGCATTCGTCGGGCGTCGCACCGCTGGCGACGGTCTCGGTGAACGGGTACAGGTTGACCACGACGAGCTCGAACGCCTCGATGCCCAGCTCGTCCAGCTGAGCCAGGTGGTCGGGCTTGCGGGTGTCGGCAAGGACCCCGGCATGGACGCGAGGATGCAGCGTCTTGACGCGACCCTCGAGGGTTTCGGGGAATCCGGTGAGGTCCTCGACCTTGGTGACCGGGATTCCGGCGTCGGCGATCTTGCTCGCCGTCGATCCGGTGGACACCAGAGCGACGCCCGCGGCATGCAAACCGGTCGCAAGTTCGATCAGTCCGGTCTTGTCGTAGACACTGACCAGTGCGCGGCGCACCGCTTTACGTTCACTCATCGGATTATCTGAGCCTTTCGTCCATCGGAGGTGACACCTTTGGCTGCGACCGCTGCGATCACGTCGACCAGCAACCGTCGTTCCACAGTCTTGATGCGTTCGTGCAATGCCGCTTCGTCGTCGCCGTCGAGAACGGGCACGGCTTCCTGAGCCAGGATCGGCCCGGTGTCGACGCCGGAATCGACCAGATGCACCGTCGAACCGGTCAGTTTCACGCCGTGGTCCAGCGCGTCCCGAACGGCGTGCGCACCCGGGAACGACGGCAACAGCGCGGGGTGCGTGTTGACGATCCGGCCGGCGAACGCGTCGAGAAATCGAGGACCGAGGATCTTCATGAACCCTGCGGTGACGATCAGATCGGGCTCGAACCCCAGTGCAGCGTCGGTGAGCGCCTCATCCCAGGCCGCCCGACCGGCGAAGTCTCGCAAGCCGATACGAAAATGTGGGATCGCGGCATCGTCGGCATGACGAGCGGCCGCGCACTCTCGATCGACTCCGACGGCCACGATGCGCGCCGGGTAGTCCTCGGCAGTTGTCGCGGCGACGAGCGACTGCAGGAGCGAGCCGGTCCCCGACGCGAGGACGACGACCCGCGCGGGTGTCTCACGCAAGGCAGTCAGCGCACTACTCCTGAGGTATCGAGGGGATCGTTCGAGCCAGCAGAAAGCCTAGTCGCTCCGACCCGCGCCCCTACCGGGCAGGTCCGTCCTCCGCAGTGCTCGACGCGTCGTCCTGGGCCGGGGGCGGAGCGACGATCTCGGCTTCGAGCGGTTCCTCGGATTCGGCGTCTGCCGCGATCGGATCGTCTGCTTCCACTGTCGCGACCGGCTTCTCGTCGACGACCTCGGCCTCGACGACGGTGTCCGCGACAGCCTCGTCCGGTTCCGACGAAGGCGCTCGAATGGCCAGTTCTGCTGCGGGCACGGTCACCGGCACGGGCTGCTCGGTACCGGATCGGTCGTGGGGTTCGTGGTCGGGTTCCGGGTCTGCTCGACGCCACACGACGAGGGCGGCCGAGGCGGATCCGACGACGCCGAGCCAGGCGAAGGTCAGCAGTGCGAAGCTCCACACGGTGACTTCGACTGTGCCGAACGTGCCCAGGTTCCCGCCTGCGGCGTAGCCGAACACCGCGGCGAGGGCTCCCATGACTGCAGCGACGGCCCACACCGAGGAGACCGCGACCTGGACGTCCACGCTTCGGATCGCGCAGTCGCGTCCCAGGAGTAGCCCCGCTGCGATGGGAACGACGAGCATGACGATCCAGATCGTCTGCGCGGATCCTTCGGGGAGGACGGCGAGGATCGGAAGCGGCGGGAGCTGCCCGCCCGTCGTCGAGAACAGGCTGACCGTTGCGTCTCCGAAGCTCGCCGAGGACCCCGTCGCGACGGCGAGGGCACCGAGGACGATGTTCGGCAGGTACAGCACCGACAGCACGGTCAGTCCCAGCATGCCGACGAGGGTGCGTCCGTTGTCGAGCAGCGAACCGGCGGTGTCCCAGGAAGCGAGCAGCGCCAACAGCACGATGGCGGCGCCGCCTGCCGTCAGCACCGCAACGGACCGCACGAGCGGCGCAACGAGTGCGCGTACCCAATCTGGAAGATGTCGATCGATCACCAGGGCATCCCAGCGAGCGAGGATCAGGCCGGTGCCCGACGCCGCTGCGTGCACTCCGGCCACCCACGAGAAGGCGACGAGTGCGTTGGGGCTCGACAGTCCGATGACCGTCGACGCATCCTTGGCGACGGCCAGAGCGATGGCCGTGAAAGCGAGGGGTCCGGCCATCGACGCGGCGAACACCCACCTGACCATGCGGCGGTCGGTGGTCTCGTCCACCGCGTGGTGAACCGTGCGTGCGACGGACCAGGCGACGACGAGGGTGGGAAGCATCGGGGCGACGCCCATCGACGTGCCACCGATACTCAGCGGCACCAGGTGCACCGCGAACCAGGAACCG
Source organism: Rhodococcus sp. 06-221-2 (assembly GCF_002258365.1). NCBI lineage: Bacteria > Bacillati > Actinomycetota > Actinomycetes > Mycobacteriales > Nocardiaceae > Rhodococcus > Rhodococcus sp. 06-221-2. The sequence goes on from NZ_NOYJ01000029.1 coordinate 148,432, forward strand.
GCGATGGCACCGAGGGTTCCGGTGAGATCGCTGTTGACCGAGACAAGGGTGATCAGGACCAGAGTCGTGGCGATGACCACCACCAACCCGGAGGTTTTGAAGGCCACTGCAGCGAGCGTTCGTGACTGATCGGGCGTAGGCCCGGTGCTCACACGGGAACTGCGTGCGGCCGCGCGTCGAGTATCTCGGTTCAATAGATCGCTCATCACTACGAGATTCGCATCAACGACGCGGCACGCCGGTCAGGCGCGCCGCGAAGTCGAGTGTGACGTGCGAAATCAGTCGCGCTTGTTGTCGTCTTCCGCGGGAGTCGCGCCGAACGATTGAGTCGGTGCGCCGTACGGCGTCGACTGTGAGCCCGACTCGGACTCGTCGGGTGTGCTCGACGGCTGACCGTAACCGGACGGCTGGTTGCCGTACTGGTACTGGTTCGGCGGGTACGCCTGCCCTGCGGGCGGACCGCTCGGACCGGTGTAGGGCGGCGGCGAATAGCCACCCTGCGGTCCGGTGTTCGGCGCAGGCTGATTGCCGTACGGCGACTGTGCGCCGGGACCGTAGGAGTGCTGGCCGGACGTCTGTCCACTCGGCGCTTGTCCGAAGTTCGACGAGCCTGCTGTGTTCGACGGGGCCTGACCGTATGCCGGCGGGTTGCTGTAGTTCTGCGGTCCGGACGGTCCACCGAACGACGTCGTCGGCGCGTTGTACGGATTCTGCTGGCCGTAACCGGACTGCTGACCCTGGTTCCCGAAGCCGGACTGCTTGGGTGCCGGAGCCTTGACGATGCCTGCATCGAGCAGCAGCGCAACCACAGCGGCCGATGCTTGCACGAAGCCCAACACGAGCACCAGGATCGCGCCGATTCCGAGCGAACTGCTGGTGCTGGCGAACTCGTTGCCCTCGGCACTGGGCAGGCTGAACGACTGGAAGACGAGCACCAGGAATCCGGCGATGGCCAGTGCCGCGATCACGGCCTGGTTCCGGGCATCCTTCTGCAGCAGCGACGCACCTGCGATCAGACCGGCGGCGAGCAGGAACGCGATCGACGCCGCACTTCCGCCGGACTCGAAGAAGTTGGTGCTGAACGAGGTCTGGATGCCGCTGGGCAGTTGCTCGGACGACGACACTTCGGCGGTGACGAAATCGAGCAGGCCGAGCAGGAAGTTGACGATACCGAGACCGAGCACCACGAAGGTCAGGATCTTCGGCAGTTGTGCGAGCCCGGCACCGGACGACTTCGTCGAGTGCCCGGACGTGCCCGGCGCGGACCCGCTCGGTGCGGAGGTTCCTGGCACGGGCGGGCCGAACGGGTTGGATACCGACGGCTGGTGGAACGGCTGGTTCTGACCCGACTGGGGGTAGGCACCCGACGACGGCTGATTCGGCGTGGACTGATTCGGCGTGGACGGGGGGCCGTAGGACGGTCCGCCTCCGCCGTAGCCACCAGAGTTGGAGCCCCCGTTGTCAGGGCTGCCGGGCGAGTAGGTCATCGCGTCTCCTCATCCTGATAGTGCCGTACCCAGGTCGGTCGGGTCCGAGATCTCACGCTACTGCACGGACCCGACCGCTCGAGGAACTCCAGGTCAGTGGGACGTGACCAACTCGTGGTCGTTCGATTCGGCCGCTTCGAGCTCCCGCACCAGCGGCAGCACCTTTCCTCCGAAGTATTCGATTTCCTCCTGAAAGTGCAGGAAGCCTCCGAGAACGAGGTCGACGCCGAGGCGTCGGTAGGCGACGATGCGTTCGGCAACCTGCTCCGGGGTGCCGATCAACTGCGTCTTGAACCCGTCGTTGTACTGAACGAGGTCCTCGAACGTCGAGTCGGCCCACATCCCCTTCTTGTCGGCCGTCGAATTGCCCGCCTGCTGCACCGCACCTCTGAAACCCTCGACGGCAGGCTTGTTGGCCTTGTCGATGATCTCTCGCAACGTATCTCGCGCTTCCTTCTCGCTGTCTCGCGCGATGATGAATCCGTTGAGCCCGAACTTGACCTCACGTCGGTGATCGCGCGCGACCCGACGCAGGTTGTCGAGCTGCTCGGTGACGCCGTCGAAATCCTTGCCGTTGCTGAAGTACCAATCCGAGTACCGGCCGGCATTCTCCTGCGCGGCGGACGAGTTACCACCTTGGAAGAGTTCAGGATTGGGCCGTTCCGGGGTGTTGAGCGGCTTCGGCTTCAGCGTGAAATCGTGGATCCGATAGAAATCGCCCCGGAAATCCACGTCGTCCTCGGTCCAGATCTTGCGCAGTACCTGCAGGAATTCGGCGCTGCGACGGTATCTTTCGTCGTGCTCGAGCCACGGCTCACCGAGATGGGTGAACTCGTCCTTGAACCAACCACTGACGACGTTGACCGCAAAACGTCCGTTCGAGAGGTGGTCCGCGGTAGCGCCGAGCTTGGCCAATACGGCAGGCTGCCAGAGCCCGGGATGCACGGCGGCAATGACTTTCAGACGTTCGGTGGCCAACAGCAACGCGAGCGAGAAGCTCGTCGACTCGTGCTGGAACTCGGCCCCGTAGCTCGCCTCGTAACGGACCTGACTGAGCGCGTACTCGAAGCCGTTGTTCTCGGCGGTCTGCGCCAGCTTCTTGTTGTACTCGTAGTCCCAACTGGTCCGTTGCTCGATGGTGCTGGTGACCAGGCCACCCGAGACGTTGGGAACCCAGTATGCGAACTTGATTGCGTCGGCGATCTTTTCGGTGCTCATGTGTGCGTCATCCTTCATCGGATGAATGTGCCACCCACGCACTCAGATGGCGTGGATGGCACATTCATCCGGAAATCGGGGGTCGGATCGGGGCCGGAGATGTCGGGACTACGAGTACCAGGTGGGCTCGGGCAGCTCCCCGGTGAGCACCCAGCGGCCGACTTCGCGTCGCTTGTAGGCAACCGGATCGTGCAGGGTGTGGGTACGGACGTTGCGCCAGAAGCGATCGAACCCGTACTTGCTGGCCGTGGCGCGGGCACCGAGGGCCTCGAACACGGTCGAGGTGATCTCGAGCGAGACTTCGGTGGCGCGAGCCTTGACTGCGGCCACCCGGACCTCGTGGTCACCGCGCTCCTCGGCGGTGACGTTCCACGCGTTGTCGTGAATCTTCTGGCCTTCCAACGCCACTGCGTCGGCCAGAGCCTCGACGGCCCACAGTTTGGCAGTCAGATCGCCGTAGATGTCGATGATGTACGGCTCGTCGACGGCCTTGTCCACCGTGCTGTGCAGCCACGCGCGAGTCTTGTCCTTGGTGTACGACGCGGCTTCCTCGAGAGCACCCCTCGCGATTCCGAGGTAGAAGTTGACGAACACCAACTGGATGGTCGGAACATTGAGGGTGTTGTAGACGCGTGGCTGAAACACTTTGTCCACGAACCCCGCTGCACTTGCCCAGTCGACGCGAACCTTGTCGATCGTGACGCTGCCACTTTCGGTCTGACGCTGGCCGATGTTGTCCCAGTCGTCGTGGAAGGACAGACCCTCGATGTTCGACGGCACGATTGCGAACACGTGATCGGTGCTGCCCTCGAGCGCACCTTCGAGCACGGTCACGTCCGAGACACGACTGCCGGTGGAGAACGTCTTGGAACCGTCGAACACGATGGTGTCGCCCTCGTCGGTGACCGACACGTCGTTGTCGCGGGGATTGACAGCACCGCCGAAGAACCACTTGTTCTTCGTGGCATCGGCTTCGACGGCCTCGATCTGCTCGGGGGTACCGACCAGACGCGCGGCCCAGAACCAGAGAAGGTGGTAGCCCAGCAGCTGACCGATCGAGCCATCAGCCTTCGAGACGGTGCGAATCACCTGGTAGGCCGTGGGCCAATCCTGGCCGCCGCCACCGTGCTCGACGGGACCGAGCAGCGTGACGAGCCCGGCGTCCTTGAGCAACTGAACCTCTGCGGACGGAAGCTCACGACCCTTGTCGCGGGCAACGGCATCGACAGCGAGCAGCTGCGCTACTTCACCTGCGCGGGAAATCCATCCGGCAGCAGTGGTGGGAGCGTCGGGCCAGTTCTTGGCGAGTGCACGATTTTCGGTAGTTGTCATGACGCACAGTGAAGTCCCGCGTCGAAGCAATGACCACAGTTCGATTCAGCGTGATTCTAACGGGATCACCCACGCAGAATTTTCTCCATCTTCTTGCCCTTGGCCAGCTCGTCGATCAGCTTGTCCAGCAATCGGATTTTCTTCATCAGGGGATCTTCGACGTTCTCGACGCGGATGCCGCAGACAACTCCGGTGATCAGCGTCGCGTTCGGGTTGAGCTTCGCCGCCGCGAAGAAGTCCTCGAATGTCGTCTCGGCCTCGAGGTGTTCCTTCAGCGTCGCTTGATCGAACCCGGTGAACCACCGGACGATCTCGTCGACCTCCGCTTCGGTGCGGCCCTTTCGCTCCACCTTGTTGATGTAGAGCCGATGGACCGTCACGAAGGCGGTGGTGAAGATGTTGTGCACGGGGCCAATCTAGTCCACCGACGCGCCCGCGAAGTAGGCCCGCACACGAGGCGTGAACAGCAGCACTGCGACCGCCAGCAGGATGACCATTTGAACCGCTTGCACCACGTGGGTCCACGGAAGATTCGGGGTGAAGATCAGGTAGGAGTAGGCAGCAACTCCGAAGATGCTCCAGCTCAACAAGAGCCGATGTTCGGATGGACTGCGCCTGGAGAGTCGCTGGACAAGATACGAGTAGCCGAAGATCAGGCTGACCACAGTGATCACCCGCAGCGAGTAGGCCCCGTAGACGATCGCTTTCGCCGAGGCCGGAAGGGAGTCGTCGTCCATGCCCTGTCGATGCATCTGGAAATCCGCCAGCGACTTCGCCAGCGCCACCGAGGCGAGTGCATACAGACACGAGACCACCATGGCCGCGATCATCAACCGGCCGACCGGTCGTACAGCCGGGTCCGCGTGCCACCCCTGTCGATACAGACGGTGCAGAAATTCCGACATCAGCCCTCCCCGAACGGTGTCACAGAGATTGTGACATGATGTCGTTACTTTAGCTATTGACTCCCCTTTACCTTCGCTGTGAATTTCAATTACTATGCAACACAACACTTTTCAGGAAGAATGGGCAGCGACATCGTCGAACGGGAGGGCAAGACATGACACGCAAGAGGTTCGAGTACTTCAAAGTCGCGTTGTTTCTGATGTCCGCGATCGTCCTGGCATGGGCTGCAGGAACTTTCGAATCGCTCTACTACGCACTCGCGGCGGCGCTGTTCGGAGCGATGACAGTGTTCGTCCTGTGGCGAGTGGACAAGTTCGAGACCGAATAGCGCTGCCCATACGTCGTGCGCGTTTTGCGTACCTTCAGGTACGCAAAACGCGCACAAGGGATTGGGGCACGAAAAAGCCCGCCACCGAATCGGTGGCGGGCTTTCGCGTACTGAAAGTTACTTCACAGACAGCGATTCCAGGATTTCGCGCGCGAGGGCAGCGGTCTCGGACGGCGTCTTGCCGACCTTGACGCCTGCGGCCTCGAGTGCGTCCTTCTTCGCCTGTGCCGTTCCCAGCGAGCCGGAGACGATGGCGCCGGCGTGGCCCATGGTCTTGCCCTCGGGAGCGGTGAAGCCTGCGACGTAGCCGACGACCGGCTTGGTCACGTTGGCCTTGATGTAGTCGGCTGCACGCTCTTCGGCGTCGCCGCCGATCTCGCCGATCATGACGATGATCTTGGTGTCGGGGTCCGCCTCGAACGCCTCGATGGCGTCGATGTGGGTGGTTCCGATGACGGGGTCGCCGCCGATGCCGATGGCCGTCGAGAATCCGAAGTCGCGGAGCTCGAACATCATCTGGTAGGTCAGGGTGCCACTCTTGGAGACCAGGCCGATGGGGCCGGTTCCCGAGATGTTGGCGGGCGTGATGCCGACCAATGCCTCACCGGGAGTGATGATTCCGGGGCAGTTCGGCCCGATGATGCGGGTCTTCTTGCCCTTCTCCACGTTGTAGGCCCACGCGTATGCGGAGTCCTGCACGGGGATGCCCTCGGTGATGACGACGAGCAGCGGGATCTCCGCGTCGATCGCTTCGACGATGGCGTCCTTGGAGAATGCCGGCGGCACGAACGCGATGGACACGTCGGCTCCGGTCTTCTCCATGGCCTCGGAAACCGAAGCGAACACCGGCAATTCGATGTCGTTGCCCTGCGCGTCGACGTGCTTGACCGTGGTTCCGGCCTTGCGTGCGTTGACGCCACCGACGACCTGGGTGCCGGCCTTGAGCATCAGGGCGGTGTGCTTGGTGCCTTCGCCGCCGGTGATGCCCTGGACGATGACCTTGTTGTCCTTGTTCAGAAAGATAGACATTGTTTCCTCTACTTCGCTGCCAGCTCGGCGGCCTTGTCGGCGCCCTCGTCCATGGTTCCGGCGAGCGTCACCAGCGGGTGCGCGGCGTCGGCGAGAATCTTGCGGCCCTCTTCGACCTTGTTGCCGTCGAGACGGACGACCAGCGGCTTGTTGGCGTCGTCGCCCAGCTTCTTCAGCGCGCCGACGATGCCGTTGGCCACTGCGTCACACGCGGTGATGCCACCGAAGACGTTGACGAACACGCTCTTGACCTGCTCGTCACCGAGGATGACGTCGAGGCCTGCGGCCATGACCTCGGCCGAAGCGCCGCCGCCGATGTCGAGGAAGTTGGCCGGCTTGACGCCGCCGTGTGCCTCGCCTGCGTATGCGACCACGTCGAGGGTCGACATGACCAGTCCGGCACCGTTTCCGATGATGCCGACCTGTCCGTCGAGCTTGACGTAGTTGAGGTCGTTCTCCTTGGCCTTGGCCTCGAGGGGATCGGCTGCGTCCTTGTCCTCGAACTCGGCGTGGCCGGGCTGGCGGAAGTCTGCATTGGCGTCGAGCGTGACCTTGCCGTCGAGGGCGAGGATCTGATCGTCGGGGGTGCGAACCAGCGGGTTGACCTCGACCAGGAGAGCGTCTTCGTTGATGAAGACCTCCCACAGCTTCTGGATGGTCACCGCAGCGGCGTCGAGCACCTCGGCGGGCAGCTTGCCCTTCTCGGCGATCTCACGAGCGAACGCGAGGTCGACGCCCTTGACTGCGTCGACGGGGATACGTGCGAGTGCGTCGGGGTTCTCCTCCGCCGTCACCTCGATCTCGACTCCACCTTCGACCGAACACATCGCGAGGTAGGTGCGGTTGGTGCGATCGAGCAGGAAGGAGATGTAGTACTCCTCGGCGATGTCGGAGGCTTCTGCGACGAGAAGCTTCTTGACGACATGGCCCTTGATGTCGAGTCCGAGAATCGCTTCGGCGTTCTCGGTTGCTGCTGCGACGTCCTTGGAGTACTTGACGCCGCCGGCCTTGCCGCGGCCGCCGACCTTGACCTGCGCCTTGACCATTACTGGCTTGCCGATTTCTTCGGCAATCTGTGTTGCTCCGGCGACCGTGTCGGTGACACGACCGGCGGAGGTGGGTACGCCATGCTTGGCGAACAATTCCTTCGCCTGGTATTCGAAGAGATCCATCAGCTCACCGTCTCGTCTACGTTGACGCCCGCTCCAGGGGTGTGAGCGGGTCTGAGCATGGACTTTATCCAGGTGCCCCGACGGCGCATCGGGCGCATGGATGCTATGTGGTCTATCTCACCGCTGCGGCCGCAGTGAAACCGGCGTCACCGATCGGTGCGACGAGCCGAAAGTGCCGCCGCGACACCGAGAACGACGATTCCGGCGACCGATGGCACCACACCGGGCCCCATCTCCGGGTCGGCTGCGCGAGCGGACGTCAGTGGCCACGACGCGAGATGAACGACACCCGCGACGGCCGCGCCGGCGAGCAGAACGCTGCCACGCGCGGGGCGGGCCCGGGCGGCAACGAGGGCGGCGACGACGACGCCGACAGCGAGCAGCAGCTGCCCCCAGGTGTCCCAACCCCACGGGAACTCGGTGATGGTCGCCGCGGTCAGATCGCTGCCTCGATACAGGGGCAGGGCCAATCCGACTGCCAGTAGAAGGGCCCCGACGAGCGCAGTTCCCAGCACCGGGAAGTAAGTGGCCGCATCCTCGGACGTGTCGACGTCGTCACGCTCGGCCGATCCGGCGAACAGGGCCAGCAGTCCGGCGACGGCCGCGAACACGACGCCCGCGATGATCAGCAGAGCACCCGTCCCGGTATCGACGCCCGCGAGATCCTCGGCCAGCACCACCGACTGCAACACGGCCGCCGCGGCCGACACCGCGGCGAGCCAGAAGACGGACAAGAACGGACGAGCCGCCGCAGCGAACTCGGAGAACAGCAGCGGCACCGAGGCCAGAATCGAGACAAAGCCCGCTATGAGCACCACGCGGGTCGCCAGGATCGTGGGCGCAGTTCCTGCGGCGTCGGTTTCGAGAATCGGCAACAGGGACCCCACCACCAGCAGTACGCCGGCAACTACGCCCGCACTGCCTGCTGCCGCATGCCACCTCGTGGTGCCGGGCCCCGAGACCCCGCGCGGACCCCGACCACCCTCGGCGACGGATCGCGCCGCCGCCAGAGCGCGGCGATCACGGCCGGAGGCAACAGGTGCGAGTACAGCGCCTCCGACGGTCAATCCGAGCCCGGCAACGGTGCCGAGGTATGCCCCGAGGCCGGCCTCGATCCGAGCACCGGTAGCCACTCCAGCGAGCAGACCGACACCCGCGAACGAGAGGACCCCGAGACCCGCGCCGACGGCGGCACCGGACGCGACCACCGGCGAGAGCGACGCCAACGCCGAGGCCGTGACCACGAGTGCGCCGATTCCGACCAGCGCGGACCCCACCGCCACGAACACCGGCGACTCCACCACCGCCGAGACGATCACCACCGGATCGGCCGACCGGTACAGCGAGGCGAATGCCGCTGCGGCGGCCACGACACCGAACGCTCCGAGCAGGATCGACAACAGCGGACCCACCCGGCCCGCTGTCGCTCGTCCCACGTGCTCCGAGTAGACCGAATGTCCGTACCCGTCACCGAGCGCTGCACGATGCACTGCCGACCACCCCGCCGCACCCGCCAGAACCGACGCAGCGTGACCGGCGAGCAGAACATGAGAGCCGAGGGTGGCGTCGAGCATCGCGGCGCTCAGGGGACGGAACAGCTCGAGCCGGTTCGCATCGATCGGATCGGACAGCACAGCGAGATCGAGGATCGCAATTCCGAGCGTCACCGCGCCGAAGCCTGCGAGCAGAGCGGCACCGAATTCGACGCGTCGCATCGCAGCACTGACGGCGCCGGCAACCGCCACCACGACCGGGAGCGCAACGGCCAGCACAGCGGCCGACGAGACCCCGTCGCCCACCGGCGAACCGTCGACGGCCTGGACGACGCCGATCAACGGAGCTGCAGCGGCACACAGTGCGGCGACGACAGCGAGCACGACGGCGACGACGATGCGCGACGTGGGCGAATGATCCTCCACGCCGCCGCGGGCATCCTGCGGCGCTATACGTTGCGGTTCGGCTCGGTCGGAGCCGTGGGCGGACGAGTCGTCGAAGGTGGGGGTCGGCACCCGTAGGACGGTATCGGCTCGGTCGCGCCCCGAGCCGTCGGTCACGGTGCGTGCCGCATTCGTGTCCGATTACGGATGTGGCGTGTCACCACATAAACCCTGGTCACCCTGTGAGCCATCTCACATATTGCCTTGGTTTCGGCTGTTAACTTGCGCGCGCCGCAACCATTTCGTTACCGTCTGCCGAGTCTTTCAGTAACGGCCAGGTCACAGATATCGGAGGTTGTAGGTCTTGCAGCAGCACCGCGCGTCCTTTACTTCCAGCCGATTCTCTCGCCCGACGGCGGACGACGCGACCACGGTGTACAGCTACGAGCCCACCACCGAGCCGAGTGCATACGAGGCCTATTCCTACCCCACGTACGAGTACGTCGAAGCCGATTTCGCCGGTGCAGTAGCAGCCGACGAGACACCGACCGTCGTCACGACCTACGCAACCACCGCAGACGCCGCACCCGTGGCTCGTCGCGGCGGAGCGCACCGCATCCCCGTTCCTCCGACTGCACTGAAGGGTCGCGCCGCCGTGCTGGCCGTGGCCGCCGGTGCCGTCGTTGCCGCAGGGCAAGCCGTCATCAACGACGATGCGCCCACCGCAGTCGCCACCTCCGAGTACGCACTCGCCGCGGGTGAAGCACCGGCCGCCGCAGCACTCGCAGCCACCACCGCACCGCAGGCCGACGAGCCGGTAGCCGACGCTTCGAGCGCAACTCCCTCGCAGGCACCGCAGATCCTCAGCGTCGCCGCGCCGGTCGACCTCAGCCAGTTCAACGACCTGCTCGCCAAGGGCCAGCGTTTCAGCGAAGAGCGGGCCGCACGCGAGGCCGCAGCCCGTCGCCCACTGTTCTCCCTCCCGGCGCAGGGCACGTACACCTCCAACTTCGGCACTCGATGGGGCGTCCTGCATGCCGGCGTCGACGTCGCCAATGCCATCGGAACCCCCATCTACGCCGTCGCCGACGGCAAGGTGATCGATTCCGGTCCCGCGTCGGGCTTCGGAATGTGGGTTCGCCTGCAGCACGCCGACGGCACGATCACGGTCTACGGCCACATCGACACCTCGACAGTCACCGTGGGCCAGGACGTCATGGCCGGCGACCAGATCGCAACCATGGGCAACCGTGGCTTCTCCACCGGCCCGCACCTGCACTTCGAGGTTCATCTCCCGGGTGAGGTCAAGATCGATCCCCTCCCCTGGCTCGCGTCCCGAGGAATCTCCCTCGGACCCGAAATGGACTGAGTCCTTCTTCACCGCTTCACAACAAAGCCGGACCCCGCTTTCGCAGGGCCCGGCTTTCGCATTGTCGGGACTTCTACAGCTTGGTCATCGGAACGCCGCCGATGAGCATCATCTTGACGCGACCTGCCGAGCCGAAATCGATCAGCACCATCGCCTTGACTCCGGCACCCGTGGATTCGAGCACCGTACCCAGTCCATACTTGTCGTGGCTGACTCGATCACCCACGGCCAGAACCAGATTGGAGTTTCGGCCCTTCGCGGCACCGAAGCTCGGAGACGTACTCTGGCTACGACTCGACGACCCGCCGTAGCTACCGGAGCCGTAGTTGCCCGAGCCGTAACCGCCGCCCGAGCCGTAACTGTTCGATCCGTAGCTGCCGGATCTACCGCCGCCGATTGCGCGGCCGCCGCCGGTGCCCGGGTCTTCGCGACGCCAGTCGATCAGATGTTGAGGAACCTCTTGCAGGAAGCGTGATTCCGGGTTGGCGATGGGCTGACCCCACGCCGACCTCATGATCGCGCGCGTGAGATAGAGCCGCTGCCGCGCGCGAGTGATGCCCACGTACGCCAAGCGTCGTTCCTCGGACAGCTCGTTCGGATCACCGAGCGCACGCATGTGCGGGAACTGGCCGTCCTCCCACCCGGTGACGAAGACGACCGGGAATTCCAGCCCCTTGGCGGTGTGCAGCGTCATCAACGTCACGACGCCGGTGCCCGAGTCGGGGATCTGATCGGTATCGGCAACCAGAGAAACCCGTTCGAGGAACGCGGCCAACGAACCGGGCTCGGCCAGACCGTCGACTCCGCCGTCCTCGTCGTTTCGGTCGTCACCTGTTTCGAGCGCCTCTTCGGCCACTGCGGCCTGGTTGCGCGCCTCCGACGTGAACTCTCGTGCGACGCTGACCAATTCGTTGAGGTTGTCCAGGCGAGCACCGTCCTGCGGGTCGCTGCTGGCTTCGAGCTCGGCGCGATAGCCGGTGCGGTCCAGAACTGCTTCGACGACGTCACCGATATCGGCGATGTCGTTGCCGTCTCCGTCGGTGGCCGTCAGTACGGCACGCAACTCGTCGAGCAGTTCCATGAACTGAGCGATCAACTTCTGCTGCCGCGAGTTGAGCAACGCCACCTTGCCCGCGGCCGCGTCGTGCAGCGCTCGCGAGAAGCTGATGTCGCGTTGCTCGGCGTGTACGGCCACACACGCCTCGGCGCGGTCTCCGATGCCGCGTCGGGGGGTATTGAGGATGCGCCGCATGCTGACGGTGTCGTCTTCGTTGGACAGCACGCGCAGGTACGCAACGAGGTCACGGACCTCCTTGCGCTCGTAGAACCGGACGCCGCCGACGACTTTGTACGGCAGACCCAGACGAATGAAGATCTCTTCGAGCGCGCGCGAGGAGTTGTTCGTCCGGTAGAACACTGCCACCTCGTCGAAACGCACATCCCCGCTGTCGACGAGACGATCGATTTCCGACGCGACGAACGACGCCTCGTCGTGCTCGTTGTCGGCGACGTACCCGACGATCAGTTCGCCTTCACCGGTGTCGGTCCACAACTTCTTCTCGCGTCGTCCGATGTTGCGCGAGATGACGGCATTGGCCGCCGACAGAATGTTCTGCGTCGATCGGTAGTTCTGCTCGAGCAGAATGGTGCGAGCGTCGGGGTAGTCGCGTTCGAACTCCTCGATGTTGCGAATGGTCGCGCCGCGGAATGCGTAGATCGATTGATCGGCGTCACCCACCACGCAGAGTTCACCCGGCGCGACGGTGCCCTCGAGCGCGCCGTCTGCATCGGGCGTGCCGACGAGTTCGCGAACCAGCATGTACTGGGCGTGGTTGGTGTCCTGGTACTCGTCGACCAGTACGTGCCGGAACCGGCGTCGGTAGTACTGCGCCACCTGCGGGAAGGCCTGCAGAATTCCCACCGTTTCGCCGATGAGGTCGTCGAAGTCCATGGCGTTGGCTGCGCGCAGACGCTGCTGATAGATGCGATAGACCTTCGCGACGAGTCGGGGCAGCTCGGCAGGGTCGCCGTCGGCGTCCTCGGCGGCCTTGTCCGGGCCGATCAGCTCGTTCTTGAGGTTGGAGATCGCCGTCGAGAGCAGACGAGCCGAGAACTTCTTGGTGTCGATCTGCAGGTCTTTGGAGATCATCGTCAGCAGCCGGCGTGAGTCGTCCGCGTCGTAGATCGAGAAGTTGGAGTTCAATCCCGGCAACAATGCCGCCTGGGCGCGCAGGATGCGCACGCAGCTGGAGTGGAACGTCGACACCCACATGGCGTTCGCCCGCGGCCCCACCAGACCTGCCACTCGCTCGCGCATCTCGGCGGCGGCCTTGTTGGTGAACGTGATCGCCAGGACCTGCCCCGGCGACACCCCCCGCTCCGCGAGCAGATATGCGATGCGACGCGTCAGCACCGCTGTCTTGCCCGAGCCTGCACCGGCCACGATGAGCAGCGGCGATCCCGTATGTACGACGGCCTCGCGCTGCTGAGGATTGAGCCCCTCCAGCAGCGCGTCGGACGAGGAGTTCTTACGGGACTCGAGGCCCTGGAGGAATGTGTTCATCGTCTGGCCAGGCTACCGGCGCGTACCGACAAACCCACATCCCGTGGTCGTCGGCGTCATCTCCGACTTTTCAGGACGGTTACCCCGTGGCACACTGGATCGGTGATCGAAAAAGTCGTGCGTCATCGCTTGCGTCGGATCGGCCACTGCGCAGCCGGACGAGCGGGAGCCTGTCGACAGTCGTAACGCCCCAGCTTTCCCGGCGGGAATCTCGTCGATCTCGGTCCTTCGAGACGAAACCCAGCCGACAGCCGCTGCAGTTCCGAATACGAAAGGCGTAACGGTGCCGGACGACGCAACGATCCAAGATGTGACCCGAGGAGAGACGATGGCTATGACGACGAAGATCGATTCAGAGACTGCATTGCCTTCCAGCGAAGCCGAGATCAACGATCTGCGTCAGGAGATCGATCGTCTCGACGCCGAGATTCTCGCGGCAGTGCGGCGTCGCTCCGAGGTCTCGCAGATCATCGGACGCACCCGCATGGCGTCCGGCGGCCCGCGCCTCGTGCACAGCCGTGAGATGAAAGTTCTCGAGCGTTTCAGCAGCCTCGGTCAGGAAGGCCACACGCTGGCCATGCTCCTGCTCCGCCTCGGCCGCGGTCGCCTCGGCCACTGACCGAACCCCGGTTGGGCGCGCAGGATGCACGCCCAACCGATGCTCTACTTCAGTGCGATGTACTTGGTCTCGAGGTATTCCTCGATTCCCTCGGATCCGCCCTCACGGCCGAATCCGGATTCTTTGACCCCACCGAACGGTGCTGCCGCGTCCGAGATCACTCCGCGGTTGACACCCACCATGCCGCTGTCGATCGCGTCGGCCACTCGTAGCGCGCGATCCAGGCTCTCGGTGTAGATGTACGACGCTAGGCCGTACTCGGTGGCGTTGGCTGCGTCGATTCCTTCCTGTTCGGTGTCGAATCCGACGATCGGGGCCACCGGGCCGAACACTTCTTCCTTCAGAATGCGGGCCGACGTCGGCATGTCGGTGAGCACGGTCGCCGGGTAGAAGTAGCCGTCGCCACCCGGTGCGCTACCGCCGAGCGCTACCGTCGCGCCCTTCTTCACTGCATCGTCGACGAGCTCCTGCACGGTCTCGAGCTGGTCTGCGTTGATCAGCGGGCCGAGCTTGGTGTCGGGGTCGACGCCGGGTCCGAGTTTCATCTCGGACATCTTCGCCACCAACTTGGTGGTGAATTCCTCACGCACGCTGTTGTGCACGTGCAGCCGGTTCGCCGCCGTGCAGGCCTCGCCGCCGTTGCGCATCTTCGCCAGCATCGCGCCGTCCACTGCGTCGTCGATGTTCGCGTCGTCGAACACGACGAACGGGGCATTGCCACCGAGTTCCATCGACGTCCGTAGCAACCTCGTCGCGGACTTCTCGACGAGCGATTTGCCGACGCCGGTGGATCCGGTGAAGGTGAGTTTGCGGAGTCGAGGATCTTCCAACAGCGGCCCGGTGACGTCGCCGGACTTCGACGTCGTCAGCACGGAGAGCACGCCCTCCGGCAGGCCGACCTCGTCGAAGATCTGCGCGAGCAGCAACATCGTCAGCGGGGTCTCCCGGGCCGGCTTGACCACGATGGTGCAGCCGGCGGCCAGAGCGGGCCCGATCTTCCTGGTGCCCATCGCCAACGGAAAGTTCCACGGGGTGATCGCCAGTACGGGGCCGACCGGAGCCTTCGTCACGAGAATGCGGCCGTTGCCTGCCGGGGCCGGGGTGTATCGACCGCCGATGCGCACTGCTTCCTCGGCGAACCACCGGAAGAACTCCGCGCCGTATTTCACCTCGGCCTTCGACTCCGCGAGGGCCTTGCCCATTTCCAGAGTCATCAACAGCGCGATGTCGTCGGCACGCTCGGTGACCTTCTCGAACGCCGCTCGAAGAATTTCACTGCGTTCGCGGGCAGGTGTTGCCGCCCAGCTCTTCTGCGCCGCAGCAGCCGCGTCGAGGGCCTTCATCGCGTCGGCCGGAGATGCGTCCGCCACCTCCGTCAGGGGCTTGCCGGTCGCCGGATCGTTCACCGCGAACGTCTTACCGCCCTCGGCGTCGACGGCCTTACCGCCGATCCACAGTTTTGCCGGAATCGATTCGATCAATGCACGTTGGTCCATACCGTCCATGATGCCTCCGCAGCGCCCGATGCAAACGACAAACGACGCGCGCATGACTCGGCACCGGATTACTGTTGGTTCGTATGAGCGTCGATATCACCGGCACGGATGCCTGGCAGAAACTGACCGATCACCACTCCGAGATTGCCGATACTCATCTCCGAACTCTGTTCGCCGATGACGCCGACCGAGGGCGCACCTTCACCCTCGCCGCCGCGGATCTTCACATCGACTACAGCAAGCATCGCGTCACCAGCGAGACTCTCGCCCTGCTGATCGAACTGGCCCGCACCGCAGACGTCGAAGGCAAGCGCGACGCCATGTTCGCAGGCGAGCACATCAACACCTCCGAGGATCGCGCTGTTCTGCACACCGCGCTGCGCCTTCCCGCCGATGCGTCGTTGACCGTCGACGGCCAGGACGTCGTAGCCGATGTGCACGAAGTCCTCACGGCCATGGGCGAATTCACCGATCGCGTGCGTTCGGGCGAATGGGTCGGTGCCACCGGCGAGAAGATCTCCACAGTCGTCAACATCGGTATCGGTGGATCCGATCTGGGCCCGGTCATGGTCTACAACGCACTCCGTCACTACGCCGACGCGGGAATCTCGGCGAAATTCGTCTCGAACGTCGACCCCGCCGATCTCGTCGGCGCGCTCGACGGACTCAACCCGGCGTCGACGCTGTTCATCATCGCCTCCAAGACCTTCTCCACACTCGAGACGCTGACCAACGCCACCGCGGCCCGCCGCTGGCTCGTCGACGCACTCGGTGAGGACGCCGTCGCCAAGCACTTCGTCGCCGTGTCCACCAACGCCGAACGCGTCGCGGACTTCGGCATCGACACCGCCAACATGTTCGGCTTCTGGGACTGGGTGGGCGGACGCTATTCCGTGGACTCGGCAATCGGACTGTCGGTCATGGCCGTCGTCGGCAAAGAGGCGTTCGCCGAATTCCTCGACGGTTTCCATCGGATCGACGAGCACTTCCGGTTGACGCCTCTCGCCGAGAACGCACCGGTTCTGCTCGGCCTCATCGGCCTGTGGTACAGCAACTTCTTCGGCGCGGAAACCCGTGCAGTGCTGCCGTATTCGAACGACCTCTCCCGCTTCGCCGCCTACTTGCAGCAGCTGACCATGGAGTCGAACGGCAAGTCCGTCAAGGCCGACGGCTCCCCCGTCACCACGCCGACCGGCGAGATCTTCTGGGGCGAGCCGGGTACCAACGGTCAGCATGCCTTCTACCAATTGCTGCACCAGGGAACACGTTTGGTGCCTGCGGACTTCATCGGTTTCGCCGAGCCCACCGACAATCTTCCCACCCGTGACGGCACCGGCTCGATGCACGACCTGCTGATGAGCAACTTCTTCGCACAGACCAAGGTGCTCGCCTTCGGCAAGACCGCCGAGGAAATCGCCGCCGAGGACACACCCGCAGATGTGGTGCCGCACAAGGTGATGCCGGGCAACCGACCGTCCACCTCGATCCTCGCCCCCAAACTGACCCCATCCGTCGTCGGACAATTGATCGCCCTGTACGAACACCAGGTCTTCGTCGAAGGCGTCATCTGGGGAGTCGACTCCTACGACCAGTGGGGCGTCGAACTCGGTAAGACCCAGGCACTCGAACTGACACCGGTACTCACCGACGCCGAAGCCCCTGCCGTGCAATCGGATTCATCCACCGACGCCCTGGTTCGCTGGTACCGATCGCAGCGGGGTCGTTCGGCCTGAGTTCGGTCGGCCTGAGGTCGGTCGGGCCCGGCCGGGACGCAGATCAGCTCCCCAGTTTCGGATTTATGCCTCCGATCGGCGTCGGATATCCGAAACTGGGGAGCTTTTTCGCTGCATACGGATCCGAATCGACGGTCGGCGCGTCCAAGCATCCATGGACCTACCTCACACCGACCTGTTCACCAGAGCTGACGCACTTACTTTCGGGTTGACCGACGACGACCTGAAAAGGCTGCGCCGCGCCGGTGAATTGTCGGTGCTGCGACCGGGCTTCTATGTGCCTACCACGCTGATGCACGAGGCCAGCCTGACCGAACGTCATTTCCTGCTGGCGCGGTCGTATCTGATGTCCGCACCGGCGCACGAAGTGCTCAGCCACGTCTCGGCGGCCATCGCCTGGGGCTTCGACGTCTGGAAGCTGCCGCTCGACAAGGTGCACATGACACACGGTCTCGATTACGCGAGCAAGCGTCGCCCGCTCCGAATTCTCCACGGGACTACATTGGACCCCGCCGAACGCACAACCGTCAACGGCTACCCGGTCACCACCGCGGCTCGAACGGTCGTGGACATCGCTCGCACCAGCAGTGTGGATCGATCGGTATGCGTCGGCGACAGTGCACTGAGATCCGGCCACACGGACTCGGACGCGCTGGCCCACGCGGTCGAATCCGAACGATTCCGAACCGGCATCGCAGCCGCCCGACGCGCGGTGTCTCTGATGAACGGGCGTAGTGAGAGCGTCGGCGAATCGCGCAGCCGAGTGCTGTTCGAAACCCTCCCGCTCCCCACACCTTTGCTCAACCAATGGGTGCACGACGGAGCCGGCCGCTTCGTGGGAAGAGTCGACTTCCTGTTCTGGGAGCTGGGTGTCATCGGCGAATTCGACGGCGAATCGAAGTACGACTCAAAACGCGTTCTGTTGGATGAGAAGTATCGCGAGGACCGACTTCGCGAACTGGGTTGGGTCATCGTGCGGTGGAACTGGCGTGAACTCGACGATCCCCGAGCACTGCTTCGCCGCTTCGAGCAGGCCTTCGCCCGCGCAGCTGCGCTACCGGCACCCAGCGGATGGTTCGGCGACCAGAGGATGGCGGCGGATCAGCTCCCCAGTTTCGGATAACCGACTCCGATCGGCGTCACATTTACGAATGTGGGGAGCTGATCCGCAGGACACGAGCCAAATCGTCACACCCGACCCAACACAGCTGAGGTATCGACTCCGACGGGCAGGGTGCCGAAGGCAATGCCCCAGTCTCGGTCGAGTCGGCTCGCACAGAAGGCGTCGGCCACTGCGGGATTTCCGTGCATCACCAACTGTGCGCCTTGGAAGGTCAGCGCCATGAGTTCGACGACGCGGCGGGCCCGGTATTCCATGTCGGAGGTGTCGGAGAGTTCCTTGCCGACGCGGGCGATGGCGTCGTCGAGGCGAGAATCCACACCCGACGCCTTGCCGATCTCACCGAAGAAGGCCTCGACACTGTCGGGTTGACGGGCCAAGGCACGCAGGGAATCGAGTGCGGCGACGTTGCCCGACCCTTCCCAGATCGACATCAATGGCGATTCGCGGAACAACCGAGGCATGCCCGATTCTTCGACATAACCGTTGCCGCCCAGGCATTCGAGTGCTTCGGCGGCGTGGGCCGGCGCTCGTTTGCACACCCAGTACTTGGTGATGGCCAACGCAATTCGGCGTAGCGCACTCTCCTGCTCGTCGCCGCGAGCGGAACCGTCGGTAGCCTGCGCCAGGCGAATCATGGCCGCGGTCGCCGCTTCGGATTCGATGGTCAGGTCTGCCAATACGTTTCGCATCAGAGGCTGATCGACGAGCGCAGCTCCGAACGCGGCTCGGTGCCGCGCATGATGGACTGCACGCACGGTGGCGTTGCGAATACCGGCAGCAGAGCCGATGACGCAGTCCAGCCGGGTCATGTTCACCATCTCGATGATGGTGCGCACCCCGCGGCCCTCCTCGCCGACGAGCCAGCCGGTCGCACCGTCGTACTCCAGTTCTCCCGAGGCGTTGGACTTGTTGCCGAGCTTGTCCTTCAAGCGCTGCAACATCATTCGGTTACGGGTGCCGTCGGGCAGCACCCGCGGCAACATGAAGCACGACAGCCCGCCCGGTGCCTGGGCCAACGTCAGGAACATGTCCGACATCGGTGCCGAGGTGAACCATTTGTGACCGACGATCGAATAGGTGCCGTCCGACGACGGGGTAGCGGTGGTGGTGTTGGCGCGAACGTCCGAGCCGCCTTGCTTCTCCGTCATCGACATACCGGCGATCAAGCCGCGTTTGCTCGACGGCTCGCGCAGCCCGAAGTCGTACTCCCGGGATGCGAGCGGAGGCTCGAACTGCGCGGCGAGAGAGGGGTTGTGCCGCAACGCCGGTACGACGGCGTAGGTCATCGAGATCGGGCACATGTGGCCTGCTTCGGCCTGTCCCCATACGTAGAATTTCGCGGCGCGGGCCACGTGCGCACCCACTCGGTCGTCCGTCCACGGGCTGGCGTGCAGTCCGTGCTGCACCGCGACGGTCATCAGATCGTGCCAGTGCGGATGGAATTCGACCTCGTCGACGCGATGGCCGTACCGATCGTGAGTCCTGAGCACCGGCGGGTTCTCGTTCGCGAGCCTGCCCCACTCCTGGGCCTCGACTCCGCCTGCGAGAGCGCCCAATCGCCGCACCTCGTCGCGCGCCCAACCGCCGCCGGCTCGGTCGAGGCCGTCCAGCAGCGAGGCGTCGTCGGACACGTCGTAGGGCGTCAGGTCGGTCGCCTGATTGAAGACCTCATGTGTGTTCATCTCGAACTCCTAACGCACGCAACGAATAAGCGACGAGACCGGGGACCACGTCCACGGACTCGTGCGAGGACAAAGGACCGACCAGCACTTCGCCGACGGCACCCACGAGGCCGGCGGCCGAGATCGCCGCGTCCTGATCGGGAATTTCCCCGGCCGCGATTCCTGCCACGATCGCGTCGGCGAACGCAGCGGTGAATTTGCGCCGGAACACCAACCGCTCGGCGTCCACTGCTGGATCGACCGGTTCGGCGAGCAGCGCGTAGGCCATCGTGCGGTTCTTCAGGGCCCGCCCGGCGAAGGTCTGCACCACCGCGGCGACTCGCTCGGATGTGCTGCCGTGTGCGGCGACGGCGACCACCGCAGCCACTTCTCGGGTGCAGACCTGCCGGAAGATCTCGACGACCAGGTCGGATTTGCCGTCGAAGTGCGTGTAGACGCTGCCCGCGGACACGCCTGCGGCCGCGGCGACCGAGGCCACCGACAGGCCCGCGTATCCCTTGGTGGACAGGACCTCGACAGCGGCAGCAAGCAGTCTCGTTCGGCCGGCATCGAGCCGGGCTTGCACTGCGGGTGTTCGCCGGTAGGGCATTGAAGGATTGAAGCACTGATTCAGTGCTTCACGCAAGGGGACTCGAGTAGGTTCGTAACCATGCCGGTACGGATCGAACGATCAGGCCCCGTCACCACCGTGGTCCTCTCACGCCCGGAGGCTCGCAACGCCGTCGACGGGCCCACTGCTCAGGAACTTACCCAGGCCTTCGAGGAATTCGATGCCGACGAATCCGCGTCGGTCGCCGTGTTGTGGGGCGAGGGCGGCACGTTCTGCTCGGGAGCCGACCTCAAGGCACTGGGCACACCGCGCTCGAATCACGCGACCGAACACGGGGACGGACCGATGGGCCCGACACGAATGCGGTTGTCCAAGCCGGTCATCGCCGCGGTGTCGGGATACGCCGTCGCGGGTGGGCTCGAACTCGCCCTGTGGTGCGACCTACGCATCGCGGAGGACGACGCGACTTTCGGCGTGTTCTGTCGGCGCTGGGGCGTGCCCCTGATCGACGGCGGCACAGTGCGATTGCCGCGCATCATCGGCACCGGACGAGCGATGGACATGATTCTCACCGGACGCGCCGTGGCAGCCCAGGAGGCGTTGGACATCGGCCTGATCACCCGGGTGGTTCCGGTCGGCCGTGCCCGATCCGAGGCCGAGGCGCTGGCCGCCGAACTGGCGTTGCTGCCCCAGACCTGCATGCGCGAGGACCGGCTGTCCGTCCTCGAGCAGGACGGCCTCGACGAGGAAGCCGCGCTGAAGAACGAGTTTCGGCACGGTGCCATCTCGATCACCGCCGACGCGCTCACCGGAGCGAGTCGGTTCGCCTCGGGCGCGGGGCGACACGGTACCCCCAGTCCGTGATCTCGACCCGCCTGTCGGTGATCGACGAGATCTTTCTCCGCACACATCGCGGGTACGGCACACCGATTGCACTGCAGGGTATTTGGCGTACTGCTGAGTCGGTGACCCAGGACGAACTCGATCGGGTACACGCTGCGCTCGCACGTGGGCAGCTGGGTCGACAGGTCGGCGTGCCTCGCATCCCCGGTGCCCGGCTCCGATGGGACGTCTGTTCCACCTCGCTGCCGCTGACGGTCGCCTCCGAGCCGGTCGACGACGCCATCGAGTGGGCCGACCACCAGGCCGATGTGCAGTTGGATCCGCAATACGGACCGGGCTGGCGGTTGACGGCAGCTCCGCTGGCCGACGGCGGTACCGTCGTATCGCTGGTGTGCTCGCATGCGCTCGCCGATGCCCGTGGTCTCATCGACGCTGCCGCACAGTCGTTTTCGGGCTCGGTAGAAACCGCACCGATCGCCTCCCCCGGTTCGGACGCGGCGGACGCTCTGCGCATGGTCGTCACCGTGCTCGTGCGGTCGATCGTCGCGACCGCTCGACTGTGGGTGAGCGCGAAGGCTCGGGCCGAGCTGCGCGCGTTCACGGCATCCGACTCGAATCGCACACGCCCCCACCGTGTTCGACGGGCCTTCTCGGTGGTCGTGGACGTCGATGCAGCGCAGTGGGATTCGGCTGCCGAGCTCGGCGGTGGCTCACCCAATTCGTTGTTCGTGTGCGTCGTCGCCGCGACCATGGCAGAACTCGGCTCACCCACGGTGACCGTCGACATCCCCTTCCGCACCGGATCCGGAGACGCGAACTCGATTGGTATGGCCACCGTCGACGTTCGCGGAGACGATTCGCCGACGGCAGTGCGCGCGGCGTGCAAAGCTGCCTTCGCCGCGCCCGTCGGAGCCCCCGCGGGGTACCCGCCCGAGGTTGTCCAACTGCTCCCCCACCGCCTTGCGGCGAAGTTGACCTCGACGCCGGGGCGCGGAGAAGTGTTGTGCTCCAACATCGGCGACATTCCGCATGCGCTGACGACCCTCGGGTCACATCGATCCTGCGGTCTGGCCACCCGCGCGATCCACCCCGCACCGACGGGACCGATCCCGCTGTCGACGATCAGGCTGTCGACCTACCTGTCCCGGATGGACGGGCGCTACACACTCTCCCTGGTGTGCACCGACGACGCGCTGGTCGGATCGGCGGCAGAGCTCACCGCAGCGGTGCACCGCGCTCTGGCGCGGCGAAACCTGGCCGGTACACCCTGGTAGGTCTACCGTTGCAGCCATGAACGAGCACGATATCCACACCAAGATTCAGCAGCTGATCGCCACCGAGCACAAGCTGCGCACCGACACCCAGGCCGGGGAGATCGACCCCGACACCGAGAAGGCGCAGCTCGCGTCACTCGAACACGCTCTCGATCAGTGCTGGGACCTGCTCCGGCAGCGCCGCGCACGCATCGACGCAGGCAAGGACCCCGACTCCGCGACGGCCAACAGCGTCAACCAGGTCGAGGGATACCTGCAGTAACGTCCGGCCATTCCGCAGGCTCCACTCCTGCAGTCAGACCATTCGATCCGTCAGCACGTTCGGCAGGAACCGCAGCGCCGCGTCGATGCCTCGCCATTTCAGGCCGGGCAGCGCGGCGCGGCGCGTTTCGCTTTCGATGGCCCGGACCATCGCGGTGACGCCTTCGTCCAGAGTGGCTGTGAGAGCAGCACTGTCGCCTGCGCCGGCCGACATGTCGGTGGCGATGAAACCCGGCAGAAGCGTCGTGACGACGATGTCGGTTCGGGCCAACTCGGTGGCCAACGATTCTCCCAGAGAGGCCACCGCCGCTTTGCTGGCCGAGTAGGTCGCCTTGGCACCGGGCAGACCCCGATCGGCGCTGATGGACGAGACGAACACCAGGTGCCCGTGCTTCTGGGCCCGGAATATCGCCAACGCGGCCTCGGCCTGCGACAGCGCACCGACGAAATTGGTGCGCGCGGTCTGCAGATTGGCGTCCGCGCGACCGGATCCGATTTTCGCACCCTTGCCGAGTCCGGCATTGACGACAACTCGATCCAGGCCGCCCAACTCGTCGCGCAGTTCGCCGAACACCGTCACTACAGCATCGTGATCGGTGACGTCGAGTGCGCGCACCGCCACGGTGATCCCAGGATGCTGCTTCATCAGTTCGGAACGAAGCTCGTCGAGCCGCTCGACCCGTCGCGCACAGAGCGCGAGATCACGGCCCATGGCTGCGAAGCGGCGCGCCATCTCCTCACCGAGTCCTGAACTCGCGCCGGTGATCAGAATCTTGCTCCGAGTGGTCGCCATAAGCGGGGAGCCTATGTCACTGTGGAGCAATGGCCCCAGAGAGCTCGGAATTCGATGTGATCGTCATCGGCGGAGGACCCGTCGGTGAGAATGCCGCGCAGTACGCGATACAAGGCAGCAGCCGCACCGCCGCCATCGTCGAACACGAACTCGTCGGCGGCGAATGCTCGTACTGGGCATGCATGCCCAGCAAGGCGCTCCTGCGGCCGAGCGAGGTGCTCGATACCGCCCGAAACATGCCGGGTGTGAAAGAACTGGTCGGCGATCAGCCCCTCGACGCCGACGCCGTATTGGCCCGACGCGAATCCTTCACGCACGGCCTCGACGACTCGTCTCAGGTGTCGTGGGCCGAGTCCGCGGGCATCTCGGTGATCCGTGGCCACGGACGGCTCAGCGGGGTCAAGACCGTCGAGGTCGACGGCAGAACGCTCACAGCTCGGCATGCGGTGGTGCTGGCCACCGGCACCACCGCGTCGGTACCGAACACGCCTGGCCTTCGCGACGCCCGACCGTGGATCTCCCGCGACGCCACGAACATTCACGAGACCCCCGGCCACGTGGCCATCATCGGCGGCGGTGTCGTGGCGAGCGAGGCAGCGACGTGGCTGCTGTCCCTGGGGGCGAAAGTCACGATGATCGTGCGCGGCTCGTCCCTGCTGGCCGGCTCCGAGCCGTTCGCCGGGCAGCTCGTCGCCGATGCACTGAAACAACGCGGCGCAACGATCATGCTCGACGCGTCCCTGACGGCTGTGTCGCGACAAGATCCCGCCGACACCGGCGTCGGCCGAATCCACGGTGGTCCGGTCACTCTCACGGTCGGCGGCGAGGACCTCGTCGTGGACGAGGTGCTGGTCGCGGCGGGCCGCTCCCCGGCGAGCTCGGATCTGGGACTGTCCACCGTCGGTCTTCCCGACGGCAGATACGTCGACGTCGACGACCACCTCACTGTGGGGGACCACGACTGGCTCTATGCCGTCGGCGATCTCAACGGCCGGGCACCGTTGACGCACATGGGCAAGTATCAGGGACGGGTGGCCGGTGACGTCATCGCCGCCCGGGCCGAGGGAAAGCCGCTCGATCACAGAAAGTTTCGCGCCACCGCCGACCACGGACAGATTCCCCAGGTCGTGTTCACGCCCCTCGAGGTCGCCTCGGTCGGGCTCACCGAGGCCAAGGCGCGCGAAGCCGGTATCGACGTCGAGATCGCGGCCCAGGACATCGCCGTCGCGGGTTCCTCCCTACAGCAGGACGACTATTCGGGTCGTGCGCAGTTGGTGATCGACAGGGCCACCGACACTCTCGTCGGGGCGACCTTCGTCGGTCCGGGTGTGGCCGAGTTGGTACACGCGGCCACCGTTGCCGTGGTCGGGAAGGTATCGCTCGACGATCTGTGGCATGCGGTGCCGTCGTATCCGACGGTCAGCGAAATCTGGCTCCGACTACTCGAATTGCGCCGGTGACAGGTTCAGCTCCGCGCATATGCCGCAGCTATGCCGGCGTAAGTTGTCGGGTCGGTTCGCCTCAGGCGTAGAGCCACCAGGACTCCGAGGATCGCTGCGAAGATGAGCACGACCGGTACCGCGTTGACGACGGCAGAATCGGATCCGGTGAGCACGCTGTAATGCGTTCCGGCGAGAATCAATCCGGTCGTGAACCCGAGAAATCCGATGCCCGGGGCAATCGCGGTGCGCCACACGGATCGATCGGGATGGCCGATGAAGAACACGACCACCGACAGTGCCGCGGCGGCCTGCAGCGCAATGACACCCAGAGTGCCGAGGCCGATGGCACCGGCCGCATAACTCAGGTAGGGGTCGGCACCGGCCACCGCGAAGCCCGTCAGCGATACCGCTGCCACCACCGATGCGGTGATGCTCCCGATATGGGGGCTCGCGTGCCGCGGGTGAATTCGGCCGAGCCACACCGGAAGTACCCGCTCACGCCCCAGCGCGAACAGATAACGACTGGCGGCGTTGTGCACTGCCAGATACGACGCGAGCACGCTGGTGCACAGCAGCACTGCGGTGCCGTCGTACAGCACGGTTCCGCCGTACTCACGCGCCAGCGTGAACAGTAGGTTGCCCAGTTCGGTCTGGGCCAGCGCCGGAGCGTCGACACCGCCTGCCGCACCGACGACGATCCAGCTCGTCGTGACGTAGAAGACCGCGATGATCGACACCGCAATGAACGTCGCACGCGGGATGCTCCGCCGCGGGTCCTTGGTCTCCTCCCCGTACAACGCTGCGGATTCGAACCCGATGAAGCTCGAGAAGGCGAACATCATGGCAATACCGAGCGAACCGGAGAACACCTGAGTGGGTGTGAACGACTCCAGTGGCACTGCGGCAGCACCCTTCTGCCCGACGACCAAACCGTCGAACACCACCAGAAAAGCGAACTCGAGCACCATCAGTGTCCCCAAGACCTTGGCGGAGAGGTCGGCATTTCGGAACCCGAGAATTGCCACGATCACCACGGCAACGCCGGTGAAGACGTACCACGGAATATCGATGCCCGAATCGGCGAAGACCAGATGGGTGAAATAGCCGAATGCTCCCGAAAGCCCGCACGCAAGTGACGTATACGCGACAACTGCGACATATGCGGCAGCAATTCCGGGCGGTTTACCCAACGCGAGACCGATGTAGGTGTAGAACGCACCGGTACTGTAGACCTGCTGCGCGATCGCCGCGAACCCCACCGAGAAGCAGAGCAGCACAACGGAACTGATCGCGTACGCAGCAGGCAACCCAGCCCCGTTTCCGCGAATCAATGCCAGTGGCACATTACCGATCATGGCCGCCATCGGTGCTGCGGCAGCAACCACCAGAAACACCACTCGCCCGGTGGTCAGAGTACGTCGCTCGGACATCGTTGGGACGCTACCCGTACTGGGAGCACAATGCTGACATGGAATACGAGATGGGCTGACATGGAATATCAACGCGGTTTCGAGAGACTGGTCAATTTCAGCGATGCCGTGGTAGCCATCGCGGCCACGCTGTTGGTTCTACCGCTCGTCGAGTTGGCCGACCCTGGCCGGAGCGACAGCTTCGTGGACGTCTTTCGTGAGCACGGTGTGGAATTCTATGCATTCGTCCTGAGCTTTCTGGTGATCTTCACTCAATGGCTCAGCCACCACCGCGTCTTCCGAAATCTGATCGGCTACACACCTGCACTGATGTGGATCAATTTCGTGTGGCTACTGTCCATCGTGTTCCTCCCCTTTCCGACGAAGCTGATCGCCGAGAAGAACGGATACGACTCGAGTTCGTCGACGCTGTACGTCGCCACAATCGCTGTCTCCGTCATCGCCATGTTCGTCGCGGACGTCGTCGTCTCGCGGCACCCGTCGATCGTGGCCGCTGACTCTCGCGACGTGGAACGAGTCCGCACCGGCGCCGTCGGCTCGGCGTTGATCCTGATCGCGTTCGGTCTGGCGTTCACACCACTCGGCCTGTGGTCACTGCTGATCCTGCTGCTGGCCAAGCCGATCAACCACTTCGCCGATCGACGCACTACACGTAGATTGGTCGAGTGACCGAGAATTCACCGAAGCAGCAGCCGCTTCTCGTGCTGGGCAAGATCACCGAGATTCTCGATGCGTTCTCGTTCGATCGCCCGGCCATGACGCTGGGCGAGATTCAGCAGAGCACCGGGCTGCCCACCTCGACGGTGCAGCGTCTGGTCACCAACCTGGTTCAACAGGGCTTTCTGGATCGAGGCGGCGATCGCATCCGCATCGGGGTGCGGATGGCGTACTGGGCCGCGACGGCGACCAAGGATCTCGACGTGTTGTCGGTCGTCAACCCGATCCTCAAGGACATGCGCGATCTGACGACCGAGACAGCGTGCTTCTTTCGGCCCGAGCAGAACTACCGTGTATGCGTGGCCATCGCGGAGACGCGGCATGCGTTGCGACGAGACATGTACGTCGGCAAGGTCATTCCGCTCAGCGCAGGATCGGCCAGCCGTGTCCTACTGGCCTGGGACTCGGAACTGGCCGAGCGTGTTCTGTCCCGCGAACTCGAATCGTTGACCGAGCAGACGGTGACCGAGGCCGAGACGATGCGGGAACTGTTGGCGCAGACAAGGTCCGACGGCTACGCGATCACCACCGGTGAGCGCGAAACCGGCGCATCGGGGCTGTCCGCTCCGGTGTTCGATTCGGCCTCGGACATCGTCGGTGCCGTCACCATCAGCGGCCCGACACTACGGATGCCGCAGTCGCAGTGCGAGGCCTGGGTGGACCTGCTGATCTCGCATGCCGAACAGATCACCCGGACCCTCGGCGGCCGCTACCCCGCGTGACCCCAGGCCTCGGGATTGACCGGGTGCGGCGGGAGCTCACCGCGCAGCATCGCCACGGCATTGGTGGCGCACAGGCGCGCCATCTCCGAGCGCACCGAGACCGTCGCGCTGCCCACGTGCGGTAGGAGCACGGTATTGGACAGTTCGGCCAGGCCCGGTTCGAGCGTAGGTTCGCGTTCGTAGACGTCCAATCCTGCTGCAGCGATCCATTTCTCACGTAGAGCAACCACCAGCGCTGCCTCGTCGACCACCGGCCCACGCGCGGTATTGATCAGAATCGCCGACGGCTTCATGGCCTCGAACACGGCAGCATCGACCAGATGCCGGGTGGAGTCCGACAACGGGACGTGCAGAGACAGAAAGTCACTCGTTGCGACGATGTCGTCCCACGCCGCATGTTCGATGCGGCCGGCGAACTCACCGAGTTCGTCGTCGGAGACCTCGCGGTCGCCGGGCGGCCGGGGGCAGAACTTCACCGTCATGCCGAAGCCCAATGCCCGCCGAGCGGTGGCCCGAGCGATCCGACCGAAACCGGCAAGGCCCAGCACGCGGCCCGAGACATCGCTGCCCAGCAGCAGTTCGGGCTCCCACCCGGTGAAGGATCCGGACCGAACGAAGGCATCGGCCTCGACGGCGCGGCGGGCCGTGGACAGAATGAGGAGCATCGCGATGTCTGCGGTCGAATCCGTCAGCACACCTGGAGTGTTCGCGGCGGTGATTCCGTGGCGTGTGGCGGCCGCGATGTCGATGTTGTCGAATCCGACGGCGTAGTTGGAGATCCCGGTGATCGACGCCGTAGCGAGAAGTTCCGCGTCGAACCGGTCACGCAACTGCGAGACGACCACGGAATACGTACCCGATGCGCAGGCGTCGAGAAGCTGCTCGTGGTCCAACTCGCGGAGGTCGACCTCGCCGGCAGCCCGCAGAATGTCCATGCCGGGAGCCGGGATTTCCGACGTGACGAGAATGCGGCTCATAGGACCCACTCGAACACGTGCGCCTCGGACCTGGCACCCTGCACGGTTTTCGATCGCATGGGCTCCTCCAGTTCGGCCAGCAGGCCCTCCGACAGAGAGACCATGCGTGCCAGCGTCTTCGGCTCGAACCAGTCCGGCCTCGTCGCGAAGAGAATGTCCTCGGACGAGGTGTTGCCACTGGCACCGGGGGCGAAGGGGCAGCCGCCCAGTCCGCCGAGCGAACCGTCGACCATCGCAGCTCCGGCCGAGATGGCGGCCAGAGTGTTCGCGACGCCCAAACCCCAGGTGTCGTGACCGTGGAACACCACCCGGCGATCCGGCGTTTCCGCGCGCACCCGTGAGATCAGCGACGACACCTGAACCGGTACTGCCTGTCCGAGGGTGTCGCAGATGACAATATCCGTTGCGCCCGTGGCCCGTTCGTCGTTGGCGATCTCGATGACCCGATCCGGCGGTACCTGTCCCTCGAAAGGACAGGTGAACGACGTTGCGATACACAACTCGATCTGTCCGCGCACCGAACGGGTGATGTCGACGGCATCGGGCATCGCGGCCAGCGACACCTCGGTGGTGCGCCCGATGTTGGCCTGGTTGTGCGAGTCCGACGCGGAGAAGCAGTACTGGAAGTTGCGAGCCCCTGCAGCAGCGGCCTTCTCGACGTGGCGTGGAGTGGCGACCCACACCCAGCATCGCTCGAGTTCCTCGGCGGTCAGCTCGCCGATGACCTCGAGGGTGTTGGCCATGGGCGGCACTTTGTCGCCGCGTGCCATCGAGCCGACCTCGAGTGCCGGCACGCCGAGTTCGATGAGGGCCCTGATGATCTCGAGTTTGCGTTCGGTGGGGAGCATCTTGCCGGTGAGCTGCAGTCCGTCGCGCATCGTGACGTCGCGTAGCTCCGCGGTGGGGGTGAAACGGTACATCTACAGGCCCATCTCTTCGTCGGTCCGGCCGAGCAGCGTCGACAGTACTTCTCTGGTGTGCTCGCCCAGATCCGGCCCGACCGAACGGATCGGCAGGGATGCATCACCGATCACCGGGACAACTCCGACGAACCCGACGTCGGTGGGCTCTCCCTGGCCGGTGTCGACCGGAAAGTGCTGAATCATGTTGCGGGCCGCGTACTGTTCGTCGGCAACGATGTCCGCGGCGGTGTAGATCGGACCCGACGGCACCCCGGCGGCGTCGAGTATCTTCAATGCCTGCTCGCGCGAATGCAATCCGGTCCAAGCCGAGATCGCGGCGTCCAGCTCGTCCCGGCGACGCCACCGGCCGGCGTTGGTCGCCAGGTCCGGATCGGCTCCCAGATCGGGACGGTCGATGGTTTCCATGTAACGCTGGAAGATGGCGTCGCCGTTACCGGCGATGATGATCGAGTGACCGTCGTTGCACGGGTACGCATTCGAGGGCGCGATGCCCTCCATCCGGCCGCCCGTCCGTTCACGTTCGACGCCGTAGGCCAGATAATCCGGGATCAGCGACTCCATCATCGACAGGATGGATTCGTTCAAGGCCACGTCGATGGAACGCTGTTCGAGCGACAACGGGTCCGATTTCTCTGCTGCGCGCTGCGTCTGTCGCTGGAACAACGCCATGACACATCCGAACGCCGCATAGAGACCGGCGATCGAGTCGCCGATCGACACACCGACCCGCACGGGCGGCCTGTCCGGATCACCGACGAGGTTGCGGAAACCGCCGTACGCCTCTGCCACAGCGGCAAATCCGGGTCGCTGCGACATCGGACCGGTTTGCCCGAATGCCGAGATGCGCGTGATGATCAGCTCCGGATTGGCGGCACTGAGAACCTCGGGCGAGATCCCCCACTTCTCGAGTGTGCCGGGCCGAAAGTTCTCCAGCACGATGTCGCAGTGCGCGGCGAGGTCGACCACATCTTTGCGGCCCTGCTCGGTGCGCAGGTCCAACACGATCGATTTCTTGTTCCGGTTGATCGTGCGGTACAGCATCGACGTCGTACCGGAATACAGCCGCCAATTGCGCAATTCGTCGCCGGTACCCGGCCTTTCGACCTTGATCACCTCGGCACCGAAATCGGCGAGCATCCTGGCCGCCGTGGGTGCGGCGATGTAGTTGCCGAGTTCGAGAACTCGAACTCCACTGAGCGGCAATGCCATTGTGTTCCTTTCGATATTCGCGGAAGAGGTCACAGGATCCAGCTCATCGGCACGATCAAGGCAATGGCAATGACCGATGCCACCGACACACCCACCGAGCACGTCTTGAGTGTGCCCCTCGTCGACTGGCCCATCAAGGACTGCAGCAGCCAGAACGTGTTGCTGGTGACGTGCACGGCGAACAGCGATCCGGCACCGGCGGCGAGCGCGATGAACACCGGGTCGAGACCGATCAGCGGCGCGACAGGCGCGAGGATGCCGGCCGAGGTGATGGCGGAGATCGTCACCGATCCGACGGCGATGTGCAACGCGGCCGCAATGACCCACACCATCAACAGTGGAGCCGCGGTACTGGCCGTGAAGTACTGGCCCAATATGTCGCCGAGACCCGCCTCGTTGATGACGGCTGCGAGCGATCCACCGACACCGGTGAGGATGAGGATCTGGCCGCTCTCGGCGAAACCACGAGCGAGAGCTTTCTCCACCCGCTCCTGACCGACGTGGTAACGGCCGATGAGGCACGTCCCGACCAGTCCGAGGAGCAACGCGATGACCGGGCTGGCGATGAATTCGACCACCGGAACCGAGATCTCGGCGACTTCGAGAACGGCACCGATCGCGATCAGGACGAGCGCGAGCAGCAACGGCGAGAGCAACACCAGCAGCGAGGTCTGTTTCTCGGTGCGCACTTTCTGGGCCACGCCGCCGCCGGCGTCGAGTGGCTCGTCGTCGGTTTCGACAGGCTCCGGGCCCCCGGGCTCAGTGACTACGGTGATCTGTTGCTCGTCCTTCTCCTCGTTCCACCAACCGTGCCGGAAGACGAACGACATGATGGCCACCGACAGCACGACGACAGGAACGATGAGGATCAGTCCGTAGATCATCATCTTGCCCAGCGGCACGCCGAGCAATCCGGCCAGCGCGAGCGTCGCGACTCCGGGAACCATGAACACGATGCCGCACTCCAGGGCGATGGCCAGCGCCGTGGCCATCCTCGCCGTGCCGTATTTGCCGATCTTAGGGGCGAGGTTGCGTGCGAGCGGTGCGGAGATCACGAGCAACACGTCGAGGAAGATGGACTGCAACAGAGTCGCGATGGTCAGCGACAGCGCGTACGGGAGCCGCTTGGGGCCGAAGGCTCTCAGCAAGGTGCCGACGAGACGCTGGATGGCGCTCATCTCCTGCAGCACCGAACCCATCAGGACGCCGAACGCGATGAGCAATCCGACCTCGGCCATGATCTCGCCGAATCCGCCAGTGATCGTGTCGACAGTGGTCGACACTCCCAGCTTGGTCGCCAGGCCCAGGTACGCAGCCCCGAGCACCAGCGAAATCACCGGGTTGAAATGGAAACGAACGATGAAGACCACCACCGCCAGTACCGCGACGACGGTGTTGATCACGATCCACAAATCGGACATCGGTAGGTCTTTCCACCAGAGAGTGACCGCCGCCATGCATGACGGGCCGGTGTGATGCGTCGCACCATTGCTCACATTATGGGCACAGATTTACTTCGTGAGCAAGAGCGACCCCTGGCTTCGCGTCAGATGGGCTGCGCGCGCCGAATCGACAGCGCAGCTCGCGAGGCATCCAGTTCGACCGGGGAACGCACCGACAGCGGCCCGACTCGCAGGATTCCGTCCGAGAGCGGCTCGACCCGCAATCCACCGCGACCGATCAGTGCCTTGCGAGCGCCGTCGACCACCATGCGGTCCATCCACGCGCACGGATGGGCAGGTCGGCCGCCCCGGAAGCGAATCCAGCCGTCACCGGAATCGAGCTCGAATTCCAGTCCGCGCAGTGGGTCGAGTTCCAACCCGCGGACCACAACGTTTCGTCTGGCCACGGCCGGGTCGGGAACGTCGACGCCCAGTACCTCGCCGACGGCGTCCCAGGCTTCGAGTGCCAGAAAGCTCACCGCTGCCTCGGTATGAGCCTTGACCCCGAAGAACCGATCGCCGCGGATGCCCTTGTGGGCGACGATCTCGACGCTGTCCGGCAATTCGGTCGGCACCTCGGCTGGGCCGTCCTTGGATCTCCCGAAGTACGCGTGCGAGGGCGCTCGCAGCAGCTCCACTATCTCGGCTCGATACTCGAAAGGCATGCTTTCGAGTCTGCCCGGTACCCGACCCTGCCGGTTCTTACCACCGGGTAAGAAGCGCCCGGTAGTATCGCGAAATGGCTGTGAAAACACGCGTGACCACTACGGACGGCATGATCGAGGGAAAGCCGGTCGGCAATCTCACCACCTGGCGGGGCATTCCCTACGCCGCCCCTCCCGTCGGTCCGCTTCGGTTTCGCGCACCTCAACCCACCCAGCCGTGGCAGGGCGTGCGCGACGCGACCGAGTGGGGCAACGCATCCGTTCAGCACAAGCGGGGCACGATGCTCGCAATCGGCAAGTACCAACCGTCGAGCGAGGACTGCCTGACACTCAACGTCCTGGCACCGAGCACGCCGAGCACGACACCCAGACCGGTCATGGTGTTCATCCACGGCGGTGCGTACACCCTCGGCACGTCGGCCACCCCGCTGTACGGCGGAGGTTCGCTGGTCCGGCGCTCGCTGCAGGACGGCGACGGCATCATCTACGTGTCGGTCAACTACCGACTCGGCGCTTTGGGCTACCTCGACATGTCGCGATTCTCGACCCCCGAGCGGCCGTTCGATTCCAACCTGGGACTACGCGACCAGGTGGCGGCATTGGAGTGGGTAAAGCGCAACATCGCCGAGTTCGGCGGAGATCCCGACAACGTCACCGTCTTCGGCGAGTCCGCAGGCGGCAATGCCGTCACCACCCTGATGACAGTGCCCGCCGCGAAAGGCCTTTTCGCCCAAGCAATTGCCGAGAGTTCGGCACCGGGCATGACGACCGCCAAGCATCGTGCGGACCAGTGGGCGAGCGAGTACGTCGGGTACCTCGGAGGCACCGCCGAGACCGCGGTGGAAACCCTGGAGAACGCCGAGGTACTGGCACTCGGCCGAGCAGGCACCAAGCTCGGACTCACCACGCTGCACCGCACTCCCGGCCTGCTCCCCTTCGGCCCGGTGATCGACGGCGATTTCCTTCCTGTCGATCCGGTCGAGGCGTACGCGAACGGCACCGCACACAACGTGCCGCTGATCATCGGCACCAACGCCCGTGAGGGAACACTGTTTCCGAAGTTTCTGGATGCGTTGCCCACCAACCCCGAACGCATTTCCAAACTCTTCTCCCTTACCGATCCCGCGGCAGAACCGGTTGTCACCGGCGGATACCGGGGATACCCGAGCGAGCGGGCCGCCATCGACTTCGGCGGGGATTTCACGTTCTGGAAGCCGTCTCTCGAAGTGGCCGAAGGACATTCGCGTCACGCACCGACGTACTTCTATCGCTTCGACTTCGCCCCTCGGTCGATGAAGTTGCTGGGCCTCGACGCCACTCACGGGTTCGAGTTGTTCGCCGTCTTCGGCATCAACGAGACGTTGTTCGGCAAGGCCCTGACCGCGACAGGGGGACGAAAGTCGTTCGCGGAGGTCACCGAGCAGGTGCAGTCACACTGGATTGCGTTCGCCACCAACGGAAAGCCGTTGGAATCGTGGCCGGCCTACGACGAAGCCGAGCGCAAGACACTGATCTTCGACACGCGCACTCGGGTGCAGAAAGATCCGCGCAGCGATCGCCGCAAAGCGTGGGAAGGCTATCGCGGCTACGCCAGCCAGACGCTCGAACCCGCTACTTGAGCAACCGCGACATCCGGCGGTCGGCAAGAATCTTGCCGGCCGTCTGGCACGTCGCGCAGTACTGAAAAGAGCGGTCCACGTAGGCGACCTCGCGCACCGGATCTCCGCAGACCGGGCACGGCAGCCCGGTTCTGGCGTGCACCCGCATGCCGGATCGCTTCTCCCCCTTCAGACGCGCCGCATCCTGCCCGGCCGAGCGGTCCACCGCGTCGGACAGGACCGAACGCATCGCGGCATAGAGAACCGCGACGGATTCCGCGTCGAGCTTGCTCGACGACGCGAACGGCGAGAGCTTGGCGACATGCAGAATCTCGTCCGAGTAGGCGTTGCCGATTCCGGCGAGCAACGATTGGTCCACCAACGAGGTCTTCAGACGAGCTGTGGTGCTGCCCAGTATCTCGGCGAATTCGAGCTCGGTGACCGTCATCGCGTCCGGCCCGAGCCGGGCGATGCTCGCAACCTGCTGAGGGTCACGGACCACCCAGACCGCCAATCGCTTTTTGGTACCGGCTTCGGTCAGGTCGATGGCGGGTGTAGCGCCTTCGGGAGTGAAGAAGTGGATCCGCAGCGCCAGCGGCCCCTTGCCCGGTTTCGGCGGAGCAACACTGGGGTTGTCCACCCATCGCAGCCAACCCCCACGCGACAGGTGGGTGATCAGCCAGAGGTCACCCGCCTGCAGCGCCAGATGCTTTCCGAAGCGCGCGGCATCGGTGACGTCGCGACCCTGCAGATCGGTGATCGGCGGATCGAAGGTCTTGAGAACACTGAGTGCCGCGATGTCGATGCGGCCGATCACGGCACCGACGGCATGCTCGCGCAAGAAGCCGGCAAGGGCTTCCACCTCGGGTAATTCCGGCATGCGTCCAGTATGCAGCTACGATGGCCGTCGTGATGGTTCCGACTCCGTACGAAGATCTGCTGCGCCGCATCCTCGACACCGGTACAGCCAAATCCGACCGGACGGGAACCGGGACGACCAGCGTGTTCGGGCATCAGATGCGCTTCGATCTGGCCGCGGGCTTCCCGTTGATCACCACCAAGAAGGTCCATCTCAAGTCGATCGTCTACGAACTGCTGTGGTTTCTGCGCGGAGACTCCAATGTCACGTGGCTGCAGGAACACGGCGTCAGCATCTGGGACGAGTGGGCAGCGCCGGACGGCGAACTCGGCCCCGTCTACGGAGTGCAGTGGCGTTCGTGGCCGACCCCGTCGGGCGAGCACATCGACCAGATCAGCCAGGTCATCGAGACCTTGAAGACCGATCCGGATTCGCGGCGAATGATCGTCTCGGCGTGGAACGTCGGTGAAATCCCGCAGATGGCCTTGCCGCCGTGCCATGCGTTCTTCCAGTTCTATGTCGCCGACGGCAAGCTCTCGTGCCAGCTGTATCAACGCAGCGCAGACATGTTTCTCGGCGTGCCCTTCAACATCGCGAGTTACGCACTGCTGACCCACATGGTCGCCGCACAGACCGGCCTCGACGTCGGCGAGTTCGTGTGGACCGGCGGTGACTGCCACATCTACGACAACCACCGCGACCAGGTTGCCGAGCAGCTCTCCCGCGAGGCGTACCCCTACCCGACTCTGAAACTGGCACAGCGGGATTCGATCTTCGACTACACCTTCGACGACGTCGAGATCGTCGACTATCAGCACCACCCTGCAATCAAGGCCCCGGTAGCAGTGTGAGTGCACCGCGCTTCGTCGGTCTGATCTGGGCTCAGAGCACCGCGGGCATCATCGGAGACGCCGGATCGATCCCCTGGCACGTGCCCGAGGACATGGCGCACTTCAAATCGAAGACGGCCGAGCACCCGGTGATCATGGGCCGGAAGACGTGGGACTCCTTGCCCGCGAAGTTCCGTCCACTGCCGGGCCGTCGCAACCTCGTGGTCACCCGCAACTCCTCGTGGGCCGCAGACGGTGCCGAGACCGCACCGAGTGTCGCCGACGCAGTGGCCCTGATAGGCGACAGCCCGATCTGGATCATCGGCGGCGGCGAAATCTATCGCAGTGCAATGGGTATCGCGACCCACCTCGAAGTCACCGAGATCGATCTCGACGTCGACGGCGATACGAGAGCCCCCGAGATTTCGGACGAATGGAGTGCCGAGGCGGGCGATTGGCAGAACAGCCGCGTGGACGGAACGCGATTCCGTTGGGTCGAGTACGGAAAGCCTACCCAAACTGTTTGAGCGCGTTCATGATTCCCCCATCGCGGCTGCGGGTGGTGCGTCATACTGGCGGCTATGGACAAGAAGTCACTCACCGCACTTGCCCGTCAGCAACTCAAGCTCGCAGTCGGCGCGTCGAGTGGCCGCAGTTCGCAGACGGTGTACGGCGGCCACAGTCGCAAATTGAGGCAGACCGTCGTGGCGCTGGCCGCGGGTAACAAGCTGGCCGAACACGATCTCAGCGGTGAGTCGACCGTCCTCGTCCTCAGCGGCAAGTTGGAACTGATCAGCGGTGAGAAGACCTGGAAGGGCTCCACCGGCGATCTCCTCGTCATCCCCGACGCACGGCACAGCGTCGAAGCCCTCGAAGACGTCAGCTTCTTGCTGACCGTCGCTATGTGACCGCTTTCCTGACGACCAACACCGGGCAATCTGCGGTGTTGACCAGAGCGAAGCTCGTCGACCCGAGCAGCATTCCCCCAAATCCGCCGCGCCCCCGGTTACCCACCACGATCAGCGCTGCCGTTTCGGACAGTCCGCTGAGCACTCGAACGGGACGATCCTGGGCGACGACGCGTTGGACGTCGACCTCCGGGAACCGCTCTTGCCACCCGGCGAGACTTTCCGCCAGCAACGCTTCCTCGGTGTCGGCGATGGCCTGCCAATCCGCGGGCGCGCGACCGAACGAGCGCGTCAGATCCACGTCGGACCACACGTGTACCGCGATCAACGGAGCATCACGCGCCGAGGCCTCGGCGAACGCCCACTCGACCGCTGCCTGATTGACGTCGGAGCCGTCCACGCCGACGACGACCGGGCCCTCGGCGACGGGACGGCCGTCGATGTCCCGGCCGCGTACGACGGCGACGGGTGACACGCTGTGGGCGGCCAGAGAGAGTGTGACAGCGCCCGTTTCGCTCGCTCCGATCACCAGGAGCTCGGCTTGGGCCGATACGCCGATGAGTACGTCCATCACGCCGCCTTCGACGGCACTGGAGGTCACCTCGAACGTCGGGTCGTCGACGACCGACACGGCCAGCGTTTCCGCGGCTGCGAGCCGGGATTTAGCCGTGGCGACGAATTCGGTTGCCTCGCCTGCGAATTCGCTCAGATCGACAACGCCTGGCATGTCGACGGCCGTCACGATGTGCAATCGCCGATCCCGTCGCCGAGCGCACAGGGCCGCCCAGATCACAGCCTTGTCGGCCGCAGCGGAACCGTCGATGCCGACGATGATCGGTCGATGCCCTGTCACGTGTCGGCCTCCGGTAGTAGCCCCGAGCCCGGTGGCTCGGTGAATGACGAACAGGGGTTCAGGCTAGTCGATGAATGGTCGCCGAAGGCGTGATGCACTCACCTCAGCTGGCGCGCAGCGCGTCTGCGTACCCCGGAGTTCGGGTGCGGTTCGCCTCGGCTGCCGCGGCCCGGGTGTCGAGATGGACCAGGTAGTCGGCCAATTGGTCGCGGCTGCGGACACCGACGCCCAGGTCGGTCCGCTCGAAGACGCGCCACCGAGCGAGCGTCGGCAGCAGCACCTCGTCGAGATGACGTCGAAGATCGAAGATCCCGTCCCGCTCGATGAGCATGGCGCTCCGACCGAAGCCAGGCAGGTTGGTACCCGGCAACTGCGCGTTCATGACTACTTCGGTGATCGCCGTGACGGTCGGAGCGGGGGCGACGTCGAGCGCTACCGACACCAGATTCGCAAAGAAGGTGACGTGCAGTTTCTGGTCGTCGACTATCCGGCCGAGCAAGCGATCGGCAACCGGATCGTGGCACTGGTGCGCGGTATTCGTATGGCAGACGCTGCTGATCGATTCGTCGAGAGTCACCTGCGCCAGCGAACGAAGGAGGTGAGCGCCGTTCATCGGGGAGTCGAATCCCACCGTCTTGCACTGTGCGCGAGCTCGACCGAGCGCCGCCGGATCGACACTGCGGGTAGCGACGAGGTAGTCGGTGACGGCGGCAGCATGCCGGGTGCGCTCGGCGCTCCACTCGGTGAGCCATGCGGGCCACGAGCCGGTACCCGAGGCCGCGACCTCGCACCGATACAGCGGAATGTTCTGCTCGGTGAGGAGATCGGTGACCAGTGCCGCCTTGGCGGCTTCGGTCAGCGGTGACGTACGCGTTCCCCAGTACATCTCGGTCCGGACGAAATCCGTGGGCTGCCAGGAGACAGCTGTCGAGCGGTGGCGCGCGAGGTTGTCGTCGATCGTCGGCTGCAGTTCCCGTAGAACCGTGAACTGCCCGATGTCGCTGCGCATACTCGTCCTCTCACCCCGCTCGTCCGGACCGATCCGAGATCAAAGTAGGCGTGTAGCGCAGGCGATGGGACCGCCTTCTGCATTGTTTAGGGCAAGTCGCAAGGCCTCTCGTGGCCCGCTCGAGATAAATCACAACGAGTTTTGCCGAAACCATGGATCACACGTAGATAACAACCTATGATCGATCCTGTTAGAGGCCAGGAAACAAACTCAAAGTTTGAAAAACCTGCCATTTCGGCTGAAGTTGCATAGATTCACGACAGGAAGCGCGTTTCTACGCGTGAGTACGTTAGCTCTCTCAAAACCTGAAGAATCCAACACGAAGGGTTGATCTGTGACCGTTCACAACTCGACTGGCCTCGGAATCATGGTCGCAGGGCAGCCTGCTTCGGCTCCCCTTCGCGATTTTCGCGCAGTGGCGCGCCTCCTGGTAGGCCACTTCGCCGCCAATACTCCCTGCGGTTCACTTCCCGGTGAACAACTCCACGGAGACGTCACCGAATTCACCGTCAAGTGCATCAGCATCGCCGTGCAGATGCTCGACGAGCGCCGCGCACCTGCCGAGTCCGACTTGGCCGAACTGCGCGCCAAGGCCAGTCAATGGGCTCGTGAGGGTGTCCCGCTCGAGTCCGTCCTCAGCGTCTACCACGAGGGCATTCAGATCGGTTGGAATCTGGTGTCCAAGCGGGCAGGAGAAGGCGACGCCGCCCAGTTGATCGAGGCTGCACGCATGTTCGTGCTGCTGTCTGAGAAGGTCTCGATCGCGGCCAGCAAGAGCTACGTCGAAGAGCTTCAGGCAGTGGCGAGCGAGCATCACACAGCCGCGCACACGCTGGTCACCTCGTTGCTGAGCGGACACAACGCCGTCTCGATGGCCCGCCAGTCGGGCATCGAACTCGCCGACAGTTACCTCGTGCTCGCACTGTCGGTACCGCCGCACCCCGACGAGAACGACCCCAACATCCAGAAGACGGTGGCTGCACGACGCAAACTGCGTCGCGTGCAGGCCGAATTGGCCACCGTGTGCGGACGCACTCCCCTGTCGCTGCTCAGCACCGAGGGCGGAACCGTCCTGATCCCCGGCGTCCACGACGACGAGTGGGTCGAGGCGCTGGTGCACCGCATCGGTACCGCCGCAGAGGTCCCCGTCACCGCGACCGCCGAGCAGGCTGCGACAGCCGACATTCCCACCGCCGCAGACCAGGTCCACGAACTGCTGTCCCTGGCTCATCAGCTGCACCGCCCGTCCGGGTTGTACCGGATGGACGACCTGGTGCTCGAGTACCAGCTCACTCGTCCCGGACCGGGTCGACGCCACCTCACCCAGATCCTCGAGCCACTCGATTCGTCACCCGAATTGCTCGAGACCCTCGAGATCCACATTTCGCACGACCTCAACCGTCAGCGCTCCGCCCGGCAACTCCATCTGCACACCAACACCGTCGACTATCGCCTCAAGCGAATCGCACAACTGACCGGGTTCGACCCGACTCGTCCCTCCGGTATCCGCCACCTCCAGGCGGCACTGGTGGCCAGACGGCTCGAATCCTCGCGCGGCGCAGCGTGATCTGAGAACTCCGACCGGTTTCTCGACCCGACGGCAGGTAGCGTCGGAAGTATTCGAGAAGCAGGGGATCATGCATGACGAAGTTGAAGCTCCAGTTGTCCGGCGTGGTCAAGGAGTACCCCACCGGCGAACAACGGGTCCGTGCGTTGGACGGCATCGATCTCACGATCGACGGTGGTCAGTTCGTGTCGCTGGTTGCGCCGTCCGGAGCAGGTAAGTCGACACTGCTGCACATGCTCGGCGCGCTGGACACCCCGACGGCCGGGTCCATCCGATTCAACGACGTCGAGGTCACCACCCTCGACGACAACGCCCAGTCCGATTTCCGACGCCACCAGGTGGGCTTCGTCTTCCAGTTCTTCAACCTGCTCCCGACCATGTCGGCGTGGGAGAACGTCGCCGTTCCGAAGCTGCTCGACGGCACCCCCATCAAGAAGGCGAAAGCCGACGCAATGCGGCTGTTGGACATGGTGGGGTTGGCGCAGCGATCCGAACACCGCCCGGCGCAACTGTCGGGCGGTCAGATTCAACGCATCGCCATCGCCCGAGCCCTGATGATGGACCCGGCGCTGCTGATCGCCGACGAACCGACGGGCAACCTCGATTCCAAGACCTCCCACAACGTCCTCGAAATACTTGCCGACGTCGCCCACGGCAGCGAGGGGCGTCGGGCAGTGGTGATGGCAACCCATGACCTCGAGGCGGCTCGGTCGACCGATCGCGTCGTCAGCATGATCGACGGCCGCGTCGACACCGACACCGCTGGTACACCTCGGTGATCGGTACCGCGCTCAGCAGATTTCGCGTCATCAGCCTCCGAGACCTCCGAATGCACTGGGTGCGTTCGCTGGTCTCGGCGGGAGTCGTGGCCGTCGCCGCGGGTTTGCTCATCGCCGTCCTCGGCACC
Source organism: Rhodococcus sp. 06-221-2 (assembly GCF_002258365.1). Taxonomy (NCBI): domain Bacteria; kingdom Bacillati; phylum Actinomycetota; class Actinomycetes; order Mycobacteriales; family Nocardiaceae; genus Rhodococcus; species Rhodococcus sp. 06-221-2. Next base: position 190,145 of record NZ_NOYJ01000029.1, read on the forward strand.
TACGGATCGCTGACCGGATCCGTCGAACGTCTGGCGGTGTCGATCGCAGGCAACGCGCAGTACGAAGTGGTCGGCGTGACCGATTCGGGATTCGACCAGAACGAACTCGACGTCGTACGCGGTGTTGCGGGCGTCGATGCGGCGGTACCCCTGCTCCGCAGCATCGTGCGATCCGATGTCGGCGAGCTGACGGTACTGGGTGTCGATTCATCGATCACGGCACTGCAGTCAGATCTGCAGGGTGCGGTCGGCAACGCAGCGGGTCTGCTGTCCGACCCGTCGGGCGTATTGGTCGGAGCAGCAACGGGATTGACGCAGGGTGACACGGTCACGATCGCCGACAGACCCACTGCGGTAGTGGGCGTGATCGACGGCCCTGGCACGCAGCGCATCGGTGGGGGCATGTTCGCCGTCACGTTGCTGCCCACCGCGCAGGCGTTGACCGACCGGCCGGGCCAGCTCGACTCGATTTTCGTTCTCGGTGGCGGGGACGACCTGCGATCGGACCTGGACGCGGCGTTGGCCGGCCGAGTGTCGGTGATGAATCCGGAATTTCGGGCCGACAGAGCCGATCAGGCCATGAGCCTGACGCGTAATGCGACGCTGATGGTCTCCCTCATCGCGTTCGTCGTCGCGGCGTTCCTGGTGTTCAACGTCATGAACATGGCCATCGCCAAGCGTCGCCCCACCATCTCCCTGCTCCGAGCGGTCGGCGGTCGGCGCGCGGACATCGTCCGCGACCTGTTGTTCGAGTCGGTACTGGTGGGTCTCGTCGGCGGTGCCGTCGGGGTACCTCTCGGAATCATCATGGGCCGCATCGCCATCGAGAGCCTGCCACCGTTCCTGTCGCAAGCATTCGATGCGCGAATCGAATACGTGTTGCCGAGCTTCGCCATTCCCGTCGCGATCGTGGCCTGCGTGCTGGCCTGCGTCGGCGCGTCCGCTCTGGCTGCCGTTCAGGTGTATCGCATCTCGCCGATCGAAGCATTGGCGGTCGGCGGCGGAGAAACAACCGGCGGTCCGAAGCTGTCGTTCACGTTGGCCGCCACGGTGTTCGGTCTGCTCGCCATCGCCGGATCGTTCGTGTTCGCCGTCAACGTGGACGGGCAATTGACCCTCGGTGCCGGTGCCCTGTTCATGTTCGGAGTCGTCGCACTGTGCGTCGGCGGAACCGGGCCGATCGTCTGGGCCACCGGCGCTGTGCCCCGCCGATGGGGTGGTGCCGGACGCCTTGCCACCGCGACCATCGAACGCGCTCCGCGGCGCATCTGGGCGACGGTGATGACCATCGTCATCGCCGTGGGAGTCAGTGTGGGAGTGTCCGGTTCGTTGACGAACATGACCGACTCCGCCGCCGAATCACTGTCCTCGCTCGCCGACACGGACCTGTACGTATCGATGAGCTCACCCGACGCCATACCGTCGGGCCCGATCGTTCCCACCGCGGTCGACGAGGCCGTGCGGGCGACGGCCGGCGTCTCCCGCGTCGTCGAAGGACAGTGGGCCTACGCGACCATCGACGACGAGCTGGTCTCCATCCAAGGCGTCGCCGACGGAAGCAACGCAGTGACACTGGCCTCGCTCCCCGCAGACGTACGCGCGGGATTGCTCGCGGGCGACGGGGTGGCGCTCTCGAAGGCGCTCGGTACGACGCTGGGAGTGACGGCGGGAGACTCCATCGATCTACCGACGCCGACCGGAGTGCAGAACGTACGCGTGCTCGATCTCGTGGACTACATCAACGCCGCAGGCGGCACGATGGCGATCTCGCTGGAATCGATGCAGCGCTTCTACGACCGCCCGGGTGCGACGTACCTCGAGATCACCGTCGACGGAGACGTTGCAGCCGTGCAGGATTCGCTGCGATCTACTCTGCCGCCCGAAGCATTCGTGTACACGGGTGCCGCGGCACTCGAGGGCACCAGCGCGGCCATCCGCCAATCCGGTGCGCTCGCTATCGCACTGCAGTGGATCGTCGCACTGGTCGCTGCCGTCGCATTGCTGAACACATTGACGCTGTCGGTACTCGAACGTCGACGTGAGCTCGGAGTACTGCGCGCCATGGGCGGCGGCCGAGGAACCCTGGCACGCATGGTGTTGGCGGAGGCACTGTCCGTGGGCATCGTCGGCGGCATTCTGGGGCTGATCATCGGTGCCGGCCTGCAATACCTGAGCACACTGATCCTCGGTGCCAGCATCGGAATTCCCGTGCAGTACAACGCCAGTTGGACGGTGCTGTTGTACGGACTCGTCGCGTTGGGCCTCTCACTACTGGGATCGGCTCCGCCTGCGGTACACGCATCACGCCTGAACATCGTGGATGCAATTGCCGCGGATTGAGTGGTGGGGATCGGGCTCGTTCTGCGGTGCTGGGGCCTAGGGATCCGCAAACGCGCGCGCGTTCGTCAGGTGCGAGCGAAATAGACAGCCAGCGGCTGACGACTCTGCGCGCGTCTGGCAAATGCGCGCGCGTTTGTACGAGGATGACCGACGTGGCCACATTCAGCGTCGAAGTAGAGAAGTACGCGGTCGAGACTCTGCGCGACTGTGTGGGTGGTCCCGAGTGGGAGTTGCGGCCCGAGCGCGCGGCACTTCTGGTCCACGACATGCAGCCGTACTACCTGAACGTGCTGCACTCCTCGGTTCATGCGCGGGTGGCCGAGGAAGGCTCGGCGGTGGTCGCGCGCGCCAGGTCTGCCGGAGTGCCGATTCTGGCGAGCGGTCCGCGAGCGGCTGAGGCGATCGAACAGCGTGGACTGCTGGGGCCGATGTGGGGGTTGGGCCCGTCTACCGAGGACGTGGCGGTCACCGAATCGGACTTCGTTCCGATCGCGAAGCGCAGCTACAGTGCGTTCTACGCGTCCGATCTCGAGGTCGAACTACGCCGACGAGGCCGTGACCAGCTGGTCATCGTGGGCGTCTTCGCCTCGGCGGGAATTCTCGCGACGACGTTCGACGCTTTCGCCCGAGACATTCAGTGCTTCGTCGGCATCGAATCGGTCGCCGATTACACCGCCCACCAGCACCGCACCGCTCTGAATCTGATCACATCACTGACCGGTGTGGTGACCAGCAGCGCGAACCTGCTTCACGATCTGCGGTGCGGACCGCTAGACTGACGACCGCGATGTGGGCCCACTGTGCAGTACGACAGCGACCCACCCGCAACCCGATTGTTCGATTGATCGAAAGACCTTGCCGCACAGGGACTTTGGAGCACTCGTTCGATCACCAGCCTTCGTAGCTCAGGGGATAGAGCAACCCTCTCCTAAAGGGTAGGTCGCAGGTTCGAATCCTGCCGAGGGCACCAGCCTCGCTTTTCGGCGCGCACTCTCAGATTTCACACCCCGCCCTGTTGCACTACCTTCCGAACCGGCGTACTTTCGAACATGCATTCGAGTACTGGGGAGGAACTCGTGGTCACAGCTGTACAGAAATCACCGCTCACATCCGCTGAGGTGTTGAGGTTCGTTGCGCGTCTTCAGGCGTCCGACATCGTTGTCGACGCAGCAGCGGGCATCGATCTCATCTCTGCTCTCGAAACCGTCAAGTGTGTCAGCGTGGCAACCCAAGCCGTGGTGACCGATGCCGTTGCAACCGTGATCAGCACCGAACGTCGTGAACGTGGCAAACCGAAAGCGCAGTGGCGCACAGGAATTGCGTCGCAGATCGGCCTGGCTCGACGAGAGTCACCCAACCGCGGCGGCACTCATCTCGGGCTTGCTCGTGCGCTCGTTCACGAAATGCCACACACCCTGGCCCGCCTGAAAGCCGGCGAACTCAACGAGTGGCGCGTCATGATTCTCGCCCGCGAAACCGCGTGTCTCACCGTCGACGATCGCCGAACCATCGATGAACGTCTGTGCGCAGACCCCGCCACCCTCGCCGGTGCAGGAGATCGCACCATCGAGGGTCGCGCCCGCGCACTCGCCAACGAACTGGACGCCGCCTCCCAGGTCAAGCGACGCGCAAAGGCATACGCCGCACGCCGAGTCAGTACGCGACCCGCACCCGAATCGATGGGATTCTTCACCGCGCTCACCTCGATGGAGAAGACCGTCTGCATGTGGGCAACCCTGCGACGCGACGCCGACACCGACACCGTCATCAACGCAGGTGGCGACACACGCAGCCGCGACCAGATCATGGCCGACCTGGTGTTCGAGAGAGTCACCGGCGCATCGGCCGCTCAAGGTCCACCGGTCACCGTCGACATCGTCATCTCGGATTCGACCCTGCTCGCCGGCGGCGACACGTCCGCATATCTGCACGGCTACGGCGACATCCCGTCGGACGTCGCACGCCAACTCGTGCGCGACGCACTCGACGGCGCACAGGGCAATGAGACGCGCGTCGCATTACGTCGCCTCTATGCCCACCCGAAAACCGGCGCACTGACAGCCGTCGAATCCACATCCCGCGCATTTCCCACCGCATTGGGACGCCTCATCGATCTCCGCGATCGCACGTGCCGCACCCCGTGGTGCGACGCGCCCATCCGGCACCACGACCACATCACCGCACACACCGCGGGCGGAGCGACAAGCGCCGAAAACGGCGCAGGTCTTTGTGCCGCATGCAATTACGCGAAAGAAGGCGAAGGCTGGACGGCCGAAGCACTACGAGACAAACGGAACGCGCGACATCGGTACAGGCTCATCTCACCCACCGGGCACACGTACGATTCGAGCGCGCCGCCGATGCCGGTGGTCGAGCTCTACAGCTCGCCGGCGGAGAACGTCTACATCGACGGACTGTTCGGCTCCGACGCCGCGTGACCGTCGACCGCGGGAAGAGATCGGGTCCGCACTCGGTTACACTCGGTATCGACGCGCGTAACTGCACGTCAGACGTCGTGGAATGCTCCCGAATCACCATGTGCACCCCGCACAGGCTTCTCTTACGGCGATCGAAACTGCCCACCGGCAGTCTCGCCACCTTGCATCTCGGCCCGAAGGCCCGCAGGTGCAACACCCTGCCCGAAAGGCACTTTTCATCACAATGACGACCCCACAGACTTTTGCTGCACTCGGAGTACCCCAGGCCATCGCAGACGTACTCGCGAGCCAGGGCAAGACCGAGGCCTTCCCCATCCAGGCCGACACGCTCCCCGACACACTGCAGGGACGCGACGTACTCGGACGCGGAAAGACCGGCAGCGGAAAGACACTCGCATTCTCCATCCCCATGGTCGCGCGCCTCGCCGGCCAACTCCCCGGCAACCGCAAGCCCGGCCGCCCGCGCGGACTGATCCTTGCGCCGACGCGTGAGCTTGCCACCCAGATCGCCGTCGCGATCGAACCCCTCGCCGCCGCATACTCGTTGAAGGTCACGACGATCTTCGGTGGTGTCTCTCAGGTTCGCCAGGTCTCCGCACTCAAGTCGGGTGTCGACATCGTCGTCGCCTGCCCCGGACGCCTCGAAGACCTCATGAAGCAGCGCCACCTGACCCTCGACGGCGTACAGATCACCGTCCTCGACGAGGCAGACCACATGGCCGACCTCGGGTTCCTGCCCGTCGTCACCCGGATCCTCGCCGCCACCCCCGACAAGGGTCAGCGCATGCTGTTCTCGGCGACCCTGGACAACGGTGTCGACAAACTGGTCAAGCGCTTCCTGCACAACCAGATCACGCACTCCGTCGACGAGGCCACTTCACACGTCGAGGCCATGACTCACAGCGTGTTCGAGGTCGACGGCGTCGAAGCCAAGAAGAAGCTGGTTCACCAGCTCGCCTCCGGCACCGGACGTCGCATCCTGTTCATGCGCACCAAGCACCAGGCCCGCAAGCTCGCCAAGCAGCTCACCGACGCCGGAATCCCGTCCGTCGACCTGCACGGCAACCTCTCGCAGGCCGCACGTGACCGCAACCTCGCGGCCTTCTCCTCCGGCCAGGCCCGCGTGCTCGTCGCCACCGACGTCGCAGCCCGCGGCGTTCACGTCGACGACGTTCAGCTCGTCGTCCACGTCGATCCCCCGGCCGAGCACAAGGCTTACCTGCACCGCTCCGGCCGCACCGCGCGCGCCGGAAGCGCAGGCGACGTCGTGACCGTGGTTCTGCCCGAGCAGCGCAAGGACACCGCCGTGCTGCTGCGCAAGGCCGACATCAAGGTCACCCCGATCCGCGTCACCGCCGACTCGCCTGCAGTGGCGAACCTCGTCGGCGAGCAGGCCCGCTACGTCGAGCCTGCACCGAAGGCAGAGCCGGCACCGGCACGCACCGGAGCCCCGCGCAACAACAACGCGCGACGCGGCGGCCCGGCCCGCTCGGGTGGTCAGCCGCGCAGTGGTGGACAGCCGCGTTCCGGTGGCGGCGGCCACAGCCGTCGCGCAGCAGGCCCGGCCACGAGCCAGCGCAGCCGCTGACCCGAACCTCGGAAACAGGGAAGCCCTCGCTACGAGGGCTTTCCTGTTCTGATGCTCACGACGGCAGCAACCGCGCACAAGCCGGCCGCGCCGAACCACGCCATCGTGTATGCGCCGGTGGCGTCACGCACAATGCCCGCGACGACGGACGCGATGCCCGCTCCGATCTGGTGTGAGGCGAACACCCATCCGAACACCAGAGAACCCTTGTCGCCGAACACCTCTCGGCACAGAGCAATCGTGGGCGGAACCGTTGCCACCCAATCCAATCCGTAGATCACTACGAAGATGACGATCGACGGTTGAATGGTTGCCGACAGCAACCACGGCAGAAACAGCAGCGAGATTCCGCGAAAGCCGTAATAGGCCGCCAACAGATACCGCGGATTCACTCGATCGGTCAGCCAACCCGATGCGATCGTCCCGACGATGTCGAAGATTCCCACCACCGCCAGCAGACCCGCTGCGGTGGTTTCGTGCATTCCGTGGTCGTGCGCCGACGGTATGAAGTGAGTTCCGATGAGCCCGTTGGTCGTTGCGCCACAGATCGCGAATCCGAGCACCAACGCCCAGAAGGTTCGTACTCGGCTCGCGTCGCGTAGAGCCTGCACCGCTGCGCGCGCGGGGTTCACGGTCGACACCGCCGCCGGCGGGACGTAGTCGGCGGGTGCGCCGTACGGAGTCACGCCGACATCGGCCGGCATGTTGCGCAGCCACCGCAACACGAACGGCACCACGATCAGCGAGCCCCCGGCGATGAGGAACGACGCTGCGCGCCAACCGGATCGGTCGACCAGCTGAGCGATCAACGGCAGAAAGATCAACTGCCCCGTCGCGCTGCCCGCGGTCAACACGCCCGAGACGAGCCCTCGACGCTGTACGAACCATCGATTCGTCACCACCGCCGCGAACACCAGAGCCATCGACCCCGTGCCCAACCCGATCATGACGCCCCACGTCAACACCAACTGCCATGCCTGGGTCACGAACACGCTCAGAGCGCTGCCCGCTGCCACGACGACCAACGCCGTCGACGTCACAGCTCGGATCCCGAAACGCTCCATCAACGCCGCGGCGAACGGTGCCGTCAGACCGAACAGCACCAGGTTGACGCCCACCGCGAGCGACAGCATCGACCGCGGCCAGCCGAACTCTTCCTGCAGCGGCACCATCAACACACTCGGTGCCGCGCGGAATCCGGCTGCGCCGACCAGGGCAAGGAACGCCACGGCCGCGACGATCCATGCCGGATGAAGTCGCCTGCGGGTCGCGATCTCGGAAGTCACGCAGACAGTGTGCCTCAGTCGAGCTGGCACACTGGAGCGGTGACCGTCAGCGCTGCCCACCGTCCCGAGTCCGGGCCCCTCGGTCCGCAAGAATTGGCGACCGCTGCGGTGATGAGCAGCTTCACCGTCGCGCTGACGGTGATCGGCGTGCTGGTGCCGATGGCAGCGATTCTGCAGGTAGTCGCCGCTATTCCCATGTCGGTGGTGGCCCTGCGCTATCGCACGCGAGCATTGGTCACCTCAGCGGTGGCGGGCATACTCGTAGGATTCGTCGCGGCCGGCACTCAGACGGCGCTCACCGTGGCCAGTGCGGCATTGCTGGGCGGTCTGGTCGGCCGGGCGAAGCGCCGGAAACAAGGCCTGTTCGGCGTGCTCGTCACGTCGGCAATCGTCGGACCGGCACTCGGAGCCCTCGCGGTGCTGTTGCTGCTGATCCTCGTCCCGCTACGGCAGCTGTTTCTCGAGACGCTCCGCAACACCATCGAAGGCATCTCCCGACTGTTCGAGCGGGTATCCGCCCCGCAGGCCATCCCCGATGTCATTCGCAGCAGCAGCACAGCGGTACTCGACAACTGGTGGTGGTGGGTCGGCGGGTCCATCGCATTCGGCATCGTCACCGGAACTCTGTTCGCGTGGCTGATCCTCACCGCCATCCTCGACCGCCTCTCGGCCATCCCCACACCGGAGCCGTTCGTCTCGGGCATCGACGACGAGATCGCGCCACTGCCCGTCACCCTGACCGCCGTGGGCTACCGATATCCCGGCAGCAGATCGGCAGCGTTGAGCGGCATCGACCTGCACATCGAACCGGGAGAATTCGTCGCGATCGTCGGCCACAACGGATCCGGCAAATCCACGCTGACGCGCATCCTCGCAGGCCGTGAACCCTCCGAGGGCTCGGTGACTCGTCCCGGCTCCACCGGACTCGGCCGGTACGGCGGCACCGCAGTGGTGTTGCAGCGACCCGAAAGTCAGATCCTCGGTACCCGCGTCGCCGACGACGTCGTATGGGGACTGCCACCCGGCGACTCTCGCCCCGACGTCGACGCCCTGCTCGACGAGGTGGGGTTGAGCGGCATGGGTGCTCGCGACACGGCCTCGCTTTCCGGCGGCGAGATGCAGCGACTCGCTGTCGCCGCGGCCCTGGCTCGGCGTCCCGCTCTACTGATTGCCGACGAGGCAACCGCCATGATCGACGCCTCGGGCCGGGAACATCTGGTCTCGCTACTCGCGGCACTGCCCCGTCGGCACGGGATGTCGGTCGTACTCGTCACCCATCATGTCTCGGAAACTGTTGCCGCTGATCGCGTCGTACATCTACACGAGGGCATGCAGGTGGAGCACGACACTCTGTGGATGCAGACCAGGACCGGCAACGCTGCTGTTCTGCACGACAATTCGAGCCCGCGCCTGCTCGAACTACGCGACGTGCGGCACGTCTACAACAGGCGCACCCCGTGGGCACAATCGGCGTTGAACGGCGTCGACATCACCGTCAAGCGAGGCGAGGGAGTTCTCGTTCTCGGCGGAAACGGTTCGGGCAAGTCGACTTCGGCGTGGATCATGGCCGGACTGACCGGGCCCACCACCGGCGTCGCGCAGCTCGACGGCAAGGCGATGACGTCGCGAGTCGGCGACGTCGGGCTGGCCTTTCAGCATTCGCGCCTGCAGTTGCAGCGGCGCACCGTCTCCGAGGACATCGCCGCGGCCGCGGGGCCCGAAACCGGTTCTGCCACAGTGTCGGCCGCGATGGATGCCGTCGGCCTCGACCGGTCACTGGCCGCACGCGACGTCGACTCGCTCAGCGGCGGGCAGATGCGACGCGTGGTGCTGGCCGGTCTGATCGCTCGTCGACCCCGCATCTTGGTGCTCGACGAGCCGCTGGCCGGACTCGACCCGCCCGGACGCGACGACATCATCGGCGTCCTCGCCGGCCTGCGTGAGCGCGGCGTATCGATCGTGGTCATCTCGCACGACGTGGACGGTATGGACGCCGTCTGCAGTCGAACCATCACGATGGCCGACGGCCACATCGTCTCCGATTCGATTCATGGGAGCGTGCATTCGTGACGACCGTCGTACTGCGCCAGGTTCCGCGGTTCTCACCCATTCATCGACTGTGGGCGGGCACCAAGCTCATCGTGGTGTTGCTGCTCAGCATCACGCTCGTCGTGGCTCCGACGTGGCCTGCCCTCGGCATCGTGTTCGCACTGCTGGTCATCGCCGCTGCCATTGCCCATATTCCGATCACAGCACTACCGCGCCCGCCGTGGTGGATCTGGGCACTCTTCGGCGTCGGAGCATTGATCAATCTGCCCATCGGCGGCGCAGCGGTTCTGCTGTACTTCCGTGCGACGCTGTTCGTGTTCGTTCTGCTCGGTGCATCGATGATGATCGGGTGGACGACGTCGATGAGTGATATCGCTCCGGCGGTGTCGAAACTCGGTGCACCGCTGAAGAAGCTGAAGCTGCCGGTCGACGAGTGGGCGATCGCCGTAGCGCTCAGCCTGCGGTCGCTTCCACTGCTCATCGAGGAGATGCGCACCCTCAACGCCGCCCGACGGCTGCGCCCGAAACCCGTGGTCAACAGTGCGTCGGACAACTCGCTGGTCGACATCGTGACCACGGTGATGTCGGTGGCCATCAGACGCGCGGACGAGATGGGTGAAGCCATCACCGCACGCGGGGGCACCGGCATGATCACCGCCACCGAGGCACGTTTCAAGGCCTCGGACGCGGCGACTCTGGTGGTGGTGACGCTGGCCTGCGCGGCCGCGATCGCGATCAGCTTCCTGCTGCGGTGAGCTACTCCCCCGCGAGACGCTCGGTGCGTGAGTTCAACGCCTTGACGAACACGTCCGGGATATCGCGGGGATCCTCCGCGACATAGCTCGTACCACCGGTGGCCGCGGAGATCTGCTGCAGCGCAACCGGATCGGCATCACTGGTGACGCCGACCGTGATGATCACGATGGGACGCACCGGATCCTGCTCCTTCTGCAGGGCGGCGAGAAGCTGGTCCAGGGAAATACTGCCGTTGTCCTCGTTCGCGCCGTCGGTGAGAATGATGACGCTGTTGACGTAGTCCGGGTCGTAGCCCTCCTTGACACGTCGGAACGCCGCAAGAGTGGTGTCGTAGAGCCCGGTTCCGCCTCCGACCAGAGCCGGTAGCCCACGGACCGCATCGAGAATGGCCTGACGCTGCGGCTTACCGTCGAACGTGTTGCTGACCGGGCCGAGCGGCACCAGTTCTCGATAGTCCTGCTTTCCACCACCGAGTCCGATGGAGAAGGCCCACAGCCCCATCTGCGTCTGATCGCTGAACAGATCGTTGGCACCGAGCGAGGCATCGACGGTCAACGCGATGCGGGTGGAGTCGCCGGATTTCGCCGCCATCGAACCCGATACGTCCTCGACGACGAGGGTCCGGAGCGGCAACGCGAGCACCGCCCAGTCGCGCAGCGTCGTCTCGATCGACAGCGGATTCTTGATTTCCAACGCGGCGACCGAGCCGACGCCTCTGCCGTCGGCCAAGGGGGTTCCACTCGACGTTCGGAAGCCGGCTGCAACGAGTGTGTCCGTCGCCGACTGCGAGGCCAGCACCGACGCCAACGCGGCCCCGGCGGCCTTGACGCGGTCGTACTCCGGCCCGGCCGGAGCCGTGACGGCGAGGGGGTAGTTGAGGAAGTAGCTGCCCGTCGGCGGCACCGACTCGGCGAGCGACGATCCGGGGTTCGCTGCCTCGTAGGCCAGCACGGCCTGTTCGGTGGCGACGCTGGTTCCGCCCTCGGTCGCCACCTGGGCGACGAGGTCCGGGGTGTCGTGGGGCGTGTCGGCTATCCGGCCGAAGTCCTGTGCCATGGGCACCAGAGCGGCAGACACGGCTTTGGCGTCGGAGATCGCGACCTCGGACTCGGCCAGCGCACCGAGGATCGCAGCGTTGGACGCACTACTGGTGAGCGGATCGCCGATGCGTTGGCCCGGCATCTGCAGCACGCTGAGCCAGGTGTCGGTCACCGGGGCGCCGTCGGACGCCGACACCAGCACGGGCAGTGTGTTCGCCACCGACGTCTTGGCGAGTTCGGGCAGGGCTCCGGTCGAACGCAAAGTCTTGAGCAGCCACAACGTCGAGTCCGGGATCCACAGGTCGGGGCGGTTCTCGTCGGTACCTGCGATCTCGGTCGCCGTGTCGGTGGGGCGCTCGGCCCGCACCTCGAAGTCGACGCAGCCGCGGTCCACCTCGCCCGCCTGGGCCAGGATCTGCTGCACCGGTTCGGCGATCGAGGTGTCCACCGCGAGCGAGACCGTGTCCAGCGATTCGCACGAGTCCGAACCCGCTGCGCGTACGGCCTGGACGCCGAACCAGCCACCGGCCGCGACCACGACTACTGCCAGCGCGGCCGCGCCCCAGGTCACGACAGGACTGAACCTGCGACTACTGCCGCTGTGACGTCCTGACATCGCTGACTCCCCTACTTATACCCCCGACACGACTGTGTTGCGGGACTTCTCCGCACTACCCCACGTGACGGAGAGCACGCGGCGCACAGCATAGCCGCTCCCGTCAGCGACCGGAACGGCTTCTCAGTGCATTGACGAAGACGTTCGGTATTTCGGCGGGGTTTCGCGCTACGAAGCTGGTGCCCCCGGTGGCAGCAGAAATTTGTTGCAGCACACCCGCATCGGCGTCGTCGGTGATACCGATGGTGACGATGACGACCGGACGAGACGGGTCCTGTTCGGTACGCAGTGTGGCCAGCAGTTCGTCGAGCGAGATGCTGTTCGGATCCTCGTTGGCACCGTCGGTGAGGATGATGACGCTGTTCACCGCATCGGGGTCGTAGCCCTGCTGCACGGTGCGGAACGCGGCCAACGTGGTGTCGTACAGTCCGGTTCCACCACCGACCAGGGACGGAAGGGTGCGGGTCTGCTGCAGCAGCACTTCACGCTGGGTCGTGTCGCCGACCTTCTCGTCCATGCGCCGGATCGGTGCCAGCTCACGGTAATCCTGATCGCCGCCGCCGAGCCCGATGGAGAAGGCCCACAATCCCATCGACGCATTGTCGGGAAACAGTCGATTCCCGGTCTCGCTGGCCTGCACCGTCATCGCGATCCGGGTGTTCGCCCCGGCGCTGTAGTTCATCGAGCCGGACACGTCTTCCATCACGAGCGCTCGCGACGGGAGCGCGAGCACCTGATATTGACGCAGCACCGATTCGGCAGCCTGCTGGTCGCCGATCGCCAGACTCTCGACGGCACCGATACCACGATCGGACTCGAGGGGCGCGTTGTCTTCCGACCGAAAACCGGCCTCGGACAACATCTCCCGACCTCGATCGGATTCGATGACCGCGGCCAGCGCGCTGCCGACCGACTTCGCGCTGTCGTGCCGCTCGCCTGCAGGCTCGGTGACGGCCAGCGGGAAGTTCAGAAAGATGCTGCCCGTCGGCGGCACCGTCGCACCGAGTTCGGCACCGGTGTCGTTTCGGTACTCCAACATGGTCTGCTCGGACACCACGGCCACGCCGCCGTCGGCCACCAGATCGTCCAACCGGGTGGTGGGATCGGCTTCGCCGCGGGTGGCGGCCTGAGCCTGAGCGATCGGCACGAGCGCCGTCGACACCGCATCGAGGGCCTTCTCGTCTCCACCCGCCTCGGCTACCGCCCCGAGGATCGCCGCGTCGGAGATGGTGTTGGCCAACGGATTACCGATGCGCAAACCTTCGAGCTTCAGTGCGGTGAGCCACGTGTCGAAGAACGGAACCTCGTCCTTGCGGGTTGCGAGGACGGCCGGGGTGCTTGCCACCGACTGGCTCGCCAGGTCGATCAGCGACGCGGTCGATCGCACGGTCTTGCCGACCCACAGCGACGAATCGGGAATCCAGAGCGAGGGAACGTCGTCGCCTTTGGCCACTGCGGCCGACACCTGACCCGACTCCATCGCCGTCACCGCCACCTCGGCACAACCGAGATCCTCGGGCGCGGAGTCGTCGACGATCTTCTGCAGTACCGGCGCGATCGCGGGGTCGGCAGCCAACGTGTAGTTCGACGGGTCACCGCAGTCGCTGCCGAAGACCTTCTGCGCCAAGAACACTCCGCCTGCGACGATCAGAAGCAGGACGACGGCAACGACGACGTACTTGGCGAACCCTCTGTTGCCCGTCGCGGACGACGGCGCACTGTGCCTACCGGGCATGCATCTCCACTCCTACACCGTCAGGCGTAGATCTTGACGAACGTCTTCAGCGAGTTCTCGATGTCGCCCTTGAGTGCGCGAGCGACACCGGACCCGATGGGTCCGAACAACGGGGCACCGCCCAGATTGACGTCGATCGTGATCTCGGACCCGTCACCCTTGGACTTCACCGACAGGTCGAGACCGATCTTCACTCCGCCCTTACCGTTGCCCTTGAGCTCGAGCTTCCGGGGCGGATCATAGGACTCGATCTTCCACGAGACGCGGTTGCGCATGCCCTTCACGCTGGCGATGGAGTCCAGGGTGGTGCCGACGGCCAGCTGCTCGGGCAGCTCACCGCGCCACGCTTCGTGGATGGAGAGCCACTGCTCGTAGCCGGACAGATCGGACGCATGCGCCCACGTCTGCTCGGGGGTCAGCGGGACGTCGAGGGAAACCTTCAGCTTGGCCACAGCAGGGATGGTAACCGCTGGACGAAAAATGCCCGTGTGAGGCCTTGCTCACACGGGCACTTCGCGAACAGTCCTACAGGTGGATCAGTGGGCGCTGGCCTTCTCCGCACCGATGCCGGTGAGAGAGCGAACCTCCATCTCGGCCTGCTTGTCGGTGTTCTCGGTGTCCTTCGAGATCAGCGTTCCGACGATACCGAGGATGAATGCCAACGGAATCGACACGATGCCGGGGTTGGACAGCGGGAACCACGCGAAGTCCGAGCCGGGGATCATCGACGTCTTCGATCCCGACACGGCCGGGGAGAAGATGATCAGCACGATCGTCGAGATCAGGCCGCCGTACATGCTGAACAGTGCGCCCGTGGTGGTGAAGCGACGCCAGAACAGCGAGTACAGGATGGTCGGCAGGTTCGCTGCTGCCGCGACGGCGAACGCCAGCGCCACCAGGAAGGCGATGTTCTGCCCGTTCGCGAGGATGCCGAGGCCGATGGCCAGAATGCCGATGACGACGGCCGTGATCCGCGAGACCTTGACCTGCTTCTTGTCGTCGACCTTGCCCTTCTTGATGACGCTCGCATAGATGTCGTGAGCGAACGACGCCGACGCGGTGATCGTCAATCCGGCGACGACGGCGAGGATGGTCGCGAAGGCGACCGCAGAGATGACGCCGAGCAGAATGACGCCGCCGAGCTCGAAGGCCAGCAGCGGAGCCGCGGAGTTCTGACCACCGGCGGAGGCCAGGATGCGGTCGGGTCCGACGATCGCTGCGGCACCGTAGCCGAGCACGAGGGTGAAGAGGTAGAACGCACCGATGAGCGCGATGGCCCACACGACACTGCGACGAGCTTCCTTGGCGGTGGGCACCGTGTAGAAGCGCATCAGCACGTGCGGCAGACCTGCCGTACCGAGGACGAGTGCGATGCCGAGCGACAGGAAGTTGATCTTCGAGGTGGCGCTGCCGCCGTACTGGGCACCGGGCTCGATGACGTCACGAGCACCGACGATCGGGTCGGCCGAGCTCGACACCATCGCCTGCGCGCTGCCGAGAAGCTCGGAGAAGTTCAGGCCGAACTTGGCGAGCACGAGCACGGTCATGAATGCGGCACCGGCGATGAGCAGAACGGCCTTGATGATCTGCACCCACGTGGTGCCCTTCATACCGCCGATGAGCACGTACGCGATCATCAGCACACCGACGATGGCGATCACGATGGACTGTCCGGTGCGGTCGGAGATGTCGAGCAGCAGTGCGACGAGTCCGCCTGCGCCTGCCATCTGAGCCAACAGGTAGAACAGCGACACCGTCAGCGTCGACAGTGCGGCCGCGGTACGAACCGGGCCTTGCTTGAGCCGGAAGCTCAGCACGTCCGCCATCGTGAATTTCCCGGTGTTCCTGAGCAATTCGGCGACGAGCAGGAGCGCGACGAGCCAGGCGACGAGGAACCCGATGGAGTACAGGAAGCCGTCGTAGCCGTAGACGGCGATGGCACCGGCGATACCGAGAAAGCTTGCGGCCGAGAGGTAGTCACCGGCAATGGCGACGCCGTTCTGCGGTCCGGAGAATCCGCCGCCCGCGGTGAAGAACTCCGCAGACGTCGCGTTCTTCTTGGAGGCGCGAATGACGACGGCCATCGTGATGAGGACGAACGCGCCGAAGATCGCGATGTTGACGAGCGGTTCACCGACCGTGGTGTCGGCGGCCTGGGCAAGTACATTCACGGCTTCTACATTCACGGCTTCGCTCCCTGGGAGGCTTCCATCTCGGCGCGCAGGGCTGCGGCGCGAGGATCGAGTTCACGGTTGGCGAACCGCACGTAGATGCCGGTGATGGCGAACGTGGTGACGAACTGGCCGAGGCCGAGCAGCAGACCGACGTTGATGTTGCCCCACACCTTGGTCGACATGAAGTCGACGGCGTAGGTGCTGAGCAGCACGTAGATGACGTACCAGACCAGGAAGAACCCGGCCATCGGGAACACGAAGCTACGCAGGCGGTGCCGGAGTTCCTGGAACTCGGGACTGGCCTGCATGTCGACGAACGCTTGCGCGTCCGGTGGCGAATTGGTTTCCGGTGCGGTCACCTTGGACTCCTGAAGTTGATGTGAGCTGTAGCTGACTCGGAACAGTAGTGAGAGTCAGGTCACAACATCAGGGGGTGGCGTCGATCACACGACGGGCTGCGGGAGTGTGCGACGAGCGGTAGCGCAGACCCGACGAACGGCCTTCTCTCACTACAGCTCGCGCTCTCGGTCTTTGCCCATGTCGAGGCCTTCGGGCAGGTGCAGTCGGGCGAAGATTCGGGAGATGTCCGACGGCACTGTTCGCCGGGTGGCGAGGCTGACGACGATCATCGCGGCGAAGGCCACGGGAACGCTGACCGCGGCCGGGTAGCCGAGTATCGCTGCCGCCCAGCCCCCGAGGACGCCGTCGGAGATGGGGGTGACGACGGAGATCGACGCGGCGACGAGGGAGAGTCCGCCGCCGAGGAACAGCCCGGCCGCGGCTCCTGCTGCGGTGAGTCCGCGCCACCAGATGCCGAGCACGAGCAGCGGACACAGCGTGGACGCGGCGACGGCGAACACGAGCCCGACGGTACGCGAGAGATCCAGTGACACAACGCCGATCGACAGTGCGAGTGGCACTGCGCCGGCAAGGACGGCCGCGACACGGAAGTCTCGGACCTTGCCGGAGAGTACGTCGGTGCTCAGGACGCCCGCGATGCTGACCAGCAGGCCGGACGACGTGGACAGGAAGGCGGCGATGGCTCCGGCCGCGACGAGTGCGGCCAGCAACTGGCCGGGTACCCCCGACAGCACGGAGCCGGGCAGCAGCAACACTGCGGCGTCTGAGGCACCGGTGATCAGCAGCTGCGGCACGTAGAGCCGGGCGAACACTCCGAGGACCGTCGGGAACAGATAGAAGGTGCCGAGCAGCGCCAGCACGGTCAGCGAGGTCAATCGCGCGGCTCGGCCGTCGGGGTTGGTGTAGAACCGCACCAGCACGTGCGGCAGCCCGAGGGTGCCGAGGAACGTGGCCAGGATCAGCGAATACACCTGGTAGAGCGGGTGCTGACCGCCCAGTCCCCCGCCGGGCATCGCCCAGGCGCGGTCGGTTGTCGGTGCGCCGGCGACCACCGGAACCGGCGAGCCCGCGTCGAGGGTGAGCAGTGTCCCGGACCCGAGCCGGTGTTCGCCTGCATCGAGATTCACACGTCCATCGACGCTCTGCTCGTCCAGGGTTCCTGTCACGGACACCACGACCGGCGAGTCGACCTGCACGAGCACGTCGGTGGTGATGTCGACCCGGGTCTGCTCGGCGACGGTCGGCGGGGCCGCGCTACCGACGCTGCGGTCGTCGGCGACGAAGTGGACGGTCAGCACCAGTGCGGGGATGGCGATCGCGGTGAGCTTGAGCCAGTACTGGAACGCCTGCACGAAGGTGATCGAGCGCATTCCGCCGCCGACGACGTTCGCGATGACGATCAGACCGACCGCGAGTGCTCCCACCCAGCCCGGCACTCCGAGAAGGATGTTCAGCGTCAGGCCCGCGCCCTGGAACTGCGGCACCAGATACAGCGCGCAGATCACCACCACCACGAGCATGGCCACGGTACGCAACCATGGTGCGCCGAGCCGGAATTCGACGAAGTCGGGCACCGTGTACGCACCGCTCCTGCGCAGTGGAGCGGCGACGAACAGCAGCAGACCGAGATAGCCTGCAGTGAAGCCGACGGGATACCACAGCGCATCGGCACCGTACTTGGCGATGAGACCAGCGACACCGAGAAAGGATGCGGCAGAAAGGTATTCACCCGAGATGGCCGCGGCGTTCCACCGCGGTCCGACGGTCCGCGAGGCCACCAGGAAGTCGGACGTGGTGCGGGCCAATCGAACTCCGTAGACACCGATGCCGACGGTTGCCACCGCGGCCACGATCAACGCAATCAGTGTCGCGACGGGTATCGATCCGTTCACCGGCGCCTAGTCCTCGACCAGGCCGACGAACTCGGCCTCGTTACGCTCGGCGCGGCGCACGTACGCGCGGCCGACGCCGAACAGCAACGGATAGATGGCCACCCCCAGCAGCAACCACGGCAACCCGAAACCGAACGGCGCGACATCGGTGAAACGGGTGAGCAGCATGCCCAACAGGGGAATCGCGAACAGGATCGACAACGTCATCACTGCCAGGCGCAGCGACAGCAGGAGTTGCGCACGCACCAGGCTTCGCACCAGCGCGTCGCCCACCTCGGTTTGCTCCTGCACCTCGACGCGGGTGCGCACCAGGCGCGCGCCGCGGCGCTGCGAGAGCACCACCCGCTCCCGGTGCGGCTGACTCACCGCGCACCTCTCGTCACCGTGACGACCACGACTGCAGCGGACCGCGCACGAGCCGGTCCTTCAGTTCTCTGGTGTGCCGCCGGCTCACCGGGAGTTCACAGGCCGGCAGCGCGCCGGTGGCGCGCAGACACACCACCAAGCCCGAACCGACGCTTCTGATTCCGGTGACCAAGGAAAGCGAAACCAGATACGAACGATGCACTCGCAGGAAACCGGCATCGGCCCAACGACTTTCGAGAGCCGAGATGGGAATTCGCACCAGGTGCGAACCGGTGGCGGTGTGCAGCCGCGCGTAGTCACCGTCGGCCTCCACCCACGCCACCGACGACCGGTGTACCAGCGTGGTGGTTCCACCGAGCTCGACCGGGATGACCTCGTCGGCAGCCGATTCGGCCGACTCGGCGGGCCGACGACGGGCGAGCAGAACCCGTCGGACGGCCTCGGCCAAGCGGTCGTCGCGCAACGGCTTGAGGAGGTAGTCCACCGCGCCCAGATCGAAGGCAGCCAATGCCCGATCGTCGTGCGCGGTGACGAACACGACCGCAGGTGGCCGAGCGAACGCCGACAGGATTCCGGCGAGCTCGAGGCCGTCGAGGCCGGGCATGTTGATGTCGAGAAACACTGCATCGACCACGGATTGACCGGAGGTCTGCTTGAGTTGGCGCAGGGCGGTGGTCGCGTCCTGCGCGGTGTACACCTCGGCCACGGCCTCCTGCTCGCGCAGCAGGAAAGCCAGCTCGTCCAGGGCAGGCCGCTCGTCGTCGACCGCCAGCACGACCAGCCCGCGCGCCGAACCGGAGTTCGCTGGATGCGTCATGCCCGCACCCCCGGCCTGAACTTGGGCACCCGCATGCTCACTTTCGTGCCTGCTCCCGGTGCGGTGTCCACGACGAGACCGTAGTCGTTTCCGAAGGCCGCCCGCAGCCGATCGTCCACGTTCGCCAGTCCGACGTGGGCCGCATCCTCGGTGTGCAGGCTGCCCGATCGCAGTACCTCGGGGTCCATTCCCACTCCGTCGTCCTCGATGCTGATCACGGCGTCGGTGCCCTCGTCGGCGGCGATGATCGTGACGCGACCGCCGTCGGCCTTGCCCGACAAACCGTGCCGGACGGCATTCTCCACCAGTGGCTGCAGCGCCAGAAACGGCAGGGCCACCCCGAGCACCTCGGGAGCAACCTGCAGGGTGACCTGCAGCGAATCGCCGAACCGGGCCCGTTCGAGCGTCAGGTACCGATCGATATTGCGTAGTTCGTCGGCGAGCACGGTGAATTCCCCGGCGTTGCGGAATGAGTACCGGGTGAAGTCGGCGAATTCGAGCACCAGTTCCCGTGCCCGATCCGGATCGGTACGGACGAACGACGCGATGGTGCCCAGCGCGTTGTAGATGAAATGCGGGCTGATCTGGGCCCGGAGTGCACGCACCTCGGCTCGGTCCAACCGCGCCCGCGATGCGTCCAGTTCGGCGAGTTCGATCTGACCGAACGCGTAGCGCGCGACCTCGGCGATGGCCCCGAGCATGCCCGGGCCTGGTTCGGCCACCACCGCGGCACCGAGCACCCCCACCACCGGCGAATCCTCGTCGATCAACGGCTGCACCACCAGGGCTTTGACCTCGTGGATCGAGCCGAGCGGAAGCCGCACGAGCACGCGCCGCTGCCCGTCGACGGCGCGTCTGGCCGCCTCCACGAACGCCGGAGTCAACTCCGGCCACGGCCCGTCCCAGGCCAGCAGCGACGCACTCGGATCGCAGATACCCAGTGCATCCGCCCCGGTCAGGACTCGAAGATGGGGAGCAGCGGCGGCAGCCGAGCGGGCATCGAGACCGTTCCGCAGCGGCTTCGCCGCCAACGACGCGGTATGCAGGGTGGCATGAACCGCACGCTCCTCGGGGGTGGTCAGATCGCGTCGCCCGCGCAGGCTGATCAGCGCGATGGCGGTGACGATCGCCGCCACGATCACCGCCATCCACGCCAGTGCCGCGGTCATCGTGCGCAGGTGGTCGAGTTGGGCACGTTCAGGAAACGCTCGACGAGCCAGTCGACGCCGATACCGTTGGCGGCCAGATCCGCGTGCCCCTGCTCGGGTTCCGAACGCAGTTCCACGTCGTCGCCGAGTCCGCAGGCTTTCGCCACGGCGTCGCGAGTCCACTGCGGATCGATCAGGTCGTCGCGCTCGCCGACCAGAACGAACAGCGGAACATCGGTGCGGGACGTCGGCAGCGCCACCGATCGGAGCCAGTCCGTCATTCGATTCGCGGCCCGGTCATCGGCCGGGACGGCATCGGCCGGATCGATGACGGCTCCGGCGTCGGCCTTGGAGAAACCGAGCAGATCGCTGCACGCCGTCAGCGCGGTCACGTTGTCGGCGAAGGTGCCGCGGATGTAGTCGGAGCGCTCGACGCTCGGATCCGTGACGTGCAGACCCTCGTAGAGAAACGGCACCAGCAACTGACGGGACAGGGTCTGTTCGGTGTCGGCTGCGAAGTACCGCGTGAGATCGGCTGCAGGCGACAGCGCGGCGACTCCGACCAGTTCCAAACCGTCGCCGTACTCCGCATTGCGCTCGGCAGCGGCCCAGACCGCTTGTCCCCCTTGAGAAGTGCCGATGGCGCCCCATCGGGTTCCGACGTCGGGCACCACTGTACGCGCGGCGCGCACGGCATCGATGACGTCGTAGGCCGCAGCATCGATATTCAGATACGCCGGATCCCCCGGAGTCCCCAGACCCTGGTAATCCGTCACCACCACGACGGTGCCGCGCTCGAGGAAAGGCGTCACCAGGCCGATGGTGCCCAACAGGTTCGGATACAGCGAGGGCGCACACTCGTCGGTGACACCGGTGGTGCCGTGCCCGACCGAGACGATCGGCCAGCCACCGGCAGGCGCAGAACCCTTGGGTACGAACACCGTTGCCGATGTCTCGGTTCCGCCTCCGGTGACGCCGTCGGTGGTGCGGTAGACGATCTTCGTGGCGGATCCGCCCAGAAATGCAACACCGATGTCGACCTGACCGAGCGGCATCGACGAGACGATCGAACCGCGGTCGGAGCCCTCGGGTGCCGGATTCGACGTGGGTGCCGGAGCCACGGGAGGCACGGCAGGCGAACTGCACGCGGCGAGGGCGAACACGAGTGCCGCGGCGGCCACCAGTCCGGTCGACCTCACTGTCTCAGCGCTCCCACTGTGTTCGTCGTCTACGTCGTGCGTCGTTCGATGCGTGCCTCGGCCGCGATCTCTTCCACGTCCAGACCATTCAACACTGCGCGTAGGGCTTCGTCGTCCAACTCCCCCGAGTCGCGGGCGGCGATCAGTGCGGCCCGCTGCGCGACCAGGACATTGTGCCGCAGGGTGTCGAACAGCGCGCCGGCCGCCGCGATTCGCTTCTCGCGGTCCTCGGTCTCGTCCGCGTCCATCCGGGCCCGCACCGACCGTCGCACGCGGGCGATCACCTCGGCTACCCGGTCACTGTCGACGCCGGAGATGCCGTCCTTCGCGGCCCGCTCGAGGTACGTCTCGGCAGCCGTGCGGGCGATGGCCTGCGAGAGCAGTCGTTGATTGTCGTTGCGTTGCTGCTCGAGTGGATCGGCGACGTCCAACCGCCGAATGAGGAGCGGAAGCGTCAGGCCCTGCAGCAGCAACGTTCCGACTGCGACGACGAACGCGACCGCTTGAATCACCGCCCGCCCGGGAAATTCCTCGCCGAGCACGGTGGTGAACGGAACACCCGCGGCTGCGGCGAGAGTCACCACTCCGCGCATCCCGGCCCACGACAGCACCAGGTTCTGCTGCCACGTCAGGCCGTCGGCCACCCCCTCGCGCCGAAACACCGTGCGAAAGAGCAGGTTTCTCCCCGAGTTGAAGAAGATCCAGGCCGGACGAACGACGATGACCACGAGCAGCACCAGCAGCGCGTACCCGAAAATGTGATGCACCGGAAGACCCTCGCGCTGCACCTCGGAAATGACGAACTTCAGCTGTAAACCCATGTACGCGAACACGAATGCTTCCAGCAGCAGGTCCACCGTCGGCCACACCTGGCGCTCCTGCACCCGGGTCGAGACCGACACGTCGGCCGTGACACGGCCCAGTACGAAACCTGCGGTGACGACGGCCAACACGCCGGACGCGTGAATCTCTTCCGCTGCCAGATACGCCGCGAACGGCAGGACGAGTCCGAGCACCGTCTCGAGCGCCGAATCGGCGATCCGGTTTCGCACGAAACGAACGATGCGCGAGAGGACGAATCCGACCAGCACGCCGCCGACGATCTCGTACAGAAAGAACAGAACCGGTGAGCCGAGTTCGATACGACTGCCCGTCACCGACGCAACGGTCAAGGTGAACAAGGTCAACGCAGCCGCGTCATTCACCAGGCTCTCCCCGGTGAGGATGGCCATCATTCTCGCGGGCAGGCCGAGCTTGCGGCCGACGGCGATCGCAGAGACCGCGTCGGGTGGGGCCACGACGGCACCGAGCACGAGGGCCGCACCCAGAGTCAGCTCGGGAACGAGCAGGTTGGCGAAGTACCCGACGGCCACGGTCGTCACGATCACCATCACCAGACCGAGGCGCAGGATCTGGCCGATGTTGCGGCGAAAACTGACGAAGGAGTAGTTCAGCGCCGCGGAGTACAGCAACGGCGGCAGCACGACACCGAGGATGAGCTGGGGCGAGAGACTGATGTGCGGTACGCCGGGCACGAACGACGCGATGGATCCGACGGTCACCAGAACGAGCGGGACCTGCAGGTCCAGACGCTTGGCGAATCCCGCGACTGCGATCGCGAAGATGACTACGAGAAGAAGTACCGGTCCGTCCACCCGCCCGATTCTGCCGCCCGCAGCGCCCTACGGCACCACCGACGACCCGAACACCGGGTGGACGGCCCGAATCGACCTACTTGTCCGGAATTGCCTTCTTGGCGGCTTCCTGCGCCTTGTCGATCTTGTCCGCGTACTTGCCGCCGGTCTTGTTGTCGATGAAGTCCCCGGCCTTCTCCACGACGTCGTCGATCTTGTCCGCGTTCTCTGCCGCAAGGTTCTTGCCCTTGTCGACCATGCCCTTCAAATTGTCTGCGAAGCCCATGAAACTCTCCTGCCAGTCGGGTGAAACGGAACGCCCCCAGTCTACGTTTCGCTCTGTCCGTTACGCAGAGTCGTTCGATTACGCAGTACCGATCCGAATCGGTGGGCAATCTCGACGAGTGCGATACCGACAGCACCGATGATCAAGGCGCTCGTGGTGGCACCGACGTTCGAGGGATCGAGCTTGAAGAAGGTGCGGCAGAACGGGATTGCGAACAACAGCAGGTATCCGCCGACGGATCCCGCGAGCAGCACCACCTTCCACCAGGTGTACGGCCGCGCGACGACGGCCAGTACCCACAGCGCGATCATGATCAACGTGATCAGTGCGGTGGTGCTCGCCTGGGTCACCTGAGTCTCGGTGGCGTTCGGACCCGCGTAGGCCAGCAGATACGACACGAACGTGCACGAGCCGACGATCAACCCGGACGGAACGGCCAACCGCATCACCCGCGAGACGAACCCGCTGCGTGCCCGTTCGTTGTTCGGGGCCAGCGAGAGCACGAACGCCGGAATGCCGATGGTGAACCACGCGGCGATGGTCACGTGCCTCGGCAGGAAGGGATACGGGATCGGCTCGAAATGGAAGACCTGCGACAGCACTCCCGAGAGCCCGATGAGAAACGCCAGCAACACCGAGTACACGGTCTTGGTCAGGAACAGGTTGGACACGCGCTCGATGTTGCCGATGACGCGTCGCCCCTCCCCCACCACATAGGGAAGCGTCGCGAACTTGTTGTCCAACAGCACGATCTGTGCGACGGCACGCGTGGCCGCACTACCCGAGCCCATCGACACCCCGATATCGGCGTCTTT
The DNA here is from genome assembly GCF_002258365.1 of Rhodococcus sp. 06-221-2. Taxonomy (NCBI): domain Bacteria; kingdom Bacillati; phylum Actinomycetota; class Actinomycetes; order Mycobacteriales; family Nocardiaceae; genus Rhodococcus; species Rhodococcus sp. 06-221-2. The sequence continues at coordinate 214,684 of NZ_NOYJ01000029.1, forward strand.
CAGTGCGAGCACGTCGTTGACGCCGTCACCGGTCATCGCAACGGTATGACCACGAGACTGCAACGCGCCCACCATCGCCCGCTTCTGGTCCGGCCGAACGCGGCCGAACGTCGTCGAGTTCTGCACGGAGTCGGCCAGTAGCTCGGAATCCTCGGGCAGGTCACGAGCGTCGATCGGGGCGTCGCCACCTGGAAGTCCGAGCGAGCCGGCGACCGCGCCGACCGACACGGCGTTGTCCCCGGAAATGACCTTGACCTGAACCTGCTGACTTGCGAAGTACTCCAACGTGTCTCGGGCGTCCTCGCGCACCTTCTGCTCGAGAACCACCAGAGCCCGCGGGGTGACGACTCCCGGTGCCGCGGTGTCGTCGACGGCGAGGTCGCTGCTGGCAAGCAGCAGTACCCGCAGCCCCTTGGATCCGGCGTCTTCGGCCTGCCGAGCGGTCTCCGAGGTCGGGTCGAGCAACACGTCCGGGGCACCGAGCAGCCAGTTACCGTGCTCGCCGTACGACAGACCGCTCCACTTCTTGGCCGAGGAGAACGGGGCCACCGCGCTCTGCGTCCACCCCGGCGCGTCGGGATACGCCTCGGCAACGGCCTGCACACTGGCATTGGGACGCGGGTCGTCGTGTGCCAGAGACGCCAGTACTTTTGTCACCGAGTCGGAGTCGTGCTCGTCGATCAACACCAATTCCGATAGCCGCATGCCGTTCTCGGTGAGGGTGCCGGTCTTGTCGGCGCACACCACGTCGACTCGGGCGAGCCCTTCGATCGCAGGCAGCTCCTGCACCAGACATTGCCGCTGACCAAGCCTGATGACTCCCACGGCAAAAGCGATGGACGTCATCAGTACGAGACCCTCGGGGACCATCGGGACCAGGGCCGCGACCATGCCGTTCAAAGCAGGCTTCAAAGCCTGCCCGCTGGAGAACAATTGGTTGTATATGATGAGCGCCCCGGCCGGAATCATCAGGTAGGTGATGAATTTCAGGATCTTGTCGATACCGCTGCGCAGCTCGGACTTGACCAGGGTGAACTTGCTGGCCTCTTCGGCGAGCTTGGCCGCATAGGCGTCGCGTCCGACCTTCGTCGCCCGGTAGGCCCCGCTGCCCGAGACGACGAAGCTGCCCGAAAGTACCTGCGCTGCTTCGAGTTTGTGCACCGTATCGGCCTCGCCGGTGAGCAACGACTCGTCGATCTCCAGGCTTGCCGTCTCGATGACCTCGCCGTCGACGACGATCTGATCACCCGGTCCGAGTTCGACGATGTCACCGAGGACGACCTCGTCGGGCGGAATCTGTTGCGAGACACCGTCACGTCGCACCTGCGGCTTGTTCTGGCCGACGATGGCCAGCCGATCCAGCGTGCGCTTCGCGCGGATCTCCTGAATGATTCCGATGCCACTGTTCGCGACGATCAACAGCCCGAACATGCCGTCGATCACCGAACCGGTCGAGAGCACGATGATCAGCAGCACCCCGAGAATTGCGTTGATTCGGGTGAACACATTGCCCCGGACGATGTCGCGAACCGAACGTGAAGCACGAGCGGGAACGTCGTTCGATTTCCCCTCGGCCCGCAGTGCGGCGACCTCCGCCTCGGTCAGCCCGGTATCCCGCTGTGCATCGGCGTCGATAGACATGGGTGCAGCCTAGTGCTGCCTCAGCCCAGACGGGTCCACCAGCGATCGTCGTGCAGGGCCCTCGTACCGTCGACGCGTTGACCCGGCATCGGTACCGCAACCTGCACACCCACGTCCTGGGCGGCGGCGTGCAGTCGCACGATCGGTTCGGACCACGGATGGAACGCCAGGTTGAACGTCGCCCAGTGGATCGGCACGAAGATTCCCGACGGCGTCAGATCCACGTGCGCGGTGACAGCCTCCTCGGGATTCATGTGAATGTCCGGCCAGCGCACGTCGTAGGCCCCGACCGGAAGAAGCGTCAGGTCGAAGGGTCCGTACTTGCTGCCGATCTCCGCGAACTTCGGTGTGTAACCGGTGTCGCCGCCGAAGAAGACACGCCGCACCGGACCGGCGAACGCCCAGGACGCCCACTGCGTCGAATCGCGAGTCAGGCCGCGGCCGGAGAAGTGACGAGCCTCGGTACACGTGACGGTGAGGCCACCGATCGCCGTCTGCTCGTCCCAATCGAGTTCGATGATGCGTTCCTCGGGCACCCGCCACTTGCGCAGGTGCGCGCCGATGCCCAGAGGCACGACGAAGGGAGCCGACTGCGTGCTCGCCAGCTTCTGTACCGTCGCCTTGTCGAGATGGTCGTAATGATCGTGGGAGATCACGATGGCGTCGACCCGAGGTAGGTCCGTCAGGTCGACCGGCGTCGGATGCAGCCGTGCCGGGCCCACCACCGAGGACGGGGACACGCGATTGCTCCACACCGGATCGGCCAGAATGCGATACCCGTCGACCTCGACGAGCACACTCGAATGTCCGTACCAGGTGACCGCCAGCTCGCCCGCGTCCACCGGCGCGATCGGCGGTGCCAGTGGGATCGGCCGCTGCGGCCTGCCCTTACCTCGCTCGGTGAACAGCGAGACGAGCATGTTCTTCTGCCCCTTCTCGCCGCGACCCGGGACGTAACTCGAACTGGGGTCGGAGTTGTGGAACCGGCGATCGCGGTATCGCGGCGACCCGGCCGCGTAGGGAGTGATGTGCACTCTCCTGGCACCGATGGCCGACGGAAGCCCCCACAGCGCACGCGCCAACCATGCCCCGCCCAACGCTGCGGTTGCTCCTGCTGCCAACTTCGTCTTCGTCACGGGCACCACAGTAGGCGGCGCCGACGTCTTCGCAGCTCACCCGTAGCCTTGCCGTAGAATATTTGCGTCGGTTTTGCTGCTAGAAGGGGAGACATTGAGTACCGAACAGCTCGAATTCCAGGCGGAGACGCGTCAGCTCCTGGATCTGATGGTGCACTCCATCTACTCCAACAAGGACAGCTTTCTCCGTGAACTGATCTCGAACTCCTCGGACGCGCTGGACAAGCTGCGCCTGGAGTCGTACCGCAACAAGGATCTGGACGTCGACGTCTCGGATCTGCACATCGAGATCGACATCGACTCCTCCGCTCGTACCCTCACCATCCGGGACAACGGCATCGGCATGTCGCGCTCGGAGGTCATCGACCTCATCGGCACACTCGCCAAGTCCGGCACCGCAGAAGTTCGCAAGAAGCTCAAGGAAGCCAAGGACGCCGCCGCCTCCGAGGAACTGATCGGCCAGTTCGGCATCGGCTTCTACTCCACGTTCATGGTGGCCGAGAAGGTCACGCTGCTCACCCGCAAGGCAGGCGAGAGCACCGCCACCAAGTGGGAATCCACCGGCGAGGGCACCTACGAGATCACCGACGTCGACGACGCCCCGCAGGGTTCCTCGGTCACGCTCGCTCTCAAGCCCGCCGACGAGGAAGACCACCTCCACGACTACGCGTCCGAGCGCAAGATCAAGGAACTGGTCAAGAAGTACTCCAACTTCATCGCCTGGCCCATTCGCATCGACGTCGAGAAGCGCGTCAAGAGCGAAGAGGAAGGCGGCGAGGACACCGTCACGATCGAGACGGAAACGATCAACTCGCAGAAGGCGCTGTGGACCCGCTCCAAGGACGAGGTGTCCGAGGAGGAGTACAAGGAGTTCTACAAGCACGTCAGCCATGCCTGGGACGAGCCGCTCGAGGTCATCCCGTTCAAGGCCGAGGGCACGTTCGAATACCAAGCGCTGCTGTTCATTCCGTCGCAGGCGCCGTTCGACCTGTTCATGCGCGAGAGCAAGGCCGGCGTACACCTGTACGTCAAGCGCGTGTTCATCATGGACGACTCGCAGGAACTGCTGCCCGAGTACCTGCGCTTCGTCAAGGGTGTCGTCGACGCAGCGGACCTCTCGCTCAACGTTTCTCGCGAGATCCTGCAGCAGGACCGGCAGATCCGCGCGATCCGTCGTCGCCTGACCAAGAAGGTGCTCTCGACCGTCAAGGAGCTGCAGAGCGAGCAGCCCGACAAGTACAAGACGCTGTGGTCGCAGTTCGGCACGGTCCTCAAGGAAGGCCTGATCTCCGACTCCGACAACCGCGAAACCCTGTTGGGCATTTCGTCGTTCGCGTCCACCCACTCCGAAGAGGGTCTGACGACCCTCGCCGAGTACGTGGACCGGATGAAGGACGGCCAGCAGCAGATCTACTACATGACGGGCGAATCGCGTCAGCAGATCGAGAGCTCGCCGCACATGGAGGCGTTCAAGGCTCGCGGTCTCGAGGTGCTGCTGCTCACCGATTCGGTCGACGAGGTGTGGGTCGGCAACGTCACCGACTTCGACGGAAAGTCGTTCCAGTCCATCGCCAAGGGCGAGGTGGACCTCGACACCGAAGAGGAGAAGAAGGAGTCCGAGGCCAAGCGCGAGGAGCAGGACAAGGAATTCGCCGACCTGCTCACCTGGCTGACCGACACCCTCGGCGAGGACGTCAAGGAGGTACGTCTGTCGACGCGACTGACGACGTCACCGGCCTGCGTCGTCGGCGACGAGTTCAGCTTCTCCCCGCAGCTCGAGAAGATGTACAAGGCGTCGGGCCAGTTCGTGCCGACCTCCAAGCGCATCCTCGAACTCAACCCGAACCACGACCTGGTGACGGGATTGAAGAAGGCCCGCGAGGATCGCAGCGACGATCCGCACCTCGCCGAGACCGCCGAATTGCTCTATGCGACGGCACTTCTCGCCGAGGGAACCGAGCTGAAGGATCCGGCCAAGTTCTCCAAGTTGCTCGCCGATCGGTTGACGCGGACCATCTGAGCGGCTTCGCCCCATGTGAGTGGAACTTCGTAGCCTGCTACGAAGTTCCACTCACATGCTGAGTTCACTGAGGCGGGAGAATGTGCTCCCCCGTCTTGTCGGTGCTCAGTGACAGCGAACTGATGTACTGCTTCTCCCCTTTGGGTCCCGGCACGTTGGACGCGATCATGTCGGGTCGCTCGAATTCCATGCCGCTGACGTGGCACATCACGAGCTCGTCGGACGGGTTGCCGTGCTCGTCGAACATCGGCAGATCGATGCCGTCATCGGTGCGTCGCAGGTAGCACTTGCCCTTGGTCGCCACCGCCAGGATGGGCGGAAGCACCAGTGCGAGAACGAGAGCCACGATGGGCGAATACGGTTTGATCGCAGATCCGAATGCGCCGAAGAACACCAGAATCGACAGTATCGCCGACACCGCCATCGATCCGAAGCCGACCGGATTGATGTTGTAGAGCATGCCGCGTCGGAACTCGGGCACCTTGGGCGAGAGCTTCAGGATGTACTTGTTGAACACGATGTCCGAGGCCACCACCGCGATCCACGCGATACCGCAGTTGGCGTAGAAGCCGAGGATGCTGTTGAGGAAGTCGAACATGTTGGCTTCCATCAGGATCAGCGCGATGGCCAGGTTGAACAGCACGAACACCATGCGGCCCGGATACGTCTTGGTGAGGCGGGTGTAGGAGTTGGTCCACGCCAGCGATCCCGAATAGGCGTTGGTCACGTTGATCTTGATCTGGCTGATGACGACCAGGATCACCGCGAGGGTCATGGCGAGCCAGCCCGGCATGAAGTTCTCGTAGATCTCCAGGAACTGGTGCACCGGCTCGTTGGCGATGCTGGATCCGTCGACGACGTTGGCGATCAGGTACACGGCGAGGAAGAGGCCGACGACCTGCTTGAGGGCACCGAAGATGACCCAGCCGGGGCCGGCGAGAAGCACTGCGGCCCACCAGCGTCGGGAGTTCTCGGGAGTCTTGGGCGGCATGAAGCGCAGGTAGTCGATCTGTTCGGCGATCTGCGCGATGAGCGAGAGACAGACTCCGGCCGCGAGCATCACCGATCCGATGTTGACGCCCTTGCCGTCGGCCCCGTCCTGACCGCCGTAGGCGAAGAACTCCCCGACCGAGTCGGGATTGCTGATCACCAGGTACACGAACGGCAGTACCATCAGGACGAGCCACAGCGGGGTGGTCCAGACCTGAAGTTTGGCAAGGGCTTTCATGCCGTAGATGACCAGCGGGATGACCATGATGGTCGAGACCGCGTACCCGATGGGCAACGGGATGCTCAGCCCCAGTTCGAGTCCCTGCGCCATGATCGAACCTTCGAGCGCGAAGAAGATGAACGTGAACGTCGCGAAGATGACGTTGGTGACGACCGATCCGTAGTAGCCGAAACCGCTTCCACGCGTGATCAAGTCGAGGTCGATGTTGTAACGGGCCGCATAGTAGGCAAGCGGAAGGCCGGTCAGGAAGATGACGACAGCGAACACCAGAATGCCCCACAGTGCATTGCCGGTTCCGTACGAGATTCCGATATTGGCACCGATGGCGAAATCCGCGAGATACGCGATGCCGCCGAGCGCGGACGTCGCGACAACACCGGTCCCCCACTTACGGTAGCTACGCGGCGCGAAGCGCAGCGTGTAGTCCTCGAGCGTCTCTTTCAGCGCGGTGTCTGTCGGCGCTGGCTGTACGGCGGTCATGGCTCAGTAACCTAGAACCGCCACGTTGCCGACGTGTCTTGAGCCGATGTAGCTGGTGTTACTCAATCCGGCGATTCGGACATACGTCTCGGACACCCCTCCACCGGGCGGTGTCAGGCAGCTGTGCGGGCCGCCAGTAGCGAGAAGTTCGACAGTTCGGCGCGCAGCATGTTCATCGCCCGGTGCTGGGCGACCCGCACTGCACCGGCCGTCATTCCCAGAGCTTCGCCGGTCTGCGGTGCGGTCAGGCCCCACACCACTCGCATCAGGATGATCTTGCTGTACTTCGGGGGCAAGGTGTTCATCAGGGCCTGCGCATGGGAGCGGAGTTCGTCGCCGAGCGCGACCTGCTCGGGACCGTCTTCACCCGACACCTCCTCGGGCAGCTCGGCCGTCGAGAACGTCTGCCGCAGAGCCGATCGTCGGCCGGCATCGGCCAGTTTGTGAGCAGCGATTCCGTAGACGAATGCCATGAACGGTTTGCCCATGTCGCGGTACTTGGGAATCGCGGTGACCAGAGCGAGGCAGACGTCCTGCACCACGTCGTCGGCCGCGACATCGAGATTGCCGATCCGAGAGGCGCAGTAGCGGCGAATCGGAGGCTGGATCAACACCAGTACGCGTTCGAGTGCGGCGCGGTCACCCGCGACGGCCCGCGGTACGACGTCTTCGAGCGTGTCCATGGAAGTGCTCATGGCCGATCTCCTTCTTGGCAACGCGCGCCCTCACCTGAACGCTCACCAGTACTTCGAGGCAGCCGACCGTTCGGCTTGGTCGGATCGGCTACCACAATCGAGAAGAATGTGACTCAGGTAACACGGCGTGTCGTCCGAGCGACGTACCGGACAACATCCACGTCGCGTCACGTGACCCTGACACCGCGGAGCGCACATGAGTACCAGTGAGCAGAACCACCTGGTCGGTCGCCGGAGCACCGTCGCCGCAGGGGACGGCACCACGCTCGCAGTGCGCGAGTTCGGACGGTCCGATGCGGCTCTGACCGTGGTGTTCGCCCATGGGCACTGCCTGCGGATGCAGTCCTGGACCGAGCTGCGCACCCACGTCGAGGATGTCTGGGGCGAGAACACGCGAATCGTTCTGTACGACCACCGCGGCCACGGCGAATCCGGTGCCGCATCGCCCGACAGCTGCACCATCGATCAGCTCGGCGAGGACCTGGCCGACGTGATTCGCGCCGTCGTCCCGGTCGGTCCGTTCGTTCTGATCGGCCACTCGATGGGCGGCATGACGGCGCTCTCCTACGCGCGTCAGTACCCGGATGCCGTCGGATCGCGCCTGGTCGGGGTCGGGTTGATCGCGACATCCGCGGGCGGGATCACCGATGACGGGCTCGGTAGTTGCCTCGCGCATCCGGCCGTGTCGGCGTTTCAGGCAGCTGTTCGACGGGCCCCTCGACTGATGTCGGGTGCCAAGAGGCTCAGTCGCGGGGTGTGCGCGCCCATCGTCAGGACGGCGGGATGCGGCTCCCACAAAGTCAGCCCGCGGGTGGTCACTCTGGCGACGGCCATGCTCGGCGACACGTCCATCGTGACGATGGCCGGCTTCCTCGGCGCGTTCCGTGGACTCGACGAAGTGGCCGGTCTGGCCGCGCTGGCCTCGATTCCCACCCTGGTGCTGTGCGGTTCGGACGACCTGATGACGCCGATGCGACACTCGGAAACCCTCGCCGCCCACCTGCCCGACGCACGTTTGGTACGGATCGCGCAGGCCGGACACATGGTGATTCTCGAACGAGCACACGAGGTGGCGGACGCCATCGTCGAACTCGTGACGGCAGCTCGGCGAGCTCACGTGGGGGATCTCGCCCTGGCTCGCTAGACCTTTCGACGACTGTGGCCCGCACCGGATATCCGATGCGGGCCACAGCACTGTTGTCGAGGCGGCGTTACTTCTTCACTGCGGGAGGAGCGTTGAGCAGCTGGATGAACTGTCCGGCGTTACCGATGACTGCGCCGAGGCCACCGGCGGAGGTGCCGGCGAGCGATCCGATGGCACCGAGGGCGATTGCGCCGATGACGCAGCCGCCGATGGGGCCTGCTCCGAGAAGAGTCGCGACCGGTGCGGTCACGACGACTCCGGTGATGATTCCGAGGATGCATCCGCCGACTATTCCGGTTGCAGCACCGAGGAATCCACCGACGGAGGCGGTGAGGCTGAGGTTGTCCTTGACGCCTGCGACTGCGGCGGGCAGGTCGACCTGCTGCAGGCCGGGAAGGGAGGTGGAGACCGGGGTTGCCGCGGCAGGCGAGACATCAGCGGTCAGAGTGGCGTGGTTGCCGTCGATGTCGGCGGCGACGGGGTGCGAGAATCCGTCGGCGGCGATGGCGAGCGGTACGGAGTCGACGAGTGCGCCGTTGGCGTCACGGACGACCAGGTGGTTGTCTTCGTTGCTCAGGGTGCCGGCCGTCGTGTCGACGAGGACCTGGTTGCCGGCCTGGGTGACGTTCCACCCGACGGCAGCGGCGGGAGCCGGTGCCGGATCCGCATAGGCGGTGCCCATGGCGGTCGTCATCGCTGCAATGACCAATGCGGACGTTGCCGCGAATCGAGTCAGCTTCATGTTCCTCAGTCTTTCGTCGTGTCCATCTCTCGATACCGAGCAGCGAAAAGCTATGGGCACAACGAGCGTGAAGAGCGAACCGAAGATGAACGAGAGGGGTCGAACCGAACAACGATCGATCGCATCAACGCGAAAGGGACAGAACGACTTTCAGCGACCGATCGGTTCGTAAAGGACGCGCAGGGTTTGCCCCTACTTACCGAAAAGACCAGGCTTGTTGCTGCCTCCGTGGCCCACTCCGAAGTCGTAGGCGGACTCGGCGTGCTCGTGCTCGTCCAGGCCGTCGGCCTCGTGCTGCGCGTCGGCGCGCACGCCCATGACGGCCTTGATTGCGAACGCGATAGCGGTGGTGACGACTGCGGTGTACGCGAACACCGCCACGACGGCGATGGCTTGCACCCAGAGTTGATGCAGACCGCCGCCGTACAACAAACCGTCCTTGCCCGCCGGCATCTGCGCACTGGCGACGAGTCCGATCATCAGCGTTCCGACGACACCGCCGACGAGATGCACACCGACGACGTCGAGTGAATCGTCGTAGCCGAAGCGATATTTGAGGCCGATCGCCAACGCGCACAACGCGCCCGAGACGATGCCGATCGCGGCTGCACCGATCGGTGTGACGGCAGTACACGACGGCGTGATCGCGACGAGTCCGGCCACCACTCCGGACGCCGCACCGAACGACGTCGCGTGCCCGTCCCGCCATTTCTCGACGACGAGCCACGCCGCCATCGACAGCGCGCCCGCGCCCATCGTGTTCACCAGCGCCACTGCGGCGACGCCGTCGGCCGCCAACGACGAGCCCGCGTTGAAACCGAACCAGCCGAACCAGAGCAGTCCGGCTCCGAGCATGACGGCCGGAAGATTGTGCGGACGCATGGGATCTCGCGGCCACCCGCTCCGCTTGCCGACCACGAGGGCCAGCACCAGCCCGGCCACACCCGCGTTTATCTCCACGGCCGTGCCACCGGCGAAGTCGATCGCGCCGAGCCTGTTGGTGATCCACCCGCCGAACTCACTGGTGAGCCCGTCGAGCGAGAAAACCCAGTGCGCCACAGGGAAATACACCAGCGTGGACCACAGGGCCGCGAACAGCACCCACGGCACGAACCGCATCCGGTCTGCGACGGCACCCGAGATCAGCGCGACCGTCACCATGGCGAATCCCGCTTGGAATGCCGCGAACACCAACGCCGGAACGGTTCCCACCAACGGAATCGACACCGTGCCCGCCGCCGAGGTGTACACGCCGCCGAGCAAACCCTCGAAACCGGCGTACTGCAACGGGTTTCCGATCCAGCCGCCGATCACGTTGTCGCCGAACACCATCGAGAACCCGAACACCAACCACAGCAACCACACGACGGCGATGGCCGACAGGCTCATCATCATCATGTTCAGCACGCTCTTCGAGCGCACCATGCCGCCGTAGAAGAAGGCCAAGCCCGGCGTCATCAGCAAAACCAGTGCGGTGCTGGCCAGCAACCAGGCCGTGTCGCCCGCGTCGGGCGCTCCGTTGATCACTTGCCCACGAATCTCGGTGCGCGCTTCTCGGCTCTCGCGCGGCGCGCTTCCTTCATGTCCGCACTGCTCCACGCGGCTTCGAATGCCGCGCGCTGTGCGGGCGTCGGATCGTCGTGCGCACCGTCGTCGTTGAACACCAGCTTGAGGTGTCGCAGCGCCAGGGGTGCGAGGGCAGTGATCGAGTGCGCCCACTGCACGGCAACATCGCGATCGCCGAGCTTGTTGGCCAGACCGCACGTGTACGCCTGATCGGCGTGCACCCGTTCGCCGCCGAGCAGGATCGTGCGCGCCACGCCGCCGCCGGCCAATGCCGCCAGTCGCTTGATCGTCCAGTTGCTCACTGCGATTCCGAGACGCGTGGAGGGAATCTCGAAGAATGCCTCGGGTGCGACCACCCGCAGGTCGCAGGCAATGGCCAACTGCGTCCCCGCTCCGACGGCAGGCCCGTTGATCGCCGCCACGACGGGAACGGACACTCGCTCGATGGCGGTGAGCATGCCTTCCAGCGTTTCGCCGAACGCGTCGGGAAACGCATCTCCGGTCAGGTCGGCACCGGCACAGAAGCTACTGCCCTGTCCGGTGATCACCACGACCCGCGCGCCGTCGGCATCCGCCTGCTCGACTTCGCGTCGTAGCGCGACACAGAGATCCGTGCTCAGCGCATTGCGCTTGTCCGGTCGCTGCAATTCCAGGATGACGACATCGCCGTCACGAGTGTGTCCGATCACGCCGAGCAGGTTACCGGCTGGTAGCCGCGGTCACAGGGCGGGGCCTGATCTACTGATACTCGTGATCGACACTCGGGTTGCTGTCATCGGTGCCGGCCAGGCCGGGCTCTCGGCCGGCTACCACCTCAGGCGGGCCGGACTTGCCGCAGGTGCGGGCTTCGTCATGCTCGACCGCTCCCCCGGACCTGGCGGTGCCTGGCAGTTCCGGTGGCCGTCGCTGACGCTCAGCACCGTCAACGGCGTGCACGATCTGCCCGGGATGCCGTTCGCCGACACGCTGGGAGACGAGCCACCCGAATCTATCGCGGCAGCCGACGCGGTTCCCCGCTACTACCGCGCGTACGAGGAACGGTTCGAACTGCATGTCCGACGCCCCGTCACGGTGACCGTCGTGTGCGACCGCGAACCACTCTTTCGGGTCGAGGCCGGGGACACGGTCGTCATGGCCGAGGGCCTCATCAATGCGACCGGAACGTGGGAGAAACCGTTCGTTCCGCACTACGACGGAGCCGAGTCCTTCACCGGTAGACAACTGCACACCAAGGACTACCGAACCGCGGACGAGTTCGCCGGCAAACACGTCGTCGTGGTCGGCGGCGGAATCTCGGCCGTGCAGCTACTCGACGAGATCTCGCAGGTGACCACCACAACATGGGTGACGCGTCGACCACCGGTGTTCCGGGACAGCCAATTCGACCACGACGCCGGACGCAAAGCCGTCGCCATGGTCGAGGAGCGAGTGCGAGCGGGTCTGCCGCCGGGCTCGGTCGTCTCGGTGACCGGTCTGTTGCTCACCCCGTCGCTGGCTGCCGCACGCGAACGTGGCGCTCTCGAACGCAAGCCGATGTTCTCCTCGATCACCGCCGATTCCGTTGTCTGGGAGGACGGTTCGACCCAGCACGCCGACGTGATCCTGTGGGCCACCGGATTCCGCAGCGCCCTCGATCACCTTGCCCCGCTGCGACTGCGCGGGCACGGCGGCGGAATTGTCATGGACGGCCGGCTGACCACCCGGGTGGCCGCGAACCATCGCGTCCACCTGCTGGGGTACGGCCCGTCCGCGAGCACGATCGGGGCGAACCGGGCCGGGCGAGCAGCGGTGACGGAGTTGCTCGAGACTCTGGGTTAACCCAGCTGCTCGACGACGAACTTGGCCAGGGAGCCGAGACGCGCACGGCTCGGCATCGACGTCGGAACGCCCAACGCATCCAACGGGGCCGACGTCACCGGCCCCACGCAGATCGCGGCGACGGGGCCTCGAAGTGCGGCGAGGAAGGCGTCGAGCATGCCGTTGTCCTTGGCCGTCGACAGCAGGGAGGCGACGGCGGGAGCGCTCGTGAACGTCACTGCGTCCACTCGATGCTCGATGATCTGTGCCAACAAGTCCATGAGCGGGGCCTGATCGACGGGGCGGATCCAGCGGTACACGGGGATCGGGCGTACATGCGCACCGAGTTCGCTCAGAGCATCGCTCAGGTGAATCGTCGGTTCCCATTCGGTGATGACGCCGTGCAGTTGCACGGCGATGTCGGCACCGGAAATACCCTGGGCAGCAAGATGATCGGCGACTTCCTGCGATGCTTCGGTGGCGGGCGACCATTCATCACGCAGCCCGGCACCCCGGATCGCACCACGCGCTTTGGGGCCACGCGCAATGATTCGCGTGTGCCCGAGCGCTGCCAGGAGGTCGTCGCGCACACCCCATTCGGCCGCCGCGTCGAGCCAGCCACGGAAGCCGATACCGGTGCTGATCACCACGATCTTCGGGGGACGATCGACAATGCCTTCGGTAGCCGACTTCAGCTCCGAGTCGTCGATCAGGGGCAGAACGTGAATCGCCGCGGCGTGAACGATGTTCGCGCCGCGGCGTTCGAGCATGGTGGCCAATTCGTCTGCACGCCGCTCGGCGGTGAGGGCAACGGTCTTGCCTGCGAGCGGTTCCGACATGGGTACAGACTAGGCCCCCATGTGCGCGCTGTGCCCGCGGTCGTTGCGCAGGCTCCACTCCGGACTTCGTAGTCCACTACGAAGTTCCACTCACATGGCGGGTCAGCTGCTGAACTTGTCCGGGTCCGGGCCGGTGCGGCCGTCGGCGGTGTCCAGAGCGTTGATCTGCTGAATCTCGTCGTTGCTCAGCTCGAAGCCGAACACGTCGAAGTTGCTCGCGATCCGCTCCGGGGTGACCGACTTGGGGATCACGACGTTGCCGAGCTGGATGTGCCAGCGCAGAATCACCTGCGCCGGGGTGACGCCGTGTGCCTCGGCGATGGGCGCGAAGGCCGGGTCGTCCAGCACGGTGCCGGAGCCGAGCGGGCTCCACGCCTCGGTAGCGATGCCCTTCGAGGTATGGAAGGCGCGCAGTTCTTCCTGGATGAAGCGCGGATGCAGCTCGATCTGGTTGACCGACGGGACCTCACCGACGGCGTCCATCAGCTTCTCTAGCGTGGGGATGGTGAAGTTGGAGACGCCGATCGAACCGATGCGGCCGTCCGACTTCAGCTTCTGGAACGCCTTGAACGTGTCGATGTACTTGTCGCGATCGAGCTGCTGCCAGTGAATCAGGTACAGGTCGAGGTACTCGAGGCCCAGACGATCCATGCTGGCGTCGAAGGCCTTCAAGGTGGAGTCGTAGCCCTGATCGTCGTTCCACAGCTTGGTGGTGACGAACAGCTCGTCGCGCGCGATGCCGGACTCCGCGATGGCCTTGCCGGTGCCGGCCTCGTTCTCGTACACCTTGGCGGTATCGATGCTGCGGTATCCGACCTTCAGCGCCTCGGACACGGCGGCCTGGGCACCGTCGTCGGGAACCTGCCACACACCGAACCCGAGCTGGGGAATCGACGTGCCGTCGTTGAGCACGATGGTCGGGACAGTACTGGTCTCGGCTGAATACGTCATACGAATGCCAACGGACGGCGCTGTGAATCTGTTCCCGGTCCCGGGGATACTGGTCCGGTGACTGCCACGCTCCGCATCGACGATCTGGCCGCCTTTCACGGCGATCGAACCCTGTTCTCCGGCCTCGATCTGACGGTGACCGAGGGTGATGTGATCGGGTTGGTCGGTGCGAACGGTGCCGGTAAATCGACGCTGTTGACGCTGCTGGCGGGCGTGGGAACGGCCGATCACGAGGGTGAGATCTACACCAGCCCGCCCGACGCGACCGTCGGTTATCTGGCGCAGGAGCCCGAGCGCATCGCCGGGGAGACGGTGTTGGATTTCCTCGGCCGGCGGACCGGGGTCACTTCGGCCGAAGCTTCCATGAACGCAGCCGCCGAGGCGTTGGGTGGCAGCGACTCCGGTCACTCCGCAGGCTCCGCTCCTGCCGACGAGGACCTCTACACCCCTGCGCTCGAGAAGTGGCTGGCGCTCGGCGGTGCCGATCTGGCGGAGCGAACGGCGAAGGTACTCGCGGATCTGGGCCTCGATGTCGACGGCGGCGCATTCATGACGGATCTATCGGGCGGGCAGGCCGCCCGAGCCGGGCTCGCCGCGATTCTCCTTGCGCGTTACGACATTCTTCTGCTCGACGAGCCCACCAACGACCTGGACCTCGCGGGCCTCGAGCAACTCGAACAATTCGTCGTCGCGACGCGGGCGGCCATCGTCGTCGTCAGTCACGATCGCGAGTTTCTGGCGCGGACGGTGACCGGTGTCGTCGAGCTCGATCGGGCGCAGCGTCGCATCGATGTGTACGACGGCAGCTACCAGTCCTATCTCGCGGAACGAGAAATTGCGCGCCAGCATGCACGGGAGAAGTACGACGAGTTCGCAGACACCAAGTCGGCGTTGGAGTCTCGCGCGCAGATGCAGCGGAACTGGATGGAATCGGGCGTCCGCAATGCGCGACGTAAGGCCACCGACAACGACAAGATCGCCCGCAAGACCCGCGCCGAGTCGACCGAAAAGCAAGCCGCGAAAGCTCGTCAGACACAGCGCCGCATCGAGCGACTCGAGGTGGTCGAGGAACCCCGTAAGGAATGGGAACTGCGGATGGAGATCGCGGCGGCTCCTCGCAGCGGGACCGTTGTCGCGGTGTTGGGCGGCGCTCTCGTACGCCGATCGGAGTTCACCTTCGGTCCGGTGACGACGCAGATCGACTGGGGCGATCGCATCCTCATCACCGGACCCAACGGCTCCGGCAAGACGACGTTGCTCTCGGTACTGCTGGGCCGGTTGACGCCGGACGAGGGAACGGCATCACTGGGTTCGGGTGTGGCGATCGGCGAAATCGACCAGGCACGAGCATATTTCGTCGGCGACGGAACAGTGTCCGACGCCTTGAGTGCAGCAGTTCCCGAGTGGCCCGACGCCGAGGTCCGCACACTGTTGGCCAAGTTCGGGCTGCGCGGCGACGACGCACTGCGGCCGGCGTCGTCCTTGTCGCCGGGTGAACGAACCCGTGCCGCACTCGCATTGCTACAGGCCCGCGGCGTGAACCTGCTGGTGCTGGACGAGCCCACCAACCACCTCGACCTGCCCGCCATCGAACAACTCGAACGCGCGATGGAAAACTTCGAGGGCACCCTGCTGCTGGTGACGCACGATCGCCGCATGCTCGACACCGTTCGCAGCACTCGTCACTGGACGATGAACGATGGGCAGCTGAGCGAGAAGTAGGTCGCGCTGAATCGGGTGCAGCTGACTGCGGTGAGCGCGGCTAGCTGCACCCGATTTTCGTCAACTGAGAAGAATTTCGTTCACCTCGGCGGCGGGAAGCATCGGCAACGTGTGATGCGTGGCTCCGTCGAGTATCACCGTCCGCGCTGCAGGCAGGGCGGTTCGGACCGCCGATTCGATCCGAGCGGCATTGTGCACCTTGCCATTCCCTGCCAGTACCACGGTTGCCGCTACACCGAAGTTCGCAAACGCAGCAGGTTTCGGCCGCTTCGGAACAATGGTTTTTGTGGTCGGAGCATGCGCGGCTCCCAGAGCAAGTACGTCGAGCCAATCCGGATCCAACTGCGCGCCATCGGTTTCCCATCGGACGAAAGCACGCTGCCGTTTCTCGTTGCGAGACAGCAGTATCGGTAGGGCGTGCAGCAGGTAGCGCGGACTCATGGAGCCGAAGCATGCGTTGGGATCGAGTAGGGTCAACGCATCCACGCGGTTCTCGTGACGTAGCGCATAGGCCAGTGCGATAATCGCGCCGTAGGAATGGCCGCACAGTGCCACGGTCGGCAGGTTCGACTCGTCGAGGACGGCCGACAGCCAATCCAGTAGCTCCTCGACAGAGTCGATGGCGCGTTCACCGGGCACGCTCCGTCCGACGTCGCCCATCAGGTCCACTGCGTACACCCGATAGTGCCTTGAGAGCGCGTTGACATTGGCGAACCAGACGGTCGACGTCGCACCCGCGCCCGGCAGCAACACCAGCGCCGGACCGTCGACGGGCCCGCAAGCGTTGATTCGTGTGGCACCGTGCACCGTGTTCACGTCGATGGCTTGGGTATCCGCCGGCCACTTCTGCAGCACCCGGTCGTAGGCGGAGAAGAATTCGTCCAGCGTCACTGCAACCCTCCATTCTCTCGATGATCGAGATAGTAGACAATGGAGAGACATCTCGTCCAGCATCTCCCGAGGGATCAGCACATGACCGAGCCCGCCTCCACCGTCCATCAGCTACGCGTACTGACGGTCGACCTCGATCTTCTGGGCGCAGAATTCGCGCAGAGACATGCGCTCCACCCGACGGATATCCGGGCGCTGATCTGTCTCCTCGACGCGGACCGAGCCGGAACGCGCGCTACGCCCGGTTGGCTAGGAACCCAGCTGGGCCTGGAATCCGCGTCGGTCACGGCCCTGATCGATCGAATGACCAAGCGTGACTTGGTGTTACGCGAGCCCGACCCGTCCGACCGCAGGCGAGTACTGCTGCGCGTGACTGCGCACGCGTCGGAACTCGGGACAACGTTCTTCGGCCCCGTCATCGGCCAGGCCGTCGACGAGCTCGCCCGCTTCACGCCCGAGCAGCGGGCAACGATCGATGAGTTTCTGACCACGATGCGCGCCATCGTCGCCTCCACTCGGGAGCAGCAGACACCGTAGACAAATCAGCAGTTTTGTTATGAACGGTTGACACATCGTTGGGTTTATACAACACTTCATTGTCATGAGCCCCGTCAAGCGCGGTACCGCGCTCCCGATCTACAACAGGGTGGGTGTTCTGCGGGCAGAACGAAAGATGAGCCGCGCGCAACTGGCCGAACTCGTCGAAGTGAATCCCCAGACGGTGGGAGCCCTCGAACGAGGCGACCACTACCCGAGCTTGGACCTCGCGATGCGCATCTGCGACGTCTTCGATCTGCCGATCGAAGCGGTGTTCTCACGCACCGAACTCGGACCACTCTCGGCCGAACTCTTCCGAAAGGAAAAGGATCGATGAACACCAGCCCCAGCATCTTCGGCAGATATCAGGAAGCCCGGACGAGAGTATTCCTGGAGAACGAAAAGACCTATGCGAATTGGCTACCGGGACTGCGACCCCAGAAACGACGCCGAGCCTTCGTTGCGTTCCTTCTGGTACTGCTCGCGGCATCTGCGGGATTCGCACTCTCGGAACCGGTGTTCGACTGGGCGATCGGATCCTGGGGAATCTGCTACATCGTGTTCACGTTCGCGGCAATCGTCCTCGGCATCGTGTCGAATCGGCGCGCCGAAGCCCCCGTGGATGCGCTCGACGAGCTCGAAGTCCAGCTCCGCAACGAAGCCCGATCCATCGGCCTGACGGTCACTCAGGTCTTGGGCACCGCGACTGGAGCGTACTTGCTCATCGGATCCGCCTTCGGGGCAGCGAATCTCGGCATCTCTGGTGGAGCACTGGTCCTGACTGCACTACTCACCGGAGGGACGACCCCCGCAATGCTTCTCGCGTGGACCACCCCCGACCCCGACCCCGAGGACGGCTGAGACCATGACCCCGCAACCCGACATCCTCACCCGCTATCAGGCCTATCGCACCCGGCGATTCCTCGAGAACGACGCCAACACGAGACACTGGCTTCCGAAATGGCGCACGCAACATCGACGCCGCATTCTCGCCATCGCAGTGATGGCTGCCGACCTGACGTTCCTCGTCATAAGCATCTCGACGCTGTTCTTCTCGTGGGCCGCAATCGCCTGGATTCCCGCCGCACTCATCTTCATACCGATCTGGACCGCTCTGCAAACGGTCTCCGGCCGCCACAGCGATGCACCCGTCGGAGCATTGGACGAATGGGAAGTGCAGCAGCGCAACGAAGCTCGCTCCATCGGCCTCACCGTCACGCAGGGGTTGGTCATGGTCGCGGCCTTCGCCCTGATCGTCCTGTCCTCGACCTTCCCCGACCTCCCCCGTCTCGCCTACGCCGGCGGCGGTTGGACTCTCGCGGGACTGATGATCGGAATATCGACCCCGGCAATCATTCTCGCGTGGATAACCCCCGACCCCGAACCAGAAGACACCGAAGAGTTCGACCAGCAGTAACGACCGAAAGGGCACCATGAGCACCCTCACGATCGACTCCGTCTCCAAGAGATACGGCGACAAGATCGCCCTCGACAACCTGAGTTTCGACGTCCGGCCGGGCGAATTGTTCGGCTTCGTCGGCAGCAACGGCGCGGGCAAGACCACCACAATGCGCATCGCGCTGGGCGTGCTGTCGGCAGATTCCGGCCAGGTTCTGTTGGGCGGCAAGCCCGTCGACCTCGATGTTCGCCGCACCATCGGTTACATGCCGGAGGAACGCGGGCTGTACCCGAAGATGAAGGTCGGCCCGCAATTGGCGTACATGGCCGAGCTACACGGCCTCTCGTCGAAGGATGCCAAAGCCGCGGTGATCCGCTGGACCGAACGCCTCGGCATCGACGAGCGCGTCAACGACACCGTCGACGCATTGAGCCTGGGAAATCAGCAGCGCGTGCAGTTGGCAGCAGCGCTGGTGCACGACCCCGCAGTGCTCGTGCTGGACGAACCGTTCTCCGGCCTCGACCCGATCGCCGTCGACGTCATGAGCGAAGTTCTCCGCGAAAAGGCCGCTGCCGGAGTGCCGGTGGTGTTCTCGAGCCACCAACTCGATCTCGTGCAACGCCTGTGCGACCGCGTCGGCATCATCGCCGCCGGCTCGATGAAAGCCGTCGGAACCGTCGACGAACTCCGCGGATCAGGAGATTCGCACCTGCACGTCCACGCACCGAACGCTGCCCCCGGATGGGCGTCGGGCATCGCCGGGGTGAGCACGCTCGAACAGGGTGACGGCGTCACCGTCCTCGGCCTGGCACCCGGGGCCGACGATCAGGAGATCCTGCGGGCCGCACTGGCAACCGGTCCGGTACACGAATTCTCGATCCAGAAACCTTCCCTGAGCGACCTGTTCCGAGAGGCGGTAGTGGCATGAGCTCACAACTGAATTCCTTCAGCGCGGTCTCACTGATCGCCAAGCGAGAGTTCACCGTTCAGGTGATGAAGAAGAGCTTCGTCATCAGCAACGTGATCATCCTGGCCGTCATCGTCGGCGGCATCATCGCATTCTCGATCTTCTCCGGCAGCGGTGACGAAGAGCGCGACGTCATCGGCGTCGCCGGGGACCAGTCCATTGCAACGGTATTAGAGGCGACCGGCGACGCCGTCGGTAGCCCCGTCGAAGTCCGTGACGTTGCCGACGCGGCGGCCGCGCGCAGTGGCGTCGAATCCGGGGATCTCGACGTGGCGTTGGTTCCGGACGGCAACGCAGGCGCATACACCGCCGTCACCGAGTCCGAACTGACCGGCACGTTGCGCGCCGTCGTCGAGGGCAGTGTAGCGACGCAGGCCACGAATGCTGCACTGGCGCAACAGGGTGTCGACCAGAACGAGCTCGGGGCAGCGACGAGTGCCGCGACGGTCACCGTCGACGCGATCGATCCGCCCGACCCCGAGGCCGGTCAGCGAACCGCACTGGCCATCACTGCTGTGGCGTTGCTGTACTTCCAAATCATCGGCTTCGGTATGTACGTCGCCATGGGTGTCGTCGAGGAGAAGTCCTCGCGCGTCGTCGAACTGCTGCTCTCCACTGTTCGCCCACTTCAGTTGCTGTGGGGCAAGATCCTCGGTATCGGCGCGGTCGGCATCCTGCAGCTCGCTCTCTACGGAATCGCCGGTGTCGGTGCGGGATTGGGAACAGGAACGCTGACGATCACCGGGGCCGCGGTGAGCGTATTCGTCGGAACTCTCTTCTGGTTCGTACTCGGCTTTGCCTTCTTCGCGGTGCTCTACGCGGCGGGCGGGTCCATGGTTTCGCGTCAAGAGGATGTCAACTCGACGACCATGCCACTGCTGATCCTGATCCTGGCGATGTTCTACGCGGCGTTCTACTCCATCAGTGATCCGGAGAGCACTCTCGCGAACACATTGAGCTGGATCCCCCCGTTCTCCGCGATCATGATGCCGCTGCGCATCGCCGCGGGCGTGACCTCGCCGGTGCAGATCGTCGGCTCGGCGGTCCTGATGATCGTCACCACCGCGATTCTGGCCATGGGCGCGGCGAAGATCTATCAGCGCTCCATTCTCCGGATCGGCAAGACCGTCTCGTGGAAGGAAGCTTTCGCTCGATAGAGTTCGCGCCATGAGCCCACGGACATCCGCCGCCGAGATTCTCGATTCCGTTCTCGACGGCGGATCGTTCGTGTCGTGGGACTCCACGCCCGTGGACGTCCATCCTGGGGAGTCCTACCTGAAGGATCTGGCCAAGGCTCGCGAGAAGAGTGGCGTCGACGAATCGGTGTTGACCGGCGAGGGCACCATCGACGGCCGACGCGTCGCGTTCATCGCCTGCGAGTTCGCGTTTCTCGCCGGATCGATCGGAGTCGCGGCGGCCGAGCGCATCACCTCCGCAATCGAGCGCGCCACTGCAGAGGGCCTGCCACTCATTGCCTCCCCTACCTCCGGTGGCACGCGCATGCAGGAGGGAACGTTGGCCTTCGTGCAGATGGTCAAGATCGCCTCGGCCGTCACCGCACACAAAGCGGCGCACCTGCCGTATGTGGTGTATCTCCGCAATCCGACGACGGGAGGCGTTTTCGCATCCTGGGGTTCACTGGCCCACGTCACCGTCGCCGAACCCGAGGCCCTCATCGGGTTCCTCGGCCCGCGGGTGTATCAGGCCCTGTACGACAAGCCATTTCCCGATGGCGTCCAGACCGCCGAGAATTTGTACCAGCACGGTGTCATCGACGGTGTGGTGCCGGTCGAGCAATTGCGTCACTTGCTGATCCGCACGCTGCGAGTGATCGTCGACGCATCCGTGTGGACGGACGTTCCCGAAGTCGAACGTACGAGCATTCCCCAGCAATCGGCCTGGCACTCGGTGCAGTCGTCGCGCCGCGCCGATCGTCCAGGGATTCGGCAGATCATCGAACATGCTGCGGCCGAACATGTTCCGCTCAGCGGCACCGGCCAGGGCGAGGCCGACACCTCGATCCTGTTGTCCCTGTGCCGCATTCGCGGTGTCTCCTGCGTGCTGTTCGGCAACGACCGAAGCAGCAGCACCGCCACGGCAACGATGGGTCCGGCAGCACTACGAGAAGCTCGCCGCGGCATGCGCCTGGCCGAGGAACTCCGGCTACCTCTGGTGCTCGTCATCGACACATTCGGCGCAGCACTGTCCAAAGAAGCCGAGGAGGGTGGTCTCGCTCCCGAGATCGCGCGGTCGATCTCCGACCTGGTCACCGTGAACACCCCGACGGTGTCGGTACTACTGGGCCAGGGCACCGGCGGCGGAGCACTCGCATTGCTGCCCGCGGACCGCGTCCTGTGTGCCCAGAATGCCTGGCTCGCACCGCTTCCACCCGAGGGAGCCAGCGCAATCGTGCACCGCGACACCGCCCATGCACCGGACATGGCCGAGGCTCAGGGCATCAGGTCGGTCGACCTGCTGCGAGACGGCATCGTCGACGCCATCGTTCCCGAACTCCCCGACGCGGCCGACGAACCGGCCGCGTTCTCCGGTCGCATCGCCGATGCCATTGTCCGCGAACTACGCGAGCTGTCGACCCTCGAAGCGGCAGCTCGGACGAGTGCGCGACTCGGCCGCTACCGCACTCTCGGGGTCGCCTTGTGAGTGGAAACTCAACCCCTGCTACGAGACCGGAGTGGAGCCTGCGGAACGACCGCAGGCTCCGCCGTGCACGTGCGAGGTCACGAGCGCCAACACATCGCCCGCCCGAAGGTCCGCGGGCAACTCGACCGGACTGACGCAGCAGCGCCCCGGACCGTGCACGTCGACCTTGACCACCGGGCCCACCGAATGCCGATTGACCACGACGGCCTGCAGCAGATCCCCGAACTCGGCGTCGACGCCCACTTCGCCTGCGATCACCGAACGCACCCGAGTCACCAGAATCGAGCCCCACTGCACCGGAGTGCCCTCGGCATCGGCCACATCCTCCAACGCAACGCCGTCGACGGTGATGCGACCGCACACACAGTGAGTGTCCGCCGGCCAGAGCGCTGGATCGCACCGCGAGACGTAGGCGGCACCGAGAGACGGAAGTATGTCCACAAGAGTCATGAGAAGAAGTCTTGCGCCGGGCGGTGGCGTCGAACAGGGGTGTTGACGCAATCTTGACGCCCCAGCGGTGAATCTTGACGGCGTGTGGGCACCGATGCACATTCCGACCGCCGGTCGACGGGATTCCGCCGGTCGTCGCCGGTAGTGCGCAACCCGGCCCGGACCACCCCACCTCGAACTACGCTCGCAGACATGAGTGGCGAGTATCGGCAGGCGTTCGACAGCAGCATCGACAACCGCGAGGACTTCTGGCTGGCGGCCGCGTCGGGAGTCGACTGGGACACCCCTCCCACCACGGCGTTCGACGGTTCGCAATGGTTTCCCGAAGCCCGTCTCAATACATGCGTCAACGCACTCGATCGGCACGTCGACGCCGGCCACGGCGATCGCACCGCGCTGATCTACGACTCGGCGATGCTCGGGCTCACCCGGAGCTACACCTACGCCGAACTTCTCGACGAGACCGCGCGCTTCGCCGGGGTGCTGCGCGCGCAGGGCGTCGGGCCGGGCGACCGCGTGGTCATCTATCTGCCGATGATTCCCGAGGCCGTCATCGCGATGCTCGCGTGTGCGCGACTCGGTGCGGTGCACTCGGTGGTGTTCGGCGGATTCGCCGCCAAAGAACTCGCCGCGCGCATCGACGACGCCGAGCCGGTGCTGCTGATCACCGCGAGCGGTGGGTTCGAACCGGGGCGCGTCATCGAGTATCTGCCGTTGGTGCAGCGCGCCCTGACGCTCACGACCGCGAACACACCGGCCGTGATCGTGAAATCACGAGAGGGCATTCCCGGCGAACACGAGTGGCTGGATTGGGACACCCTCATCGCCGACGCCTCGGCGGCACAACCGGTTTCGATGGCGGCGACGGATCCGCTGTACATCCTCTACACGTCGGGTACGACGGGCAAGCCCAAGGGCGTGGTGCGCGACAACGGCGGTCATGCCGTCGCGTTGACGTGGTCGATGCGCAACATCTACGACGTGGATGCCGGTCAGGTGATGTGGACGGCCTCCGACGTCGGATGGGTGGTGGGACACTCGTACATCGTCTACGGCCCGCTGTTTGCTGGTGCCACAACGGTTCTCTACGAGGGCAAGCCCGTCGGGACTCCCGATGCAGGCGCGTTCTGGCGGGTGATCCAGGACCACGGTGTGCGGGCTCTGTTCACCGCACCGACCGCGCTACGCGCTATCCGCAAGGTCGATCCGCACGCCGCCGAGCTCGAGAAGTACGACACCTCCTCACTGGAGACACTGTTCGTCGCCGGTGAACGCCTCGATCCCGATACCTACGAGTGGATTTCACGCACCCTCGATCGACCCGTCGTCGACCATTGGTGGCAGACCGAGACCGGGTGGGCCATCTGCGCCAATCTTCGCGGGCTGGAACCACTTCCGATCAAACCCGGATCGCCGACCGTACCGGTACCGGGATTCCAGGTGGGCATCCTCGACGCGTCCGGTAATCCTGTGGACGCAGGCTCGGAGGGCAACATCGTCGTGCAGCTGCCACTGCCGCCAGGTGCACTGGTTGGACTGTGGAACGACGAATCACGTTTCCAGCGTTCGTATCTCGATACGTTCCCCGGTTACTACCTCACCGGCGACTCCGGTTACATCGACGCCGACGGTTACGTCTACGTACTCGGTCGC
Source organism: Rhodococcus sp. 06-221-2 (assembly GCF_002258365.1). Taxonomy (NCBI): domain Bacteria; kingdom Bacillati; phylum Actinomycetota; class Actinomycetes; order Mycobacteriales; family Nocardiaceae; genus Rhodococcus; species Rhodococcus sp. 06-221-2. The sequence continues at coordinate 239,206 of NZ_NOYJ01000029.1, forward strand.
AGCGACGACGTCATCAATGTCGCCGGCCACCGCCTGTCCACCGGGTCGATGGAGGCGGTGCTCGCGGGCCATCCCGCCGTCGCCGAATGCGCCGTCATCGGTATCCACGACGACCTCAAAGGCCAGCGCCCCAGCGGATACGTAGTACTCAAAGCCGGGGAGAACATCTCCGAGGAGCAATTGCGTACCGAACTGGTGTCCATGGTCCGCGATCAAATCGGTGCACTGGCCACCTTCCGCGATGTGACGATCGTCGGAGCTCTACCGAAAACCCGCTCGGGCAAGATACTCCGAAAGACGATGCGACAGATCGTCGCCGGTGAGCAGTACGGGGTCCCGTCGACCATCGAGGATCCCGCGGTCCTCGATGCGCTGGAGAAGCTCCTCGGCAGATAGGCGGAAACAGAAGCAACCATGGCCGAAACCCGCGCGCCATGGGGCACTCCCGCACGATAGCGTCCTCGGCATGACAGATCTCGACACTCGCCCCGCCGTCGACTGGCTCGCCCTCGGTGCGGTCACCGTCACGGTGATCTCGTGGGCCTCGGCCTTCGTCGCCATCCGCGGCGTCGGTGAATCGTTCGGTGCCGGCCCACTCGCTCTGGGCCGGCTGCTCATCGGATCGTGCGCACTCGGTGTGATCGTGTTGATCAGGAGACAGTGGGTCAAGCCGAACCGCACGCAGTGGTTACAGATCGCCAGCGTCGGCGTGTTCTGGTTCGGCGTTTACAACGTCGCCCTCAACGCCGCCGAGCAACGTGTAGACGCCGGAACGACGTCGATGATCATTCAGATCGGCCCTATCCTGGTGGCCCTGTTCGCCGGTCTGCTTCTGGGCGAGGGCTTTCCGAAGTGGTTGGTGATCGGTGCCGGTATCGCGTTCGCCGGTGCTGTCATGGTCGGCGTCGTCACCGCCGTCACCACCACCTCGACCACCAGAACGGACGCCGACTTCCTCGGCATTGCACTTTGTCTCGTATCCGCGGTGACCTATGCGATCGGAGTACTCAGCCAGAAGCCGGTGCTGCGCACGATTCCCGGCCTGCAGGTCACCTGGATGGCCTGCACCATCGGCGCGGTCTGCACGCTGCCGTTCGCGCCCGCTCTGCTCGACGACCTGTCGACCGCCTCGGCCGGAGCCACCGGCGGACTGATCTACCTCGGCCTGGTTCCCACCGCACTGGCGTTCAGCACCTGGGCCTACGCGCTGACGCGCATGAACGCAGGCAAGCTAGGCATCACCACGTATGCGGTGCCGCCGATCACCATCACTCTGGCCTGGTTGTTGCTCGGCGAGATACCGCACATTCTCGCCGTCGTCGGCGGTGTCATCTGCCTCGTCGGGGTCGGGTTGTCCCGCAGGAAATAGCAGCCGTTACAGCGCCTTGAACCGAGCGATAGCAACCTCACGCTCGTGCTTGTGGTCGACGATCGGATCCACGTACTCCTTGGGTCGGCCGAACTTCAACGTGTGCACGGCTTTTCCCTCCTCACCGCGTAGCTCCGGCACCCAGCGCCGGACGTAATCGCCTGTCGGATCGAATTTCTCACCTTGGGTGATCGGGTTGAACACCCGAAAGTACGGCGAGGCGTCGGTACCGGTGCCCGCGGTCCACTGCCAACCGTGCTGATTGTTGGCCAGATCGCCGTCGACGAGATGCTGCATGAAATAGCGGGCACCTCGCCACCACGGCAGGTGCAGGTCTTTGACGAGGAACGACGCAACGATCATCCGCACCCGGTTGTGCATCCACTTCTCCGAGTTCAATTGCCGCATACCGGCATCGACGATCGGGAAACCGGTTTCGCCCTTACACCAGGCCTCGAACAGCTCGTCGGCGTGCTTGCCCGAGTCCAGTTCGATCTTGTCGAACTTCTTGACGTAGTTCTCGCGCGCACTGTCGGGGCGCTGAAACAGGATGTCGGCGTAGAAGTCTCGCCAGCAGATCTGCCGCCGATACGCGGCAGCACCCTCGTTGCGGAGCTTGCCCAGGTCGGCCAGCATGGTTCGCGGATGAATGGTGCCGTACTTCAGATGCACCGACATCCGGCTCGTCGAATCGAGGTCGGGGCGGTTGCGTTCGTCGTCGTACTTCGAAACGTCGTCGAGAAAATCCTTCCACTGCGCCCGTGCGGCTTGCTCGCCTGCATCGGCGTCGGAGGTCTCGTTTTCGCTCGGAATCTTCGCCCTCTTCACGCCTTTCACGTCGTCGGGGTCGATCCACGTCACGGTTTTCGCGGACGTATCGGCCGGTCCGCGCCACCCGTGCTCCATCCACTGACGCGAATAGGGAGTGAACACCTTGTACGGCTCACCGTCGTTCTTGGTGATCCGTCCGGGCGCAACGGCATACGGCGAACCGGTCTCGACCAGCGTCACCTTCTCGCCGACGCGCTGGTCCCGCTCCCGGCCGTACGGACCGTAATCGGCGCTGATGTGGACCTCGTCGGCGTCGATCGCCTTCGCAACCTTCGGCACCACCGTCTCGGGGTCACCGTGTACCACCATCAGCCTGCCGTCGAGCTGCTCGTTCAGTGCCTCGAGCGACCGGAACAGGAAGTCCTTGCGCGGACCGCCGGAGGGCTTGAGCAATCGGTCGTCCAGTACGAAGAGCCCCAGTACCGGATCCCCGGACTCGGCAGCGGCGGTGAGGGTGGGCAGATCCCCCAGTCGGAGATCACGGCGAAACCAAACGAGCGACATGCCGTCAGTCTTACCCAACCCGGCTACGAGCAACCCCCATCACTGTTTCGGGGATTCTCAGAGAATCGCCAATCCATGCTCACCGCCGCCGCAACATCGGCCTCTACCTTGGGAAATACGCCGATCAGCCGCGAGCAGAGGAGAGAACATCATGACGAACATCCGCCCCTTCCCCGGTGCCCTCTCCCTCGTCGAGAGCACCTGCACGTTCGAGAAGTACTACGAGCAGCTCTATGCCAAGGCACCCGCCCTCGCCTGGACCCTCGACGCCGACGTCGATCGCCGCACGGCCCTGGAAGAATTCTTTGCCAAGACGCCCGAGGAGCGGCGTACCACCGTCGACAGCTGGGTTGCCTAGCATTGGGAGGTGACCGAATCGCCGAGCACCCCCGCCACCGTCCTCGTCGTCGACGATGACACCGATGTGTTGTCGTCGTTGCAGCGCGGCCTACGCCTGTCCGGCTTCACGGTCATCACGGCGTCGGACGGGGCCGAGGCGCTCGGCGTGGTGTCGCGCACCTCGCCCGACGCGATCGTGCTGGACATCAACATGCCGGTACTCGATGGCGCAAGCGTCGTGACTGCATTGCGCGCCATGGGGAACGACATTCCGATCTGTGTTCTCAGCGCCCGCAGCTCTGTGGACGATCGCATCGCGGGTCTCGAATCCGGTGCCGACGATTACCTCACCAAACCGTTCGTGCTCGCCGAGCTGGTGGCCCGCATCAGGGCCATGCTCCGGCGGCGCGGCACCAGTCCGGTCATTCCCGTAGCCGATCCTGGCATCCCCAATTCAGCTGTCGCCGTGGGCACTTTGGTCGTCGACATCGCCGGGTACCGAGTGCACCGCGACGGCGTCGACATCGATCTCACGAAGCGCGAGTTCGAGTTGCTGGCCATTCTTGCCCGCAACAAGGGCGTCGTACTGACGCGTGAGCGACTCCTCGAATTGGTCTGGGGATACGACTTCGTCGCCGACACCAACGTCGTCGACGTGTTCGTCGGCTATCTACGCCGCAAACTCGAGAGCGACGGCTCGCCGCGCATCCTGCACACCGTCCGCGGTGTGGGCTTCGTCGTGCGGGAGTCGGTATGAGTTTCTCACTTCGCGCCAGGGTCGCGGCGGCGACTGCCCTCGGTGCCACCCTCGTCGTGGCGGCCCTGGCCGTGGTGACGTCGGTGGCCATTTCCCGTAACAACGTCAACCAGCTCGACGAGCGTCTGACGACGGCATCGCAGGTGCTGGTCCCGAACTCGTCGACGCTGGAAGCCTTCATCGATCAGCTGTCCGGAGCGTTCGCTGTCACCATTCGCAGCGGAGACATCGTCGTCGCCTCGACGCCGACGCGGTTGCCGGCCCTCGACACCGGTTCTCAGACAGTGGATGTGGACGGTCAGCGTTTTCGGGTCTACACCGCGACCTCGACCGTCGTCTCGTCCGTGTCCATCTCCATCGGCGTCCCGGCCATCGAGGCGCAGCAGGTGACCGACGAGCAACAGAGACAGGTGATCCTGCTGGGGCTGGCGGCGGTCGCCGTGTCGACGGGCCTGGGTTGGCTGTTCGGAGGACGTGCCGTCAGACCGCTGGTGACGCTGACGCGGCAGGTCAGCGCTCAGCCTCCGTCGGCGCCGCAGACCCGAACCGGAGTCACCGAGGCCGACGAGCTCGCGGTCGCGATCGGGGGCATGCTCACCCGACTGAACGAGGCACAGGAACGCACCAATGCCGCCCTGGACACGGCGCGCGATTTCGCGGCCGTGTCGGCCCACGAGCTGCGCACCCCGTTGACTGCGATGCGTACCGACATCGAAGTGTTGCGCACCCTCGACCTCGAGCGCGCGCAGCAACAGGAAATTCTGACCGACCTCGAGCGCACCCAAGGCCGAGTCGAGACGACGCTGACCGCGCTCGAACGATTGGCGTCGGGTGAATTGTCCAGCGAGGGCGACCGGGTCGAGACCGACATCATCGACATCTGCGACGTCGCCGCGCAGGATGCGCAGCGTCAGCACCCGGGTCTGGACGTTCGAGTGGAGTCGGAACCGGAGTGCGAGATCACGATTCGCGCACTCCCCACCGGAGTTCGACTCGCGGTGGACAACGCGATCGGCAACGCCGTCCGGCACGGCGGGGCGAGCACCGTCGTCATTCGCGTCGAGCGCGCGGACGCGCTGGTCCGAATCCTGATCGACGACAATGGATCCGGCGTTCCGGTGGACGAACGCGAGTCGGTGTTCGGACGCTTCGAGCGTGGAGCCGGAGCCGCGAAGGGCGGCTCCGGCCTCGGTCTCGCGCTGGTGGCCCAGCAGGCCGAATTGCACGGTGGCCGCGCATATCTGGCAGACAGCCCCCTCGGGGGCGCCCGATTGGTGCTCGAGCTACAGGACCGCTGACGAGAGATCTGCTACTTGACGTCGAGCAGATCGATGACGAAGACGAGCGTCTTGCCGGACAGACGGTGACCTGCGCCGGCGGGGCCGTACGCGAGCTCCGGCGGGATGGTGAGCTGGCGGCGTCCGCCGACCTTCATCCCGGGGATGCCGTCCTGCCAGCCCTGAATGAGACCACGGAGCGGGAACTGGATGGACTCGCCGCGGTTCCAGGACGAGTCGAACTCCTCGCCGGTGTCGAACTCGACGCCGACGTAGTGCACCTCTACGTTTCCGCCCGGCACTGCCTCTGCGCCGTCACCTTCGACGAGGTCGACCGTCACCAGATCCAACGGTGCCGGTCCGGCTTGAAATTCGATCACTGGCTTCGTCACTGAAGTCTCCTGCGGTTGTGCCGGCCCGCCGACGCCGACTGCGGTGTTCTGGGCATGGTCGGCACCGATTTTACGTCGTCACGGTCAGCCGATCGGAGCTGGCATCAACATCGTCTTGTATTCGCAGGTCAGCGTATTGCCGGTTGCGGGGTCGGACATCTCGACCTTCCAGGTGTCGGCGAACTGGTTCACACCGGGGTGCATCGAGATGGTGCCGGAGATCAACACGGTTCCACGGGCGAACAGTCCACGGTCGGCGAGCACGTCGAGCCAGTAGTGCGGAGCGAGAAGATCACCGAGTGTTCCGGTCTGAATTGCGACGCCGTCCGCCCACGCGGTCAAGGTGATCTCGTCCAGCCGATCGGCGACCTCCGACAGACGCCACGCGCCGGTGCCGAGCACATCGGGAGCCGCGTTCTTGCTCCACGCGACACTGTGCACCTCCAGGTCACGGTCGGTGTGATCGCAGGCGACCGTCAGCAGCACGTCGTCGATCGTGTCGCCCAGGATCACCAGCGCCCACTCGGCCTCGCCCGACGTACGGCCGTGCTGGACGGCAACGGCGTCCGTCTGCTGCGCCAGGTACGGCGAAATGGGATACAGCGCCGGGGTCACCGTCGGAGCCGGAACGCCCAGTTCGGCCAGCTCCGCGATGTGCGACGCCACCTCCTCCTGGTTGCGTCCGGCGTACCCGGCGTTGAGCAACGCGTTCACCTCGACCGATTCGGAGGTGCCGTTGGGCAGCGTGAATGTGAGCATCAGTAAGGACCCTCTCCTCGTAAATTTTCTGTTTCCGATGCGCCCAAAGGCTTGCGCATACGTCTTGTATACAGCAAGTATGGAGCACGTACAACGGATAGAGTGATCCCAGGCACACGAAGGAGTCGTCATGACCGAACCTGTTTCGGTAGATAGAAAAGGCCTGGCCAAGGCCTTTGCGGCCAGCCTCACCGGAACGGCATTGGAGTGGTACGACTTCGCGGTCTACTCGGCCGCCGCAGCTCTGGTGTTTCCGCTGGTCTTCTTCCCGGACAGTGACCCACTGACCGGGACTCTGCTGGCTTTCTCGACATACGCCGTCGGGTACGTCGCCCGTCCGGTCGGAGGGTTCGTCTTCGGACGGCTCGGCGACGTCATCGGACGAAAACAGCTCCTCGTCATCACCCTGATGTTGATCGGTGTCACGACCTTCGCCATCGGCCTGATCCCCGGATACGACTCCATCGGCATCGCGGCACCGATCATTCTCGTCACGATGCGCTTCTGTCAGGGCGTTGCCGTCGGCGGCGAATGGGGCGGAGCCGTTCTCCTGTCGAGCGAATACGGCGATCCACGCAAACGCGGATTCTGGTCCTCGGCAGCACAGATCGGACCACCCGCAGGCAACCTGCTCGCCAACGGTGCACTCGCTGTTCTGACGCTGACATTGACCGACCAGCAGTTCGAGTCCTGGGGATGGCGCGTGGCGTTCCTTTTCTCCGCGGTACTCGTCGGATTCGGTCTGTGGATCCGGTTGAAGCTCGAGGACACCCCGGTGTTCAAGGCGCTGCAGGAAAGCGGCGAACGTTCCGAGGCACCGATCAGCGAAGTGTTCAAGACCGAACTGCGACCCCTGGTGGCTGGCATCATGTCTCGTGTCGCGCCGGACGTCATCTACGCGCTGTTCACCGTCTTCTCCATCACTTACGGCACACAGAAGTTGGGCTTCGAGCGCAGTGAGGTACTGACCGCCATTCTGATCGGGTCGGCATGCCAACTCGGCCTGATCCCGCTCGCCGGAGCGGTGTCCGATCGCATCAACCGACGCCTCGTCTACGGCGTCGCAGCCGTGGGCGGTGTCGCGTGGAGTGCGATCTTCTTCCTCGTCATCGGCGGAGGATCGCTACCACTGCTGATCCTGGGTGTGGTGGTGGGCCTGGCGTTCCACTCGTTCATGTACGGGCCACAGGCAGCATTCGTCACCGAGCAGTTCAGCGTTCGGTTGCGCTCCACCGGCAGCTCGTTGGCGTACACGATCGCCGGTGTCTTCGGTGGTGCGATGGCCCCGCTGATCTTCGTCTACCTGTTGGACAAGACGGACAGCTGGGTGCCGATCGCCGGGTACATCGTCGTCGTCGGTGCCGTGACACTCGTCGGCCTCGCCCTCGGACGCAACCCGGACCCCACCGAGGACGAGCACTACGTGCTGCTGGGCCAGCAGCACGAAAACGCTACGCGCGCAACAGAGTCTGAAGCGTGACCTCGAGGTGAGCGTCGATCTTCTCGTGGACCAGGCCCTCGTCGCCGGCACTCAGTGCGTCGATGATGGCCTGGTGCTCGGCGCACACTCGGTGTTGCCGGTTGGCGGCGGTGAACAACGCACTCAAGCCCACTCGGAGCTGACGCGCCCGCAAACCGGCATACGTGCGCGAGAGCAGATCACTGCCCGCCGAATCGATCAAACTCTGATGGAACGTCCCGTCCCAGTCGATGAATTCCTTGGGAGCGTCGGTGCTGTCGGAGTTCATCAGCAGCTCCTGCTGATGCAACGCATGCTGCATCGCCGCGATCGGAGCGTCACCGGCACGCAACGCCCGCGACGCCGCGTGCCGTTCCAGAACGCCGCGCAGATCCATCAATTCGCCGATCTGTCGTCCGGACATCGCCGGCACATGGGCACCGCGCTTGGGCACCATCTCGACCAGACCCTCGGACTGCAGCATCAGCAACGCCTCACGCACCGGCGTGCGCGATACGCCGATTCGAGTCGCAAGTTCCTGTTCGTTCAGAAAAGTGCCGGTGGCGGCCGGTGACGACAACACCTGATCACGGACGAACTGGTACGCCTTGTCCCTCCCCGACAGTGGTTGCATACGATATGTATACCTGTCTTCCCCCGACGAAACCAGGAGTCACACCGTGAGCTCGACTATCCGCATCAGCCTGGCCCAGATCACCAGTGGCGAAAACCCCACCGAGAACCTCGAACTCATCGAGACCCACACCCGCGCCGCGGCGCACGCAGGCTCGGACCTCGTCGTGTTCCCGGAGGCGATGATGCGCTGCTTCGGCGGACCCATCCGAAAGTTCGCACAGCCACTGGACGGCGAATGGGCACAGACCGTTCGTCGGATCGCGTCCGACGCCGGCATCACCGTCGTCGCCGGAATGTTCACTCCCGCGCCCGACGACAGAGTGACCAACACACTGCTCGTCACCGGCCCGGGCGTCGAGGCGAGCTACGACAAGATTCATCTGTTCGACGCGTTCGGATTCGCCGAATCCGATACCGTCGCACCGGGTTCCGACCCGCTCGTGCTCGACATCGCGGGAGTCCGCGTCGGCTTCGCGACCTGCTACGACATTCGCTTCCCTGCCCTGTTCCAGAAACTCGGCGACCTCGGTGCCGAACTCGTCGTGGTACCGGCGTCCTGGGGATCGGGTGACGGCAAAGTGGAGCAGTGGACCCTGCTCGCTCGCGCGCGCGCACTGGATTCGACGACGTTCATCGCAGCATGCGATCAAGCCGAACCTGCTGCCGCCGAGGGCAATGCACCGTTGGGCGTGGGCCACAGCATCGTCTGCTCCCCCACGGGCGAGATCCTCGGTCAACTCGACGCGACACCCGGCATGCTGACGATCGACATCCATACCGAGCTGGTCGACGCCGTGCGCAAGAACCTGCCAGTGCTGAAGAACCGCAAGCACTTCGACGCCTGAGTGCGCCGCGAACTCGAAGTTAAGGACGAATTCCGGCCGAATCTCGTCCATAACCTCGAACTCGACGCGCGCACTCGGCCCTCACGCAGCAAGATCGCAGTTATGCAGCCGAAAGTGGCCATATCGCCCGCGTAAGTGCGAACTCGACGCGCGCACTCGGCCCTCACGCAGCGAGATCGCAGTTATGCAGCCAAGAGTGGCCATATCGCCCGCGTAAGTGCGAACTCGACGCGCGAACTCGAAGTTGGGGATAGATTCCGGCCAAATTACGTCCACAACCTCGAACTCAGCGTAAACGACAACGCCGCCGGCTCCCGAGAGGAGTCGGCGGCGTTGTCGTGCAGCAAGAGCTAGCGGGAGCTGACGTCCTGGTAGTCGCGCTCGGTGTAGCCGGTGTAGATCTGGCGCGGACGGCCGATCTTGCCGGTGGTGTCCTCGTTCTGCTCGCGCCAGTGCGCGATCCAGCCCGGGAGACGGCCCATCGCGAACAGCACCGTGAACATGCGCGGCGGGAAGCCCATCGCGCGGTAGATCAGGCCGGTGTAGAAGTCGACGTTGGGGTACAGCTTGCGCTCGACGAAGTAGTCGTCGGTCAGCGCGGTCTCTTCGAGCTTGAGTGCGATCTCGAGCAGTTCGTCGCCGTTGCCCAGCTTGCCCAGGATCGTGTGTGCGGTTTCCTTGACCAGCGTCGCGCGCGGATCGAAGTTCTTGTACACCCGGTGTCCGAAGCCCATGAGCTTGACGCCGTCTTCCTTGTTCTTCACTCGACGCAGGAAGTCGGTGGCGTCGCCGCCCTCGGCCTTGATCTTGTCGAGCATCTCGAGCACGGCCTGGTTGGCACCGCCGTGCAGCGGGCCCCACAGCGCGTTGATGCCGCCGGAGATCGAGGTGAAGAGGTTGGCCTGCGAGGATCCGACGAGGCGAACCGTCGACGTCGAGCAGTTCTGCTCGTGATCGGCGTGCAGGATGAGCAGCATGTCGAGTGCCTTGACGATCTCGGGATCGACCTCGTACGGCTCGGCGGGGAAGCCGAACGTCATGCGCAGGAAGTTCTCGACCAGGCTCTTCGAGTTGTCCGGGTACAGGAACGGCTGACCGACCGACTTCTTGTAGGCGTATGCCGCGATGGTCGGCAGCTTGGCCAGCAGACGGATGGTGGAGAGCTCGACCTGCTCGGGATCGTTGGGCTCGAGCGAATCCTGGTAGTAGGCCGACAGTGCGTTGACCGCGCTCGACAGCACCGGCATCGGGTGGGCGTTGCGCGGGAAGCCGTCGAAGAAACGCTTGAGGTCCTCGTGCAGCAACGTGTGGCGACGGATGCGGTCGGTGAACGTCTCGAGCTCGTCCTCGGACGGCAGCTCCCCGTAGATCAACAGGTAGCTGACCTCGATGAACGACGACTTGCCCGCAAGCTGTTCGATCGGGTAACCGCGGTAGCGCAGGATCCCCGCGTCACCGTCGATGTACGTGATGGCCGACTTGGTGGACGCGGTGTTGACGAACCCGCCGTCCAGCGTCGTGTAGCCGGTGGTCGCCAGCAGCTTTCCCAGCTCGATACCGTTGTTGCCTTCACTGGCCTCGGCAATCGACATGGAATATTCGCCACCGGGGTAGGTGAGGGTGGCTTTGGCATCATTCTCAGCGGGCACGAATGGTCCCTCTCGAACTCGTGTAACGGACACGTACTTAAAACGGACAGTTCTAACGTCGCTAGTGAAACTAGTCTCTCGGTGCCTCGGACGCCCAGGGAGGGTCGGCACCGGGTCGTGAAACCGTGATCGCGGCTGCCGTGGCAGCGAACGAAAGAGCTTGCCGCCAATCCTCCCCGGTCATCCCCTGTACCGCTTTCGATGTGATAATGGTCTCTTTTTCCAGGTAGCTCAACAGTGCGCCGTGCACGGTGTCACCAGCGCCGATCGTGTCGACGACGTCGACGGCAACGCCCGGTACCGACACCTCCTCGGCTGCTGTCACTCCCGTGGCCGTCGTCTCTCCGGACGCGGTGAACACCGAGATACCGTCCCCGCCGCGGGTCATGACCACCGCGGTCACCCCGGCGGCGAGCCAGTCGTCGACGGTGGTGCCCTGCGTGCCCAGCCCCAGCCAGTACGAGTCGTCCTCGGACACCTTGAGAATGTCGATGCTCGGCAACCACGAGCGAAAGCGATCGCGGAATCCGTCGGCGGTGATGTCGCCGCTGGTGCTGTCGATGGCGGCCGGGCGAATGTTGGGGTCGAGCATCGTCAGCTTGCCCGCGGACCGAGCTCGATGCAGCAGTTCGGCGTACACCGACGCGCCGGGCTCGTACAGCAACGACAACGTGCCGAAGGACAGGACACTGATTTCGTCGGGCAGATCACCGGGATCGGCAACAAGTCGGTCGGCCGTGCCATCGGCGTAGAACGAGTACTCGGCGCTGCCGTCCTCGGCGAGGGTCGTCATCGCCAACGTCGTCGGCTCGTCACCGCGCTGCACCCACGAGATGTCGACACCGGCATCGCGCAGACTCGCCAGGATCTGCTCGCCGAACGAGTCGCGAGAGATGCGGGAGAGATAGGCAACCGGCGACCCCAACCGACCGATCGAGATGGCGACGTTGAACGGCCCGCCGCCGAGTTTCGGTGAGAGCAGCGGCCCCTCGTGCACCGGCACCAGATCCACCAATGCTTCGCCGCACACCAGAATCGTCACTTCTCGTACTCCATTCCCCAGCTGCCGGACCAGGTCTGCCCCGGGTCGAGCACGATCAGATCGATCTCGGAATTCAACGCGTCGGGCGGGCAGGTCATCGGTTCGATCGCCAACGCACGTCCCCGATCCGGGTACGCCTGATCGTTGGCGGGATCGGCGGTGAACACCTGCACCCACCCGAAGTTGCTGTCGGTCCACAGCACCGTCGCGGTGCCGTCGGGGCCACGCAGTGTGTGCTTCGCGCGTCCGTCTACGTCCGGCACCGAGGCACTGAACGGAGTGTCGAGCTGCACGCCCTCGAGGTTCCGAGGCTGCCGAAAGTCGTACTCGGTATCGGCCGTCGGCACCGAAAGCCCTACGGGCAGATTGCGTACCGGATCGAGCGGCAGCCGCGTACCCGCGGACAGTTCGAGCGTGCATTCGTCGAGGGGTACGTCCCCGACACGCACGTAGGTATGGAATCCCATTCCGTACGGCGCAGCCGATTCGCCCGTGTTCGTCGCCGACGCGGTCACCGTCAGACCGTCGTCGGACAGCTCGTGTGCCACCGTCAATCGCAACGAGAACGGCCAACCCTCGTGCGTGCCGATGTCCACGCTCTGCTCGACGCGAGACTCGGTGTGCTCGTCGAGAGTCCACTCCACCCGTCGGACGAAACCGTGGCTCGCGTTGTTGCGGGCCGGTTCGGTGATCTCCAACCGATGTTCGACGCCTTCGAACGTGAACGTTCCGTCGGCCGTTCGATTGGGCCACGGGGCCAACACCAGTCCCGCCGACAGCGGCGGCTTGGTGCCCGCCTCCCACGTTTCGGTGAGCGGTGAGCCGTCGTACTCGAGGACCCGCAGGCCCGCTCCGACAGCAGCGACGTCGGCGCGATACTTGCCGCTCGTCAACGAATACGTCTGCGCCTCAGCTGTGGGAGCCATGCGAGCCATTGTCCACGACGGTGTCGTCCACCGTCTTGCTACCGACGATTGCGCCGACCCGGTAGCGAATGAATGCCGGTAGCGCGAGGGCTGCGATCGAGACACCGATGACCACCAGCACACCACCTCCTGCGGCGGCCGCGGCCGTCCCCACCGAGGCCGCTGCCGCGCCGTGCAGAACATCGCCGATCCGGGGCCCTCCCGCGACGACGACGATGAAGACGCCTTGCAGTCGGCCGCGCATCTCGTCGGTCGCCACCGTCTGCAGCATCGTGCTGCGGAACGCCGCCGAGATCATGTCGGCACCGCCACCGAGCGCCAGAAACGCCAGTGCGAACCACAGGGCAACCGTCGTCGCTCCGTCGGTCGCCGCACCGACGGCGAGCCCGAATCCGATCATCGCCACGCCCCAGACGACGATGCAGATCAACACCGCAAGGCCTTGACGCCGCACGCGCGGTAGCCAACCGGAGAACACTCCACCGAGCACAGCTCCCGCGGACATCGCCGCGAACAGCATGCCCAGCACCGGCCCACCCGAGGCCGGGTCCCCGAAACTGTCGTGGGCGATCTGCGGGAACAGCGCCCGAGGCATCCCGAACACCATGGCGATGATGTCGACGACGAACGACGCCAGCAGCACCTTCTGGGTAGCGAGGTACGCGAAACCCTCGAACACCGAACGTAATCCGGCGCGTTGACCGGACTTGGCCGGCGGAATGCCCGGCAGCCTGATCACCGCCCACAGCGTGGCGAACAGTGCGATGGTGTCGATCAGGTAGAGCGTCTCCAGTCCGATGTAGTAGATGAGGATGCCTGCACTGAGCGGACCGGCGATGGCACCGAAGTTCATCACCGTCATGTTCAGAGAGTTCGCGGCGGGCAACTGCCCCGCGGGCAGGATTCGCGGCAGTATCGCACTGCGGGTCGGCTGATTGACGGCGAAGAAGGCCTGCTGAACTGCCAACAGCACCAACACGATCCACACGTTGTTCAGTTGCAGGAACGCCTGCAACCAGAACAGGGCCGATGTTCCGATCAAACCGAACGTGGTGATCATCAACAAGGTTCGGCGGTCCATCACGTCGGCGAGCGCCCCGCCCCACAGCCCGAACACGATGAGGGGCACCAGGGCGAACACGCCCGTCAAGCCGACGTAGGCCGAGCTCAAGGTGATCTGATAAACCTGTTGCGGCACAGCGACGATCGAGAGCTGCGCGCCGATGACGGTGACGATGTTCGCCAGCCACAGGCGGCGATATGCGGGAGTCTTCAGCGGGGTCGTGTCGGCCAGGATGCCGCGCAGCCCGCTCACGGTTGCAGTCGCTCGATCACACCGCTCGCCGGCATCACTCGAATTCTGTTGTGCATCCGGCTGGTTCGACCCTGCCAGAATTCGACGATCTCCGGTTCGACGCGGATGCCGCCCCAGTTCGGCGGTACCGGCACCTGGCGTCCGTCGAACGTCGCGGTGACCTCGGCCAGTTGCGCGGCGAGAGCGTCGCGAGACACGACGGTTCGCGATTGCTCCGACGCCCATGCGCCCAGCTGCGAGCCGCGCGGTCGCGTCCGCCAGTACGCCTCGGTGGTGTCGCGGTCGACTCTAATGACCGGTCCGCGGACGGTGAGCTGACGGGCGATGCCGATCCACGGAAAGGTGATGGACGCGTACGGCGTCGACGCCAATGCTCGGCCCTTGTCCGAGTCGTAGTTGGTGTAGAACACCACGCCCTCGGCGTCGAGGTCCTTGCACAGGACGGTTCGGGTCGCGGGCCTACCGGCAGCGTCGACCGTCCCGAGCACGATCGCGTTGGGCTCGGGCAGATTCGCAGCAACGGCGTCCGAGAGCCACTGCCGGGCCAGTGGCAACCAGCCGTCGCTCAGGGCGTCGACGTCGAGATCCTTGGGCTCGCCGTAGTCCACTCGCATGGTGGCCAGGCGCTGTTCGTCTGCAGACACGAACCCAGACGCTACTCCCGCGTAAAAGCTCGCTATGGTTTCCGCAAGCACGCCCGGATGCGGCGCAGAGCCGGGCGCAGTCGCGACGAGGGAGTCCACAGACCATGGCTGTTCAACACGTTCCCGAAGATTTCGTTCCCGGTCTCGAAGGTGTGGTCGCCTTCACCTCCGACATCGCCGAGCCCGACAAGGACGGCGGCGCACTGCGTTACCGCGGAGTCGACATCGAGGAACTGGTTGCACAGGGCGTCACCTTCGGCGATGTGTGGGCGCTGTTGGTCGACGGGGAATTCGGCCGCGGCCTGCCACCGGCCGAGCCGTTCCCCCTGCCCATCCACACCGGTGACGTCCGCGTCGACGTGCAAGCAGGCCTGGCGATGCTCGCTCCGATCTGGGGGTATCAGCCGGTACTCGACATCGACGACAGCACCGCCCGCGACAACCTGGCCCGCGCCTCGGTGATGGCGCTGTCCTACGTCGCGCAGTCCGCTCGCGGGATCTACCAGCCCGCTGTGCCCCAGAGCCGCATCGATCAGGCGGCCACCGTGACCGAGCGCTTCATGGTCCGCTGGAAGGGCGAGCCCGACCCCGCCCACGTCGCCGCCATCGACGCCTACTGGGTCTCCGCCGCCGAACACGGCATGAATGCGTCGACGTTCACCGCCCGAGTCATCGCCTCCACCGGAGCCGACGTCGCAGCATGTCTCTCCGGTGCCATCGGCGCGATGTCCGGCCCGCTGCACGGCGGCGCGCCGGCCCGCGTACTGCCCATGATCGAAGAAGTCGAGAAGACCGGCGACGCCCGTGCGCTGATCACCGGGATCCTCGACCGCAAGGAGAAGCTCATGGGCTTCGGGCACCGCGTGTACCGCGCCGAGGACCCCCGAGCCCGCGTGCTGCGCGCCACCGCCAAGCGCCTGAACGCTCCGCGCTACGAGGTTGCCGCCGCGCTCGAACAAGCCGCGTTGACGGAACTGCGCGAACGCCGCCCCGATCGAGCCATCGAGACCAACGTCGAGTTCTGGGCCGCCGTGATCCTCGACTTCGCCGAGGTGCCCGCGCACATGATGCCCGCAATGTTCACCTGCGGGCGTACCGCCGGCTGGTGTGCTCACATTCTCGAGCAGAAGCGCCTGGGCAAGTTGGTGCGCCCGGCTGCCCTCTACACCGGCCCCGAACCGCGCACCCCCGACTCCGTCGACGGCTGGGACCTGATCCGGTAGTCGACGGTGTCATGACACCCGACTAGCCTGTGGAGGCCATATTCCATCGACGCTAGGACGCGCTACTCCATGGCCGATTTGCCGATCATTCCCGCCGATCTTCTTCCCGCCGACGGACGCTTCGGTTGCGGCCCGTCCAAGGTTCGCCCCGAGCAGCTGCAGTCCCTGGTCGACGTCGGTGCGTCCGTGTTCGGCACCAGCCACCGGCAGAAGCCCGTCAAGGACGTCGTCGGTCGCGTACGCAGTGGTCTGAAAGACCTGTTCTCGCTCCCCGAGGGCTACGAGGTCGTGCTCGGCAACGGTGGTACCACCGCGTTCTGGGATGCCGCTGCGTTCGGTCTCATCCGGGAGAAGTCGCTGCACCTGACCAACGGTGAGTTCAGCTCGAAGTTCGCCTCGGTGGCCAAGAACAACCCGTTCATCGGCGATCCGATCGTCGTCAAGGCAGAGCCCGGCAGCGCGCCCGAGCCCACGTCGGATCCGTCCGTGGACCTCATCGGTTGGGCCCACAACGAGACCTCGACGGGCGTGGCCATCCCGGTCAGCCGTCCGGCCGGCTCGGAGAACGCCCTCATCGCGATCGACGCCACCTCCGGTGCCGGCGGACTGCCGGTGAACGTCGCCGATTCCGACGTCTACTACTTCGCTCCGCAGAAGTGCTTCGCCGCCGACGGCGGCCTGTGGGTCGCGCTGATGAGCCCGGCCGCTCTCGCCCGCGTCGACGAGATAGCCTCCAGTGGCCGGTGGGTTCCGGACTTCCTGTCGTTGCCGATCGCCGTCGACAACAGCAGCAAGGACCAGACCTACAACACCCCCGCAGTGGCGACGCTTCTGCTCTTCGCAGACCAGATCGAGTGGCTCAACAGCAAGGGCGGCCTGGATTGGGCCACGAAGCGGACTGCGGACTCGTCCTCACGCCTGTACGACTGGGCCGAGAACAGTGAATTCGCAACGCCGTTCGTGACGAACCCGGATCACCGCAGCCAGGTCGTCGGAACCATCGATTTCGACGAGAAGGTCGACGCGGCCCAGGTTGCGAAGATCCTGCGCGCCAACGGCGTCGTCGACACCGAGCCGTACCGCAAGCTCGGCCGCAACCAGCTGCGTGTCGGTATGTTCCCGGCCATCGAGCCGGACGACATCACCGCACTGACGAAGAGCATCGACTGGGTCGTGTCCACGCTGAGCTAGTCGGCAGCCAACTCACAGCTACAGCGCTCCCTCCGAGGCCTACACTTGCTATCAATTACGCAAGCGTAACGACCTCGGAGGGAGCGTTCGTATGTCCAGGCTCCTGTCCGTTGCTCTACGACTGCGGGTGACGCTCGTGTTCTGCCTGCTCACCGCCGCAGGAACCGTCACTCTCGGGCAGATCGGGCCGCACGATCGTTGGCATGTGCTGCACGCCGCGAGCACCAACCTGCACAATCTCACCGACGGTCATCTCGCCACGCTCGTCACCAGCGCCTTCCTCACCGAAGGCCGGCCCGATTGGTGGTGGCTCGCCTCGGTCGCCATCCTGTTCGCCGTCGCCGAGTGGGTCTCGGGGTGGCGCCGGTTTCTGCTCACGTTTTGCGCCGGGCACATCGGCGCGACGGCACTGGTGGCTGTCGGGTTGTTCGTCGGCATCCACGTCGACTGGTTTGCCGACTCGTTGGCCGTAGCCGTCGACGTCGGGGTCAGTTATGCCGCAGCTGCGGTGGCGGGGTCCTTGATTCGATACCTGACGATGCCGTGGCGCGCAGTATGGGGCGCATTGTGGATCGCCGTTGTCGCCGCCGGAGCCATCACGGATCCCTCGTTCACTGCTGCCGGCCACGCCCTGGCGCTGACCATCGGACTCGGACTCGGCGTGTTCTTTCTTCGCCGAGACGCAATGCCGTTGTCCCGCAATCGAATCGACTCGACTTCGGCCGATCGGGTGCAACCGAGCGCGCAGCTGTCTACTCTCTGAGAAAGAAACCGACGCCACCGCCGCGAGGCGTGTCGGACACCCGCCGAATACGGTAGGTGAACTAGGCTCGAATTCGACGGTATCGCGAGCCGGCGCGATGAGGAGGTCAAGGTGCGAGACTTACGTGTGGTGGGTCTCGAGGCCGACGGAAAGTTCGTCGTGTGCGCAGATCCCAAAACCGGCGACAGATTCCGGCTTCCAGCCGACGACAAACTCCGCGCAGCCTCACGCGGAGACATCGCTCGACTAGGACAGATTGAGATCGAAATGGACAGTTTGCTCCGGCCGAAGGAAATCCAGGCCCGTATCCGCAGCGGCGCGACCATCGAACAGGTCGCCGCAGATTCCGGAATGGCCATCAGCCGAGTCGAGGTGTTCGCGCACCCCGTACTGCTCGAGCGTTCGCAGGCAGCGTCGATGGCCCAGGCCGGACATCCGCTGCGGCACGACGGCCCGGCTGTGCAGACCCTGCTCGACATCGTCACCCTCGCCTTCCGCGCTCGCGGACACAACCTCGACGACGCGGCGTGGGACGCCTGGCGCGACGAGGACAACAAGTGGGTCGCCCAGCTGAAGTGGCAGGCAGGTCGCACCACGAACAAAGCGCACTGGCAGTTCTTGCCCGACGGTCACGGCGGCACCATCGCTCCGCTCGACGACACCGCACGCGAACTGATCGACCCGGACTTCGGACGTCAACTCCGCGGCCTGGCCCCGGTACGTGCACTTGCCTCCGCCGAGGACTCCGACGACGAGACCTCGCAGCAGAGTTTCGACGAGTACTACGGCACCACCGCCGACAGCGAGATCGACGCCGAGACCATCGACGTCGAGGTGGACGATGCGCCGACTCCCGAGCCCGAGCAGCCGCGCGAACCGGTGGCGAGGGAGCCCAGGCCCGCACCCAAGCCTGCCGCCGGTCACACCAGCGGCAAGGACAAGCGTGGCAAGCCGGCCATGCCATCGTGGGAAGACGTCCTGCTCGGTGTGCGCAGCAGCGGTCACAACTGAGTTCTTCGTGTGACCGATGTGCCGCGCGATGTCGGAGTGTCGACACCCACACCGTAGGCTTCGATGGAAGTCACGGAGAGAGAGGTGCCGGTAGTGGGGGCCAAAGCATCAACGATCTGGTACGTGGACGCACCGGATCCCATATCGGTACTGCGAGAAGCCACCACCTCCGACTGGAACGCCGCCAGTGCGCTCGTCGGACGGCTCTACCCCCATCTCACGGCCGTCCCTCTCGAGCAGGGTCCCATCTCGACCTCGGCGGGTGTGGACGACGATCACGTGTTCATCGGGTGCTACCCCGGCGTCACCGTCGTCTGCGGATCCAACTTGTCGGTGCCCACGCCGTCGACCCTTCCCGAATCCGTCACCCGCCCACTGGCCTCCGAGCACACCTACCTCGTCGCCTCGGACCCCGAGCATGCCTGGGGTGCGTTCGCCTACTGGGAGCGCGGTGAATTCCGACGCTCGTTCAGCGCCACCCCCGTCTACATCTACGAGGACGTCGGTCTACCTCTGGTGTGGGAGCGTCCGTTCTGGGCCGGTGACCACCCGCTGATCTATCCGCCCGGAGTGATGCCGGATCCGCAGTCACTACCGTTCCACCCCCAGGAATTTGCCGAAGCCGCCAACGCCGAATGGCTCGGCTTCCGCTACACCGGTGCCCCGCGTCCCGGCGAGCTCGACCCGAACGCGCTGCCTGTCTGCGGTTTCACCATGTACGTGCCGGGGCAGGAGCCGCGGCCCCAGAACGTTCCGGTCCAGAATGCGCCCGCAGCGGAATCGGCCCAGCCCGCACCGCGACCGAAGAAGCGCTGGTTCTCCCGCAAATAGTGGCTCGGGTGGGCACCGTTGCACACAACGACCGACAATCGACGGGATTCCGCCGAACGTCGCCGGTAGTGCGCACCCCTGCCCGGGCCGGCTCAGAACGCCAGAGCCGCCAGGGCCACGAAACTCAGAAGCGCACCGGCGCTCGCTCCGTACACGGCCCAACGCCATACCGGAACGCCGAACCACCGCATGACCGTCGGGGCTGCGCCTGCCACGACGACGAGGTTGAGGCCGATCGCGAGCAGCGGATGAACTCTGGCCAGTTCCAGGCCGAACGCCGTCAGTGCCACCGCGACGAGGATCGCCGAGATCACGGCAACCGGGACACCGGTCCAGCGAACGTCCGGATCCTTCACGTCAGACGCACCCGTTCGTAGAAGCCCATCGCCGCGGCCGTCGCAACATTGAGCGAATCGGTACCGGGAGCCATCGGAATACGAGCGCGAATGTCGGTGGCGCGCATGGCGTGTTCGGTCAGACCGGGCCCCTCGGCACCGAGCAGCAACGCGACCTTCTCCCCCGTCATCGCCGTCGCCAAGGACACTGCCTCCGGGTTCGGTGTCAGCGAGATCAGCTGAAAACCGTGCCGCCGCACCCGATCGAGGCCACGAGGCCACTCGGGCACCTTCGCGAACGGCACTCGGAGCACATGCCCCATCGACACCCGGACAGACCGTCGGTACAGGGGATCGGCGCAGGCGGCACCGAACAACACCGCGTCCACCCCGAGACCGGCTGCATTGCGGAACATCGACCCGAGATTCTCGTGATCGTTGACGCCTTCCAGAATCGCCACCGTGCTCGCGCCCGCCAGCACGTCGTCCAGATCGAGGGCCGGCGGTCTGTTCGCCGCCGCCAACACACCACGGTTGAGGTGGAAGCCGACGACCTCGGCCATCACCTCGGCCGACGTCCGATAGAACGGAACGTCCGAATCGGCGAGGTCCTCGCGCAACGCGTCGAGCCGTCGATCCACGCCGAGCAGGCTGATCATCGGAAAACGCGAGCTCAGCAGGCGCTGCGCGACGAGCACGCCCTCCGCGATCACCAACCCCTTGCCCTCGGGCAGATCGGGCCGCCTGTCCGAGGAATTGAGGTCGCGGAAGTCGTCGAGCCGCGGGTCGAGGGGATCGTCGATGTCGATTACATGCACCACCTGCTCATCTTCTCACCCGGCATTTCTGGCAGTCCCTCGGCGAAGCACCACCCCCGTATGGAAAAGTTGTGAGCGATGACTACCGACGAATCGATCACCATCCGTACCGCCACCGACGACGACTGGGATGCCGTCGCGCTGCTCGACGCCCATGCGTTCGGCGAGCACCAGAACGCCGAGGACCTGGCCGAGACGCAGATCTTGACGAAGTCCGAGCACGTCTACCTGGCGTGGGACGGCGAGACCCCGGTCGGTGTGGCCATGCACTTCCCGATGTCGGTGACCGTTCCCGGCGGAGCTCAGGTCGAGGCATCGGGAGTGTCCTGGGTGTCGGTCGCACCGACACATCGCCGACGCGGCATCCTGCGATCGATGTTCACCCAGCAGCACCGCGCTCTGAACGACGCCGGCGCACCGTTGTCCCTGCTGACGGCCAGCGAGGCGACGATCTACGGACGCTTCGGGTACGGGCCGGTGACCGAGGAGATCAGCGTCTCGATCGACCGTCGGTTCGCTCAGTTCCGTCAGGACGCTCCCCCGGCTACCGGGGTGCGACTGATCGAATCGGCCGAGGCCACCGAACTGCTTCCCGACATCTACCACCGCTGGCAGCAGCAGACCGCAGGCGCGCAGCCCAAGCCGCCGATCCGCTGGGAGCGCTTCTTCGCCGATCGTGAGAACCGACGCGGCGGGCTGACGGCTCTGTTCTTCATCGCCCATCCCGACGGATACGTCGCCTACCGACGCGGACGCAACCCGAGCCGGGTCGTGGTGGAGGAATTCATCGCGGTGACGGACGACGCCTACGCCGCGCTGTGGCAGATCCTCGTCGGCGTGGACCTGGTAGACACCATCGAGGTACGGCAGGCACGCGACGAGGCACTGCCGTTCCTGCTGACCAACAACCGGCTGCCGAAGGTCACGGCTCACCACGACGCTCTGTGGGCCCGGATCATGCATGCCGAGGCTGCCCTCGAGGCGCGCACCTATGCCCTCGACACATCACTGATCATCGCCGTCCGGGATCCCTTCCTCGACGCAGGCGGTACCTACTCGCTGACGGTCACCGACGGCAAAGCCACCTGCACCCGGGTGGAATCCGAACCGGACATCGAACTCGACATCGACGTACTCGCCAGCATCTACTTCGGTACCCACCGAGCCCGGTTGTTCGCCGCAGCAAACCGCCTCACCGCCCGCAACGAAGAATCACTGCACGCACTCGATCTGACGTTCGGAACAGCGCGTCCCGCCGTCATGGGTTGGGGTTTCTGACGCGACTATCCCGCCAGCCCGTGCGTGAAGGCGAAGTGCACGGCCTGCGCTCGATCTCGCAGTCGGGCTTTCGCGAACAGATGGTTGATGTGTGTCTTGACTGTCGCCTCGCTGACGAACATCTGCTGCGCGATCTCGCGGTTCGACAGACCGGCCGCGATCGCGCGTAGGACCTCGACCTCACGCGGGGTCAAACCAGCTGGGATCTCGGGCGGACGGGAGTGCTCGACGGCTCCGAGCAGCCGAGCCTGTACCTCCGGGTTCAGTACGGACTGCCCGGCTGCCGCCGCCCGCAATGCCGCCGCTATCTCGACCCTTCCGGCGTCCTTGGTGAGATATCCGCGTGCGCCCGCACCGAGTGCATCGAGTATCGAGCGTTCGTCGGAGAAGGTCGTCAACACCACCACGGGCAGATCGGGGAAGAGCCCCTTCAGTATTCGGGTCGCCTCTATCCCGTCGGTGCCCGGCATCCGCAGGTCCATCAGCACGACATCGAGGGATTCGGTACTCATCGCGGCCTGCACTGCGGCGACCGCGCTGTCGCCGTCCGTCGCGGTCGAGACGACGGTGATGTCGTCGATCAGATCGAGCATCGTCGCCAGCGCCTCGCGCACCGACGCCTGATCGTCGGCGATCACTATCCGAATGCTCATACCCTCACCTTCATGTCGTCTTCAGTGTGGTTGCGGCACAGCAACTGTGGCACGGACCGTCCAACCCCGCCCGTCCGGACCCGCCGCGACCGACCCGCCGACCAGTGCGGCGCGCTCGCGCATGCCGACCAATCCCATTCCGGTACTGTCGACCGGTTTCGGCGGCGACGGAGCCGGGCCGTTGGTCACGGAGAGCTCCACTTGTTCTGCCGCGAAGCGAAGCACTACGTCGACTGCCGCTCCGGGGGCATGAGTACGGGCATTGGTCAGCGCCTCCTGCGCGCACCGAACCAGGAACTGCGACTGCGGCGTATCGAGATCGACAGCCTCGCCCTCGATCCGGAAGTTCCCGTCCGCGTCCACCAAAGCGGCCATCGTCGGCACCAGGGGCAGCACGTCCTGACGCAAAGTCTGCACGGCCCTGCGGGTTTCGGTGAGGCCCTCGCGAACGAGGCTCTGCGCCTTGCTCACCGCGGCTCTGGCCTCGTCGGCACGACCGGCGTCGAGCAACGCGTCGGCGACTTCGAGCTGCATGTTGACCCCGGACAGCGAATGCGCGAGAACGTCGTGGATGTCGCGTGCGATACGGGCCCGCTCGGCCAGGGCATGCTCGCGCAATTCGGCGTCGGTGGCGCGCCGGGCATTGCGCAGTGCGTCCAGACGACTGCGTCGTGAATACCCGATCAGTACCGGCCACCCGGCGAAAAGACCGGCGGCCCATGGCCACCCGTCGACACCATGGTGATCGGCGATCCACAGCGCGCACGCGCACGCTACGCTGAGCGACACCGCATACGGAAACGCAATCGACGGCTTGAACCGCCACCCGGCATGACCGGCGAACAGGAACGGAAACGCTGCTGCGACCCCGGTTCCGCCCAGAGGAAGAATCGCGGCGGAGGCGACCAGTGCGATGCCGGCCCCGGCGAGCGAGAGCCGGAGACCGGTCGACCGTCGCGACACCGTCGAGGCCGCCAGTACGAGACTGTTGACAACGAGCAGCGTGAGCACGAGCGGATCGTGCAGGTCCGACGTCGCGAACGCCGCCACGACGACGACGGCCGTGACATACGGCCGACTCGACAGCCGGAAGCTGTCGAGTGCGGGTAACCGTACGTCCGGCGTGGGAGCCGACGTCACCGAATCTTCGCCCGTCCTTCGCGAACCCGACTGTGCATGTCGGCCAGCGTAGGCGACAACGTGTGGTTGCCGGACTTGTCGGCTCGCCACACGATGGTGGCCTCGGAATGCATGGCTCGGTAGAGCACCACGACCGACTCGGCGAGAAATCCGACCCCCACGGCCAACATGGTGGCCTGCCCGGCAACCGACGCTGCTGCCGGATCCACGACATTCTCCACCGGCACGAGGAGGAGGCGCACCGCGATCGCGGCCACCCACAGGCCGACCGACGCCAACGAGTAACGCATCCATGCCGCTCCGTCCCGCTCGGCGATCCGGACGGTGTAGCCGCGGACCACCCCGAACACGGCTCCGACGACACAGCCGAGGAGCAAGAACCCGATCGCCGTGGCCGAGAGCGCCGTCGAATTCAGTGACGCCAGTCCGGCGACGGCGAGGATCGCCGGAAGCACCAGCATGCGCCGAGCTTCCATGAGCTGGCCGGTCATGCGCCGCACCAGCAGGTATCCGACCAGAAGGACTACGAGAGCAATCGTTGCAATGTTCATGTCAGCAACGCTATGGAGATCGAGGTGGGGGCACATCGACCCACGGGTGGAGATCGGGTGGAGACACGCGCGCATGACGTTTGTCATGGCTGGACCGTGACGCTGTCACTTCAGGTCATGATGCGCTGCACTGTTTTCGGGGCTCGACGCGCAGCAGGATCGTAGTCATGAAGCAACCAGACGAAGGAAATCTGTTCACCGATCTGATGGAGCTCGGGCCTGCTCCGACGATGGCGCGTGAGATCGTCGTCATCGTCATCAGCATCGCGATCATCGCCGTGTTGTTCGCGATTGTGGGGCCGTCCGTTCCGGCGTTCGTCGCACTGGGCGTCATCGTGGCCTTCATGGGTGTCCGGTTCGTCATCGGACTGCGCCACTGGGGGACGCAATCATGACCATCATCGACGTCGACGGGATGACGCGCCGGTACGGATCGGGCAAGAACGCCTACGAGGCCGTCCAGGCTCTCGATCTCCATGTCGCGGAGGGTGAGCTGTTCGGCCTACTGGGCACCAACGGTGCGGGCAAGACATCCACTCTCGAAGTGATTCAGGGCCTTTCGCGACCCAGCAAGGGCACGGTGCGGATCATGGGAATGGATCCGGTGGCCGATCGCCGCAAGGTCCGGCCTGCTCTGGGAATCATGCTGCAGAAGGGCGGACTGCCTCAGGATCTGACCACCGCCGAGAGTCTTCGGATGTGGGCCGGCACCTGCAGCCATCCGCTGCCGGTGGCGGAGGTGCTCGGTCGCGTGGACCTGGCCGACCGTGCCGATACGCGGGTCAAATTCCTGTCCGGCGGCGAGCAGCGCAGGCTGGACCTGGCATGCGCGATCATCAGCCGTCCACGCATCTTGTTCCTGGACGAGCCGACCACCGGTCTCGACCCCGAAAGTCGCCGCAACACATGGCGGTTGATCCAGGAACTGAAGAACTCCGGCGTCACGATCATGTTGACGACGCACTACCTCGACGAGGCCGAATCGCTGTGCGATCGACTCGCGATCATGCACCGCGGCAGAGTCGTTCGCAGTGGCACCGTGGACGAGGTGGTCGCCGACCATCCTGCGAAGATCGAACTGAAGGCCCCCGGAACGGCACTGCCGCCGCTGCCGGGCACATCCATGGACGTCTCGGGAGAGACGGTCTCGATCCAGACGTCCTCGGTTCAGGAGACGTTGACCGATCTGCTGCTGTGGGCTCGGAACAACGGGGTGACCCTGCACGGACTGGACGCCCGCGCGGCATCGCTCGAAACCGTGTTCCTCTCTATCGCAGACGAATTCGACAACTCCGACGTGAACGACCCAGCTACCGACAAGACCGAGGTGATGAGCGCATGAGCACGATGACCGCCCTGTCGCGAGCAGAATTCACACTGCTCGGACGCAACCGAGTACTACTGTTCAACGCGACCGTCATACCTCTCGTGCTACCGGTGGTCATGCTGATCATCAGCAGTCGGGGCGACGACGGATTGACCGACGTGGGCGTGGGAGCGGCACTCGAGTTCTTCGCGCTGTTCCTGCTGGTGTTCATGGTCTACTACAACATGCTCTCGATCTACGCCACACGTCGAGACGAGTTGGTACTCAAGCGACTTCGCACCGGCGAAAGCTCGGACATTCAGATTCTGCTGGGGCCGGCGGTCCCCTCGTTCGTCCTCACCGTCGTACTGGGCTTGATCGTCGGAGCTGTAGTGCTGGCCTTCGGTGGGCCCATTCCCACCAACGTCCTGCTCGTCGCTGTTGCCCTCCTCGGCGGCGCGGCACTGTTCGCCGCACTGGCGTTGATCACGTCTGCCTTCACCCGTAATGCGGAAGCAGCGCAGATCACCAGCCTGCCGGTCATTCTGATCGCCATGGCCGGCTCGGCCATGCTGCGCGACGTTCTCCCGGATTCACTGAGCCGAGTCGTCGAGCTGACTCCCATGGCCGCGGTGTCGGACCTGTTGAATCTGGGCTGGTTCGGTACCACCACCCCCGGCGACGCGTCGGTCGGGTTCGCCGCCACCTTCGGCGAGGCCGCCATGCCGGCGGCGGTGATGCTGGCCTGGATTCTCGGCAGCCTGCTGATCGCCCGCACCCACTTCCGCTGGGAACCGCGGTCCTGATCGCACTGTCGTCGCCCGTCTGCAAGGCTGGAGATCATGAAGCTGTACGAGTACCTCAATCCACTGCACGGCTGGAACGACAGCAGTGCAGTGGAGAAGGTACGCGTCTACACCCGCCAATCGTTCCTGCTGATCACCGTCGGTGTCGCCGTCGGCGCGATGCTGACGACGCTTCAGTACGACGACTATCGATCGACGGTGGCGGCAGCGGTGTGTGCCGCCGCCGCTTTCGTGGTCGTTCAGCGCACCCCGGCACTCGGCGGCGAGTCGACGGCCAACCCTCGAATCCCGTTGGCGATCACGGCCGTCGCCGCTGTGGTGCTGGTTGCCGGAGGGACGACGAGCAATGCACTCTGGGCCGCGGTACTCGTCACCACCGCGGTCGCGACCCTGATTCGATTGCGCTGGTCTCTCGCGGCAGCCGTGGCCGCCGCCGCGATTGCCGCGGCCGTGGGAACCCCGGCGCTGGAAACGGTAATACTCGGCGTCTTCATCGCTTTCATGGCCTTCACCGTGCAACTGTCGGCGTGGCTGCTGCGCATCGTGACCGAACTCGACGCCACCCGCGACGCAGCCGCAGCTCTCTCCGTCGCCGAGGAGCGCCTGAGGTTCTCGCGCGATCTGCACGACGTCGTCGGACGCGCGCTCTCGGCCATCGCGGTCAAGAGCGAACTTGCCGCAACGCTGGCCCGTCGGGGTGACGACCGCGCCGCGACGCAGATGGACGAGGTGCGCGCGTTGGCGCAGGAATCGATGACCGACGCCCGAAAGCTGGTGCGCGGCTATCGATCGGTGGATGTCGCAGGCGAACTCGACGGTGCCCGCTCGCTCCTGTCGGCGGCCGGGATATCCACCGAGCTCACCGGCGAGACCTCGGCACTGTCCGAGCGCGCGGCCGAGGCGGCCGCCTGGGTGGTTCGTGAAGGCGTGACGAACATACTGCGTCACTCCGCGGCCACCTATTGCCGAATCGAACTGACCGACAGCAGTATTCGACTGACCAACGACCACCCCGGTGCGCCGAACGGCCGCAACGACGGCACGGGTCTGAGCGGCCTGCGGGAACGCTTGGTCGCGGTCGGAGGGGAACTGCGCACGGAACAGACAACCGAGAAATTCACCCTCATCGCAGTGTTGCCCACATCGCCCCAGAACCCGAGGACCACACCATGATTCGAGTTCTACTGGCCGACGACGAGAACCTGATTCGATCGGCGCTGGCGACAATGCTGGATCTGGAGGACGACATCGAGATCGTCGGACAGGCCGATTCGGGCGAGAAGGCCCTGACGGTTGCCGCGGCCCTCGCACCCGACGTGGCAGTGCTGGACCTGCAGATGGGCGGGATCGACGGCATCGAGACGGCGCAGAAAATTGCCGAGACACTGCCCACCTGCGCGTCGATCATCGTCACCAGCCACGGTCGGCCGGGCTACCTGAAGAAGGCGCTCGAAGCCGGCGTGCGCGGGTTCCTCCCCAAGACCACCTCCGCCGCCACCCTGGCCGAGGTGGTGCGCACCGTGCACGGCGGCGGGCGCTACGTCGACCCGACGCTCGCCGCGGAAGCCATCGGGGCCGGGGACTCACCGCTCACACCGCGGGAAGCCGATGTGCTCGAGTTCGCCGCCGACGGCGCATCGATAGCGGAGATCGCACAGCGTGCGCATCTGTCGCCTGGGACCACCCGCAACTATCTGTCTGCGGCAGCGGCGAAACTCGGAGCGGCGAACCGGCACGAGGCCTGCGCACTGGCCCGACGCCACGGCTGGATCTGAACGCCTCACACCTTGGCGGTCGCGGCTACGGTATCGAGTGTGGGCAGCCGATGACCGTCGGCGGGCGGCACCACGGTGATCCGCAAGTTGTTGTGCCGCAGCAGATACACGGCAGCGAAGAGTCCCGTCGCCAATGAGATGACACCGCCGAACAGGAGCGGTGCGCGTGGGTCGAGGGCGTCGGCGAGCCAGCCGAGCACCGGGCTGCCCAGCGGAGTTCCGCCCAGGAAGCACAGCATGTAGATGCCCATCACGCGGCCGCGCATGTCGGACGGCACCGACATTTGCAGAATGTTCATCGCCGACGTCGTGAACGTCAGCGTCAATGCGCCGGTGGGCACCAACAGCACTGCCACGAGAACGTAATTGGGCATCAATCCCACGAGTAGCTCGAACAGACCGAACGCGATGACCGCACCGATGAAGAGCCGCAATCGAGGGGCGGTGGCGCGCCGGGCCGCCAGGGTCGCTCCCGCGAGCGTGCCGACCGCGAGGGTGGTCGACAGCAACCCGTATGCGTCGGCTCCGCTGCCGAACGTGTTGCGCGCCAGCACCGACAGACTCAGCGGAAAATTGAGACCGAACGTCGAGACCATGAACACCGTCGCCAGCAACACTCGTAGGTCTCCCCGCCCCCAGACGTAGCGAAAGCCCTCCCGTACCTGCCCTTTGGCGCGCGGTGCCGGTTCGACACGGAAGAGTTGACCGACGTTCATCGCCAAGAGGGCACCGAACACCGCGGCGAACGACACCGCGTTGATCAGGAACACCCAGCCGGTACCGACGAGGGTGATGAGCACTCCCGACACCGCAGGCCCGACGATCCGCGCCATGTTGAACGTCATCGAGTTCAACGCGATCGCGTTGGACAGAGTTTCCTTGCCCACCATCTCGATGGTGAACGATTGCCGCACCGGCGCGTCGATGGCAGACGAGCAGCCGAGGATGAAGGCGATGACATAGACGTGCCAGAGCTCGACCATGTTGCCGACATCGAGCACACCCAGCACCAGACCGCAGACTGCGGCGAACACCTGGGTGATCATGAGGAGTTTGCGCTTGTCGTACCGGTCTGCGAGTACTCCGCCCCACACCGACAGAAACAGCGTCGGCCCGAATTGCAGGGCCATGACGATGCCGACGGCAAAGCCGTTGCCGCCGGAGAGCGTCAGCACGAGCCAGTCCTGGGCCACCCGCTGCATCCACGTTCCGACCAGCGAGACGATCTGCCCCGACGCCCACAATCGGTAGTTGCGAGTCTTCAGAGCAGCGAACATCGTCGCGCCGGACGTACGTGAAACTGGAGCCACAGGTCAAATAATAAACCTAGGTAACTACTCGGAGTCGCTGACCAATGCGCTGATGATGCTCACTGCATCTCGCAGCGTCGCGAGCTGCTCGGGTCCGAGGCC
The DNA here is from genome assembly GCF_002258365.1 of Rhodococcus sp. 06-221-2. NCBI lineage: Bacteria > Bacillati > Actinomycetota > Actinomycetes > Mycobacteriales > Nocardiaceae > Rhodococcus > Rhodococcus sp. 06-221-2. Next base: position 269,043 of record NZ_NOYJ01000029.1, read on the forward strand.
TGCCAGCTGTGCGGTCATCCACGCCTCGCGAGCACTCGCCTCGTCCGCGATCAGTTCCTTGCCGGCCGCCGACAACGACACGATCACCTGACGGCCATCGGTGGGATGCGGCGTGCGCTCCACCAGACCCAGCTCGGCCAACGACGCGATCACCCGCGTCATCGACGGGGGTTGAACCCGCTCCCGAGCCGCCAACGCGCCAGGCGTCATGTCGCCCTCCCTACTCAGCGTGGCCAGAGCCGACAGCTGAGTGAGCGACACTTGCGAGTCCACTCGCCTACCTCGAAGGTGGCGAGTCAACCTCACCACCGCAAGCGACAGGTCGCTTGCCAATTCCCGATTGTCTTTCACACTGTTTCCCGACGTCACAGCGCAGAGAATACGCCCTGGTACCGACCCAGCATCAGGTAACCGCATCCGTGATGGGACCGACTGCGAAAAACGCTACGAACAGCAACGCGACGACCCATAACAGGGGATGTACCGTCTTCGCTCGGCCCGAACCGACGGCGAGCACGACCCAAGTGATGAAACCGACGCCTATACCGTTCGCGATGGAGTACGTGAACGGCATCACCAGGATGGTGAGGAAGGCCGGCAGCGCGTAATCGAAGCGCTTGAAGTCGATGTGGAGCACCTGACCGATCATCAGTGCACCCACCACCACCAGCGCTGGAGCAGCCGCCTCGATGGGGACGACCGCCGTGAGCGGGGTGAAGAACATTGCCAGCAGGAACAGCAGGCCGGTGACGACGTTGGCCAGTCCGGTGCGTGCGCCTTCCGCGATTCCCGAGGCCGACTCGACGAACACCGTGTTCGACGATGCGGACGCGCCGCCGCCCGCAATGGCTCCGGCACCTTCGACGACCAACGCCTTGCCGATGTTGGGCAGCGTGCCGTCCTTGTCGAGATTCGCTTCTTTACCCAGACCCGTCATCGTTCCCATCGCGTCGAAGAAGTTCGCGAGGACGAGCGTGAACACCAACAGACTCGCGGCCAGCACACCGATGCGGGTGAACGCACCGAACAGGTCGACGTTGCCCACCAGCGACAGGTCCGGCGACTGTACGAGAACGCTGGGCAGCTGCGGCACGGACAGGTTCCAGCCCTTGGGGTCGACGCCGTTCGACGGCCCCACGTCGGTGACCGCCTCGATGATGGCCGCCAACACCGTCGTGACCACGATGCCGATCAGCAGACCGCCGCGGACCTTGCGCACCACGAGCACACCCATCAGCAACAACCCGAACACGAAGATCACCGTCGGCCACGACGCGATGGACCCGTCGATGCCGAGGCCGACGGGAACCGTCGTGCCTGCGGCGTCGGGGATGCGGCGTACGAAGCCGGAATCGACCAGGCCGATGAACGCGATGAAGGCACCGATGCCTGCGGCGATCGCGGCCTTCAGTTCGGGCGGAATCGCGTTGAACACCGCCGTCCGGAAGCCGGTGACGGCCAACAGAACGATGATGATGCCGTCGATGACGACCAGGCCCATGGCCTCGGGCCAACTGACCTGAGGAGCGATGGTGACGGCCAGGAGAGTGTTGATGCCGAGGCCGGCCGCGATACCGAAGGGGTAGTTCGCGATGATGCCGAACGCGATGCTCATGAACCCGGCGACCAGTGCCGTCACGGCGGCAACCTGGGCGACGGGCAGGATGTTGCCGAGCACGTCGGTCTTGGCAGCTGCGTCGTCGGCGGAGAAGCTACCGAGGATCAGCGGGTTGAGCACGACGATGTAGGCCATCGCCACGAAAGTGACGACACCGCCGCGAACCTCGGAACCCACAGTCGAGCCGCGCTCGGTGATCTTGAAGTAGTTGTCGAGTAATCGCGACGACATAGGCATGAGTGAAAGATAAAGCACACCGCGAGGGTTGGCGAAATATGGTGGCGTAGCGTGAATTCGTGGCCGACGTCCCGCAGATCCCGCCCCGCCTCACCGATCCGGTGCCGGTGTTGACGATCGGCATCCTCGGTTGGATCGTTGCGCTGGTCGTGTTCACCGCCACCGGCGACCGCAGCGACGACGCGGTGGCGACGTGTTGGTCCGGCATCGCGGTCGGCGCTGTCGGGTTCGCTCTGTTCCTGGCGCAGAGGGCCGCGTCACGACGCGGCAGCAGAACCGCCCAACGCGGCCTCGATTGAGATCAGGATCACGTTAGCCCGATCACGAAAACCCTTCTGACGTGGGCAAACTAACCCCTCAGCCGGTTGAGTAACACAGAGTTAACGTGGAGCATAGGTTATGTCAGTTTCGATAACCTTTGATCCACGAAAGCACAGGCCATGAAGTTCGTCGCTCAGTACCGCAACCGCCGCAACCACGTCCGCTCGCTCCGCGCCCTTTACGCACGCGCCAACGCTGTCTCCAGCCCGGCCATGCGTGACGAGCTCCTCGTCATCGCGCAGCGCTCGGATTTCTCGCGCTGATCGCTTTTTCGGCGTAGATCCAACCCAGCCCCCACAGGGCACCGAACACCCAGCCGGCCAGCACGTCCGTCGTCCAGTGCGCACCCAGATAGATCCGAGAGAATCCGATCAGCAGGGCCGCGACCACAGGCAACGCCAGTAGCACCGGCCGATGCAGCCACGGAGTGGACGATCGCAGCATCACCGCGATCGCCACCGTGGCAAGCAACATCGACATCGTCGCGTGGCCGGACGGAAACGAATGGCTCGAAATCTCCACCAGGCGTTCAGGAATCGGTGGACGCTCCCGCGCGAACGCGAACTTCAGCGCATTCATCAGCCCCCACCCGGTGAGCATCGAACCCGCGACCATCCACGCGTCGACAGTCCTCTTGGACGTCAGCAACGCGCCCCACGCCCCCGCGGACAACACGAACATCATAAAGGTGTTCCCCACCGTGGTGATGATCCAGAACATCGTCGTGACCCAGCCGACTCGATGCTCGACCATCCACTCCAACACGGCATGGTCAGGCCCCACGAGGTCGCTCCCAACTTTCCACACAATGCACTGTTCCGTCCGGTGTCACCCACCACGGCACAGCGCGGTCACCGCTGACAGCTCCCGACAACCGCACCACCAGTTCGCGGTGCACCACCACCGAACCTGTCGGCAGCGGTAGCCCGAGCACCGCACAGGCCAGCACGGCCCCGGGCTCTCGATCCCACGAACTGACGCGTCCGACTCCGCGAACCTCGCCGGTGATGGCCTCCGACGCCCGCCTGATGTCGAGGACGTCGGCCAGCGCGGCTGCCGTGGTCATGTCCGAGAGCACCGCCACCTCCGGTGGCACGACCGGTGCCAGCCACGGCGCATCGACGACCAACCCGTCCGACGCATCGGCCACGGTGCCGCCGAGAGTGCGCACGCGATCCGGTGGATCGAGATCCGCCACGTCGATGCGTCGATCCAGGACGGCACTGGCGATCAGCGTGTGCGTGCGCGCGATCACCGCCGCCGTCGGATGTCGCTGCGGGTCCTCGAGTGCACGCAACAACACCCGCGCGCTCTCGACGCCCTCACACGTCGACGCGGCGAGCACCGCGTGCAGTTCGTCGGCGCGCGGATGATCCAACGGATCGAGCAGACCGGCGAACGTCTCGTCCGACGGCGCCCGGAACGTGGTCGGCGAGCGGTTGTCGATCAGCGCATGACGTCGCAGCCACCATGCCGTGTAGTCGTTCCGGTCGGTCAAGGCTGCACGGGTACTCGGTTCGTCGAGCAGAATCGTCAGAGCTTCGGCCCAGGCATCCGACCGGACCAGGTCGAGATCACGAACCGCAACAAGGGTTTCCGGCTCCGTGGCCAGACTCGACCACCAGGCGGGCTCGTCGTCCAGGTCGTGATCCGGCCCCGTCGGACACTCGTCGCGCACCACCGAGAACCCCCAGCCGACGCCCACCGCGCGCAGGGCCCGCTCGCCGAACCTGGCCACCGAGGCCGCCGACAGAACACCGAATGGCGAATCCCGAACCAACAGCCTCGCCAACGGTGCACCGGGCAGCAACAGTTCGTCCGCACTGCGCAATTCGCCCTCATCGTCTTCGAGTGGCAGGCTCGCGAGCCACCCCGGAAGCTCTCCCGCCTCCCCCGCCAGCGCCAGCACTGCCGACACCAGGCCATCCACCTCGTCGCCGTCCCAATCGAGATCGTCGAGGGCCGCTTCGAGGGCGGGATCCGACAACAGCTCGGCCGCAGTGGCCTCCCGCGCACCCAGCCGAATCAACAACGGACTCACCGCATCCGGATGCACCAGGCGTACCCACGTCACCTCGGCCGACGCGTCCGACCCGACGACGGTAGTCCGTGGACCGGTGACCGTACGACCGTCGGCAAGCGGAACCGGCAGCGCAGCGAGTTCTTCCGCTGCCAACCCGTCGACGACGAGTGGAGTCAACGCGTCGTACAGTCGCCGCCACCAGGCCGGCTCACGGGCCTGCCCGCCGAGCATCTCGGCCAACCGCGCCAACCCGATGCGGTGCACTCCCACCGCCGACAACGCCGACGCGTGCCGCGCGCCCGACAGAGCGGCGTCCACCAGATTCGGGACCACATCGAGCAACACCGCGGCGAGTTCCTCGGTGGCATCGGCAAGAACATGCGCACGTTCGGGTACGAGATCGGGCCCATCGGCAGCGGGAAGCCATGGTGCGGTGGACAATCGGCGAAAGATCAGCTCACGTAGCTCACCGTCGATGGCACTGCGCGCGAAGCCGACCTCGGGTACGAACGACACTCGCGCGGACGCAGGCAATGACGCCACGAAATCGGGATAACCGTGGGCCACCTCGGCGACAGAGACGCCGGGCAACACCCGTCGACGATCCGGCTGCATGGGTACATCGGCAACGACCAACGCGGGTAACGACAACAGCTCGTCCGACCGCGTCGGGGCCCGCAACACATCCGGCGCTGCGGGAACGGGTAGACCGTCGACCATCGGAACGATCCACCGCGCAGCCGAGGTGGTGTACTGCAGCCACGTTCGCGAACCGATGGCGATCTCGACGCGTGCATCGTCGAGTTCCGTTCTCACACAGTCGACGACGACACCATCGATCTCGATGGAATCCAACGCGTCGAGCTCGAGCAACAAGTCGACGGCCTCGTCGAGGAACCCCCCGGCAAAGGATTCCGCTTGCACATCGGGTCGCGGCGTCAACACGATCTCGGTATCGAACCCGGCAGCGGGCGGTATGGAAGTAGGCCACGCCAACCGAAGCACCGGCACACCCGACTCCGGCACTGTCATGTCCCGCTCGCGCAACGCGCTCAGAGTGCGCTCGGCACTGAAGATCACCCCGCCACCGCGCGAGCGGACCTCGATCTCGTCGGACGCCGATCGCACCGCGGTGAAGCCGACCCCGAACTGTCCGACACCCGGATCGGCCGCAGCTTTCGCCGACGCCCGCAGCGCGGTGAGAGCGTGCACACCCGACACGTCCAGTGCGGCACCGGTGTTGGCGACATGCAGTGCACCCGCCTCGTCGGTCCACACCGAGAGCCGACCCGGGACGCCGGCTCGCTGCGCAGCATCAGCCGCGTTCTGTGCCAACTCGGTCAACAAACGATCGCGGTATCCCCCGCGCACCAGATCTGCCTCGGATGCCGAATCTTCCCGCAGCCGCGTGGGCGAGGAACCCCAGGACGCGAGAATCGACTCGCGAAGCGACCCGGTACCGAAAGGATCGATCAGCTCGGCGATGCCGAATCCTCGTGCTGCACACCATCGTCGACACTGGAATCGGCGACGAGATCGACATCGGAACCGACAGCGGAGGAAGCGTCGTCGGCCGGAGAAGCGTCGGGGGCCGCGTCAGTAGAAGGGGCTGCGTCAGCGGCATCGTGCCCGGTCTCGACCACCTCTGGCTCTGCCGGTGCGGAGTCTGCCGACTCGGGTGCTGCCGATTCCGGTGCTGCCGATTCCGGTGCTGCCGCGTCGGGCTGGGGTACCTCGGACTCCCCCACCGCTACCGTCTCGGCAGACGAGACGGTCGCCTCCGAATCATTTTCTGCAACAGCGTCGTTCGTCGTTGTGACGTTCGACTGTGCGGCACCGGTCGGCGACGGGGTGACGTCGAGTGCTGCGTCGTCGTACGGCTCGAACTGCGGCGAGCCCGCTCCGGTGGGCAGCTCGGTATCGGAGTGCGCGCCGCAACCGTATTCGACGTGCACCACATGACCGTCGGCGGCGAACTCGTTGCCGCACACTCCGAACGCTGCGGAGAGCGATCCCGCGAGGGGTAGGTAGAAACCGCAGAGTCCGCACGTGGACGACGCGGCCTTGGCCATCTCGCTGTCCGGGCCGAAGTCGCCGTCGTGCCATCGTTCGGCGGCATCGAGCCGTCCCTCGAGGCTGGTGACCTGAGTGCGGCCGAGCCCGATCTCGCCGGCCACCTCGTCGATGGCGGGGTCACCGGACGCGACGTATCCCGGCACCAGCCGCGGGTCGTCTCGACGTGGAGAGAGCAGATCGCCCGGCCCGAGATCACCGGGTCGGATGCGCTCGTCCCAGGGCACCCAGGACGGTGCCACGAGAGCATCGGGACCGGGTAGCAGCACGAGTTCGCTGACGGTGGCGTGATCGGCGTCGTCGGGAGCAGCGACGACAACGGCCCACTGCCATCCGCGATAGCCGTCCAGATCGCTGGCGAAGCGGTGGGTGGCAGCACTGTCGTCCTCCACGGTCACGCCGAGGTACTCGCCGACACCGCCCTCTCCCAGCTCGAGCAGAGCCTGCCGCGCGAGGTCCACGGCATCGGCCAAGACGGGGCGGATGGATCCGAGCTCTGGAGAAGATACGACACTCACACATTCAGTTTGCCGCATCAACTCGGTGACGCCCAGTTCGGGCTGCCATCATGGATGCAATGACCGTCCGCGCTCGCACCTTCGCTGCACTCGTGACGTCCCTGTTGACCGTCACCGCCTGCTCGTCGACGTCGGGTCCAGGCGACTCGGCCCCCATCACGTCGGACTCGGTACCCACGCTGGGTGCCGAGGTTCTGCGTTCCTACGATCGCGCCGACGACGCCTTCACTCAGGGGTTCGAGATCGACGGTGATGTGCTCTACGAGGGCACCGGCCTGGAGGGCTCCTCCTTCGTCCGCCGCACGTCGCTCGAGAACATGACCGAGCTGGAGCGGGTCGATCTGCCGTCCGACCTGTTCGGCGAGGGCATCACCGTCGACGGCGACACCCTGTGGCAGATCACCTGGCAAGACGGAGTCGCCATTGCCCGCGACCGAGACACCCTGGCCGAACAGCGCCGAGTGGACTACGACGGCGAAGGATGGGGGCTGTGCACGCAGGGTGAAGGAACCCCGGACGACCGACTGGTCATGAGCGACGGCACGTCCACCCTGACCTTCCGTGACCCCACATCCTTCGACGCCGTGAACACCGTCGACGTCACACTCGACGGCAATCCGGTGGAACGGCTCAACGAACTCGAATGTGCCGAGGACGGCTCGATCTACGCCAACGTCTGGCAGACCTTCGACATCATGCGCATCGACCCCACCACCGGCCGCGTCACCGCCGTCGTCGACGGCAAGCCGATGTGGGATTCGATGTCGGCCACCGAGCGAAACGGAGCCGACGTCTTCAACGGCATCGCCCAGATCCCCGGGACCGACAGATTCCTCGTGACCGGCAAATTCTGGCCCAAGATCTTCGAGGTGCGATTCACCGATCCCGCGGCCGTAGGACAGAATTGATCACGTGACCGATCCGCGACTCCCCCACCCCACGCCAGGTGCGGAAAACTCGGGCGCTGGCAACGAAACCGGTCACTCCACTGCTGACGAACAGTGCTCGGAGCATCCCGGTTTCGTCAACTATCCACCGGCCGACCCCCGTGCTGTCCAATCCGGTGCCGGCGGCCACGTTCCGAGCCGCCGCCAACCGTTGCCGCCGCTGCACCCGGCGCGCACGCAGCAGATCACTGCGGCGCGCGGCCGAACCGGCGGGCGTAAGCCACCACCGATGCCCAAGAAGCTCACCGTCACCCGCGTCGCGGCGATGCGTGGGCGTGAGCTGACCGGCAAAGGAATCGCGTCGTTCCAGCGGGCTGCGAAAGCCGATGGGGCGGACAAGTCCGGGCTGACCGCGCTGACCTACGCGACGATGGCGAACTTCGCATCCGACGCTGCCCTGGCGATCGCACTGGCCAACACGCTGTTCTTCTCCGCGGCGACCGGTGAGGACAAGACGAAGGTTGCGCTGTACCTGGTGATCACCATCGCTCCGTTCGCGCTGATCGCGCCGCTGATCGGTCCGTTGCTCGACCGGTTGCAGCACGGCCGACGCATCGCGCTGGCCACCTCGTTCGGCCTGCGTACCGTGCTGGCGGTGGTGTTGGTGTTCAACTTCGACAGTTGGGTGCTCTATCCAGCGGCGCTGGGCATGCTCGTCCTGAGCAAATCGTTTGCGGTACTCAAGAGTGCGGTGACGCCGCGGGTACTGCCACCGGAGATCGACCTCGTCCGCGTCAACTCGAGGCTCACCGTCTTCGGACTGCTCGGGGGCACCATCGCCGCAGGCGCTGTCGCCGGCGGTATCGCCTTCGTCGCCGATTCGCCCGGCGCACTGTGGTTCGTCGCCGCGATCACCGTGCTCGGCGCATACCTGAGCATGCGCATCCCGTCCTGGGTGGAAGTGACCGAGGGCGAAGTTCCGGCCACCCTCGGCTACCACGCCGACCAGCATCACGGCAGCGATTACCCCGGCAGCGGTGCCCCGACCGAGAATCTGAGGCGCACCCCGCCGCCTGCCACCGCCGCCAACAACCGCAGGCAGCCACTGGGCCGTGCGGTGATCGTCGGACTCTGGGGCAACGGCACGATCAGAATTCTCACCGGCTTCCTCACGCTGTACATCGCGTTCGTCGCAAAATCCCGCACCGAACACGAGCCGCTGCAGCAGGCCGCGATGCTCGGACTGGTCGGAGCCGCCGCCGGTCTCGGCAACTTCGCCGGCAACGCACTCGGTGCCAGGATCAAGCTCGGCCGACCATCGGTGGTCGTCCTGCGGTGCACGGTCGCGGTGACGGTCGTCGCCGTCGTCGCAGCCGTCACGGACAGTTTGCTCACTGCCGCCGTGGCCGCCCTGGTCGCGTCGAGCGCGAGCGCACTGGCCAAGGTCTCGCTCGACGCGTCTCTGCAGTCCGACCTGCCTCCGGAGTCCATTGCATCCGGGTTCGGCCGCTCGGAAACCGTCATGCAGCTGTGCTGGGTTCTCGGCGGAACGCTCGGGGTGTTGCTTCCCACCGAGTACTGGCTCGGTTTCACGGTCGTGTCGGTGTTGCTTACGATCGGCCTCGTGCAGACCTTCCTGACGTACCGCGGTCGATCATTGCTACCCGGGTTCGGTGGCAACCGGCCCGACCATGTCGAACAAGAAGTATCCGACAGCTCCTACGGCGAAAACGTGACCAAGTGAACCTGGCTCCCCGCACCAAGAAGATCGCGTCGCTGATCGCCGCCGGCCTGTTCGTCATCGCCGTCGCGTTCGTCGGTGTACTCGCCGTCCTGATCGGCAATGCTCCCGACAAGGAACCGGTCGTCACGGCGTACTCCAACGGTCGAGCCGTACAAGTCGAGCCGTACCTGTACTGCGCCGTGAGCGACCCGCTGTGCACCAACGTCGGCGAGACCGCCGAGATACAGGTGGGATCTGCCCCGACGGTGCAGTTGTCGATGCCCGAGGCCGTCTACTCCGCGCCGTGGGAACTGGCACTGGTCTACGGCGACGACACCGGGGCGGTCGTCGAGAGCAGCCAGTTCAACCAGCCCGGAACCCGGCTGAGCGTCACCGTCCCGACGACGGACGACGGCGGCCGAACGTTGCTCGGCATCGAGGTTCGGCTACCCACGGGAATCATCGACACCGACACCAATACCGAGAGCTTCGTCAGCCACGCGATCTGGTCCATCGGCGCGCGTCCGTAACGATCAGCTGTCGAGCTCGCGAGCGACGGCGCGGACCACCTCGGAGATGCGCTGAGCGATCTTGCGGTCCGGGTACTTGCCCTTGCGGAGTTCCGGCTGCACCGTCGCTTCGAGCAGCGTGATCATGTCCTCGACCATGCCGTGCAGTTCGTCGGGTGTGTGCTTGCGCTCGACGGGCTCGCGGCGGGTGCTGCCGCTGTTCTGGCGAATCGACGGGGCAGGCTCGAGAACCTTCAGGCTCAGCGCCTGCGGGCCACGACGGCCCGCGGCCATGCCGAATTCGACGCGCTGGCCGGCTTTGAGGCCGTCGACGCCTTCGGGCAGCGCTGACGAACGCACGTACACGTCCTCGCCTTCCTCCTGCGAGAGGAATCCGAATCCCTTGTCGACGTCGTACCACTTCACCTTGCCGGTCGGCACTGAGCTCACCCGTTCATCTGTTGCTGTCGTTGGTTTCGTATCCGCACGCCCGATGTCGGGACCCTGCGGTGTGCACAAGTTTCGCGCCCCACGAAAACGCAGGACGCGAATACGCCAGTCTAGCGCGCAGGCCCCGAATAGGGCATTCCGGTTTTTCGCACGACGCAACGCCGCGCACTACCGTGGTGGTGTGGACTCATCAACTCGCAAGCGAAGTACTGCACTGCTGCGCATCGCGCTGGTGCTGTTCGCGATCGGCCTCGTTGCCATCGTCGCGATCCTGTTCTTCCCGGTCTTCTCCGACGCCAAGCCGCCACTGGGCCTGTACCTGACGGCGATGTTCTCGGCACCCGCCGGATTCGTGCTCGCTCTGGTGTACGCGCTGCTCTCCGGCCGACGGGCGCGATAGATCATGCGACTGCTCCTGAACGTCATCTGGCTCGTGTTCGGTGGACTGTGGCTCGCACTCGGCTACTTCTTCGCGGGACTCCTGCTGTGCATCCTGATCGTGACCATTCCGTTCGGGATCGCGTCGTTCCGCATCGGCGTCTACGCCCTGTGGCCGTTCGGGTCGACGATCGTCGACAAACCCGGCGCGGGTTCGGATGCCCTCGTGGGCAACGTGCTGTGGCTCGTCCTCGCCGGGTGGTGGCTGGCGCTGACACACGTCGTCACGGCGATCGCGATGGCCATCACGATCATCGGTATTCCGCTCGCGATCGCGAACCTCAAGTTGATTCCGGTCTCGCTGATGCCGCTGGGAAAAGACATCGTTGCGGTTCGGTGACCTTTCGAGGCCCCCTAGCGTGATGTGACTTCCATCACATCACGCTTCGGTAACAGACCGGCAACAGCACGGGGTCGATCACCGAGAACAGCCACTAGCTGGGCCTATTCGAGCGACCGGAATCAGACCGTCGGGACGGTCGCTGACACACGAAAAAATCGACAGTTACCAAATAGTGACGTAACCCGGGAATTTCAGTACGGTCAGCAGCGGCCGGAAAGTTCGGCCGAATTCCGGCCCGCAGCGCCAAACCTCGTCCCGCGGGAACCGGAACAACCCTCGACGATCACCCAGGGGACGAGGACGGGGGACCCACGTCCTCCACGGACAACCGGGAACTTGTAGCGACTCACGAAGCCGCACCGAGTTCCCTTGGGGTGAAGCCCAATTGCTCATCCGATATGGAAGAGCAAGAAGGCCGGGCTACCTCTCAGCCCGAACCCGACAGCTGACCTCGCAGGCGCGTGTGGAGAGGATTTCAACTCGTATGAGCGGACGTCATCGCAAGCCGAGCACCACTGGCAAGACCGTCGCAAAGGTCGCCGTCACCGGTGCCATCATGGGCACCGCGGGCATCGCCTTCACCGGTACCGCCAACGCGGCACCGGATTCCGACTGGGATCGCCTTGCACAGTGTGAAGCAGGCGGCAACTGGGGCATCAACACCGGCAACGGCTTCCAGGGCGGATTGCAGTTCTCCCCCAGCACCTGGAACGCACACGGTGGACAGCAGTACGCGGCAACGGCCAACCAGGCCAGCCGTGAAGAGCAGATCGCAGTCGCCGAGAAGGTCCTCGACTCGCAGGGCTGGGGCGCATGGCCCTCCTGCTCCTCAAGCCTCGGTCTGAGCAGCGCACCCACCGAGCGCAGCGTTCCGGCCACTCCCAAGGCACCGGAAGTTCCCGCCCTCCCCGATCTGACGTCGATCCCGTCGATCGATGCGTCGGCCGAGGTCGTCAACGGCATCGTCACCGCCGTCCAGAACATCACCAACGATCCCCAGATCGCGTCGTTCGTCCAGAACGCCGCTCAGGGCATCCAGCTCGATCCGCAGGTCGTCAACTTCTACCAGGCGAACAAGGCGTTCCTGCCCCAGTAGCAAGAACCGCCGCTATACGAGAAAAGCCCCCGACATCGCGGGCGGATTCTAGGGGTCCTCGCAACACCTGATGGTCAGATGCCTGTCAGTAGATCACGTAAACGCTCGGCTGGAGTTTTCCAGCCGAGCGTTTTGCGT
>NZ_NOYJ01000024.1:0-253572 GCF_002258365.1 Rhodococcus sp. 06-221-2
GGAAACGCCCGGTCCCATTCCGAACCCGGAAGCTAAGCCCTCCAGCGCCGATGGTACTGCACTCGACAGGGTGTGGGAGAGTAGGACACCGCCGAACACAACATCCCAAAATGCCCCTGACCACCCGTGGTCAGGGGCATTTTGCATTCGAAACCACTACCCACACAGCACGATCGAAAGGACGCGTGCGCACTGTGTACCGCGCTGGATTCGTGTGGCACAGTCGTGTTCGATGAAACTTCCCGTCGACGGCCAGCGCGTCCACAAGGTTCTGCTCGATTTCGACCTGACCATCGAATTCGACGGCGGTGCCACTGTCGCGTTCAGTGAAGTCGTCGTAGATGATCTTGTGGTCGACGAAGACAATCAATTCGAGGGACTCAGGGCGTTCGCCGTGTTGCTCGGTCTAGTCTGCGATGATGCCGAGTTCGACGAGTCCGGTGTTCTCCGTCTGACTTTCGACGGACGGACGCGAGTTGTGGCCCATCCACGACCGGAGGTCGAGTCGTGGGAATTCTGTGCGGCCGACGGGTCGACCGTGCTGTGTGGTGCCGAGGGCACCGTCGAATCGTGGCCGGCACCGCCGCACCGAAGCGACGAAGTATCCACTCGGGAGGGTCTGCCCTCGATCGGTGCGACCGTCGTTCGTATATCTACCGGCGACGATGCCTCCGTAGAATTCTCCGACGGAACTTGCCTGAATTTCGATCTTCCGCTCGACGCGGGTTACTTGGTGCTTCGGGAGAGCGTTACTGCCAGTTCCGACGCGGGCGGGGACTGGGTCGTCGAGTTGTCGTCGGGGCACGTCATCTTCTACCGACCACGCACCACGTAGGGCTTGCCGAACTGAGTTGCGACCCCGTCCGAGTACAGCACCGAGTCGGGTGTTCGAGTACTGACCCCCGGAAGACCTGCAGCGGCAACCAATTGATCCGAGCAGTGGGTCAGTTCCGCGTCGACCAGGGCCCAATGTCGATGCACGTTCGGCACGTACAGCAGGCGTCCGCCCAGCGCGGTGTGCAGTCCCCACCGCGCGGTGAGGAAGACCGCCAGTGGGTCGTCGGACATGTCGCGTGTGCCCCGGACGATGCCGAAGTCCGTCGTCGCACCGCGTTTCGGCGGTGCCAGCCGTCGGCTTCGGTAGGAAATTGTTCGCTGGTCGTCGTCGATATCGATCGATGCCCACCGGTAGGGGATACGTGCGGCATTGGTGCCCACGACGACTGCGAGTCGGGTCGCCTCGAGGGAGCGAAAGACGACACCGCGTCGACCTTCTGCGTCGATCGAGTACAGCCGCACATTGATCTCGCCGAAGGTCCCGAAGTACGGCACCGGGTGCCGATATCCGAGACCGGCGCCGACCATGTGGAACCCGATGAGACCGACCCACGACGAACCGTCGAACTCGTCCGGTACGCACCCGTCCGGTAACAGCGGCGCGACGACCGAACTCGGTACTCGCCAATGCAGGAAGACGAGTCGTTCCCACCGCTGGTCCATCAGAATCGGACGAGGCAACAGCGGTGGCCGGGGCCAGAGGCGTCGGGCATCGTCGCGGTTCATGTATTCGAGGGTAGGCGCGCCACGTCAGGAGGCGGTGAATCTGGCGTGCACGCTGGCGGAGATTGTGATGTTCTCGGGCTTCAGGGCGAACGCGGCGGGCCCGGATTGTGCGGCAAGCATGCGGTGGGACGGCTCGGTGACGCCGCGTTCGGCAGACCCCGTCAGCAGTCCGGGATCGGCAACGGCCACGGCCGTCACATTCACCCTTCCCAGGCTCGACGCGTAGGCCTCTGCCTTCAACACAGCGTCCTGCACTGCACGTTCGCGGACCTCATGGGTGTGGGCTTTCCTGCTCGGTTCGGTGAGGTCCCAATCGAAGTGGTCGATCGAGACCCCGTCGAGAGCGGATGCCGCGTACACGAAGGCATCCACCAGGTCGAGTTGGCTGAACTTCACTTCGACGGACGCTTCGGCCTGGTAGACGTACGGAAGTTGTTCGCCGTCCTGATTGAACGGGCGGTGACGGGAACGCCGAACCTGATCGATGGTCCATCGATCGATCGGCCCGTGTTCACTGTTGTAGAGGGGTTCGATGAGGCGAGTGAGCTCACGTACGAGTTGCCCCGCCGGCTCCGACGCGGACTCGGCGCTGCGGCCGTCGGTACGCACCGTCAGGGACAACGTGCATTGTTCGGGTGGGTAGGTCACCTCGCCGTGACCGACGACGGTGATGTCGAGTGCTTCCGGGCTCATGGCGTCCAGTCTGGCATCCGGGCACGGGGATTCATCGAATCTCAACAGTGCTGGCCGACGCGTCAGGTGCGGAGGACAATCGGGTCATGCTCCCTGTTCTCGATCTCGAGTCGTCCGAACACGACCCACAGACCTTCCGACGGGCTCTGCGCGAGGCAGCCCACGACTCGGGGTTCTTCTACCTTGTCGGACACGGCATCGGCACCGACCGGATGGCCGACGTGTTGCGTTCGGCGCGGGCGTTCTTCGCGGTGCCCGACGCCGTCAAGGACGAGATCAGTCAACTGAAGAGCCCACACTTTCGCGGCTATTCGCGAGTGGGCGGCGAGCTGACCAACGGTCGGGTCGATTGGCGCGAGCAGATCGACATCGGTCCCGAGCGGCCGGCGATCGAGCATGCGCAGGGCTACTGGAATCTGCAAGGACCGAACCTGTGGCCGTCCGAACCCGAGGGCTTCCGCGAGACGTTCGAGCAGTGGGAGCAGTCGGTGTCGCAGATCGGACTCGCGCTGCTCCGACATTGGGCGGCCTCTCTCGGCGCGGACGAGCACGTGTTCGACGACGCGTTCGGCACCGCGCCGGCAACGTTGATGAAAGTCGTGCGCTACCCGGGGACGCCGGATCACTCACAGGGTGTGGGTGCGCACAAGGATTCTGGGGTGTTGACGCTGCTCCTGGTCGAACCCGACTCGGCCGGTTTGCAGGTGGAGACGACCGCGGATACCTGGGTCGATGTGCCGCCGCTGGAGGGCGCATTCATCGTCAACATCGGTGAGCTGTTGGAAGTGGCGACGGGCGGCTACCTCCGCGCGACGCGGCATCGGGTGATCGCCCCCGGGCCGGGTAGCGACCGGGTATCGGTGCCGTACTTCCTCAGTCCCGCACTCGATGCCATCGTACCGATCATCACGCTGCCACCGGAATTGGCACAGCACTCACGTGGCGTCGAGGACGATCCCGCCAACCCCATCTACGACACCTACGGGGCGAATGCCTGGAAATCCCGGACGCGCGCACATCCCGACGTGGCGCTGTTACACCACGGCATCGTTCCCGCCGGGCACAGCTCCGCTCAGTGACGCTGGCTGCGACCCTCATTCGAGGCGCGCCACTGTGCCCAGGCACCGGTGCACCACAGCGCCCACACGATCAGAAGAGGTTGGAACAGCAGTCGGATGCCGCGTGCGGCATCGGAGTCGAGACCGAACGCGTCGGTGTGCGTGACGAATTGAGAGATGTTTCCCGGGAAGACGGCGACGAAGAAGGCGGCCACCACCCATCCCACGAGCGCTGAGCGAGCAGTCCAGAACAGGAGCGCAAGACCGAGAACGATCTCGACGACGCCCGAAGCCAGGACGACGAAGTCGGTGTCGACGGGCATCCATGTCGGTACCTGGGCCGCGAAGGTACTGCGTGCCCAGAACAGATGGCTCAGACCGGCGAAGACGAGAAATGCTCCCAGCACGATCCGGCCGATGGTCCGAGATATCGATTTCGTCATTGCGCCATGAGACACCACGGGCACACTGGTGACCATGACCGGGACCACCACGACCGAGCATGCGTCGACCGATGCCACTCGGCGGCGCTGGGTACTGCACGTCGATCTCGACCAATTCATCGCAGCGGTCGAGGTGCTGAGGAACCCCGACCTCGTGGGCAAAGCCGTCGTGGTCGGCGGCAGGGGAGATCCGACCGAGCGTGGGGTGGTGTCGACGGCGTCCTACGAGGCGCGGGCGAAGGGCGTCGGATCCGGAATGCCGCTGCGGATCGCAGCGAAGAAGATTCCCGACGCCGTCTTTCTTCCCGTCGACAAGCCGGCATACGACGAGGCGTCGGCGACGGTGATGGACACGCTGCGTTCCCTCGGGGTGGTGGTGGAGGTGATCGGCTGGGACGAGGCCTTTCTGGGCGTCGAGACCGACGATCCGAGGACATTCGCCAGGACCGTGCACGACGCGGTGTTCGATGCGACCGGGCTGCATTGCTCGGTCGGGATCGGGGACAACAAGCTTCGAGCGAAGATCGCCACCGACTTCGACAAGCCTCAGGGTATCTACCAACTCACCCAGGACAATTGGTACGAGGTGATGGGAGAGCGCGGCACCGATGCGCTGTGGGGAATCGGCAAGAAGATCTCCACCCGGCTTGCTGCACTCGGTATCACCACCGTCCGTGAATTGGCCGATGCGGACCACGCAGACCTCGCCGCGGCGTTCGGGCCGAAGATCGGGCCGTGGCTCGGTACGAAGGGGCGGGGGATCGAGCTGTCTCCGGTGACGTCCGAACCGTGGGTCGCGCGATCTCATAGTCGGGAAGTCACGTTCCAGACCAACGTCGCCGACTGGACCGTGATCAGGGACGAGGTCGCGAATTTGACGTCGAAGGTGCTCGCAGACATCGAAAGCGAGAATCGGCCTGCGGTCCGCGCGGCATTGAAGATCCGGTATGCCCCGTTCGAGACGCATACCGTCAGCGCCCCGATCGCGGGCCCGCCAACCTTCGATGCAGCGACTCTCACGTCGGCCGCGGTGGCCCTGGTGGATCGGCTCGACCACAGCCGAGAGGTTCGCTTGATCGGTGTGCGACTGGAAATGGTTCCGCCGCAACCGAAACCAGCGTCCTAGTTCACTTTCGGCCGGCAGCCCACTTCATTCCCCAGCCGTACTTCTTGTCGAGATCGGCTTGGCTGCCCTGGATGTACTCCACCTCGCGCGTCACGGTGATCCCGGCGGACGTGTTCTGCAGCAACGCGATCGAGCAGATCCGTGCCGAGTTCTCGGCCGAGTCCAGGCGAACCTCCACCTGTGGACCGCTGGTGGGGTACAGGGTCACCACGCCGTCGACCGCAGCCCAGTTGGGCGCGCCGTCGTAGATCATCGCGAAGATCAGAATGCGCGTGAACTTGTCGGGGTCGGCGAGATTGATGTGCATGTTCTCCCCGCCGCTGACCGAACCCGAGCGGTCGTCGCCGTCGAGCGCGATGAACGGCGGCTGCTGCAACGAACCGAAGCTGTTTCCCAGTGCCTGAACGACGCCCTTGGAACCGTCGCGCAGCTCGTAGAGGCAGCCGAGGTCGAGGTCCACCCCTCCGGTGCCGTACGACGCGGCGGCCAGCTTCGCCAGAAAGCCTTTCTTCTTCGGTTGCGCGGCAGGTGCGCCGCTCGACCAGTTGAGATTCACCCGCATCGACCCCTGCTTCTCACCGGACTTGGTCAAACTGATGGTGGGCGACGCCTTGGACAGCGTCACCTTGCTCAGATTCACCGACGCGGCGGGCTGGGCGGGCTGAGAGGGCTTGCGGGTGTAGTCGATGGCCATCGTGGAGCCTTCCGAAACGGTCGAGTTCCGGATCGCGATGTCCGGTTTGGGCGGTCCGTCGAGAATAACCGCAACCGGGGTCGACGACGTGGGCCGGGAGTGCACTATGGAGTTCTCACGTTCGAAACCGAAAGGAACCGATGAACCCGGTCGTAGAGGTCGCGCAAGGGAAACTCAGTGGTCGCACAGTTGCGGGGGTGAGCGCCTTCAAGGGAATCCCGTACGCGGCACCGCCCTTCGGTGCACACCGCTTCCAGGCACCACAGCAACCCGAGTCGTGGGAGGGCGTCCGGCAGGCCACCGAATTCGGCCCGACGGCTCCCAAGCCCGGATTTCCCAGCCCGATCGACCAGATTCTGTCCGAGGTGGCGATCGACGGAGACGATTGCCTGAACTTGAATGTCTGGACGCCCGACGTCGAGGCTGCGGGGTTGCCGGTACTGGTATGGATTCACGGTGGGTCGTTCACCAACGGCAGCGGCGCGGTACCCACGTACGACGGCACCGCCTTCGCCCGCGACGGAATCGTGTGCGTCACCATCAACTACCGATTGGGCGTCGACGGATTCCTGGCGATCGACGGAGCGCCCGCCAACCGCGGTCTGCTGGATCAGGTTGCGGCGCTCGAATGGGTGGCCGCCAACATTGCGGCGTTCGGCGGCGACCCCGCCCAGGTGACGGTTGCGGGGGAGTCGGCGGGCGCGATGAGTGTGGGCACGCTGCTGTCGATGCCTCGCGCGAAGGGGCTGTTCCGCCGCGCCATCCTGCAGAGCGGCGGCGGGCACCATGTGCTGACGGAGGAGACCGCGAAGAAGGTCACCGCGGCGTTGGCGTCGGACCTCGGTGTGGAACCCACCGTCGACGGTTTCGGTTCGGTGCCGGTGGTGGACTTGACGGCCGCGCAGACCGCGCTGTCGAATCGTATTGCCAAGCAACCCGATCCGCGTCTGTGGGGCGAGCTGGTCCTCAATGTCATGGCGTACGAGCCGCACATCGACGGGGACGTGGTGCCGGCCCGGCCGATCGATGCGATCGCCGCCGGCTCCACCGCAGACGTCGAGATCATGGTCGGATCCAACTCCGACGAACATGCGCTGTTCTTCGTACCCAGCGGGGTGTTCCGGCACATCGACGAGAATCTGCTGCGAATGGCCATGGCGGGCATGGGCGCCGACGCGGACCGGGTGCTCGAGCTCTACCGCGCCGACACACCCGACGCCACCGCAGGTGAGGTCATGATGGCCGCGATGACCGACTGGTTCTTCCGAATTCCTGTCATCCGTATCGCCGAGGCTCGTTCGGGTTCCGCGACGTATATGTACGAATTCGCTTGGCCGTCACCGTCGTACGAGGGCAAGCTGGGTGCCTGCCATGCAATCGAGATCCCGTTCGTCTTCGACAACCTCGCCGAGGGCACCGGTGGGTTGCTCCTCGGGCCGAACCCTCCGCAGAAACTCGCCGACCGGACTCACCGCGCCTGGGTGGACTTCGTCACGGCAGGCGATCCGGGCTGGGCCCCGTACGGGTCGGAGCGAACAGTGATGACGTTCGACGAGGAGTCGGCTTCGGTGCAGGATCCTCGTGCGGCGCAGCGGGAGCTGTGGGACGAGATCCGGTAGACGACAGCACCGGTGGTACATGCCGTACCACCGGTGCTGGGTCTCGATCAGGGACGCGGAACGTTGCGCAGGTTCGACTTCGCCATCCGAACTGCTTCTCCTACACCGCCGTTGAGAACCACCTTGCTCATCGCGAGCGCGAAGCCCTTGAGCTGCTCGCCGGTGAGGGTCGGCGGCACCGACAGTGCCAGCGGATCGGTGATCAGTTGCACCAGGGCGGGCCCGTCCGTGGCGAACGCGGTTTCGAGTGCGCCGCGAATATCACCCGGCTGGTCGACGCGCTGCGCGTGAATGCCCGCAGCCTTGGCGATTCCGGTGTAGTCGACCTGTGGCACGTCTACACCGAAGTCGGGGAGTCCGTCGACGAGCATCTCGGCCTTGACCATGCCCAGGGTCGAGTTGTCGAACATGACGATCTTCACCGGCAACTTGTACATCGCCACGGTGAGGAGTTCGGAGAGCATCATCGAGAATCCACCGTCACCCGAGATGGAGACGACCTGACGGCCCGGGTGCGCGAACTGCGCCCCGATGGCGTGCGGTAGCGCGTTGGCCATCGAGCCGTGCAGCATCGATGCGACGAAAGCTCTTCTGCCGGTGGGGTTGATGTATCGGGCGGTCCACACGTTGCACATACCGGTATCGGTGGTGAACACGGCATCGTCGTCGGCCAGATCGTCGAGCACGGACGCGGCGAACTCGGGATGGATCGGCACGAGCTTCTCGGCATTGCGGGTGTACGCGCCGACTGTCTTGCCCATCAGATCGTTGTGCTTGTCCAACCACTTCTCTGCGTAGCGGCGATCGGTCTTGCGAGTGACCGACGGAGCCAACGCGTTCAGAGTTGCACGCACGTCTCCGTGGATGGGGTACTTCACCGAGGTACGGCGACCCAACTTGGTCGGATCGATGTCGATCTGCGCGGTCGCGACATCCTCGGGAAGAAACTGTTGGTACGGAAAGTCGGTGCCGAGCAGGATCAACAGATCCGCGTCATGGATACCGGCGTGCGCAGCTCCGTAGCCGAGCAGGCCGGTCATGCCGACGTCGTACGGGTTGTCGTACTGAATGAACTCCTTGCCGCGCAACGAATGTCCGACGGGAGCGCCGATGGTGTCGGCGAATGCCACGACCTCGTCGTGGGCACCCTTGACGCCGTAGCCGGCGAAGATCGCGACCTTCTCGGCATTGTTGATGGCGTCGGCCAGCTGTTGGATGTCGGCGGCGGGCGGAGTGACGACGGGAGTCGACGGAATGGCGATGGGATCCATTGCGCCGGCAGCGGACAGCTCGGCGATGTCACCGGGGAGCGTCACCACCGATACTCCGCCGCCGGTGATCGCTGCGTTGATCGCAGCGCGGAATACGCGCGGTGCTTGCTCGGCAGTGGAGACGAACTCGTTGTACAGCGAGCATTCGACGAACAGGCGATCGGGATGCGTCTCCTGGAAGTACCCCGACCCGATCTCGCTGCTGGGAATGTGGGATGCGATCGCGAGAACCGGTGCGCCGGAACGGTGTGCGTCGAACAGCCCGTTGATCAGATGCAGGTTACCCGGGCCGCAGGAGCCGGCGCAGACGGCGAGGGTGCCGGTGGTCTGCGCGTCCGCCGATGCCGCGAACGCCGCGGCTTCCTCGTGGCGAACATGGATCCAGTCGATGCCGCCCTTGGCCGACCCTCCGGTCCGACGCACCGCGTCGACCACCGGGTTGAGACTGTCGCCGACGATTCCGTAGATGCGCCGAACTCCGGCGTCGACGAGTCCGCGAACGAGTTGATCGGCCACTGTGGTGGACATAGTTTTTCTCCTCGGATGTAGTGGCGCGCCTCGGGGTCGATGTGCCCTGTGCGCATTCTCGACGCCTTCCCGGTGCCGAGGGTGTACGAAACATCCTGGGTAGGTACGCGTGAACCGTCAAGAGCGAAGGCCCTGGTCACAGCGGACGCGATCTTCGTCACGTGGGCTTTTTCCCGTCAGCACCCAACCGAATGTGGGGGTGGCCTTACGCCGACATCCGCAGTATCCGCACAGAAGCCACGGTTCCGAGCACCAGCACTCCGGTCGCGATGGCGAAGGCGATCGCGTACGAATCGCCGATTGCGGGCGCAACCACCAATGGCCCCACCACTTGTCCGACGCCGTAGACGGCAGTCAGTGTCGCCGCGGTACGGCCGATGGGAAGTGTGTGCGCTGTGCTCATCGTCAGCATCGTGATGCCCATGAACGTTCCCCCGAACAACAACGCTGAACATACGGCGGCAAGGGTGTTCCCGGTCAGTGCGGGAAGCACTGCGGCCACGGTCTGCAATGCGAACGCTGCTACCAGAGCTTTGCGCAGGCTGGTTCGGCGTGCCACCCCTTGCCACAGCACTGTCGCCGGTACCGCGGCGAATCCGACGACGATCCACACCACCGGACCCACCGACGTGCTGCTGTGGCTACCGACCGCCGCAACGAGGAATGTGCCGACGATGATGTACCCGAGGCCCTCGAGGAAGTACGCGACGAGCAATGTCCGCCACACCGCGCGGGTTCCAGCGTTCACCTCGCCCGCCTCGGACCGCCCTGCAGGCTCGGGGTGTACCCGAAGCGTCCACGCCGGGGCGACGAGCACCGCAGTCAGTATCGCCGAGCACAACCACAGCGCCTCCCACGACAGATGTGGTCCGGCGAGCAACGTCAGAATGCCCGACGCTGCAATACCTGCACCGACGCCGCCGAACGCGATTCCTGGTGACGCACCGTCGGCTCTGTGCTTGGTGACGGTGCTCGCGCAGGCGATGAACACCGCGGCACTCGCCAGGCCGGCCAGGAACCGCAGCGCCGAAAACGTTGCGGTGGAATGCACTGCAGCCATCGCCAATTCGCTTGCGATGAGCACGAGCGTCCACAGCCTGAACGACGTCGTCGTATTGATCGACGGGCGCACCGACAACACGATCGCGCCGACGAGGTAGCCGGCATAGTTCGCGGTTGCGATGACGGCACCGCTGCTCGGGGTCACCTCCGCCGCGTCGACCATGATCGGTAGCAGCGGCGTGAACACGAATCGCCCGACGCCCATCGCGGCCGCGAGTCCGGCCGCGGCAGCGAACGATAATCGACGGCCGTTCATTGCGATCGCCCTCCTAAGTCGTTAGCCGCGCCAACGGTACGCGTTGGATCCCCGTCTCATCGAACCGAGCAGCAGGGAACCGATCGCACCACCGGTGCGTCCAATACCTGATACCGACTGTGGGGGACGCATGAGTGAGACGAAGTACACCGACGCAGAACGACCTATCTGGGTCCCGTACTGGCCGAACACGTTGGGCCGCCTGTGGCAGGCCGTCATCGCGATTGTCGCGGTGGTAGCCATTGCGATCTATCGCGGACGGCTCGAGGTGCAAGGAAGCGACAATGGGCACACGATCGGATCGATCGCTCTACTTGCCCTCATGGCTTGCGTTTGGATCGGCATCAACGACAACGTGATTCGATGGGGAATCCCCGTCCGATTCGTTCGGCGCGTCGAGGACCACGCGCTCGGTAGCGGCGTCTGCATTCCGCCTCGGACCGCCAAGCTCTGGTCGATCACGGTCGCGTCCATTTTGGTGTCAGGAATGGGGGTCGCCCTGTCGAAGAGTGACGCGTTCGGCGCGGCCGGTATGCCGATTGCTGGAATTGCCATCGTTGTACTGGTGGCGACGCTCGGCTTCCGCAGCAGCGTCGAACTGCGCTTGTTCGCGGACGGATTTGTCAGACGCAGACGGTCGTGCATGTTCTTCTTTCCGCGCACTCACGACATCCTCGTGCGCTGGGACGATGTGGAGCACTACGAGGCCTCGACGTACCGAACGTCAGAGAAGCGGGGGAGTGGGTTCACCGAGCCCGTACTGTACGTCCGAGCGACTGGGCTCGATATCGAGCGTCCCCGCGACCGGCTGGATCAACCGGACCGGATGGCGATTCGCATCCATTTGCTCGCAGCCGAGCCGAATGCCGTTCTGGCATTGATGAAGTGGTGCACCGACGGCCCGGTCAACCGGATTCGCATGACCGGCTACGACTCACCCGACCTGCTGGTGCCACCACCGCTTCGTGAGCGACTGGAACTGTCGCGGTCCTAGGTTCGGCACGGAACCGATAACGGGCTCGCTGCGTCAAACCCGATGACGCCGATTCACCGGGCGTCGATACGGTGCGACTCGGGGGAGCGTCATGACAGTGAATGTGGATCCAGTGATCCTGCGGCAGTTCTCGAATGTGCTGTCGGGAACGGGGGAGGTGATCGCCGAGTTGGACACCCTCGCCCCGTTCCGAGCATCCGAGAATGCGCTGCAGGGTACCGACTTTCGCGCAGCGTGTGCGGCAGCGTCCGCAGCGGCTGCGGGAGCTGTTGCCGCTCTGGCAGGCCGAGCCGAATGCGTTGCGGACATCGCCCGTGGTGTCGCGCAGAACTACGAGATCACCGACGACGACCTTGCCCGCCGCCTCGCTGCGATGGACCAGCCGAAATGACCCCGACCGTGCCGCACGTCGCCGGCTGGGAGCCGCAGTCGATGCGCAAGACGATGATCGAACTGGCCGAGATAGTCGAACGCGTCAACGGCCAACGAACCGGGGTCTTGGAAGAGCAGGACACACTGGCCGAGACGTGGACCGGCGAGGCGGCACGCGCCGCAGCCGATCGCGTGGTGGCCGAATGCTCCCGGATGAGCTCCGTCTGCAGTGAAATCGACTCGCTCGGAGCCGCATTCGAAGGTGCGGCCGACATCGTCGAGGCCGCCCAAGCGCACGTGCAGGCTCAGGTGTCCGCGGCTACGACGAGCGGGTTCGCGGTACGGGCCGACGGTGTGGTGAATCCCGAAGGGATGATCGCGCTGATTCCCGACAGCCTGGGTGACGAGAAGACGCGTCGAGCCGACGAACTGCGTTCTGCAGCAAATCAATTGACCGAGGACATCCAGAGTGCTCTGCGCCAGGCCGAGAGTGTCGCTCTCGACGCTGCGCAGCAGCTGGCCGAGCCCACCGAGGTGCTGACGGCGCTCGCCCTCGACAATCCCACTGGACAGTTCGTCGAGAACCCGGACGGGTCGTTCTCCTGGATGCCGGACTGGCCGTCGACCATTGCGGCGTCGGTCGTCGGAGGCATGGCCGCCGTGACAAGGCGGGCGCTGGAATTGCCCGGTGTCGAATCCGTCGACGACGTTGCCAAGAACATCGGACGCGGGCTCGGGGTCTTCGGAGTCGTTGCCGGTGCGATTCCCGGAATTGCGGGAAAAATCGACGAGGGAGTGAACCCGGCTGAGGCCGTGATCGTCGAGGCAACCCCGATAGTCGCGGGAGCAATTACGACCTGGGCGTTCGGAGCCGTGGGTGGCATGGCGGGTTCCATTTTTCCGGGGCCCGGCACGGTGGCCGGCGCTGCTGCCGGGATCGCACTGGGCCAAGTCGTCAGCTACGGCGTGGAGAAGTTGTTCGAGGCGGCAGGAAAATGAGCGAGATCAGAGACGATCGCACGCCCCAGACCGAGGACGTGCTGCGTAAGAGCCTGGTAGCGCAGAAGTATCCATTGTGGGTGCGGACGTGGCGCAGTGTTCACCTGGGTTGGCTGGTAGCTCTCGGGGTTTCGTCTGCAGTCCTTGCCGCGACGATCGTGGCTCCGGTTCTCCTGTTCGGGACGCTTTCCGGGGAGACCGTTCTCCTCGTGTCGCCGCTGGTGCTCGCGGTGCTGATACCGCTCACAGCGGCCGTGGTGTTGTCCGGCATCGGTTCTGCGCGGCTGTCGCTGTTCGTGCGACCGGTGACTGTCGCCGGAGTCGGCCGAGGCGTGGCAGTGCCAGGGCGGGGGACTGTGTTGTATCGCAGCGGAATACTCGCATTCGCGTTGGTGTCCGGCCTGTCCTACATCCACTGGGGAGGAGACGCACGGGTAAGTACAACGCGTCACGACCTGAGCGTCGTAGTCATGTCGCACTTCGGCGCTCCGATATGTCTGCTGTTTTTCGCACTGAGTGTGCTCGTCGTCAACCGGACCCGAATTTCACTGCATCCCGATGGCCTCGTGGAGGAGATCTATCGGCGCCGCGGATGGAAGGCCACCACTGCAATCACGGTTGTCCCGTGGGACGGGATCGTCGAGCTGCAGCCGCAGACGCATCCGAATCCTGCGGTGTCGTATTCACATTGGTACCCCACCATCCGAGTCGTGTATCGCGACCCTGCCGGTGGAACGGATCAGGTGCTGGTCCTGATGGCGTGCGAGAAGAAGGTAGAGCCCAACGCGCTGCTGTCCGTACTGCAGTGGTGTCGGGACAATCCCTGGGGCCGTGCGCAGCTTGCCCATGACGACGCGCGAGAGCTACTGCGCCCGCCTCGATTCCTCGATCGCATCGAAGCAGACCGAGCGGCGTCGATGTCGGGTCGACGGGACGTCCAGTGACAACTCGGGAACAATCGATGCAGAGCGTTCTGCAACAGCAGGGTGTCGAGCTCGTGCCCGTACATCTCGACGAATGCGCAAGGTTCGGTCTGGAGCTCCCTGCGCTGCCGGGGTGGGATCTCGTTCCTGCGCATCTGTTTCCGCACGCCACCGCGGTGCTGTGTTCTCCGGCAGATGCGGTCGACGGGTTCGTTCCCAACGCGGCAGTCTTGACCGGAAAGTTGACGCGGTCACTCGATCCGCAGACCCTGCTGGCTTGTGGGTTCGGCGACTCCCGGGCACTTCCGGAATGGATCGACGTCAGCTACGACCGTGACCCGTTCTGCGGTCTACCGTCCGTTTCGGTTGCGGGTCGATACGAGTGGGACGGTCGGACGTTGTTCGCTCGGACTAGGTATGTCGTGGTCCACCACATCGTCGATCAGTACCTCGTCCAATTGACGGTCACCTTGCCGGAACGGGTCAGGTCTCGATTGGCTTGGGCAGCAGACGAATTCGTGGACGAGGTTCGTATCGGGAGAAACTAGGTCGTAGGCAGCCTGCGCAGTTCCTCAGCAACGTCATCCGTCGTGCAGATGGATTCGACGATGCCTTCGAGCTCTGCTGCATCCCCTTCTCCCACCAGGCGGGCAATTTTGGCTCTGATCCCGCCGTAATTCATCGGGAAGTGGTCGACATCTCCGACGGGATTCGGGGTCGAGGCAGACATGGCAGTTCCATCTCGGAATTCGATCGTCACCTCGGCAGCCCGGCGCTCGGGTAGAAGCTCATCGAACTCGCCGGCCGAGGAGATATCGACCCGGGCGCTGAATTGTTGCGCGCGAGAGAAAGTGGGACCATCCGGATCGAGCGCGTCGACGTCGATCGCGTCGGACAAGAACGCAGCAGCGACGACGAACGGTAGCGAGAACATCGCGCCGAGGCGAGTGCTCGGATTGCGTTGGAACAGCGGCTCCGCCAGTGAATGTGTACGCACGACGACCCTTGCGATGTCGTCGGCTGACCAGTCGGCATGGCTGCGCAGACTCTGCACGGTGTCGATGGCGGCATGTGTGTAGGAGCAACTCGCATGCTGCTTGGAATAACCTTCGAGAGTCAGCCATCGCTCACCGAGATTCTCGGTGAGCTTCGCCAGATCCAGCGTGCCGATGATCGAGCCCAGTGAATGCTCGATCGCACCGGTGTTGCCCACCACACCCGCACTGGCCAGTCGTGCGGCGTTCGTACCGGCCCGCGCCGCACCGCCGATCCAGAGGTTGCGTGCAAAGTTACCGTCGAGCACCACAGCCCACGGCGCGACCTGTACCAACGCCGCGGACGAATCGATCGCTGCAGCAATGGCATCGCGGTCGCATCCGTGAACGACGGCGGCCGCAGTCGCCGCACCGGTCGCACCCCAATGCCCGTGGGTGTGCCATGCACTGTTCCGCGTCAGCGCATAGCCGAACCTGGCCGCCACTTCGTATCCGGCGACAACGGCGGTGAGGAAGGTGGGACCGGAGATCAGCTGGGGTGCACGTCGCGCTGCTGCAATCGCTGCAGGCACCACGTGCGCGGCGGGGTGTCCAGCGGCGTACTTGTTGCCTTCGTCGAGTTCGAGGCAGCACGAGGCAATAGCGTCGAGTTCGGCAGCCGATTCGACCGTGGTGCCGTGGGGTCCGCCGAGCGGGTGCGTCGAGCCGGGCTCGGCGTTCCAGTGGGCGCGTAATCGTGTCATCTCTGTGGTGCGCGCCCCGGCGAGTGTCACGCCCAGCAGGTCCAACAGAACGAGCCGTGCGCGCTCGACGAGGTTGTCCGGCAGGGGCCGGCCGCGAAGTATGTCGACTGCTTGGGCGAGCCGCGCGACGGAGGCGACGTGTTCCGTTGAGCGAAACGACAATGAACCGTCCATCGGTGAAGGTTAGAAGCAGATGGCTCTGATCGTCAATGACACAACTGATATTGCCTGGACTGTTACTCTGACTACATCGCTTAGCCGTGAACTGGGTCGCTCCACAATGTTCCGCTTGGCGAAACGAATGCATTGCTGACGTGATCGGCGCGCTCAGCGAGTAGAAGGAGACAATCAATGTCCGATCAACTCCTCGATGCCGTCCAGCAGGGCGTGCACACGGTGGATCTCGGGAGACAATTGCGAGTGGGAATGCCGCAGTCGCCCAATCACCCGCAGTTCTGGCACACGCTGCCGCGCAGACACGGGGACATGACACGGTCGGACGGCGGTAGTGCAGCCAACGACATGATCACGACGGGTACCCACGTCGGAACCCACATCGACGCGCTTGCGCACGTGAGTCACAACGGGAAACTGCACGGCGGTGCCGACGCGGGCCAGTCCTGCCTCGGTGGAAAGTACGTGGAGCACGGCGTGCACACCATCGCACCGATGATCCGGCGCGGTGTACTGCTGGACATCCCCAGGCTTCTCGGTGTCGGTCGCTGCGACGGAGGTTACGAGATCACGGTCGACGATCTCGAATCTGCCTGCGCTGCACAGTCGGTCGAGATCGGTACCGGCGACGTAGTGCTGATTCGCAGCGGCTGGGGTCAGCTCTTCGACGAAGGCCTGCCCTACGTCGGAGGCCCTTCCGGCGTGCCGGGGGTCAGCGAAGCCGGGGCTCAGTGGCTCGCTGCCCTGCAGGTGCACGCGGCTGGTGCCGACACCATCGCGTTCGAACGACTCGCCCCCGGCGGAGGTCACGCTCTCCTGCCCGCACACCGAGTGCTGTTGGTGGAGAGCGGAATCTACATCATCGAAGCGTTGGACCTCGAAGAATTGTCGCGTCAGGAGATCTTCGAGTTCACGTTCCTGCTGGTGCCGCTGAACATCTTCGGTGCAACCGGCTCGCCGGTTCGCCCTCTGGCGGTGACGTCCGCATGAGTGAACTCACCCTCGCGCAGCAGGTGGCGCGGTTCGCTGTGAACACGCGATACGAGGATCTGCCGGAAGATGTGGTGGCCTCGGTCGGTATGCGCGTTCTCGATACCCTCGGAATCGCGGTCGCGGCCACGGACCTCGATACCAGCCGCGCCGCCATCGCATGGGCGTGCGAACAGGGTGGCACTGCGACGGCGACAGCCATCGGAGTCGACGTCGCGCTACCGCCCATGCTCGCCGCATTCGTCAACGGGGTGCTCGCGCACTCCTTGGACTTCGACGACACACATCTGCCCTCTATCCTGCATCCGAGCGCCAGCGTGGTTCCCGCTGCCTTGGCTGCCGCCCAGGAACACGGTGCCGACGGCCGCGCCCTGGTGCGCGGCATCGCAATCGGCCTCGAGGTCTGCGTTCGGCTCGGCATGGCAGGTTTTGACCCGGACGCCAAGAACTCGGTGTTCTTCGAGCACGGCCAACACGCAACCTCCATTTGCGGCGCGATGGGTGGTGCCGTAGCGGCTGCCGTCATCGGGGGTGCCTCCGAGACCGGGATCGTCGACACCATGGGCATTGCGGCGTCGATGGCATCGGGCATCATCGAGGCCAACCGCACCGGCGGAACCGTCAAGCGCATGCACTGCGGGTGGGCCGCGCATTCCGCACTGTCGGCCGCGGGACTGTCCAGGCACGGGATCACCGGCCCGCCGACGGTCCTCGAAGGCCGGTTCGGGTTCTTCCAAGCCTGGTTGCACGAACCGGGCCGGGCAAACGAAATAGTCGCCGGCCTCGGTACCGAGTGGGCGGTTCCGGGCATATTCTTCAAGCCGTATCCGGCCAACCACTTCACCCATGCCGCCATCGACGCAGGGGCTGCGCTCCGCAAGCGCGGAATCGTGTTGGAGGACATCGGCACATTGGAGCTGGGCGTCCCGGCCGCAAACCTGCGCACGATCGGTGAACCGATCGAGGTCAAGCGCACTCCTGCAACCGGTTATATGGCTCAGTTCAGCGGCCCGTACGCCGTGGTCGTCGGACTGCTGGGCGGTGGGGGACTCGGTGCCGCTCTCGAGGACTACTCCGACGAGTTGGCCAACGATCCGCAGCGGCGGGAGTTGATGGCAAAGATCTCGGTGGTGCCGGATTCGCGGTGCGACGCCATTTTCCCCCATCAGTTTCCGGCGGTCCTGACGGCCACGATGATCGACGGTTCCGTACTCGTCGAAGAAGTCCTGACGACTCGCGGTGGTCCGGAAAGACCACTGTCGTTCGAGGAGGTGTCGGCCAAGTTCACCAGCAACGCGCAACAGTTCCTGAGCGAGACCGAGCTCGGTGCGTTGGCCGGTCGTTGCCATGCACTCGGCGACTTGTCGAACATCACCGAACTGCTTGCGCCCCTGACGGTATCGAAGAACCAGTAGAGGCGCTGCACCGCCCAGTTCTCGGCTGGGCGGTGCAGTAGTTTCGATCGATTACGCGCGAGCCAGGACTTCCCGAGCTCCACGAACCACGGCTTCGTCGACGAATCGGCCGGAGTCGTCGACTGTCGGTCCTCCGTGCGCTGCCTCGTACAGCTCGAGCAACCTCCGAGCGGCGTGCACATCTTCGTCGGTGGGTGTGAGTGCGGAGTTGATGATGGGCACCTGGCTGGGGTGCAGTGCTGTTCGGGCTCGAAAGCCCATCTCGACAAACCGTGCGGTAGTGGTCTCGAAGCCGGCGAGGTCTCGGAAGTCCGTCGAGGTGGGCGCGATCGGGGCTGCGATACCAGCTGCAGCGCAGTCGATCACGATGCTCGTGCGGATTCCGTCGATCACCGTCGCCGTGTTCTCGGAGCGGGTGATGCGCAGGTCTGCCAAGAGGTCGACCTCGCCTATCCCGAACGTGCGAATTCGGTTGCAGCGGGCCATCTCCGGCAAGGCACGCAGTGCGTGGGCGGTTTCGACGAGACCGATCAATTCGACATCGGGGAGCCCTCTCTCGGAGAGAATTCGGTCGGCATGGGTGAGCGAATCCACCGAACATTTTGCAACCATGATGCCGGTGATCCCCACCCTGCCTACCGCGTCGAGATCCTCGTCGAGGAATTCAGGGGTGACGCGAACCCACACTTCGGTGGCTGTCGGCTCTGTGATGTCGAGCCACTGCGCGACGTCGTGGCGCGCTCGTTCCTTGTACGGCAACGGAACTGCGTCTTCGAGGTCGATGATGACGGCGTCGGCCGCGCCTCGTACTGCCTTGTCGAACAGCTCGGGCTTGACCGCAGGAACGTAGAGAAACGACCGGGCGGAGGACAGTGTCATCGGCTTGTACGAGCTTCCAGGATCTGGGTGATCGATGTCGCGGCGGCGACCACCTGGCGGGCATGAATCATGTGTTCGTCGTCAGCAGAGGACGAGTAGCGGAAGGCCGGACCGGACGAACTGACAGAGCCGAGTACATGTGCGGCCCCGTCGAAGAACGGTGCCGCAATGGAGGCAGCTCCGGTGTTCCGCTCGTTCGTGGAGGTAGCGTACCCATTGGTTCGGATGTCCTGAAGTCCTGCGTGGAAGCGACTTTCGTCGGCATCGGGGGAGTGTGCCCGCAGCTCTTGGAAGGCTTCCACCGCAAAGCGTTCGGGCAGGAAGGCCAATATCGCGCGGCTCGATGCTCCTGAGTGCAAGGCGTACTGGGGCCCGATCTCGACCACCATCTTCACCTCTTGCGGGCTCTCGTACTGGTCGAGGTACACGCGTCGATGTCCGACGAGGACCGACAGAGTTGCGGTCTCACGGGTTTGAGCGCGCAGGGAACGCAGGACCGGGGCAGCGACGGACCTGACGTCCAGCTGGCTCCACGCCTTGGTTCCGAGGCCGATAGCCGCAGGACCGAGGGCGTATGTCGACTCTCCCACGACCGGCTGCACGATCGAGCGTGACGCCAGCGATTGCAGGATTCGGTGAACGACAGCTTTGCTCAGTTCGAGTCTGCGCGCGATCTCCGAAACCCCCAGGGCCCGATCGGATTGTGCGAAAGCAATGAGCACATCGGCGACGCGATCTGCCGACTCCGTGCCCGTCGATGTTTCCAGTACCGGCTTGCTGACCATATGTGTCACCTTTCGGATGTGCCTGCGTTCCGCTGGGCGAACCATACCCGTAACAAGAATTTGACGAAAGGTCCTGTTCTGAGCGCGTGATGCATGACATACTCGGTTCCAGCGAGAAAAGTCATCAATCTGATGGTGCGCTCAGCGGAACGATCGAGTTCCGCCCTCTTGTTCGACTCGGCGCCGGTGGGTGCGGAAGGCAGACACAACAATGAAGAAGCTCGTAGGTGTGCTGACAGCGGTTGCGGTCGTGGGTGCGGCAGCGTGTGGATCCTCATCGGGTTCGGACGATTCGGGGCCGATCAAGATCGGCTCGGTGCACCCCACCACCGGTGCGCTCGCCGGTGTGGGTGGTCTGATGAACGACGGTGCAGCGCTGGCAGTTTCCGACATCAATGCGGCAGGCGGCATCGCAGCCCTCGACGGGCGGTCACTCGAACTGGTGTCCGGTGACAGCCAGGGCAAGGCCGAAGTCGGCCAGAGCGAGGCACAACGCTTGATCGACGACGGTGCCGTGTCCCTCGTCGGTACGTACCAGAGCGACGTGACGCAGAACGTCGCGTCGGTCGCCGAACGGTCTCGTGTGCCCCTGGTCATCGACGTCGCGGTGGACGACAAGATTCTCGAACAGGGTTACCAGTATTCGTTCCGTATGCAGCCGAATGCCTCGAGCATGGGCACCGACGGTGCCAAGGCGCTCGCCGCGATCGAGGAGCAGACCGGCCAGGCCATCGACAGAGTGTCGTATCTGCACATCGAAGGCTCGTTCGGCGACAGCGTCTTCGACGCCTTCGAGGCCGAAGCCGCAAATCAGGGAATCTCCTCCGTGCAGGAAATCACCTATCCGGCAACGAACTTCTCGGACGCGACCACCCAGGTTCGGGAGGCAGCCGTGTCCAATCCCGATGTCATCGTCGCCACCGGTTACTACCCGGACGGTTTGTTGATCGCTCGCGCGGTCGAGCAGTTGAACCTGAACGTCAAGGGCGTGTACGGAATTGCCAACGGCGCGTTCGACGACAGCTCCTTCCCGAGCGATGCCGGTGCTGCCGGCGCAGGCGTTCTCAGTGCCAATTACCACTTCGATGCCACCAGCGACCGCGTCACCGACATCCGTGCACGCTTCGAGGCTCAGTACGGGCGACCCATGGAAACGGCAGCGATGTTGTCCTACCAGGCAGTCGAGGTCATCGCGGCAGGCCTGGAAGGCGGCGCTTCGACCGACCCCGAGGATCTGCGGGACGCGATTGCGGGCGTCTCGATCGAGGATCCGTTGCTCGCCTTCAGTGGGCCGATCGAGTTCGACGAAACCGGTGAGAACAAGAACGCGACCGTCATCGTCACCCAGGTACGCGACGGTGCGATCGCCCAGGTCTTCCCCGAAGAATTCGCAACGGACGCAATCGAGTTCCCGGTAGGGGCGGGACGATGACGTCCACGGCCGCAACCGTCGACAAGGCGGGAAAGCGCGGACTCTCGGGTCTCGGCCCCGGTGCTCCCGTGCTGGCCGCAATCGTCGTCGTCATGGCGGTCATCTATTTCGTCGGTGGTAAGGACCAGGGACTGGTCACCCAGGCGGTCGTCTCCGGTCTGCTGCTCGGCGGCGTCTACGCACTGATCTCGGTCGGGTTGACGCTCATCTTCGGTGTTCTCGGCATCGTCAACTTCGCCCAGGGAGCGATGCTGACGATGGCCATGTACATCGTCTACGCCTTGTCCACGGCAGGCCTTCCGGTCTACGTCGCGACACTCGTGGCGGTTCCGCTGATGTTCGTCTTCGGCATGATCGTGCAGGCGACGTTGCTGACCAAGCTGACGATCAGCGGGAGCCACGACGGCCCGCTGCTGGTCACTCTCGGTCTGTCGCTGTTGATCATCAACGTGCTGTTGATGATCTTCGGCGGACGTCCACAGTCGGTGCAGGCACCGATCGACGGTTCGCTGAACGTGCTCGGGGCCGTCGCATCATGGCCACGTGTGGTGGCGTTCATCGGTGCTGCGCTCGTCGCCGTGGCGTTGACCGCCGTGTTGAAGCGGACGCCGCTCGGCTTGTCGATCAGGGCAGTTGCGTCGAACTCGGAGGGGGCCAAGCTCGTCGGCGTCGACATCGGCCGGGTCTACGCTCTCACCTTCGGAATCGGCGCGGCCTGCGTGGCTGTGGCCGGCGGATTGATGACGCCGTTCACCAGCCTCACACCGTCGGTCGGCGAGCAGTTCACGATTCTGGCGTTCGTCATCGTCGTTCTCGGCGGACTCGGCAGCGTCGTCGGTGCCGTGGTCGGCGGGCTGATCATCGGGCTCGTCCAGACGGTCGGCGCGCTCTACCTACCCGGAACGGGGTCGCTGATCCTCGTGTTCGCGGTGTTCGTCCTCGTCCTGTTTCTCAAGCCCGAAGGATTGTACGGAGCTCGCCGATGACAACGACCGGTACCGCACCCACCCCGGTGCAGGACGATTCACGACTGAAGGACACGTGGCTTCGTCGCCAACTGATCACGCTGGCAATAGGATTCGTCGTCGTCGCGGCATTGCCGTTGATGCTGGGCGAGCAGGCGCAGACCGTGGCCGTCCGCACGTTGATCTTCGCGATCATGGCAGTGGCCTGGAACATCATGAGCGGCTTCGGCGGCATGTTCAGCTTCGGCCACGCTGCGTTCTTCGGCATCGGCGCGTACACCGGTGCGTTCCTGCTCGTCGAACACGATGTGTCGCCGTGGATCTCGATGATCGTGGCCGCGTGTATCGCCGCTGTGGTGGGCACACTGATCGCCTATCTGTGCCTGCGTTACCGGCTTGCCGGTTCGTACTTCGCGCTGGCCACGTTCGCCTTCGCTCAGATGTTCCTGCTGTTGGTACAGAACCTCGAGGTCTTCAACAAGACCGAGGGCTTCAATGTGCCGATCCTGCCTCGTGATTCGTGGTGGATGCTGCAATTCGAGAAGGGCAGCGCCAACTACCTCTGGATCCCGTTGGTGATACTTGCTCTCGCAGTTCTCGGCACCATCTTCTACACGCGTTCTCGCGCAGGCCAGTTCGTCCAGGCCACCCGCGACGACGAGACAGCCGCAGCATCGCTCGGTATCGATACCATGAAATATCGGCTCATTGCCGTGGCCGCGAGCTGCGCACTGACCGCCGTCGCCGGCGTCTATTACACGCAGTACTACTTCTTCGTCGGACCCGAGCAAGCCTTCGGCTCGGCCGTATCCGTCGAAGCTATCGTGCCGGCCGTCATCGGCGGAATCGGAACCATCTGGGGCCCGGTGATCGGTGCAGCCGTCATCGGGCCGCTGTCCGAGTTGATCAACCAGTTGCTCAGAAATCCGCCGCAATTCCTCGAATTCCTGCAAGGAACAATCGGTTTGGACGTCGCCGCCTATTCGGTGATCCTCATTCTGATCGTGATCTTCCTGCCCAAGGGAATCTTCGGGACGATCCGTGAGAGGTGGAACCGATGAGCCTGTTGAGCATCGAGAACCTGAGCAAGTCCTTCTCGGGAATCCACGCGGTACGCGAGGTCAGCCTCGACGTGCCCGAGCACGAATTCCTCGGCATCATCGGCCCCAACGGGGCAGGTAAGACGACCCTGTTCTCCCTGCTGTCGGGTGAGCAGCCCCCGACAGCAGGCCGAGTGATCTTCGACGGAACGGATATCACCGGATGGCCGGCGAGCAAGATCGCGCGGGCTGGTCTGGTGCGTACGTTCCAGTTGATGCGCCCCTTCGAGTCGATGTCGGTACTCGAAAACGTCACCATTGCCGCACTGTCGAAGCGCAAGTCACGCAAAGATGCTCGACGCCACGCGCTCGAGGTGCTCGACCGGGTCCAACTGTCGGATCAGGTCGGCGGCAAGGTCTCGACCATGTCCACGGCGGGGTTGAAGCGACTCGAACTCGCGCGGGCTCTCGCGATGGAGCCGCGGGTCGTCCTCCTCGACGAAGTACTGGCAGGGCTCGTCCCCGCCGAGCGCGCACCCATGATCGAGCTGTTGCGCAGCGTGCATCAGCAAGGCCAGACGGTGATGTTCGTGGAGCACATCATGGCAGCGGTGATGGCGTTGTCCGAGCGTTTGGTCGTCATGCACGAGGGCGCCGTGTTGACCTCGGGCGACCCGCGCACTGTCGTCGCCGACGAACGAGTCGTCGAGGCCTACCTCGGTGAGGAGAAGACCGCATGATGCTCGAAATCGACGACCTCCACGCCGGCTACCGCAGGCTGGAGATTCTGCACGGACTGACGCTGGGGGTCGACAAGAACGAGATCGTCTCGCTCATCGGTGCCAACGGTGCGGGTAAGACGACGACGCTACGTGCGTTGTCCGGCCTCGTCACCACGTCAGGTGGCCGAATCATGTTGGACGGAAACCCCATTCACGGCATGCGTGCCGACCGAATCGTCAAGGCTGGCCTGGTCCACGTGGCGCAGGACCGCGCGCTGTTCGGTAGCCTCTCCGTAGCAGAGAACCTCGAGATGGGTGCCTACTCGCAGAAGCACGGAACCGTACGCTCGTCGTTGGATTCGGTCTTCGAGTTGTTCCCCATCCTCGCCGAACGCCGGGAACAACGCGCCGACACCATGTCCGGTGGGCAACAACAGATGTTGGCCATCGGACGAGCCATGATGGCCCGTCCCCGGGTGCTGACGCTGGACGAACCGTCCGTCGGACTGGCACCGAAACTCGCCGCGGAGGTTCTCGACGCTATCGTGCGCATCCGCGACTCCGGCGTGACGGTGCTGATAGTCGAACAGAACGCCGCGCAGGCACTGGCGATCTCCGATCGCGCCTACGTAATCGAGAGCGGCTCGATCGTGTTGACCGGCAGCGGTTCCGAACTGGCACACGACGAACGCGTCAAAGCGGCGTACCTCGGCATTTAGGAGCCCCACGCACATGCACCTCTTGGCTTTCACCCCGATCGACGTCGACTCGGCCGAACTGGCTCGTCGGCAGCGTCGGTACGACCAGTTGGCCCCGTCCGGCGTCACCGTCGAACTCCGCAACATCGGACCCGACGCGCCCGATGCGCTCGACACGGAATTGGACATCAGACGTTCCGAGGATGTCCTGTCTGCGGCCTTTCATGCTCTACGCGACACCGAAGCAGACGGCTTCCTGCCCGACTGCGTGCTGGATCCGTGCGCAGAGGAAGCGGACTCGTTTGCTGTACCCCTGTACGGATTGACTCGACTGACCGCGTCGTTCCACGCGTCCCAAGTAAGCCGCATCGGCGCTCTGGCCCGAAACGAGGCCATCGCCGCCGAACTGGACCGCAGGCTCGGCTTCTATGGACTCGTCGCCGAGGCCACTGTTGTTCTGGGACTGGGTGTTCACGACATCGCCGATACTCGGGCGTGGGGACGAGCAGTGTCCGAGCACGCGCGCGAGTTGCACTGCGACGTCGCAATCAACGCCTGTTCGGCAGTCGACCTGACGGATCCTCCGGTGTCTCCGTGGGTAGTGGACCCCACAGCAACGGCGCTACGACTGCTGGGACTTCGCAGCGAATTGAAGGTCCTCGCATGAGCGCGGAGGGCCCCGATCTCGTCGTTGCAGGTGCGGGCGGCGGACTCGTCGCGGCGCTCAGGGCTGCCCAGCTCGGTCTCGACGTATTGGTGGTCGAGGCGAGCGAACACTTCCGGCGCGGCAACAACACGGCGATGTCCACCGCGATGATCCCGGGCGCGGGCTCGCGGTGGCAACGCGACGCGGGAATCGACGACTCACCGCAGCAGTTCGTCGACGACGTGATGCGCAAGACCAAGGGCACAGCCGACGCTCGGTTGGCCACGGCGCTTGCCGACGTCAGCGCTCCCTTGGTGGAATGGTTGGCAGATCATCTGGATCTTCCGCTGGCGTTGGTGACCGACTTCGCGTACCCGGGGCACTCCCGATTACGTTGTCACACAGTCGAAGGCCGACACGGTAGCGCGATGCTCGATCACCTCGCCCGCGCTGTGGCGGCCGAGCCTCGGATCGACATGCTGGTTCCGGCGCGCCTCACCGATGTGTCGGTCGACCTCGACGGTGGAGTGGACGCGGTGACTGTCACGCTGCCCGACGGCAACACCGAGGTCATCCCTACTCGCGCAGTACTGTTGGCCACCAACGGATACGGCGCGAACGAGGCTCTCGTGGAGCAGCACGCTCCGGAGATATCGTCGGCGCGGTACCACGGCAGCGAGCACTCCACCGGAGATGCTCTCGCCATCGGGCGCAAGCTGGGAGCGGATGCGGCGTACCTCGACGCCTATCAGGGGCACGCGGCACTGTCGAAGAAGGCGACGACGCTCGTCGGCTGGGCCACTGTGATGCACGGCGGAATCGTGCTCGACGCAACGGGCCGCCGATTCGGTGACGAAACCACCGGCTACTCCGAATATGCCGCCGCTCTCGCGGCTCGGCCCGGATCCGAGGGCTGGGTCGTCATCGACAGGGAGGTCTACGACAAGTGCCTGTCGTTCAAAGACTTCGAGCAGACGGTGGCCTCCGGTGCGGCAGTGTGGGCCGATGACGCTGCAACTCTGGCCGACGCGACCGGCCTGCCGGCCGAGGCGGTGGCAGAAGAACTCGCGGCTGTGGCAGGGTATGCACAGGGCGACGTGCCGGATCCGTTCGGCCGCAGCTCTTTCGAGCACACCCTGACCGAACCGTACGCGGCCATCAAAATCGTCCCCGCGTTGTTTCACACGCAGGGCGGCCTCGTCGTCGACGAGAACGCGCGAGTACTGCGGCCCGACGGGTCTGCAATCGACGGACTGTTCGCCTCCGGCGGTGCGGCAATGGGCATTTCGGGCCACGGGGCCGCCGGTTATCTGGCGGGCAACGGGTTGTTGCCCGCGCTCGGGCTTGCGTACCTCGCGGCCAGTTCTCTCAGAACTTCCTAACTAGTGAAAAATCTCGAAAGGACAATCATGTCAACGTTGTTGATCACCAACGCCCGAGTCGTGCGACCGGGATCGGCCGCTCCCGACGAGGGGGAGTTCCTCGACCTTCTCATCGAAGACGGCAAGTTCACCCGCATCGAAGCGGGAATCGATGCTGCCGGAGTCGATACGGTCATCGACGCCGCAGGCAAGGTTGCGTTCCCCGGTGTGGTCGACGCGCATCAGCACTGGGGTATCTACAACTCACTCGGTGAGGACGCCGAAATCGAGTCGCGGGCCTGCGTGCAGGGCGGCGTCACCACCTCGCTGTCCTACATGCGTACCGGGCAGTACTACATGAACACCGGCGGCTCCTACGCCGACGTCTTCCCGACCGTGCTCGAGGCCACCGAGGGCCGACCGTACGTGGACTACGCCTACCACCTGGCACCGATGTCCAAGGGTCACATCGACGAAATCCCGGCACTTATCGCCGAGCACGGCGTCACCTCGTTCAAGATCTTCATGTTCTACGGCAGCCACGGCCTGCACGGCCGCTCGACCGACCAGAGCGAGTTCCTGATGACGCCCAAGGGTGAGCGTTACGATCTCGCGCACTTCGAGTTCGTCATGCGCGGAATTCAGGCTGCGCGAGAACAGTTCCCGGACAAGGCCGATCACATCTCGCTGTCGCTGCACTGCGAGACCGCCGAAATCATGAGTGCGTACACCAAGATCGTCGAAGAAGAAGGCACATTGCAAGGCCTGGCCGCCTACAGCGCGTCACGGCCACCGCACTCCGAGGGCCTCGCCGTCACGATCGCGTCGTTCCTGGCCGACGAGACGCAGCTGCCGAACATCAACCTGCTGCACCTGTCCTCGCGCAAGGCGCTGACGGCGGCAATGCGGATGGCGAAGGCCTTCCCGCACGTGAACTTCCGTCGTGAGGTGACCATCGGGCACCTGTTGGCAGATATCGACACCGCCTACGGGCTCGGCGGCAAGGTCAACCCGCCGTTGCGTCCTCGAGACGACGTCGAAGCGTTGTGGGAGCACCTGCTGGCCGGCGATATCGACTGGGTTGTCAGCGATCATGCGTGCTGCAAGGACGAGAAGAAGTTCGCCGAGGACCGCGGCGACATCTTCGCCGCTAAGTCCGGCTTCGGCGGGGCCGAGTACCTGCTCCCCGGTTTGGTCAGCGAAGGCCGCAAGCGCGGGCTGAGCTGGCGCCGGATCGCCGAGCTCACGTCCCTCAACCCGGCGTTGCGCTACGGCCTGCCGGGCAAGGGCGACATCGCCGTCGGGATGGATGCAGACCTCGCGCTGGTCGACCCCGATCACACCTGGACCGTGAGCCCCGAAGACTCCGAGTCGGCCCAGGAATACACGCCGTTCCAGGGCTTCGAACTCGGTGCCAAGGTGACCGACACGTTCGTCCGCGGACAGCGTGTGCTTGCTGACGGTGCCGTCTCCGGCGCGCCCGCCGGTCGCTACCTGCACCGCCCGTACCTGTGACGGGGCCGCTCGAGGGCGTCAAGGTACTCGATATCTCGACGATCCTCGCCGGGCCGCTCGTCGCGCAGATCCTGGGTGATTTCGGTGCCGAGGTCATCAAGATCGAGCACCCGACGAAGCCCGACGGGATGCGGGGACACGGTCTGGACAAGGATGGACACCCGCTGTGGTGGACGATGATCAGCCGCAACAAGCGGACGATGACGTTGAATCTCGGCAACGAGCGCGGAGCGGAGATCTTTCGGCGTCTCGCGGCAGAGGCCGATGTGGTGGTCGAAAACTTCCGGCCGGGCACACTCGAGCGCTGGGGGCTGGGATACGACGTCCTGTCCGAGGCGAACCCCGGCCTGATTCTGTTGCGTGTTACCGGTTTCGGGCAGACCGGACCGTATTCCACCAGGCCCGCGTTCGGAACACTCGTCGAGTCGATGAGTGGTTTCGCCCACCTGACCGGCGAAGCCGACGGCCCGCCGACGCTCCCCGCATTCGGGCTCGCCGATTCCCTCGCCGGAATAGCGGGCTCGTCGGCGGTGTCCATGGCATTGCTGCATCGCACCAACAACGGCGGCAAGGGGCAGGTCATCGACCTCGACCTGTTGAGCCCGATCATGGCCGCGGTGGGCCCGGGCGTCATCTACGCCGACCAGTTGGGTATCGACCAGGAGCGCACCGGAAACAGGTCCAGCAACAACGCACCACGCAACCTGTACAAGACGGCGGACGGCCATTGGCTGGCGATCTCCACGAGCGCCAATTCGATAGCCGAACGCGTCCTGGTGCTGGTGGGTCACCCCGAGGTGCTCGACGAACCCTGGTTCGCGACCGGCCGGCAGCGCGCCGCGCACGCGGATTTGTTGGACGATTACGTCGGGGGCTGGATCGCCGAGCGGACGCGGGACGTCGTCATCGACGAGTTCGAGAAGGCAGGTGCTGCAGTCGCTCCCGTGTACAAACCCAGCGAACTGCTGTC
Source organism: Rhodococcus sp. 06-221-2 (assembly GCF_002258365.1). NCBI lineage: Bacteria > Bacillati > Actinomycetota > Actinomycetes > Mycobacteriales > Nocardiaceae > Rhodococcus > Rhodococcus sp. 06-221-2. Next base: position 28,932 of record NZ_NOYJ01000024.1, read on the forward strand.
GGATCCGCAGGTCAATGCCATCGAGATGGTGACGACGGTGGAAGACGACGATCTGGGGCCGGTCCGTATGCAGAATGTCATGTGGCGGATGGGCGGTAGCCCCGGCCGAATTCGGCACACCGGTCGACCGCACGGCGCCGACACCGACGACGTGCTGTCCGAGCTCGGCTGTACGGCGGACGAGATCGAGGCCATGCGACGCGACAGCGTGGTGTAGATCGATCCCGCGGTAGCGGGTGTTGGGACGCCGCCGCGGGTCAGGCGGGGAGCTGTCGAATCACCGAAGCGACGGCCTCTGCCTGGTCTGCGATACGAGGGCCCCATCGACTCGACAGGTCCTCGTCCATCGGGAAGATCCGGCCGTCGCGGACGGCGGTCATCGACCCCCAACCCGGTCGCGACGAGACGGAAGCGGCTGTGACGCCACAGCATTGGGCGTCGGCAAGAAACACCACATCCGGGTTCGACGTGATGACGGCCTCGGCGGCGAGCTGCGGGTAGTCGCCGGCGTCGGAACCGTCGGCGATGCTGGTGAGTCCGAACAGACCGTAGATCTGCCCGACGAAGCTCGCACTCGTCACCGTGTACAACGTGTCATCGAGTTCGTGGAAGTACGTCAGCGGCGCTTCGCGCGTCGGGACGCTCGCGACGGCTGCATCGATCCGGGCACGAGTCCGGGACACGACGGCATCGCCGTCGGCGTCGTGGCCGGTGGCGTCCGCGACGCGCTCGATCTGCGAGTAGGCATCGTCGATGCTCGTCGCGGCAGGCAGCACCAGCGTCGGAACGCCTGCCTCGGCCAGTGTCGACGTCACGAGGCCCAGGTCGGTGGAGGCGATCACCAGATCGGGGTCGTACGCAACGATCGCTTCGAGGCTCGGGGTGAACGCCGACAACCCTGTCTTCGGAGCGTCGGCGGGGAAGTCCGATTGATCGTCCACGGCCACCACCTGGTCGCCCGCCCCGACGGCGTACAGCGTCTCCGTCGCCGTCGGGCTCAGCGACACGATCTTCTGCGGAGCAGCGTCGATGGTGACCGAGCCGCCGTCCGAGCCGGATGTGATCGTCCTCGGAAACTCGCCACTCGCCGCGGGTGCCGGATCGGCGGCGGGTGGCGCGTCCGTTTCCTGCGTGCTGCACCCCGCCGCTACGAGCGCGACGACCGCGAACCCGGCTGAGATCATTCGTGCCGATCGACGCTGCACTGCCACTCCTGTGTTGTCCGGTGTCTCTTCGAACGCCAACACTATCGGGGAGCGGTCAACGCCCCAGGCTCCGTGCCAAGTACCTACCGGTGTGGGTGTCCGAGGCCACCAGCTCGTCGACCGTCCCGGTGAAGGTGATCAGCCCGCCGTTGTGGCCGCCGTCCGGGCCGAGGTCGATGATGTGGTCCGCTGCGGCTACGACGTCGAGGTTGTGTTCGATGACGATCACCGACCTGCCCTCGTCGACCATCCCGGACAGCAACGCGATCAAGTTCGACACATCCGACGGGTGCAGACCTGTCGTCGGTTCGTCGAGCACCAGGACCGAAGACGATCCGATCAGTTCGGTGGCGAGTTTGAGACGTTGCCGTTCGCCGCCGGACAGTGACGACAGGTTCTGTCCGAGCGAGAGGTAGCCGAGTCCGACGTCCCGGCAGCGGCGAAGAATGTCTCGAATCTTCTTGACCTCGAAGAAGTCCTGCGCATCCTCGACGGACATCTCGAAGATGTCGGCGATGCTGACGCCGTCGACGGTGTGCCGGATGGCCCCGGAGCGGAAGCGCCTGCCCTGGCAGGTCTCGCAGGTACTCGTCACGGGATCGGTGAACCCGAGTTCGGTGAAGATGACACCGCTGCCCTGGCAATCGGGGCACGCGCCGTCCGAGTTGGGGGAGAACAGCGACGGCGGTTGCCCGGTCTTCTTGGCGAAGTACGCGCGGATCGGATCGAGCAGACCGGTGTAGGTCGCAGGGGACGAACGGCGTGAGCCCCGGATCGGTGCCTGGTCGATGACAACGGCGTCGGGCGCGGCCTCGCGCAGGTGTCCGTGGATGAGGCTCGACTTTCCGGAACCGGCGACACCGGTGACGGCGGTCAGTACCCCGAGCGGGATGTCGACGCTGACATCGCGAAGGTTGTGGGTGGTGGCACCGGAGATGCTCAGCCAGCCCGAAGGCGTACGGGGAGTCCGTATCTCGGCGTCATCACGCCGGAGTGCGGAGCCGGTCCTGGTGTCGGCTCGGCGGAGTTCGTCGAACGTTCCCTCGAACACCACTGTGCCACCGGACTTTCCGGCACCCGGTCCGATCTCGACGATACGGTCGGCGATGGCCATCACCTCGGGGTCGTGCTCGACGACGAGGACGGTGTTGCCCTTGTCGCGCAGCGCGAGCAGCATTTCGTTCAGACGGTGGACGTCGCGAGGATGCAAACCGGTCGTCGGTTCGTCGAAGACGTAGAGCATGTCGTTCAGCGTGGCTCCGAGGTGTCGGACCATCTTGATGCGCTGGGATTCACCACCCGAGAGCGAGGACGTCGCACGGTCCAGGCTCAGGTAGCCCAGGCCGAGATCGACGAGCCTGGTCAACTGCGTGACGATTTCAGCGGTGACGGAGTGCAGGCCCTTGATGTCCCATTGTTCGATACGGTCGGCGAGTTCGGAAACCTGCATGGCGAACGCGTCGGGCAGGGACAGTCCTTCGAGAGTGGCACCGCGGATGGTGTCGTTGTAGCGGGAACCGCCGCAGGCCTCGCAGACGCCGCGCGTGACGATGCGCTCGAAGGCGGCTTTGGACTTGCCCTTGAGTGCATCGGCATCCTTGGCGAGGTAGCTTCGGCGGAACTTCGACACGATGCCCTCGTAGCTCTTCATGACGGCGTCGGGATTGGTCACCTCGACCTCGCCGGGCTTGGCGTCGAAGAAGAGGTGACGCTCGCGCGCCGAGAATTGCTCGATCGGGACGTCGAGATCGAACAGGCCCGAGTCGGCGAACACCCGGTACGGCCATTTGCCGACCTCGAAGTCGGGATGCTTGAACGGGCCCTCGCGCAACGACTTCGACTCGTCCACCAGTTCGCCGAGGTCGACGACCTTCGCCTCGCCGAGCCCCTCGCATTCGAGACACATTCCGGCGGGGTCGTTGAACGAGAAGGCGTTGGCGTAGCCGATGTTGGGCGTGACGGCGCGGGACCACAGCATGCGCAGCCAGTCTCCGATGTCGGTGATGGTGCCGACCGTCGACCTCGGACCACCGAACAGTCGCTTCTGATCGACGATGACGACGGCCGACAGGTTCGCGATCAGGTCAGCATCCGGTCGGCCGTAGGACGGTAGGAACGTCTGCGCGAACGCGGTGAACGTGGAGTTGATCTGCCGCTGGGCCTCGGCGGCGATGGTGTCGAACACCAGTGACGATTTGCCCGACCCGGAGACGCCGGCGAACACGACCAGCGAGCGTTTCGGCAGATCGAGGCCGACGTTGCGCAGATTGTTCTCTCGGGCTCCACGCACGACGATCGTGGACAGGGGATCAATAGGTGGCTGGTCTTGTAGCAAAAGCTGGGGCTCGGTCATCGCGTTGTCGATTGCCTTTCGCCGCGCCCCGAAGGGCGTACACCCACGTTGGTTCACGCAGTGCCGCCGTAGCCTACCGTACGGTGTACGGAAACGCTACCGGTAACGGATCGACGCAAGGGGCGATCCATAGAAGACGGCTGCTGTGGTGGGGGTTTGTCGTAACGAAAGGTCTCGATGTCGACGAGAAGGCATGTGCTCGCGGCTTGCATTGCCGTGTTGCCGATGCTGGCGGGATGCAGCACTCCGAGCGCAGACGCCGGCACGGACGTCGAGGCGGTGCCGGGGGGAGGCCTCACGCGCTCTACCGTTGTGCCGAGGATCGTCATTCCCGATACCCCGACGGTCGAGAGGCCCGCACCCGCAGCCCCCGCCTACATGCCTCCGGTTGTGTGTATGAATCTGCAGTCAGCGCAGAACGCGATCCAGGCGGCCGGTGTCTTCTACTCCCGCAGCGCAGACGCGTCAGGGGAGGGCCGTATGCAGGTCAACGATTCGAACTGGATTGTCGTCGAACAGGATCCGGCTCCCGGCGTCCTCATCCGCGAGGGCGATGCGGTGCTGTCGGTGGTCAAGACCGGGGAACCGAACAACTGTTGATGGGTGGTCAGCTCGGTAGGCGGTGTCGAGCTTCGGACTCGGCCTCGCTGCCGGGGGTGCTGTAGGCAAGGTGCCCGCCGATGAGTCCGCCGAGTCCTGCGGCTGCGAGGCCGGCCGCCGCCAGAGCCTTGGCGACTCCGTCGGTCTGCTTCCGGCGACGGAGGTAGGAGCCCAGAAAGAGGAACACCCCGGTTGCGTTCGATGCCGCGTGGATGATGCCGACCCGACGCTGAACAGTGTTCATCGTCGACCAGTCGGCCCATCCGGTCGCTATCGCCGGCGGCGCGGACGCGAGACCCAGCGCGACGACAATTTTGGCCGCCCTGGACTGGTTCTTGACTAGATCGAGCGCGACGGCGCTGGTCCAGCTGCCGATGGTCACCGTCACCAGCGCGGGGTGGATGGGGTGCCCGATCCACCGGCCGTGCAGCGCTGATCCGACGGCACTGTCCGCTACCGCAGGTGCAAGTACGCCATGGATCGCGTCGCTGGGTCCGTCGAGAAACGAGGCAGTCTCGAGACTGTCGAGTGCTTGTTTGATTGTCATGCAACACCGAATGCCCCGTGATCGGCGAGCGAACCATCGACGTCGAAGTCGAGGCAAGAAGCTTGGACGTCCTATAACGTCGTTGTCATGACGAACGGCACCCGAGTCAGCACCGTCGACGGCGTTCTGCGCAGGTCGGCGGCGAAATTTCCCGACCGTACGGCCGTGACATTCGAAGGCCGCAGCCATAGCTACCGCGAACTCGACACCGCCGTGACGCGGGTCGCCCGTCGGCTGGTTGCTATGGGCTTGGACAAGGGTGACCGGGTAGCGGCGTACGGTGTCAACTCCGACGCGTATGTGGTGGCATTTCTTGCCTGTGCGCGAGCAGGATTGGTGCACGTGCCCATCAACTACGCACTCGTGGGCGACGAGCTGCTGTATCTGCTCGATCAGTCGGGCGCTCGGGCTGTGCTCGTCGACCCGGAGTTGTCGAACACTCTCGATTCCGTTCGGAGTGGCACCGCCGTCGAGTTCGTGGTGTCGCTTCCGGATCTGCTCGACCCTGCCGGGGATGATTCGGTCCTCGAGCCGGCCGCGGACTCCGCGGACCTGGCGCAGTTGCTCTACACCTCCGGCACGACGTCGAAACCGAAGGGCGCGATGATGTCTCACGGCGCGCTCGTTGCCGAGTACGTCTCGTGTGTGATCGCTCTGGGGTTCACCGAAGACGACGACCCGCTGTTGGTGATGCCGATGTACCACTCGGCCGGGATGCACGTGTTCATGCTGCCGTATCTGTCGGTCGGGGCGACCGTGCGACTGATGCGCAAGCCCGACGTCGCGGAGATTCTGCGGCGGATCGAGGACGAGAAGATCAAGTCGTTGTTCCTGGCACCGACGGTGTGGGTTCCGCTCGCCAATCACCCCGACCTCGATTCTCGTGATCTGTCGTCGTTGAAGAAGGCGCAGTACGGGTCGTCGATCATGCCCGTCACCGTGTTGACCCGGCTGCGTGAGCGATACCCGGACATCGAGTTCTACAACTGCTTCGGACAATCCGAAATCGGTCCGCTGGCAACGGTTCTTCAGCCGTCCGAGCACGAGGCCAGACCGGCGTCGTGTGGTCGTGCGGTGTTCTTCGTCGAGACACGCGTCGTCGACGCGGACGGTAACGATGTGCCGGACGGTGAGCCCGGTGAGATTCTCTACCGCTCGCCTCAATTGTGCGACGGTTACTGGGACAAGCCGGAGGCGACGGCGGATGCGTTCTCGGGTGGGTGGTTCCATTCGGGTGATCTGGTGACTCGGGACGCCGAGGGGTTCATCACGGTCGTCGACCGGATCAAGGACGTCATCAACACGGGCGGGATTCTGGTTGCTTCTCGTGAGGTCGAGGACGCGATCTACACGCACCCCGCCGTTGCCGAGGTTGCGGTTATCGGGACACCGGACGACAAGTGGATCGAAGCGGTGACTGCTGTCGTCGTGCTCAAGGACGGAAGTGAGGTGTCGGCGCAGGAGTTGATCGACCACGTGAAGGGCAAGATCGCGCCGTTCAAGGTGCCGAAGACCGTCACTTTCCTGGACGAGTTGCCCCGCAACCAGAGCGGAAAGTTGCTCAAGCGCGCGTTGCGCGCCTGAGTTGTTCACGCGGCTCGCTGTTTTCGTCGGTGGTAGCTGGGGAGGGATTGCTGCGTGGGGTCGACGGATTCGGGTGGGATGGCGTAGGGGTGTCCGTCGTCGCCCATGATGAGCTGCCAGTCGCCGTGGTGGACGAGGCGGTGGCATTCTCCGCAGACGAGCGCGAGGTTGTCGAGGTCGGTGGGGCCGCCGTGTTCCCAGAATTTGATGTGGTGGGCTTGGCACCACTGGGCGGGGCGGCCGCACATCACGCAGCAGGTGTCGCGGATGGTCAGGGCGATGCGTTGGTCGTCGCTGGCGAGTCTGGTGGTTCGTCCGAGCGCGAGTGGTACGCCGTGGTGGTCGACGATGACGGGGGTCAGGTCGGCGTCGCAAGTGACCAGCTCGGCGAGGAAGCGACTGATGGGGCCGGTCCAGTCGAGGTGGAACGGCCAGTCGGCGTCGCCCGGCTCGGGCGCAGATTTCTGCCCGGCACCATCACCATCGGCTGCCGCTTCGCCGCAAGCAGCGATATCCCCTCGGGCAGCTCCATCCGGACGCGAGCCGTTGCTATCGCTGCCACTCGAGGAGCTCCCCGCGCCCGTACCGGTGTCGCCCGAATCCGTTGCCCCGCTATCGGATTGCTTATTACCGCCGTGGGCGAGCAAGTCCCGCAGGGGAACGATCAGGTGCACTGACGCCCGCGACCCGCCCGCCGACCCACGAGTGCCGCCGCGGAGGTGTCGGTCGAGGATCTGATCGAGTGCATCGGCCCGGCGCTTCGACGGGCTGCGTGGGTCGCGCTCCCCGCCGGGACCTGGTCGCGGTGCCGTCAACGGCGATAGAGCGGTGAGCAGCTTCTCGGCGAGCAACAGGTCGATGTCGCCACCGACCTGGAAGCGGCCGTTGGCCAGCGGGTGCAGGTCGAATCGGTTAAGGTCCGGGTTTTCCGACACCGGTCGCGGTGCGGGTGTCGGTGGAACAGGCTCGGGCGCAGGCGGTTCCGGATCGGGCAGCCTGCCGGTAGAGGTCGCATCATCATCTCTGCGCCGCTCCTGATCGTGACGCTCGCGTTCTTGCTGTTCTTGCTCTCGTCGTTGTTTCTCGGCTTTCGCGTGTCGTCCCCGGGCGTCGTCCGCGGCAGCATGCGCCAAAGCCTGCGCGCGGGAGGTCACCTGCCCCGCGGTGCTTCGCATCGCGGTGTCGAGCAATTCGGCGACAATTCCGTCGCGGCGCTCCTGATCCAACGTCGGGTCGGCCACCAGCACGACGTCGTATCCCTCGGCAATCGCGGCGGCGTGCGCGGCATGGATGCGACCATCGGCGAGGGCGTCGAGCACGGTGTGGTGATCGAGTAACCAGTACCCCAGTGCGTTCTGGCGGGCGGCGGATCCGTCGGTGATCCGTATCGACTTCGCGTACCAGCGGGTGACGGACGAGTGCCCGAGTTTCATCGCCAAGCCGCGGCGGTCGATCTCGGCGAGCAACGTCAATCTCTTTGCTGCGAGAGCGTTTTCGAGTGAAGCCACGTCAGCAAGCTCGGAGACCAACTCCTGGTCCCCGAGCCCGAACACATCCCCCCATGTCTTCACACCACGAAAGCTATACCCACCCACCGACAGGTTTCCGTCAACGCTTCCAGCGGATCCGGATCGGTCCTTTTGCGGTCGAGGGATCTATGACCGACCCCTTCTGGGTGATCTCGACTTCGCCGGCGTCGACCATACGTCGGGCCGCGCGGCGAACGGGCTCCATCAAGTCGCGCCAGGCGTCGTCGGACAGGGCTCGCGCGACGTCCGAGGGGCAGATCGTCGCGTCGCGTGATCGGGCGTCGAGCAGGGATCGAATTTTGTCTTCGAGTTCCTTGTCGGTTGCACTCACTTTGCGCCGCCGGCAGGTGTCGCTGCAGTACTTGACGTCATCCCAGTTCTTCTCCCATTTCTTGCGCCACTCGATCCGCCGACCGCACGACGCGCAGACCTTGTCTGCGGGGTGCGCGGTGGAGGGACGACGGGAGTGGGCCACAGATCGACAGTAACCTCGTTGCCCGGGGCTTCGCCGCTCTCGGAGCGAAACTATCCTGTTTGCATGGCGATTCGAGCGATCCTGGTTGCCGGTGATCCCCGGCTGACAACTCCGGCAGCCCGAGTGACGGTGTTCGATGACGAGCTCGCAACGCTGGTCGAGGACATGTTCGAGACCAATACTGCTGCACCCGGTGCGGGTCTGGCGGCCAACCAAATCGGCGACCCACGTTCGGTCTTCGTCTACGACCTGCGGGACGGCGGGGTCCGTCATCGCGGACACGTGATCAACCCGGTGCTCGAGACCTCAGGGATTCCCGAGACGATGCCCGACCCGGACGACACCGAGGGATGCCTGTCCGTGCCGGGGGAGCTGTTCCCGACCGGGCGTGCCCAGTGGGCCCGTGTCACAGGTGTCGATGTGGAGAACAACCCGGTGACGGTGGAAGGCACGGGCTATCTGGCGCGGTGTCTGCAGCACGAGTCCGACCATCTGGCCGGGCTCCTCTACCTCGACCGCCTGCTCGGCCGCCACCGACGTGCGGCGAAGAAGATGATCAAGGAGAGGGGGTGGGTCGGGCCGGGCAACACTTGGTTGCCCGGGGCCGACTCGCATCCGCTCGGACTCTGATCGCGGCCGTGCCCTATTCGACTGTCAGAACGGGTTGTAGACGTAGAGCATTCGGTAATCCCATTCCGACGATCCGGAGGGGATTCGGATCTCGGCGAGCACGTGGCCGTTCTGGGAGCATGATCCGCGGGCGTGGAACGACCAGCAGTCGATTTGCCGGCTGGTCCCGAACGGGCTGATGATCAGCGACTTCTCGCTCGCGCTGCCGTAGGCCGCGGGGTCGAATGCGTTGACGAAGCTCGATGTGGAGTCCTTGGGGCCGAACGGGTTGTCGTCGGGCGCAGCGGATGCCGTCGGTGCGGCGAGCACCGCCACGCCGATCGTCAGTGCAGCGCCGGCGAGGATCTTCTTCAGCATGGTGACTCCGTTCGTTTCGAGCACGAATACCCGGTGCTCGGTGATCGGCAGCAACGGACCGCGCGTTACGGGTGGCCTTCGGGTTCGAGCCCGGCACACTGGAGCGATGACTCGTATGGAAGCTCCCGCCGTCGCCCAACTACTCGGTCGGCGTCTCGCCGTGTGGGGCGGTGTGAGTGTGCTTGCCGGAACGGTGTTGGCGGTGCGTGGCTCGTCGCCTGCCCGTCGTGCATTCGGCCAGCAGACGGCGGGTTGGGGTGCGATCGACGTGGCGATCGCCGGGGCGGGAGCGCTCAACTCCTCGGTCCCGACGTCGAAGAGTTTGAGCAAGCTGCTGTGGATCAATGCCGGGCTCGACGTGCTCTACGTCGCGGCCGGTGCGCACATCGCCGTCCGGAAGCCCAGCTTCGGCCGTCGAATCACCGCTGACCAGGCGATCGGTCACGGAACGGCGGTCGTCGTGCAGGGCGCTGCGCTGCTCGCACTGGATACGACTCACGCGCGCATGATTGCCGGCTAATCACACGAGTGTCATTCTCGCCGTAGGCGTTTTGTCAAGTACCGACACGCCCGATTTGTTGCGCGATCAGTAGATTTGCGTAACACTCGTCCCATCAGTCACATCAGTATCGTGGGTCACACGGGAAACGGTGGGTTCGTCCATGCGTGTACGTAGTCGGCATATTGCTGTCGGGGCTGTCCTGGCACTGGCAGTGAGCGGGCTGAGCGCATTGACTGCGCCGACCGTCTCTGCAGAACCGTGCGGCGGCCTTGGTGGGCCGGGCTCCTCACCGCTGTTCGGTTCGTCGGGCAGCGCGGGAATGTCGGGCAAGAACCCGCAGGGACCGCAGGGTCCTCTGCCGCGCATCACCGGGAACACTCAAAGCATCGCCTGGGTCACCGGTCCGCAGAGCGTGAACGACACCTACGACAACCTGGCGATGTCCGGAACCGACCTCGGTATCACCTGGGACAACGGTGCGGGCCAGATCTTGATGGCGTTCGGCGACACGTTCGGTGATTGCTCCTCCGGCAATGCCCAGTGGCGCAGCAATGCACTCTTCCGCTCGGACAAGGCGTCGACGAACCTGTCGCAGGGCATCACGATCGGTCCGGCCGACCCCGCGAACACCACCTCGGGTGCGGTTGTCAGAGCGAACAATCCGCGTTACGCCGCCGAGATCATCTCGAGCGCGAAGCTACCGAGCGTCGAGGACACGACCATCCCCACGGCGGCTATCGCGATCGGCAGCACCCAGTACATCAACTACATGTCGGTGCAGAGCTGGGGCACACCCGGTCGCTGGATCACGAACTACTCGGCGACGGCCAAATCGACCGACAACGGCCAGAATTGGACGACGGATCCCAAGACGATCCGCGTCAACAAGGGTGTCACGATCCCGGGCTTCACCAACGTCCACGAAAGTCAGGGCAAGTTCCAGCAGAGCGCTTATGTTCTGGGACAAGACGGTCAATACCTGTACCAGTTCGGTACTCCCAACGGACGATTCGGCGACGCGTTCGTCTCCCGAGTCGCGCCCGATCAGATCGAGAATCTCGACGCGTACGAGTATTCGACGCAAGACCCCGATCCGGCCAAGCAATGGTCCAAGAACGTCGGCGATACCGTCGCCGTAGTGAAGGGCCCGGTCAGCGAGATGTCGGTGGCGTGGAACGACTACCTCGGCCGGTACGTCATGATGTACGGCAACGAGAACAACCGGACGCTGGTGGCGCGCACGGCGGAAAACCCGGAGGGGCCGTGGAGCGAACCGAGGACGATTCTCGACGCCAACCAGACGGCAGGCGGCATCTACGCGCCGTTCATTCACCCGATGTCGAGCGGAAAAGACCTGTACTTCACGGCTTCTCGGTGGTCCGATTACAACGTCATGCTTCTGAAGACGAACCTCGACGCGTTGAAGTGACGCGTCCGGCGGCGGCGTCGAGGTAGGCGTCGACGTCCATGTCGATCTCTGCGGACAGCAGTCCACGCCGGATCGTCGAGAGATACTTGCTCGACGGTTCGCCGTGCTCCCGCACGATCGAACTCGTCAGTGTGAACGCGGGCAGTCCGTCGATGTCCGGAAGCCGTAGCAACGCATCGTATTTCCCTCGGTATGCTTCACCTCGGCGGTCGATGTCGAGTGCGGCCCACTCGCCGATGCTCAGTGATTCCACAGCCGAGATATCGACGGAATCGACCACGTTCTCCACCGAGGCGACGTGCGCCAACTGCACACTGTCGATCAGGTATCCGTGTACCAGAGACGGATATGTGGGATCGGTGTTCAGCGACACGAAGGCCGACGCCCCGGTCCACCGTCGGGACACGCCTGCGAAGTACAGGGCGTGATCGATCCACAACCAGCGTTCGGCCTCGACCGCTGCCGACGAGGGTGCCGGTGGATGCGCCCCGAACTCCGATCCGTCCTCGGAGCCCGTCAGATAGACGGAGAACCTCTCTCGCAACAGGTTCGAGCCGTATGCGACGTACCAGAGGCGGTCGGTCACTCGGCCTCGAACAGCTGCCGGTACGCCTCGGCGAGTAGGTCGGCCGCGAGATCGTTGTTGTGTGCCGCTGCGCCCGTTGAGTTTCCGGACCGCATCAGCCGCGCGTTGAGGCCGTACGCGAGATCGTCGAACGTGTCGTCGTCGATACCGAGGTCGACGTCCACGTCTTCTTCCAGTAACGCGCCGAGGTCGATCGACCACGACCACACCCGCTCCTCTCGGTACGGTCCCCGTCCGGCGCTGACGGTTTCGTTGGAGACCTCGAGTTGCTCGTCGGTCCGGTCGCGCGGAACGTTGGTGTTGATGCGCAGGTCGAGTTCGATCGTGTCGTCGTCGTGCACGATTTCGTCGACTCGCAGGGTCTCGAAGCCGCCGCACGTCAGCGTCAGCAATCGTCGCGGATCGGTGTCGTCCTGTACGTCGGACAGAGCGGTTGTCTGCCAGAGGTATTTCGCGGTGTTGGCCGGGTCGGGGATCGACGAGTTGATGTAGTCGGCCACGATGCTTCGGATGGCGGGGTACGCGATGTGGTCGGACAGTTCCCAGAACTGGCGACGACTGCGTCCCACGGCCGCGTCGAGGAGCGTCGTGCGCTTGGCTCGTTCTTTGGGCAGTGCCGTCTTCACTCCCGGAGCTTCGCCGATCGCGGCGGGCTCCGACGGGCGTTGTCGCAGTGGGTGGAGCTGGGACACGAGATCGGTGAGCTGCTCCAGACGATCTGCGGCACCGGGTGTTACCTCGAGGGCCTCGATGTCGGGCCATATCTCGCGGTCGGCATTCACTCGCGCCGCGAGTGATTCGGAGTAGCCCACGAAGGCCGCGTTGTCTGCGAAATGCAGAACGTAGAGTCCGTTTCGGAGGTCCTTGGCGGCGAAGATCGTGGCGATGGCCCCGGAATCGGCGACGTCGAAGCGTTCGAGGGCGAATCCGTCGGGTGTGGAGTCTGTCGGCATGGCACTGAATCTACCGACGCGTGCGAGCACCGCCTATTCGTCTCCTGTCCGCATTGTCGCGAATGCGTCCGCCGAGCCGATGAATTAGGCGACCCTACGAGTACCAGGTCGTCAGACTCGTTCTGCGACCGATGATTCCGCATTGTCCGAAGTGTCGGTAAGAGTTTCTCAACCGTCGTCGAAATGTGAATTCCTGGTGCTATCTTGAGGATTGTCCGTTTCCACCGCTAACGAAACACGCAGGAAACAAGCGGTGTGAACAATGCCGAGAGCAGTGCCGTCGGGCACGGCCGTGGTGCTCGATGGAAGGTGGTTGCGCGTGGGCGGTTATCTTGCACGCAGGTTGCTGAATTACGTCGTCCTGCTGATCATCGCGACGTTTCTCACGTACTTGCTGGCCTCGCTCACGTTCGATCCACTGTCGAATCTGCTCAGCCGCAACCCGCCGCCGTCGGATGCTGTACTCGACGCCAAGCGCGCGGCACTGCACCTCGACGACAATCCGGTGTTGCGGTATCTGAAATGGCTGTGGGCGGTACTGCACGGAGACTTCGGGCAGACCATCGCTGCAGGCTCGGTCAACGACGAACTGTGGCGACGCATCCTGGTCTCGCTGCGGTTGGTCGTGCTCGGCACCGTCCTCGGTGCGGTACTGGGAACCCTCGTCGGTGCGTACGGTGCCGTCCGGCAGTACAAGATCTTCGACCACGTCGCAACGGTGGTGACGTTCATTCTCATCAGCACCCCGATCCTGGTTTTGGCCCCGGTGCTCAAGTACCTTGCTGTGCAGGTCAATCAGAGCACCGGCAGTCAGTTCTTCCAGTACACCGGCGAAACGTCGACGACGCTCGCCCCCGGTCTGATGAACGAAATACTCGACCGCGCACAACATTTGTTGTTGCCGACCGTCGTGCTGATGTTGTTCACCATCGGTGGGTACAGCCGGTACATGCGCAGTTCGATGCTCGACGAGCTGAACATGGACTACATCCGTACTGCCCGCGGCAAAGGGCTCACGCGCGGGCGCGCAATCTTCAAGCACGGCTTCCGTACTGCGTTGATCCCGATGGCCACACTGTTCGCATTCGGTATGGGTGCGGTGATCACCGGCGCGACGTTCACCGAGCGCGTGTTCGGCTGGTATGGCATGGGTGACTGGCTGATCTACGGCATCACCAGTCAGGACATCAACATCACGCTCGCGGTCTCGCTCTTCACTGCGCTGTCGGTCCTGGTTTCCGGAATGTTGACCGATATCTTCACTGCTGCTTTGGATCCGCGCGTTCGCTACGCGGACTGACCCACCACTTCGAGTAGAGGAAAGGACCGGCGATGGCGACACCTGTGGTTCCCGAGATCGCTGCGGTCGAGGGCCCGATCGACTCGTCTGCCCCGATCACCCGTCGGCGGTTGGTGCTGCGCCGGTTCCTGCGCAACCGGCCGGCGCTGGTGGGCATCGTGGTCCTTCTCGCGATGTTTGTCGGCGCGTTCGTGCTCCCGCATTTCATCCCGTTCACCTACGAGGAACTCGACGCGTACGCGCTCAACTCGCCGCCGACCACACGACACTGGTTCGGCACCAATCAGATCGGCCAGGATGTTCTGGCTCAGACGCTGCGCGGTCTGCAGAAGTCGCTGATCATCGGCATGCTCGTCGCGCTCATTTCCACGGTGCTTGCCGGCGTCGTCGGCGCGGTGGCGGGGTACTTCGGCGGTTGGACCGACCGTGCGCTGATGTGGGTCGCCGATGTATTGCTCGTCGTACCCAGCTTCCTGGTGATCGCTATCTGCTCTCCGTTGTTCCGCGACAAGAGCTTCTTCATCCTGGTGCTGCTGCTCGCGGCCTTCGCGTGGATGATCACCTCACGCATCATTCGCGCGATGACGCGGTCCCTACGTGAACGCGAATTCATCCGCGCCGCAAAGTACATGGGCGCAACACCGAGCAGCGTGATCGGCAAGCACGTGCTGCCGTCGATGGCCTCCATCCTCATCGTCGACGTCACGCTCAACGTGGGTATCGCCATCATCGGGGAGGCATCGCTGAGCTACTTCGGCTTCGGTGTCCAGCGACCCGACGTCTCGCTCGGCACGTTGATCGCAGACGGTACGTCGTCCGCGTTGACATATCCGTGGCTGTTCGCGTTCTGCTGTGGCGCACTGGTTTTGATCGTGCTGGCGACGAACTTCGTAGGCGACGGCCTGCGCGACGCATTCGATCCGAATTCGACGAGGGGACAGGCACGTGGCTGAGACAGTGCCGGTGTTGAAGGTCAGCGGACTCGAGGTCAGCTTTCCCAGCGAGGAGGGGCGCGTCACCGCAGTGCGAGGCTTGGACTACCAGGTCGACAAGGGCGAGGTCATGGCCATCGTCGGCGAGTCCGGCTCGGGCAAGTCGGTGTCGTCCCTCGCGGTCATGGGTTTGCTCCCGGAGTCCGCACGTGTCACCGGATCCATCGAGCTGAACGGGCGACAGTTGCTCGGTTTGTCGGATCGCGAAATGTCGCGTGAGCGTGGACGTTCGGTAGCGATGATCTCGCAGGATCCGCTGACGGCGTTGACGCCCATCTACCGCATCGGCGACCAGATTGCCGAAGCGATCTCTGTGCACAACCCGTCGCTGAGCAAGGCGAAGGTCCACGACCGCACCCTGGAACTGCTCGATCTGGTCGGCATCGCCGATCCGAGAACACGGGCGAAGTCCTACCCGCACGAGTTCTCCGGAGGGATGCGCCAACGCGTCGTCATCGCGATGGCCATCGCGAACGATCCCGATCTCATCATCGCCGACGAGCCGACCACGGCCCTCGACGTGACGATCCAAGCCCAGATCCTGGATCTGCTGCGCACGGCCCGCGACGTCACCGGCGCAGGCGTCGTGTTCATCACCCACGACCTGGGAGTCGTTGCCGGCGTTGCCGACCGGGCCATGGTCATGTACGCCGGGCGCGCTGTCGAGACAGCTCCGGTCGACGAGTTGTACGCACACCCGTCGATGCCCTACACCGTCGGCTTGCTCGGCTCCGTGCCTCGCCCGGATCGTCCCGCGCAGGAGCGGCTGGTGCCTATCGAGGGCACGCCGCCCGCCCTGGTGAATCTCCCGACGGGCTGCCCGTTCGGGCCCCGGTGTCCGTTGCACACGGAGGCCTGCGACGAAGGCGAACCGCCGTTGGTTCAGGTGGCACCGAATCACAGGGCGGCGTGCATCCGCGTCGACGCGGCGACGGCCGAGTCGGTGGAGGCCGAGTTCGAGGGTGCCCCACGGTCGGAGGCCCCCGCGGAGCTCGTGGTGACGGTGTCCAAGGACGCTCCGGTGCTGTCGGTGACCGACCTGCACAAGAGCTACCCGATGTTCAAGGGTTCCGTGCTGCGGCGTCGGGCTGGGGAAGTGCCTGCGGTGCAGGGCATCAGCTTCGATGTGCATGCGGGGTCCACACTGGCGATCGTCGGTGAGTCCGGGTGCGGAAAGTCCACGACTCTCCTCGAGATCATGGAATTCGCGAAGCCGCAGCAGGGTTCGATCAAGATCAACGGCGTCGAGCCCTACAGCCTGAGCCGCGCCGAGCAACGAAAGTTGCGCGCCCACATCCAAATCGTGTTCCAGGATCCGATGGGCTCGCTCGACCCGCGCATGCCGGTGGGGGAGATCATCGCCGAGCCGCTGAAGATCAACGGCGTCCCGGTCGACGAGCGAACCCGCCGAGTTCGAGAACTGATGGACACCGTCGGAATGCGTCCCGAGCTCGCGGATCGGTATCCCACCCAGTTCTCCGGCGGGCAGCGCCAACGAGTCGGCATTGCACGGGCTTTGGCGCTGAAGCCGTCGATCCTGGTGCTCGACGAGCCCGTGTCTGCTCTCGACGTGTCGATCCAGGCGGGTGTGCTCAACCTGCTGCAGGATCTGCAGGAGGAGCTCGGTCTGGCGTATCTGTTCGTCTCGCACGATCTTTCGGTGGTGCGTCACCTCGCCGACGAAGTAGCGGTGATGCGCAACGGAGTGTTCGTCGAGAAGGGTCCGACGGAGCAGATCTTCGACGCACCGAAGGACCCGTACACACGGGCGCTGCTCAAAGCCATCCCCATCCCCGATCCCGTGCTCCAACGAGCCCGAATCGCCGAGGCCGCAGCACTGGCCGACGCCATCTGACCCTGCAGGTTACGTGCACACTGAGAAAGGTGAATTGATGAGAGCCAAGCTATTTCGGGCACTGGTCCCGATCGCGGTGGCCGTGACCACTGTGGGACTGGTGGCGGGGTGCAGCTCCGGCGATACCGGGCCCAACCCCGATGCGCCCGCGTCCTTCGAGAGCGGAGCGCAGATCAATCCGCATCCGATCAGCGATCTGCAGCAGGGCGGAAACATGAACTTCCCGCTCACGCAGGTGACAGCCAACTACAACTACTACCAAATCGACGGCACCACGGTCGATACCTCGCGGTTCTACGCCGCGCTGATGCCGAGGTCGTTCACCGCCGCAGCCGACGCGAGTCTGACGGTGGACACGGACTTCTTCACCGACATCACCGAGTCGGAGGTCGACGGCAAGCAGGTCATCACGTACAACATCAATCCCAAGGCCAAGTGGAGCAGCGGGAGGCCGCTGGACTACACAGACCTCGTGGCGACGTGGACGTCGAACAGCGGTAAGGACCCGGCTTACGAGGCGTCATCCACGGCCGGGTACGACAAGGTCGAATCCGTGGTGCGCGGCGAGAACGACCAACAGGTGATTCTGACCTTCGCCGAGAAGTTCGCGGACTGGCCATCGCTGTTCTCCCCGCTGATGCCCGCCGAGTCGGTGAACAGCGTCGATGCATTCAACACCGGATCCGTGAGCACGATGCCTGCCACCGCAGGCCCGTTCCGTATCCGGAACATCGAGCCCGGTGGCAAGCGCATTGTTGCGGAGCGCAATCCTGATTGGTGGGGCGAAAACCCAGCGGTGCTCGACACCATCACGTTCCTGCCGCTCGATTCGACAGCCTCCGTCGGCGCGTTGCAGAGTGGCGAGATCGATTACTACGAACTGGGCAGCAGCGCTGACGCATTCAAGGTCGCCCGGGGTATCCCGAACATCGACCTGCGGCAAAGCCTGGGTCCGCAGTACCGCCACTTCGATTTCAACGGCGCGCCCGGACGCATCACGTCCGACAAGGCGGTCCGGTTGGCTCTGATGAAGGCGATCGACCGCGACTACCTGGCCACCTCGCAGCTGGGCCAGATCACCTCGAACCCGACGGTGCTGAACAGTCATATCTACGTCGACGGACAGAAGGGTTACCAGGCCAACAACGGAGATATCACGTTCGATCCCGAGAAGGCGAAGTCCGAGCTCGATGCCGCAGGCTGGACGATGAACGGAGACTTCCGGTCCAAGGACGGCCAACAGCTCGATCTGCACGACGTCATTCCGGCCGATACTCCGAACGCGACGCAGGAAGCGCAGATCATCCAGCAGAACCTCAAGGCTGTCGGTGCCAACCTCATCATCGATGCGGTGCCGTCGGACGACTTCTTCGAGAAGTACATCCTGGTGGGTGCCTTCGATGTCACCCACTTCACCTGGGAGGGAACGCCGTACACGTCCAGCGCTGACGGCATCTTCCGCCTGACGCCCGGCAGCACGCTGCAGAACTACGGCCAGGTCGGGTCCGAGGAGATCAACGGACTACTCGACAAGGCTGCGGGCGAGCTCGACGACGAAGCACGTATCGCCGACTACAACGAGGCGGACAAGGCGATCTGGGCCGAGGGCCACAGCCTGACGATGTTCCAGCGCCCTTCGACGTACGCGACGAAGTCCAATCTCGCCAACTTCGGTGCCCCAGGATTCGGCGACATCGACATGTCGAAGGTCGGGTTCCTGAAATAGACAACGGGCTTGGATATCCGGTCGGTGTCGCGGCAATCACGCTGGTTGTCGCGGCATCGACCGCTGTCGTCACCCCGCTCGGCCTGGTGGTTGCGCTCGTCGTGCTTATCTGGACGGGTTGGTCGGTGGGCTCGGCCTTGTTGGCCGAACGATCCGCAGCACGCTCTGGGAACCGAATCGCCGTGCGTCGTGTTCGGTTTCAACACCGCATGCGCTCGCGTGGGTACCTGGAAGTCCACGAGAACGGCGGGCGGGCCTGGTACCCCGTCTACTTCCACATCGGTCTTCTCGGATTGGTCCCCGACGCCGAAGCGAAGGTCGGTAGGTCGTTTCTCGGACGCCGCGCCTTCGTCGTCGAACCGGGGATTGTTGCGTTGCCGTCTGGTCGGCGTCGATCGTCCTTACCGCCGGGAACACCTCTCGATGCCCCGCGCCTCAACGACTCCGATCTGCGCACGCGCAGCGCCAGATTCGGTTCGCTGCGTCGTCGGATCATGCTCGACGCCCCCGCAGCGGTGGCCGGCCCGTTCATCGGGCTGCTGTGGTTGATCGTCGACGGTGGGGGCTTTGCTCAATTTCTGGCAGTAAGTCCGTTGGCAGCTGTCACCGCGATCTGGTGGTCGGCGATCGCCGGCAGCGACCCCAGTTGAGTCGCTGAGCAATTCGCGTGACGCGCGTTCGTAACTGCTGAGAAACACCCCTGATCTACGTTCGATATTCGGACAATTCAGGAGGCAGCATGGCGCAGTCGATGGCAGAGCACGCAGCGGAAACGATCAGCAAAGGAATCGGTCGACGCGGCTTCATTCGGGCGGTGGCAGCGTTGAGCGCAGGGGCTGGTTTGGCAACTACAGCAGCGTGTTCGACGTCCTCGACCACTACGGCGTCAACAAGTTCGTCGGCTCCGGTAGCGCCCGCGGGTGCCATTCTCAACCCAGGATCGGGCGACATCTCGGGAGACCACTACCTGAGCTCGGAGGTCGACAAGGTTCTGTGGGGCTACGTCCCGACGGTCGAATCGGAGTCGGTACTGCAGATGAAGTCCGGCGAGACTGTCACCATCGATGCGCTCAGCCACGAGGGCATTCTCGAGGACCAGGGCCGCGATCCCGTCGAATTCTTCGGCGGCAAAGGCGTTTCGGAGTCCGACGTCCTCCAGGACGCCATCGACATTGCCAGCGGATACGACAGGACGGTACGCAACTTCGACGTCGACGGACCGCATGTGGTGACCGGTCCGGTGTTCGTGGAGGGCGCTCAGCGCGGGGACGTTCTCAAGATCGAGACACTCGAGGCCGTTCCGCGGGTGCCGTACGGGGTGGTGTCGAGCAGGCACGGCAAGGGCGCTCTGGCGGTCACAGCGTCCGGCGAGGCACCGGCGGGCATCAGCCTGGACGAGGTCATGCCGCCGATCGGCAGCGACGGCAGGAAATCGGGTGACCCGACGCAGTACGGCAACGTGTCCACGTTCACGGCCGTCGAGGACGGACAGGGCGTGATGCGGTACGGCGATGCGGCCGTGCGCTTTCCGTTGCGCCCGTTCATGGGCATGATGGGCGTGGCGTTCGCCAGCGACCCGGGTCTGACATCCCCGAATGCCAACTCGATTCCCCCGACGCTCGGCGGCGGCAACATCGACGTCGGTCTGCTCGGCGTCGGCTCGACGTTCTACCTTCCCGTGTTCGCGGAGGGCGCGCTGTTCTATGTCGGCGATCCACACATGGCGATGGGTGACGGTGAGGTGGCCCTCACTGCGATGGAGGGGTCTCTGCGCGGCACCTTCCGCCTTACGGTCTGCAAGGCGGGCAGCGGTGACGCGCCGTCGGTCGCGTACTCGTATCCCTTTGCCGAGAACGAGGACTCGTGGATTCCGATCGGCCTGTCAGATCCGGACGGGGCAGTCGGCGGCCAGAGTTCGGACCTGAACGCGGCGATGCGTCGCGCGGTCGTCAACGCTCTGGACTTCTTGGAGACGGACCTCGGCATGGACCGAGCGACGGCGTATGCGTACCTCTCCGCTGCCGCGAACTTCACTGTCTCGCAGGTGGTCGACAAGACCGTCGGCGTGCACGGACAGATCTCGAAGGCGCACTTCGACCGGTAGTAGTGCGCCTCCGGCGCAGTGGTGCGGGTAAGTGCCTCTGCGGGCACATAATCACGCCACTGCGCGTAGCGCACCTCAGCGGTGCGCGGTTGCGATGAAGTGACGTGTTGCGGCGTCGACGATGTCTGCAGGTGCGATGTCAATTTCGTCGTTCAGCCAGGCGATCACGAGTTCGGCCAATCCGCCGATGAACAGCAGTCCGTTGATCTCCGACTGTGGTTGCGGCCAAGCCTTCTCGCCGTAGAGTTCGCGCGACTGTTCGGCCACCAGATGGGCGAAGCCGCGCAATGACTTTCGTCGGTATTCGCGGAGGGAGTCGACGGCCAGCGATTCGATCATCGCGACCCGGCCCTTGCGGCGGTCCTCGGTCAGGACGCCGACGAACGCGGTCACCGCGTTGTGTACCTTCTCGTCGACGGTCCGGGCGGGGGAGTGCAGTGCATCCAGCGCTGCCGTTCGTATCTCGGCGGACACCGATTCCACGACCTGCTCGAGCAAGTCGTCTCTGCTGCGGAAGTTTTGGTAGAAGTAGCGCTCGGTCAGCTTGGCGTGTGCGCAGATCGCGGTCATGGTCGCACCCTTCGCTCCGGCTGCCGCGAATACCTCGAGGCCGGCGTCGAGCAATCTCGCTCGGCGGTCGGCCGCGCGGTCGTCGGCGCTCATGCCGTTGTAGCGACGCGTCTTAGGGGGCATGGGTAGATCTTGACAGAGACCGTGGCTGTGACGCAGACTACATCTCATCTGACATGACGTCATGTCAGATTGACGGAGGTCGACAATGGCACGTGCTCTGGCTGCTCCACCCGCAGATTCAGCTCTCCAACCGGTGTTCGGCGACGGCGGTCTTCCCGTCGTCGGACACACGCTCGAGTACATTCGAGACCCTCTGAAGCTGCTCGGTAGTCGGTGGGACAAGTACGGCGAGGTCTCGTGGATGACGATGGCCGGGCAGAAGTGGATCACCGTTCTCGGTCCCGATGCGTGTCAGCAAGTGCTGCAGAACGCGGACAAGGCGTTCGCCAACGGTGACGGCTGGTCGCTGTTGATCGGGCCGTTCTTCCACGGCGGGCTGATGCTGCTCGACTCCGAGGAGCACCTACGTCATCGACGAATCATGCAGCAGGCCTTCACTCGGGACCGGCTGACCAAGTCCGTCGCAGCGTTGAATCCCGTCACGGCAACAGGTTTGGACGCGTGGCAGCCGGGCCTCGACTTCCAGGTCTACCCGGCGCTCAAAGCGCTGACGCTGGACGTCGCGACGAGCATCTTCATGGGCGGTGCCGAGGGAACGACGGACGCCGACATTGCGGAGCTCAATGCGAGTTTCATTGCCTGCGTGCAGGCCGCCACGTCGATCGTGCGCTATCGGGTTCCGGGCACGCGGTGGAAGCGGGGTTTGGACGGCCGAGCGGTGCTCGACCAGTTCTTCCGCCGCTATCTCCCGGCCCGTCGAGCCACCGAGACCGACGATCTCTTCTCGGTGTTGTGCCACATCGAGGGTGACGACGGAGAGCACTTCTCCGACGACGAAGTGATCGACCACATGATCTTCCTGCTCATGGCTGCGCACGACACGTCGACGATCACGCTGTCTACGATGATGCAGTACCTCGGCCAGCATCCGGAGTGGCAGGACACGTGCCGGGCCGAATGCGAGGCGCTGGGCACCGATGCTCCGTCGTTCGCGCAACTCGACGAGCTGACCAACGTCGATCTGGTCATGAAGGAGTGCTTGCGCCTGGTCTCGCCCACACCGGTAGTGGCCCGCCGTGCCGTGAAGGACACGGAGGTGCAAGGCAAGTTCGTCCCCGCGGGAACGTATGCCTCTGTCGCGCCGCACTTCACGCATCACATGGAGCAGTACTGGCCCAACCCCGAGCAATTCGATCCCGGACGGTTCGCCGCCGATCGCCGCGAGGACAAGGTGCACCGCTATGCGTGGGAGCCGTTCGGCGGCGGCGTCCACAAATGCATCGGCATGTTCTTCGCCGGGGCGGAGATCAAGACGATCATGCATCACTTGCTGCTGCGGTTCGACTGGACAGTCGACCCCGATTACGTTGCACCGCTGAACTTCACGTCGCTGCCCTTCCCCGAGGACGGGCAGCCCGTGCAGCTTCGACGGCGGTAAGTATTACCCGGCGCGCTCGGTGAGCCAGCCGATGATGTCGGCGGTGACCTCGTCGCGATTGGTCTCGTTCAGAATTTCATGGCGCGCGCCGGGGTACAGGGTGACGGTTACATCGCTCATGCCGGCCTCGCGGTAGCGGGACGCCAGTGTCTCGATCAACTGGCCGCCGCCGGCGAGTGGGTCGTCCGTTCCCGACGTGATGAGCAGGGGGAGGTCCGAGCGGATCTGCTCCAGGTTGTGGGGATCGGCGAGCTTCTCGGCCTCACCGAACAGCGCGGGCACCGTCGACGCCGGAAGGTCGAAGCCGCACAGTGGATCTGCGACGTAGGCGTCCACCTCGGCCTCGTCGCGCGAGAGCCACTCGTATCCGGTGCGGTGCTCGAAGGCGGCGTTGAACACACTCAGGTCACCGGCAGGGGCGTCGGCCATTCCGGCGGCGAGCACGTCGAGTGTCGTCGAACCCGACAGCACCACGCCCTCGTACAGATCCGATCGCTCGATCAGAACATGCTGGGTAGCAAAGGATCCCATGGAATGAGCGAACAAGAACAGAGGCAGGTCGGGGTACTCGGTGAGCAGTGATTCGCCCAGTTGCTCGATGTCCGCCCACAGGCCGGCGAACGCGGCGGCCCCGAAATCACCCGGGGTGTCGACGATCGACTGGCCATGGCCGCGGTGATCCGACGCGACGACGTGGAAGCCGGCGTCGTTCAGTGCGGCAGCGAAGCGTGCGTAACGACTGCCATGCTCGGCGAGCCCGTGTGCGATCTGTACGACACCGCGAGCAGGGTCCGCGGACGTCGCCCAGGTATAGGTGCTGATCTCGAGGTCGTCCTGCTTGGATACGAACGACGAAGCGTTGGCCACGGAAATCTCCTTGGTGCGGCGAGAGGGTCGAGACACGAACCTAACTCTTACGCCTCGTACATCGGAGCAAAATGCTCGACGACGGGGAACGGATCGTAGAAGTGATGCAGTAGCGCCTTCCACTGCTGATACTCGTCGGAACCACGAAAGCCGTCGATGTGGTCTTCGAGTCGTTCCCACTTCACCAACAGCAGGTAGGTATTCGGCTGCTCGATGCCCCGCGAGAGGGTCAGATTCACGAACCCCGTCATCGACGCGATGATCGATTTCGCGTCGGCGAACGCGGTTTCGAACTCGTCGGTTCGGTGGGGGATGACATGCAGCAGGGCGTGTTCGACGATCATCGAGACAGTATGACCGCAGCAGCGCGACGCTCCCCGAGCAACTGCCCGGGGAGCATCGGCGAGTACGGCTACTTGGCGGAGACTCGGACGAGCTTCTTGTTCACGAATTCGTTCATGCCCCACGGTCCCAGCTCGCGGCCGACGCCGGAGCGCTTCACGCCGCCGAACGGCAGGCCAGGCAGTGTGGTGCCGTGCTCGTTGACGAAGGCCATTCCCACCTCGAGGCGCTCTGCTACGTCCCGGGCGTTGTCGAGGTCTGCGCTCCACACCGAACCACTCAGTCCGTAGGGGGAGGAGTTCGCCAATTCGATTGCCTCGTCGGCGTTCTGGACCTTGTAGATGACGCCTGCGGGGCCGAACAGTTCCTCGGTGTAGGCACGCATGTCCGGCGTCACGTCGGTCAGCAGGGTCGGCTGCACGTACGCACCCGGTCCGTCGATCTTCTTGCCGCCGGTGAGCAGTGTCGCGCCCTTGGACACCGCGTCGTCGATCTGCTCGATCAACGTGTCGGCAGCGGTCTGCGACGACAGGGGACCGAGGGTGGTGTTGGCATCCAATGGATCGCCGGTCTGCACAGCCTCGAAGGAGGTGACCAGTTTGGCGACGAACTCGTCGTAGACGTCTTCGGCGACGAGTATGCGCTTGGCGGCATTACAGGCCTGGCCTGCATTGGACAGGCGCGCACGGGTTGCGGATTCGACGGTGGCGTCCATGTCTGCGGAGTCGAGCAGGATGAACACGTCCGAACCGCCGAGCTCGAGCACGACCTTCTTGAGGTTGCGCCCCGCCGTCTCGGCGACGGACGTTCCGGCCCGCTCACTTCCGGTGAGCGAGACGCCCTGCACGCGAGCGTCGGCGATCATGTCGGCGATCTGCTCGTTGGTCGCGAAAATGTTGATGTACGCATCTTCGGGCAACCCGGCCTGCCGGAAGATCTCTTCCATCAGCAATGCCGATTGCGGGCAGTTCGGTGCATGCTTGAGCAGAATCGTGTTGCCCACCATCAGGTTCGGGCCGGCGAATCGGGCTACCTGGTAGTACGGGAAGTTCCACGGCATGACGCCGACGAGCGCGCCCACGGGCTTGCGCTGCAGCACACTGATTTCCGCCCCGGGCACGTCGAGTGTCTCGTCCTCGAGCAAGCGTGGGCCGTTGTCGGCGTAGTAACGGTAGATGTTCGAGGACAGTTCGACCTCGCCCTGAGACTCGGTCAGTGGCTTGCCCATCTCGAGCGAGATGGTGCGGGCCAGTTCGTCGGCGCGCTCGACATACAGGTCGGCGACCTTGTGCAGGATGTCTGCGCGATGCTCGGGTGAGGTCTTGCGCCACGTCTGGAAACCGGCGTGCGCATCCGCGAGGGCGCGCTCGATGCCGGCCGAGTCGAGAGTTTCGAATTCCTTGACGGTTGTGCCGTCGGCAGGATTGACAGTCTTGTAGGTCGTCATACTCGGTTCAACGGACGGCGAGGCCGATGTTGTTCCTAATCGGGCAAATCGGATGGCCCGACGGTGGTCAGGGGCGGGACCGAGCACGGTCTCGAATCCCTTGAGCGCCCTACTGGTCGGTAACTTGGATGCGCAGATGGAGTGATACCCCACTGCCCCCCACAGCGGCGAGAACGAAGATTAAAGTTGAGGACGAACGCATCCAAAAGACGACGTCGAAACTGAGGCAAAGGCGAAACATGACAGCGAAGAAGCCGACCATCATCTATACCCTGACCGATGAGGCGCCGATGCTGGCGACTCACGCGTTTCTGCCGGTCATACGTTCTTTCGCCAGCGCGGCCGGCATCGACGTCGAGTCCAGTGACATCTCGGTTGCGAACCGCATCCTCGCCGAGTTCCCCGATTACCTCAACGAAGACCAGCGAGTGACCGACAACCTCGCCGAGCTGGGCAAGCTGACGCAGCTGCCCGACACCAACATCATCAAGCTTCCCAACATCAGTGCCTCCGTTCCGCAGTTGCTGACCGCGATCAAGGAACTGCAGGACAAGGGTTACGCGATCCCCGACTTCCCCGGGAACCCGAAGACCGACGAAGAGCGCGAAATCCGCGACCGCTACACCAAGTGCCTCGGCAGCGCAGTCAACCCCGTTCTGCGCGAGGGCAATTCGGATCGCCGCGCACCCAAGGCCGTCAAGGAATTCGCACGCAAGCACCCGCACAGCATGGGTGAATGGTCGCCGGCGTCGCGCACTCACGTCGCGCACATGCGCCACGGCGACTTCTACCACGGCGAGAAGTCGATGACCGTCGAAGGCGACCGCGAGGTCAAGATGGAGCTGCTGACCGAGGGCGGCGAGACCATCGTTCTCAAGGAGAAGGTGTCGCTCACCGACGGCGACGTCATCGACAGCATGTTCATGAGCAAGAAGGCGCTCATCGAGTTCTACGAGGAGCAGATGGAGGATGCCTACAAGACGGGCATCATGTTCTCCCTGCACGTCAAGGCCACGATGATGCGGGTCTCGCACCCCATCGTCTTCGGGCACGCCGTCAAGGTCTTCTACAAGGACGCGTTCGCCAAGCACGGTGACCTGTTCGAGGAGCTCGGCGTCAACGTCAACAACGGCCTCTCGGACCTCTACAGCAAGATCGAGGCACTCCCCAGCGCGCAGCGCGAGGAGATCATCGACGACCTGCACAAGTGCCACGAGACTCGTCCGGAGCTGGCGATGGTCGACTCTGCACGCGGAATCTCGAACTTCCATTCGCCCAGCGACGTCATCGTCGACGCGTCGATGCCTGCGATGATCCGCAGCGGCGGCAAGATGTGGGGCGCGGATGGTCGGCCGAAGGACACCAAGGCAGTCAGCCCGGAGTCGACCTTCTTCCGCATCTACCAGGAAATGATCAACTTCTGTAAGACCAACGGTCAGTTCGATCCGACGACGATGGGCACCGTTCCCAACGTCGGCCTGATGGCGCAGAAGGCCGAGGAGTACGGCTCGCACGACAAGACGTTCGAGGTCCCTGCCGGTGGCGTCGCGAACATCACCGACCTGGCGACGGGCGAGGTTCTGCTGACGCAGGACGTCGAAGAGGGTGACATCTGGCGTCTGTGCATCGTCAAGGATGCACCGATCCGCGACTGGGTTGCGTTGGCAGTGCGACGCACCCGTGAGTCCGGAATGCCCGTCGTCTTCTGGCTCGACCCGTACCGCCCGCATGAGAACGAGCTGATCGGCAAGGTGCGCAAGTACCTGAAGGATCACGAGACCGAGGGCCTCGACATCCAGATCATGTCGCAGGTTCGTGCGATCCGCTACACGATGGAACGTCTCATCCGCGGGCTCGACACCATCTCCGCGACCGGCAACATCCTGCGTGACTACCTCACCGACCTGTTCCCGATCCTCGAACTCGGCACCAGCGCCAAGATGCTCTCCATCGTTCCGCTGATGGCCGGCGGTGGACTGTACGAGACGGGCGCTGGCGGTTCGGCCCCCAAGCACGTCAAGCAGCTCATCGAGGAGAATCACCTCCGCTGGGATTCGCTGGGTGAATTCCTGGCTCTCGCAGTCAGCCTCGAGGACCTGGGAACCAAGACCGGTGACGTCAAGGCGACCATCCTCGCCAACGCACTCGACTCGGCCACCGGCAAGCTGCTCGAGAACAGCAAGGGCCCGTCGCGCTCGACCGGTGAACTCGACAACCGTGGCAGCCAGTTCTACCTCGCCCTCTACTGGGCACAGGAACTCGCCGAGCAGACCGAGGACACCGAGCT
Organism: Rhodococcus sp. 06-221-2; assembly: GCF_002258365.1. Classification (NCBI taxonomy): domain Bacteria; kingdom Bacillati; phylum Actinomycetota; class Actinomycetes; order Mycobacteriales; family Nocardiaceae; genus Rhodococcus; species Rhodococcus sp. 06-221-2. The sequence goes on from NZ_NOYJ01000024.1 coordinate 56,733, forward strand.
GGCCAAGCATTTCGCAGCTCTGGCAAAGACCCTCGCGGAGAACGAAGAGAAAATCGTCGGCGAGCTCAACGCGGTACAGGGCAACCCGGTCGACATCGGTGGGTACTACTACCCGGACCCCGAAGCCACCGCCGCAGTGATGCGTCCGTCCACGACGTTCAACGAGGCACTGGAGTCGGCGAAGCAGTAGTTCTTCTGCCTGCTTCACCACCCCCCCCTTTTCGGGATGAATGGCCCATTCACGCGCTCAGACGTTGTGAATGGGCCATTCATTCGTTCGGGGGCAACAACTTTCGGACTTAGCATCAGCCGCCAGCCGTCCGCGGTCCACAGTTCGCCCCCCGGTTGGGATCAATGCGACATTCACGCGTTCAGACGTTGTGAATGGGACATTCATGCGCTCGCGTGGCCGGTCTCCGCACTCGGAAGTGCCGGCAGCGCCACCGGATACAACTGAAAGCTTCCGCTCATTCCCTTGAGTTCGACGTCGCGGGGCGTCCCCAGAGTCAGGCCGTCCGCCCTGGCGATGGCGTCACGCACCGGCTCGCTGACAAGAATTTCTCCGCCCTCGGCTTGGTTCGCCACTCTTGCCGCCATGGCCACGTTGAGTCCGAACAGGTCGTCGCCTCGACGCACCGAGCTGCCGACGTGCACGCCCATGCGCACGCGGATGCGGTCCCACCGATCTGGGTTCTTCAGCAGGGCTTCTTGGACTTCCACTCCGCAGCGCACGGCCTCGGCCGGGTCGGAGAAGGCGATCATGTAACCGTCGCCCTGGCTCTTGACCACATGTCCGCCGTGGTCGTCGACGTGTTTGCGGATCAGCTTGTTGTGCTTCTCGAGCAGTTTCACCCAACCGCGGTCGCCCAGTTCTTCGTTGCGGGCGGTGGACCCTTCGATGTCGGAGAACATGACCACGATGTCGCCGTCGGCGGTCATGCGTGCCAGGTCGGGGCGTTCGACCTTGGCCCAGCCCGCGAGGTCTTCGACGGAGTTGCGGACTGTCGCGCCGAATCCCTTGTTGATGAGTAGGTCCGTGGTGTGGAAGGCGGTTCTGATCGCGAAGGGCACCAGGCCGCGTCGCTTACGGCGTTGCTGCGATTCGAGAGCGCGGTCGAGTGCCCGACGCGTGTGCTTCAACTTTCGTCGAGACACGATGAGAACCACACCGAGCGCGATGATGGCGGCGAGCTCGACTCCGGCAACTATCCACAGGATCACGTTGCTCATCCTCGCCTGTCGGCGGTGTCCGTGGTTGCACAACCGACCGCGAACTGCTTCCGGTAGGCCGTCGGCGTGACGGCGAACGCCGAGTGGAAGTTCTGACGCAGGGTGACGGCGCTGCCGAATCCGCACGAGGCAGCGATGGTCTCGATACTGTGGCCGGTCGTTTCGAGTTGGCTGCGGGCGGCGTCGAGCCGCTGGTCGAGTATCCAGCGCGCGGGCGTGGTTCCCGTCGCATACTGAAATTGCCGGATGAAGCTGCGCCGGCTCATGCGTGCCCGCTCGGCAAGGCGCTCGATCGGCAGGGGCTCGGCTAGTCGCTCCAGCGCCCAGCTCTGGACGTCGGCGATCGCGGAGTCCTCGGATGCCTCGATCACCGGCCGTTCGATGTATTGCGCCTGACCGCCGTCGCGATGGGGTGCGACCACCAGACTGCGCGCGACCCGCGTTGCCGCTGCCGCGCCGAGGTGCTTGCGGACGATGTGCAGGCAGGAATCGATCGACGACGCCGTGCCCGCGGAGGTCATGACGTCGCCGTGGTCGATGTAGAGCACGGACTCGTCGAGGCCCAGTTGCGAATTGCGGTCGCGCAGTTCGGTCATCTTGGACCAATGGGTGACGGCAGGGCGTCCCGCGAGCAGTCCGGTGTCGGCGACGGCAAACGACCCCAGACACAGTCCCGCGATCTGGGCTCCCCGTCTGTGAGCGCCTCGAAGAGCGGTGGACAGGTGAGCGCCGATGTGTGGCAACGACTCCGGCCACGACGTCACGATCACGATGTCGGCCCAATCGGCGATCTCAGGGCCCTCGATCTCGCCGACGGGGAAGCCCTCCTCGGTGCGGATCGACCCTGGCTCGTCGGACCACACCCGCGTCTCCCAGTCGGGGGCCAGCCCGAGGCGCGTCACCTCGCCAAACACCATCAACGGCGCGGCGAGGTGGAACATGGTGATGCCGTCGAACACGTACAGCGCGATGCGCATGAATCTCCGATCGACGAATTGGCCCAATTTCATCGAAAGTATGCATCCGTGCCACTCGTGAACGCAAGGTCGGTGCCGAAGTATGGGTATCGACCGAGTACGCCACCTGAAGGAGAACGTCCATGACCGCACCGCGTAGAGCCCTCATCGTTATCGATGTACAGCAGGAATACTTCGAGGGAGTTCTGAAGATTCAGTACCCGCCTCGCGACGAGTCGTTGGCCAACATCGTTCGTACCATCGAAGCGGCTGTGGCGCAGGATGTTCCGGTGGCCATCGTGCAGCACGAGATGCCCGAAGGCTCGCCTGCTTTCGTCAAGGGAACCCCGACGTACGAGCTTCATCCCGACATTCAGGCCGTCGTGCAGCCGTCCTTCGAGCGGGTCGAGAAGGAGTACAGCAGCGTCTTTGCTGGCACCGATGTCGCGAAGTGGTTGCAGGGCAACAACGTCGACACCGTCACGATCGTCGGATACATGACCAACAACTGCGATCTCGCCACCAGCGCCGACGCCGAAGCACTGGACCTGACCGTCGAGATCCTGTCCGACGCCACTGGCGCGATCAACCTTTCGAACGAGGCGGGGACAGTCTCAGCCGAACAACTTCACAAGGCGCTGATGGTGCTTTACCAGTCCAATTTCGCGGCTGTGTCAACGACCGACCTGTGGATCGACGCGGTCAAGAACGGAAACGGGCTCACAGCAAACAATCTGGTGGTCTCGGCTGCGCAGGGCAACGACGCGGTCGGTACCGCCTGAGTCCACGACAGGCGGTTTGACTTCCATCAGGTCGGGTGTCCGTCGTCAGTCGATTATCTTCGCCGCCCGAGCTGCACGTATCCAATCCGGGAATTCGCTGAGGATTCGTTCGTACAGCTCGGCGTCGGAGACTTTGTCGATGTCGTCGAGCGCGAAGAACCCAGCGTTGTCGATGAGCCGGCCCTCCATAGTGTCCAGCTTTTCGAGAACGCCGTAGTTCGCTTTGCCGACACCGATGAACTGCCAGAAGATGGGCGCGCTCGACGCCGTCCGCATGAAGCTCGCGATCGTCCCGCGTTTGGTGAAGCCACCGTCGGTGAAGAACAGCACCAACGTGGGCTGACGCGAGACGACCGTGGACAGGATCTGATTCATGATCGGCAGTTCGTCGTTGGTGCCGCCGATCGACGAGTAGTCGATGCCGCCATGGTAGCCGTACAGGTGGAGGTAGGTGTCGGCCCAGGAATCGGTGTCGGCGACGGTGATGACTGGCAGCTGCGCGTACCACGAGCCGTAAAGGTAGGGTTCTAGCTCGCCGTCGTCGTCGAGCTGGGTTGCAACCGGAACCATTCGCTCGACAACTCTGTGCACTACGCGCGTCGAGTACTGCTTACTCATGCTGCCGGTTTTGTCGATGACAAGAATGATCCGAGCCCGCAGTCCCACAGCATCTTTCGTCAGCAACACCTTGTGTACATGTTTCTTGCGGAGATCGAGCTTCTCGCGTTTGACCATCGAGAGCTGTTCCTCGCCCGCTACGGAACGCACTGTCGGGGTATCGGTGTCCTCGACGTCGACCCCGTGTTCGCGGACGAGATCGGCAAAGCCCGCGTCCCAGCCGGCGCTCACGTTGCGCACCTTCCAGTCGTCGCCGCGGCGATAGATTTCGACCAGAACTGCTGCAGTTTCCGTCGTCAAACCCGATGCTGGACTGACGATGTCGCTCGACCTGACGGTCATTCCGGCGCGAGTCGACAGTGCGCTGTCCGATGCAACCGCAACGACGATGGCCTCGACATCGGTGGGCACGAGACGCAGGTCGATGCTCAACGACCGCGTCGATGACAGCCGGACTGCGCCCTCGGGCGACGATGGCTGATTGAAGAACACGAAGTCGTCGTCGTTGCGTACTTTTCGACCCGTGTTCACCTGGAACGCAAGTAGGTCGACACCGTTGGCATCGTCGACGGTGACCTCGAACGCTCGTGCCTCGATCAGGGCATTCCCGCCTCGTATCAGGGTCGTCATAGTGTCCTTTCGGTGTCGCTGGAACACATCAGGCCAGAGTAGTCGCGGCACGAAATGGTTCACGAGCTGGTGCGAAAGCCGCCGCCTGAATGAATGGCCGACCGGCGTCGCCGGCGAGTGGGAGATCCCAACGTGCTGCCATCCACACCAGGTGGGTTGGCAGTTGACCCAGCGCAGGGCAACGACGCTGTCGCCCAGTTTGTCATTACGATGGCGAGTGTGACGGCACGCGCGATAACGGACCAGACGCTCGGCGCATGGGTGATCAAGTGCAATCCGCACAAGACCGACCTCGCACCGATGGTGGACGCCGGACGCGCGCACGAGAATTGGTGCGTCGCGAACAACTATCGAACTCGTCTGATGGCACCTGGGCAACCCGTGTTGTTCTGGGTCAGCAGCCACCCGCGACGCGGGATCTGGGGTGCGGGTCGATTGACCGGCACCCCGGTCCCCGGCTCCCAGTGGAAGGTCTCGACGAACATCACGCTGTTCGATCAGCCGATCCTCGCATCGGATCTGCATGCCGTTGCGGAACTGTCGACGCTCGAGGTGTTCCGGTCGCCGCAGCAGTCCAATCCCTCATGGGTCGACGCGTCCGCGTGGGCAGTGATCCGACAGATGCTGCCTCTCGAATGATGTGATGGCGCTATGACACCGGAGGACGAACCGACACTGCACGGAATGCTCGATGTTGGGGACGGTCAATGCATCTACTGGGAGCAATGGGGTCCGTCCGACGGCGTCCCGGCGGTCTACTTGCACGGCGGACCGGGCGGGACCCTGAATGCCAGTCAGTTTCGTCGTCACTTCGACCTGTCCCGTGTTCGCGCTATCGGATTCGAGCAGCGCGGGTGCGGCCGGTCGACCCCGCACGCGTCCGATCCCTCGACGTCGTTGGCTACCAACACCACTGCGCATCTGATCGCCGATATCGAAGCACTGCGTGTGCACCTCGGCGTCGAGGCGTGGATCGTCAACGGCGTGTCCTGGGGATCCACCCTCGCTGTCGCCTACGCCCTCGCGCACCCGACGCGTGTTCTCGGCGTCGTCCTGTTCGCCGTCACCACGACCGGTCGTGGTGAGGTCGACTGGATTACGGAGGGAGTCGGCGCGGTCTTCCCGGAGGCGTGAGATCGGTTCGCCACATTTGCCGAGCAGGCCGGAGTCGGCTATCGACGCGGTGAGGGCCGAATAGTCGACGCGTACAACCGCCTGTGCAATTCGAACGATCTGACGTTGCGCGACAATGCATCCCGAGAATGGGCGCTGTGGGAGGACGTCCACATATCGATCGGCACCGATGGCGTTCGGCGCAATCCGCGATGGGACGACGACCGGTTCCGACTCGGCTTCGTGCGGTTGACCGCGCACTACTGGTCGCACGACGGCTTCTGCGATCCACCCTTGCTCGATCGCGCCGACGGTCTGCGAGACATTCCGGGCGTCCTGATCCACGGCCGAAAGGACGTTTCCGGACCGGCTGTCACGCCGTGGCATCTACACCGACGTTGGCCCGGTTCGACACTCGTCATCGATGAGGGTGACGGCCATGGGGGACTGTCCATGGCGGCGCGATGGGACGCTGCGAACGAGGAATTGACCAACCGGGCCCTGCAGAGGCCGCATGGTGCATGATCGAAGGGTGACTTCTTTCCCGATCGTTGATCTGACTCCCGACGAGCTGCTGACTACGACGCGTACGGTCCGCAAGCGCCTGGACCTGACGCGGCCGGTGCCAATGGAGCTGATCAAGGAATGTCTCGAGATCGCGCTGCAGGCCCCGTCCGGCTCGAACAAGCAGGGGTGGCAGTGGATCGTCGTCACCGATCCTGATCTTCGTGCCCGCATCGGTGCGATCTACGGCGAACTGTTCGCCGAGTACCAGGCATCGAAGCAATCCGCTTCGGCCTTGTTCGCGGACGATCCCGAACGCGCATCGGTTCAGAAGCGCGTCGGCGACAGTGCCGGTTGGCTCGGCGAGCACATGGGTGAAGTTCCCGTGCTGCTGATTCCGTGCATCAAGGCAGGGAAGACGCTTCCAGCCGGCAATCAGGCCGGTTTATGGGGCTCGTTGTTGCCTGCGGTGTGGAACTACGCCCTGGCTGCACGGGCACGTGGTCTCGGAACAGCGTGGACCACAATTCATCTCGCCCGTGAGTCGGAGATATCCGAGCTGCTGGGCATCCCCGAGGACTTCCATCAAGGCGCGCTGATTCCGACGGCGTACTACACGGGTGAGACGTTCAAGGTTGCTCCGCGGGATCCGATCGAGACGGTTCTGCACGTCGATCGCTGGTAGGCGCATCGGCCGGCGCAGCCATCAGACGAGCGTCTCCACGTGGATGATTTCGGTTCTCGCCACGGCCCGCCGATGGACGTCGGCGAGCGCAAGCCGCTCGGGGTCCTTCATGTAGGCCTGCAAGGCCGAATCATCCGGTAGGTGGATGACCTGCACCTCGAGTGGTCCGTCGCCGGTGTCGACTCGGCGGACTCTGCTCACTACTTCGCCGCCGTACTTCGGAATCAGGTCCAGCACCGTGTCCTCGTAACGAGTGAGCGCGTCTGCTTGTCCGTCCGCCGCCCACAGCAGCACACACAGCTTCTGGTTCATGACGCGAGACGGTACCGGAAGCGGTTTCGTCATCTGCGTGGTCTTGCGGTTGCGGTCTCGCCGCCAGGCCGGTGTGTGACAACGCCGGCCCGGCGACCTGACATGCACCTATCGGGGCAGCCCCATTTTGTACTGCAAGGCGTAGGCCAGTTTTCCGGGCTTGTCGTTCGCGTACGGTGCGGAAAGTTTCCCGAACTCGCCCTTACCAGCAGCCTTGCCGTCGTTCCAGGAAGCCAGTGCGCCGAGTTCCGCTGCGGTGCGGCCGCTGTCGATGACTGTGTCTTTCGGGGCCGCCACCTGAGCGCGCGAGACCGATTCGACGGTGCTCAGGTAGCTCGCCAGGTTGTTGCTGTCCCAGCCGCTGATGTCGACTTCCGCCGAGTCGCGAACCCATGCGCCCCAATAGAACTCCTGGAAGGGGATGGTGCCGGGTGTGAAGCCGATGTCGCGCGCGAAGTACATCAGGCTGCGGTACTTGTCGTTCTGGAACTTGGCGAGGCCGACTCCCGACGGAAGCTGCTCCACCGGAACCTCGTTGCCGTCGACGTCGTAGTTCCACACCCACTTCTCGGCTTTCATCCGTGCCCAGAAATCCGCCGGGTTCAGATCGCTGAGATTGGCGACCACCCGCAGACGCAGATGCATATTCGGTCCACCGTCAGCGGATTCGTAGAACGAGGTCAGCGTGTGGTGTCCGTCGGTCAGGTATGGCACGCCGCCCGGCCCGATGACGACGGTCTTCATGGGCGCGATGGTGTCGGGCGTTTCCTGCCCGACGGGGACTGTGCAGGTGAACGACGACGGATTGTCCAGTCGCGCATCGGGCGATGCCGAGGCGGCCTCCTCCTGGCCGTTGGCCTCGCACCAGTCGTCGAACTTCTTGTTGATCTCGTCTTTGCCGAGCGTGTAGCGACCGAGCTTGTAGTACACCTCGTCGTACCCGAGTGAGGGTTGCGTCGCGCGGACATCACCGATCGGCAGATCGAGAAGCGCACCGGCTTCGGCACATTGGTAACCGAGGCCAGACGACGATCCACTGGGGAGCAGGTCCGCAACCTGACACAGCGGCGACGCCGTCCGTGCCGACACGGCAGTGGCGACGCCGCCCATCGACGTGGAGACGACAGAGATCAGTGCGAGGATGCCCAGTAGAGCAGCTCTGCGACGCGATGCCATTCGTGAAACTCCCAGGGTTCGGAAAGTGAAGTTTTCCGAGACTGTCGCACCGCGGTCACCGGCCGGTGTCGGGGAACCGACGCGGAGGTGAACGTCGCATGATGTGCGTCAGCGATCCTCGCGCAACATCGCGTACGCGAGGGTGTCGGTCCATTCGCCCTTGCACCACCAGTTCTGGTGCGGCCCCACTCGTACTCGTGATCATGTCGGATGCTTCGTATAAATTCCTCTGCGACAGCTACGCGAACGGGGAGTACGCAGTGAACATTGATCTGGATGAGGAGGAGCGTCGGGCAATTACGCAAGTGCACGACGACAACGTGGCGATTCTAGGAATGACGGCTCTCGATCCGGCGGGTGTACTGTCGCACGCTGCCGATTCCCTCGCCGAGTTGCGCACATCCGTCAAGGGTGAGTGTCGCAAAGTCTTTGCAATTGGGCGAGAGTTGCGGTTCGTCCTTTGCGTACAGCAACAAGGACGAGTCGGTGCAGTCGATGCAAGAATCGATGCCCGCACTGCGTTGGACATCGATCGGTTCCTGAATCGCCGATACGGTAGAACGTTGATTCAACATGTGAAATCGGGCCATGAGATCACCGTGGACGGTTCCATCAAGATGGACCACAGCAATGGGCGGGTGTATGTGGCCGTAGTTAGAGTCGGTCCTCACTATGCGAAAGTCGGAAGTCTGTCACGCCTACAAGAAATTCGCCGCGCGGAGTTGGCTAGATGTGGCGTGGACCCTTCCCGGCTAGCGGACGATTTCGAGCATCACCTTGCGTATTCGCCAGCTATGCCGTGGCCACAAAAACTGAAAAAGATTGTTGTTATATCTCCGCGCGGCTCTCAGGGCGCTAACGACTTGCTCGGCCAGCTCCAAAAAAGCAGGGCTTTCACCTGTGTCGAAGACCGGGGTGTCACGTTCCAGGGGCGCGGCGCGGCCGACTCGATCGTCAATGCTCTGGCAAGGCACTCCGCCTCGGACGCTGATATTGTTGTCTTGGCTCGGGGTGGGGGTAGAATCGAGACGTTGTCTCCCTTCGACGAGTTCGAAGTCGCTAAAGCGATTGTTGTATCGGAGACGCCAGTCTTTACCGCAATTGGTCACAAAGACGACATGACGTTGGCCGATAGGGCAGCTGCCGCCTCGTTCGACGTTCCGGCTTCTGCTGGGAAAGCGCTGTGCGCGAGGCCCTTCAAGGTTGATGAGCAGAATTTGAAGAAAGCCAAGCGTGCAACGGTGGTCGCTAATGCCATCAAGCCCAAGGCTGATGTAGTCGAAGGTGCTGTTTATCGTGATCTTGTCCAACGCTGTGCGCACCTAAATACCGCTTTGGCGCAGGTTCAACGCGAATACACGAATTGTTTGAATATGTATCACGTACAGCTTCATCGTAATGGGTTCCAGCGGATCCAATTGCGCAGCAGAGCAATCGCAAGTGCTCTGCTTGTCGCGTCTTTCGTTGGCGGATTCGCTCTCGCAGAGGGTTTTTGGGTTTCAACGTCTGGGTGGCTGGCCGTGGCATTCGGCGTAGCGATGTCGGTTTATATCGCAAAGGGTCCGGCAAGAGCGCTCAAGGTTCCATCTCGGCTCCACAACTCGACTCCGGACCTGTGGTACGCAGCTGCCGAAAAGGTCCGCACACCGCGCGAGTTCAGTCGGCTGTGGCCGTATTGGCCGAAGCCATAGCGTGGGCGTAGGTGGTCCGTTGAAGAGTCTGATGTGGTCCGGCGTACGTTGGCACATCTTTTAGCGGTCGCGGACTTCTAAACCATACTCGAGTGCGTCAGCGATCCTCGCGCAACATCGCGTACACGAGCGTGTCGGTCCACTCACCCTTGCACCACCAGTTCTGGCGGAAGTGCGCTTCCTGACGCATTCCGACCCGGGCGGCCAACCGGGCCGACGCGTCGTTGCGTCCGTCCATCTGCGCCGTGACCCGGTGGATCTGGGGCAGTGAGAACACGTGCTCGATCAACGCTTTCACTGCCTCGGTCGCGTAACCACGACCGGCCACGGCAGGGGAAAACGTCCAGCCGAGTTCGACGAGTGCCGGCGAACCGTCAACGAGCCATGCTTCGACGTTGCCCACCACCGTCCCGTCGTGTTCGACGACCATCGCGAGCGCCTGGGTGTGCAGCCCGCTTCGCTTCATCCGTTTGCCCACCGCCGCAACAGCATCGGCGTGCGTCCACGCTTCGTGCAGGAGGTAGCGGCACACTTCCGGGTCGCTGTAGTAGGCGAGAATCCGGTCTGCGTCGTCGGGTTCGTACAGACGCAGCGTCAGGCGTTCGGTGTGAATGGGCTCGACGTTCATGACAGCGATTCTGCCCGACCTAGATTCACGCTGATTCGAACCCTGTTCTCGGACCCGCATCGTGACGGAGGGTGGTGAATTGAACCTGCTCCTCATTAACCGGAAGGCACGTGAACATGGTCGTCACGTCGTACGCCCCACCCGCTGGGCCCGTGCACATGCGCGTCAGCGACGCCGGCCCCGCACCCGCGTCACCGAAGCAGTCTGTGTGGCAGCGCTACCGATGGACCGTCGTCCGCAGTCTGTCGCCCCTCGCGCTCCTCGTTCTGTGGCAGATCGCCAGCGCTGCCGGAGTTCTCTCCGAGCGAGTGCTGCCCGCACCATCCTTGGTCTTCGACGCGGGTGTGCAGTTGCTGCGCAACGGTCAGCTGGTCGAGGCACTCGCCGTCTCCGGCACCCGTGTTGTTCAGGGACTCGTGCTGGGCGGGGTGATCGGGGTGGTGCTCGGCGCGCTCGTCGGACTGTCGAAGCTCGCCGAAGCAACCGTCGATCCACCGTTGCAGATGCTGCGTGCACTGCCGCACCTCGGACTCATCCCGCTGTTCATCCTGTGGTTCGGGATCGGCGAGACTCCCAAGATTCTGCTCATCGCTCTGGGAGTTGCATTTCCGCTGTACCTCAACACGTACTCGGCCATCCGTCAGATCGATCGCGACTTCCTCGACACCGCCGTCGTACTGGGTTTCTCGTGGCGTCAACGCTTCACCACGATCATCCTGCCCAGCATTGCTCCACAGCTGCTGGTGGGATTGCGACAGTCGTTGGCGATCGCCTGGCTGTCCTTGATCGTGGCCGAGCAGATCAACGCCGAATCAGGACTGGGCCACATCATCAACGATGCCCGAGACTTTCTGCGCTTGGACACAATCATCTTCGGACTGGTCGTCTACGCGCTGATGGGAATCGCCACCGACGGCATTGTTCGAATCCTCGAAAAGCATTCCCTCCGTTACCGATTGGATTCCCGATCATGACCTCGACGATGACCTCCGTCGCCACCCTGCACGGCATCGACAAGTTCTACGGGTCCAGTCACGTGTTGAAGGGTGTCGACCTGTCCATCGAGCGCGGCGAAATCGTCTCGCTGGTCGGACGATCCGGCTCCGGCAAGTCGACCATCCTGCGTGTCCTGGCCGGATTGTCGACCGACCACACGGGGGAGCGGCACGTCGCCGGACATCCTGCAGTCGCGTTCCAGGAACCACGCCTGTTCCCGTGGCGGTCGGTTCGCCAGAACGTCTCCTACGGTCTGAACACCGCAGGCGTCACCGGCAACGAAGCATTGACTGCTGCGGACGCGACTCTCGACGAGGTGGGGCTGGCCGAGAAGCGAGACGCATGGCCACTCACATTGTCCGGTGGGCAAGCTCAGCGCGCTGCGCTGGCGCGGGCATTGGTGGGGGAGCCCGAACTGCTGCTCCTCGACGAACCGTTCGGCGCGCTCGACGCACTCACACGACTGACCATGCAGTCACTTCTGCTCGACCTGTGGGGACGGCACCGCTTCGGCATCCTCCTGGTCACGCATGATGTCGACGAGGCGATCGCGCTGGCCGATCGGGTTGTAGTGCTCGAGAACGGCGCAGTCTCGGACACCGTCACCGTCGATCTGCCCCGCCCCCGCGATCGCGGAACGCCGGGCTTTTCCCGCCTTCGCACCCATCTGCTCGGAGCTCTCGGAGTTCACTGACCGTCCAATTCGGCACCTGACAAGGATCTTTCACACATGTCGTCACATGCTCGTCCTCGATCTCTGCGCGCACTCGGTGTGCTCACTGCCCTGTCCTTGACGGTCGTCGGACTCACCGGTTGCGTCTCGCGTGGTAGCGATACCACCAACACCCAAGCCCCGGAACTGGTCTCGAACGACCAACTCGCCACAGTCACCCTCGATGTCGGCGACCAGAAGGGTGGCACCGAAGCCCTACTGCGCGCATCGGGTGAGCTGGACTCCGCTCCCTACGATGTTGCGTTCTCCACCTTCACTTCCGGCCCGCCTCAGGTGGAGGCGGCAACGGCCGGCCAGATCGACTTCGCGGTCACGGGCAACACGCCCCCCGTCTTCGGGGTTGCAGCCAATGCACGCATCAAGGTCGTCTCCGCCTACACCAACGACGCGAGTGGCGATCAGATTCTCGTGCCGCCGGATTCGACTCTCGGGTCGTTCGCCGACCTGCGCGGCAAGAAGATCGCAGTGGGCAAGGGAAGTTCCGCGCACGGCCACGTGCTGCTGCAGTTGCAGAAGGCCGGCTTGACCACCGACGACGTTCAGCTCGTGTTCCTTCAGCCTGCCGATGCGCTGACGGCATTCACTTCCGGCGAGGTCGACGCTTGGGCGATCTGGGATCCGTTCACCGCCATCGCGCAGGTGCAGAACGGCTCGAAGACGCTGACCACCGCGGAGGGCGTGGCCAACGGTTACGGCTTCGGCATCGCGTCGCAGCAGGCGCTCGACGATCCCGCGAAGAACACCGCCCTGCAGGACTTCGTAGTTCGCCTGGCCAAGGCGTCCGCATGGGCGGACGCACACCCGGCAGAGTGGGCGGCGGCGTACTCCACGGCCGTCGGCATCGACCCGGCCGCGGGTGAATTGGCACAGGGACGAAGTCAGCGACCCGCAATTGCTCTGGACGACACTGTGATCGAGTCCGAGCAAGCACTGTTCGATGCGTTCGTCGAGAGCGGAAGCATCCCTGGCGGCAACACGTTCGCGGACTTCGTCGACACGCGTTACAACGCCGCCATCGCCGACGCGACCGCCCCCACCAACTGATCACCCACCACGTAGTAGGAGTTCACTCGTGACCGCACGCATCTTCTGGTTCCTCCCCACCGCAGGCGACGGCCGCTCCATCGTCGGCGCATCTCACGCGTCGGCCAACATCGTCGAACCTGCCGGGTTCCGTCGTCCGTCGTTGCGGTACCTCACGGAGGTGGCTCAGGCCGCGGACCGACTCGGCTACGAGGGGGTGCTGACTCCGACGGGAACGTGGTGCGAGGACGCATGGCTGACCACGGCGGCTCTGCTGCAAAGCACCCGACGCCTCAAGTTCCTCGTCGCGTTCCGTCCCGGCCTCACACCGCCCACGCTCGCAGCGCAGCAGGCTGCGACGCTGCAGCGGTTCTCGGAAGGTCGGGTGCTTTTCAACATCGTCACCGGCGGCGACGACGTCGAGCAGCGTCGTTTCGGGGATTGGATCGACCACGATCGGCGATACGCACGCACCGACGAATTCCTCGGACTGGTGCATCGGATCTGGACGGAGACGTCGGTCGATCACGAAGGCGAATTCTTCAAGGTTGCCGATGCACGCGTGTCCGAAGCACCGGACCCGTTGCCCGAGTTCTGGTTCGGCGGTTCGTCCGATCCCGCACTCGCTGTCGCGGCCAAGCACGTCCAGACGTATCTGACGTGGGGCGAGCCGCCGGCCGACGCCCGCGCCAAGATCGAGAAAGTGCAGGCGCTCGCGGACGCCGAGGGCCGCAAGCTCACCTATGGCATTCGCCTGCACACCATCAGCCGCGACACCTCCGAAGAGGCCTGGGCCGTCGCACAAAAGCTGCTCGACGAGCTTCCCGAGGAGCAGGTGTCTGCGGCACACGCACTGCACTCGTCCTCGCAGTCCGAGGGACAGCGTCGGATGGCCGCATTGCACGGCGGCAGCAAGGATTCCCTCGAGATCTACCCCAACCTGTGGGCCGGAGTCGGCCTGGTCCGCGGCGGTGCGGGTACGGCTCTGGTCGGCTCACACGAGGAAGTTGCGAACCTGATCGGGGAGTACCACGACGCCGGATTCGACGAGTTCATTCTGTCCGGCTACCCGCACCTCGAGGAGTCCTACCACTTCGCCGAAGGTGTTCGACCCATCCTCGACGCGCGAGGAATCACGGTCCCCGCACGCTAGGGCACGTGGGATCGAACCACCGGGTGTGCCGGTTATGGGAAATCTGTCCAGTAGAGCTTGTGAAAAATGGATGATAGGAGGCTACGATGGCCTCGATCGCTCGACCGTTCACCAACCCTGAGCCACGCTGTGAGGCAACAAGTGTCCCATTTGTGAGCGCTTGGTCTCGAGGTAGTGGATGTTGGCCTGCGCGGCACCCACGACGATAGGCAACCGTGAACTGACGTCGACGCCGTGCGCTTCCAGGCCACGAATCTTGTCGGGGTTGTTGGTCAACAAACGAACCGTGGTCAGACCCAGGTCCTTCAAAATAGCAGCGGCACCACCGTACTCACGTCCGTCGGCCGGTTCGTCGAGTTCGAGGTTGGCCTGCACGGTGTCGAAGCCCTCGTCCTGCAGGCGATAGGCGGCGAGCTTCTTCAGCAAACCGATTCCGCGGCCCTCGTGACCACGCATGTACACGAGTACACCGCCGTCGGCCGCGATCCGTTCGAGTGCGGTGTTCAGCTGTGGGCCGCATTCGCACCGCTGCGACAGAAACGATTCTCCGGTCAGGCACTCCGAGTGCACGCGAACCATGGCGTTGTCTCGGACGTCACCCGACACCAGCGCAACGTGTTCGGCTCCGGTCTTGTGATCGAGGTAGCCGAACATCGCGAAATCGCCGTGCGGGGTCGCGAGGACTGTCTCCACCATTCGCTCGACCCGAGCGGGACCGGCCACCGGTGCCGGATCGCGAAGCTGCCGATACGCGATGAGTTCCTCGATGGTGAGCACCGGAAGCTGCATCCGCGCACCGAGATTCTCGATCTCGTGGAACTGCATCATCGAACCGTCGTCGGCAACCAGCTCGGCGATGACGCCGACAGCGGGAAGTCCGGCGAGGGCACACAGGTCGACGGCTGCTTCGGTATGACCCGGCCGCTCCAGGACACCGCCGGGTCGCGCACGTAGGGGAAGCACGTGGCCGGGACGGATGATGTCGGTGGCGACGGAACCGGGATCGGCGAGTACCTGCAGTGTCCGGGCGCGATCCGCAGCGCTGATACCGGTGGTGATACCCACAGCTGCATCGACGGTGACGGTGTACGCGGTCCTCTTCGGATCCTGATTGTTCGACACCATCGGCGGTAGTTCGAGAGCGTCCGCCCTGGCGTCGCTCATCGGAGCGCACAGCAGCCCCGAGGTGTTGCGGACCGTCCATGCCGTCCATGCGGGAGTGATCCGGTCGGCCGCCATGATGACGTCGCCCTCGTTCTCCCGATCGGCGGAATCGGTGACGAACACCGGCTTTCCGGCGCGGAGCGCTTCGAGCGCATTTTCGACGGCGCTCATCAGAGATCAACCGCCAACCGACGAAACTTACTGCCATGAAACACGATCGGGGCAACACCGTGCTTGACCTCGAGTTCGTTGATGCCCAGCAGGACGATGTCGTGATCACCGGCCGTGACCTGTTCGGTGACACTGGCATCCAGCCACATGCTCGCACCGTCGATGAAGAGCGCTCCGTCGTCGGTGGTGGTGGTCGTCAATCCCTCGAATCGGTTGCCCGTCTTCGCGGCGAGTGTGCGAGCCGCGACGTCGTGCAGTTCGCCGAGCACACTGATGCCGATTCGTGAGGCTGCAGCGAATTTCGGCCACGTGGTCGAGGTGTCCTGAACGCAGAAGGCGACAAGGGGCGGGTCGATCGACACCGCAACGAAACTGCTTGCGGCCATGCCGATCTTGACTCCGTCGATCTCGGCGCAGACGGCGACGACCCCACTGGGGAACTGTCCGAACGCGTTTCGCAGCACGGACTGGTCGAGGCTGGTGGTGCTCAGGGTCATGATGCATCCGTTCGTGTTCGAGCCGCGGCGAGTATGGTCTCGCCCCAGCGGGTGACGTAGTCGGCGATCCGAGTATCGGTGGTGTACGTCGAATCGATGAGGTACAGGCCAGGGGCCGGGGCGACCGCCCCGAGTTCGACGAGAACGTGCTTCAGAAACAGATCCGGTGCCATTGCGTGCGCCGGACCACCGCCGAGCATGAGCGGTACGGCGACGACATTCTTCAGTCCGGTATCGCCGGCGAATTGATCGAGGAACAACTTCAAGACGCCGGTGTAGGTGGCCTTGAACGTCGGGCTTGCGAAGACGACGAAATCGGACGACGCAACGGTCTCGACTGCGGCCTGCACGGCCGAGTCGCCCCAGCCGAGCAGTCCGGCACCGAGCGTGATCACGTCGATCGTCTCACCGGGCTCACCGGTCAGTGCGGTGGCGAGGACTCGCGCGGCGTCGAGTGTCCGCGACTCCGGCTTCGGATTGCCCGCTACAACAGTAATTTTCATTCGTTGGCGCTTTCTACGAGGCGATGGCACCAGCCAACACGAGGAGCGTGACGGCCGTGAGACTCGAACGTTGCGCGGACATTGCGCTGGTTCCGGCGGATGCGTCAGGGGTTCTGAACTGGGGCACTATCGAATTTCTGGTGATACAACGCCGGTTCAGAAGGCGGCGAGGTTCTCGCGGAACGTGGTTCGGGAGTAGCCGTCGCGAATTGCTCCACGCCGACGCAGCGCGGGTGCGAGTCCGTCGGCGATCTCGGAGATCACTTTGCGGGTGACGGGGGAGGCGATGAGGAACCCGTCGCCGCCGACGAACTCCATTGCCTCGTCCATCTTCTGCGCGACGGTCTCGGTCGTTCCGACGAGTTCCATCGACTCGACCGTCGGATAGTTGGCGATGATCTCGCGCAGCGTCTTACCCGATTTGGCCATGTCCTCGAGGGTGCTCTTGTGGCCGTTGTATTTGGTCAGGTCGGGAACCGGGGCGTCGATGTCGAATTGCGAGAAGTCGGTGCTGCTGAGATACGACATTGCGGCCAGGACACCGTCGATGTTGTTCTTCTGCACCTCACGCATCCGGTCGCGCTTGACGATGGCTTCCTCGTCGGTGTCGGCCATGATGGGACTGACGAGGAAGAGCACCTTCACGTCGTCGGGCTTGCGGCCGTAGTCGACCAGCCGCCGGCTGATGTCCTCGCGGTATTCCTTCATCGCGTCCAGTCCGCGAACATTGGCGATGATGGTGTCTGCGTGTTTGGCCCCGAACGCGCGCCCGGCGGGGGAGCCGCCGGCCTGACAGATGACCGGCCGACCCTGGGGACCGCGGGGAATGTTCAACGGTCCACGGGACGCGTAGTACTTGCCCTCGAAGTCGATCTTGTGGATCTTCTCGTGATCCGCGAAAACACCTGACGCCGGGTCTAGAACCAGCGCGTCCTCCTCCCACGAATCCCACAGTTGCGATACGACGTCGACCCATTCGTCGGCCATCTCGTAGCGAAGGTCGTGTTCGATCTGTTTGGGCAGTCCGTAGTTCTGTGCGGCACCGTCGGCGCTTGCGGTGACGAGGTTGATTCCGACCCGGCCCTCGGTGACGTGATCGAGCGTGGACATCAGGCGGGCAGCAAGGAACGGCGGATAGAAAGTGGTTGCGACAGTGGCGATTATGCCGATTCGCTCGGTGGCGTCGGCCATCAGTGGAACGAGTGGCATGGGATCGAAACGCACGGTGGTTCCGCGACGAACCGAGCTCTCGAACGTTCCGCGATACACGTCGGACAGCACCGAGGAATCCTCGAGCATGATGTAGTCGAATCCGGCGCGCTCCAGGCTTTTTGCCGCGTCGACGAACAGATCGGGGCGGCCGATGTCCGACGCGACGTTTCCGGACCACGGTTGGTTCCAGCCGTAGACACCGAATCCTGTGGTGAAGAACCAGCCGAGATGCATCATGCTGCTACGCCTTTCGTCGGCGATGACGTCGAATGCCGATGTGGCCGAGGTACGTCGGTGCGAGCGCGTTCGTACATGTCACTCCTGTCGTGATGGTGGGCAATGCAGCGATTGCAGATAGGTGAAGCCTGCTGCAACTGCATTACCGAACATGGCGCAGGAGTAAATGAGCTATTACGCCGCAGACAAGGCCTGCTGGAGCGCCTGTAGAGCCGGATAACGCCGCCCACGTCGGCAGCGGTAGCTGATCGAGACCTACGTCACTGTGGCGTTTAGCCCCATTCCATGCCCTTTGAGCTGCATGTTTGCTCGGCGTAATACTTCAGTTACGCCGAGGGTCGCTTTCAGTAACGCGTCGCGAGAAAGCTGTGCAGTCAAGCAGCAGATCTGCTGGAGACAACCGCCTGGAGGATCTTGATGAGTGGCAATTCGCGCACAGCGTACGCCGAGATCGACGTCGAACAGCTGGGCAAGACTTTCGTCCGCTCGGGATCCGGCACACCGGCTGTCGACGACATCAGCATGAAAATCACGTCGAGCTCGGCCGTCGGCATCGTCGGTGAGTCCGGCTCCGGGAAATCGACGTTGGTCCGGATGATGTGCGGCCTGTTGTCGCCGACTACAGGTTCGGTGTCGTACAACGGCACCGAACTGAACGGGGTGTTGTCCTCACGGGCAGGGCGACGCGATTTCAGATCCAAGGTGCAATACGTCGCGCAGGACACGACGTCGTCGTTCGATCCGCGTCGAACGTTACGTGACGCGGTGCGGTTGCCCGCCATGCGTCTGCTGGGGATGAATGCCAAGACCGCCGATGCCCGCGTGGACGAGACGCTAGCGTCGCTCGAGCTGGACCCGGCGATGGCCGATCGGTTCCCCACCGAGGTGTCGGGCGGACAACGGCAACGCTTCTCGATCGCACGAGCTCTCGTCGTCGAACCTCGCATTCTGTTGTGCGACGAAGTGGTGTCCGCCTTGGACGTCTCCGTTCAAGGAGCAATTCTGAACATGCTGCGGCAGTACTGCATCGACTCGGACTGCGGCCTGGTGTTCGTTTCCCACGGGTTGCCGGCCACCGCATTCATCGCGAGTGAACTCGTTGTCATGAGAAACGGTGTGATCGTGGAACAGGGCACAACAGACGATGTGGTCGAACGGCCCCAGGATCCCTATACCGTCGAACTGCTCGACGCGTATCGCGGGGACGAACAGGTCGAGCAACTCGCCGTGGCGGCTGCGCGATGACGGGCTTTCTCGGACGTAACCGGTGGTGGATAGGCCGGATCGCCGTCCTGCCAGTGCACCTGCTGGTGTTCGCTGTTGCGGCCTTCTTCCTGGTGCGAGCCATCCCGGGCGATCCTGCCCGTGAGGTTGTCGGTCCCGAGGCCACCGAGGCGGACTATCTGGCGACGAAAGCGGAACTCGGTCTGGACGGAAGTTTGTGGTCGCAGTTGATGACCTATCTGGGAAATCTTCTCCACTTCGATCTGGGCAACGCGATCATGACCGGCAGACCGGTCACGACCGACATCGCAGACCGGCTGCCCGGCACGGTGGAACTGGCGGGAATTGCCTTCACCGTTCTCATCACCGTGACGCTCGCCCTGTCAGCGGTGGTGGTCGCCAAGCCCCGGTCGGTCGCGGCGAGAGTGGTGCGTTGGTACGGCCAAGCTGCCGGTGCGGTCCCCGAATTCGTCGTCGGTGTGGTCGGGATCTTCCTGTTCTACGCCACCCTGCAGGTGGTGCCGGCACCCTCGGGCCGGATCAGGGCGGGGCTCAGCGAACCCGAGCCGATCACGTCCTTCCCTCTGCTCGACGCCCTTCTTCGCGGTGACTCCGTCGTCGTGTCCTCGATGTTCTCGCATCTGCTTCTTCCCATCGGAGTACTCGTCGTGTCGGTGACGCCGATTCTGCTCAAGCAGCTGCTGACTGCACTCGATTCCAGCCTGACCGCGCAGCCGACACTGTTCAAGGTCGCCACCGGATCGGCACGAAAGTACATCTACGCCAGCGCATATCGCCGCGCGCTGCCTCCCACCGTCGCATTGTTCGGCCTGGTGTTCGGGTCGCTGCTCGGCGGCGCGGTCATCCTCGAGACCCTCTTCGGCCTCGGCGGAATGGGGCGGTACGCAGTGGAGGCAGTGGCTGCGACGGATCTCATTGCGCTGCAGGGCTTTCTGCTCGTGGTCGCGGCGATCTCACTGCTCGTCTTCCTGTGCGTCGACCTGATCAACATGTTGCTCGATCCCCGGCGCAAGCCGGGTCGAGCAGGAGGTGGTTCCTGATGGTTGCCCTGATACCGAAGAAAGCCGGCACAGACTCGGCGACGCCGTCGAAGCGGCGACGCCCGGCCGCGATCGGCACGGTTGCGCTGGCGGTGCCGTTGGCGTTGATTCTGCTCGTCACGTTGATCGGCCCGTGGATCGTGCCGTTCGATCCGACCAAAGTTGTGGGCGCGCCGTCGCTCTCGCCGGATTCACAGTTCTTACTGGGAACCGATTCCAACGGTCTCGATGTCTTCTCGCGGACCATTGCCGGCGCACGAATCGACGTCACCATCGCTCTCGCAGTGACCATTGCTGCCACGATGGGAGGCATCCTGATCGGGTTGATCATCGGGATGAACGAGGCGGGCCGCGGTCTCGGCGGCTTCCTGGCCCGCGCCGCCGCTCGTTTCCTGGACCTGCTCGAAGCCGTCCCGACGGTGATTGTCGCCCTGGTGGTGGTCTCGTTCTTCGGGACGTCGTCGATCACGATGATCTTCACGTTGTCGATCATTCTCGCGCCGATTCAAGCCCGGCTCGTCCGCACCGAGGTGCTCCGAGTGCGCGGCGACGCATACCTCGACGCGGCTCGTCAGGCGGGACTGTCCGAGACACAACTGGTGTTCCGTCACGTCCTGCCCAACTCGTCGGTTCCAGCGCTGCAGAACGCATCGGTGGTGTTCGGCATGACGATCATCCTCACTGCGGCACTCGGCTTCCTCGGTGTCGGACTGCCGCCGCCCACCCCGGAATGGGGCTCGATGATCACCCGCGGCGCAGGCGACGCCGCGATCGGCAAGTTGTGGTCGGCGGGCGCACCTGCCCTCGCCCTGTGCCTGACAGTGGCCTCCGTTGCCGTCGTCGGCCGCCGACTGACCAAGGGCACCCGCCGCTCTCACTGACAGCCGTAACGGACAGCGACGTCCGCATATCTCTCTCGTCCACGACCTCCCGCGATCGAAGCCGTCGGCTCGACCGGTGATGACACCTGCATTCGTGCACTCAGCAAGGAGAACGAACCCACGTGAAAATCTCTCATCGATTGTCGGTCGGAATCCGATGGACAGTGCCGTTGCTCGTCGGCGCGCTCGCGCTCAGCGCGTGCTCGGACGGTGGCGGCAGCCAGGCCTCGGCATCGACCTCGGGCGAGATCGTCGTCGTCACCCCAGATCAGGCGTCGAATGTGGTGCGCGACTACGGCTACACCGCCGGCACCGACAATCAGGACGTCACCAACAACATGCACGCCCAGTTGATCCGTAAGCCGTATGTGGAGGAGGACGGTTCCGACGCACTGGTGCAGGACTATTACAACTTCGAGCCCTACCTTGCCGACAGCTACGAGGTGAGTCCCGATCAGCTCGTCTACACCTTCGAGCTGCGTCAGGGAGTAATGAGCGAGCACGGCAACGAGCTCGATGCCGACGACGTCCTGTGGTCATTCGAGCGCAAGTTCGCGACTCCGGGCGGCGGCATGGCCGGCTACTTCAAGCCCATGTTGACCGACCCGGCAACCCAGATCAAGAAGGTGGACGACTACACCGTCAGCTTCACGGTGGAGAAGGCCGGCTACGGACTGACGCTGTTGGCAAACCTGGCCGAGAACATCGGGTCCATTTACGACAGCAACTACCTGATCGAGAACGCCACTCCCGAGGATCCCTACGCGGTCGCGTGGGGTGCGGCAGACATGATGCGCGGCAACTTCGGTTACGGCGCATACATGTTGGAGTCGGTGACGCCGGGTCAGGAAATCGTCATGCGAGCGAACCCCAACTTCGTTCTGGGTGAACCCGAGATCAAGCGCATGATTCGGCGTGTGGTGGCCGACCCGGCGACCAGAGCCAACATGGTCACGCGCGGTGACGCGGATGTGGCACTGGCGCTGCGCTCTTCGGATCAGGCGACCCTGGAGAGCAACGACGCCGTGACCGTCCCGACGACGACGTCCAATCAATACCTGCTGTTCTCGATGAATACCACCACTGCTCCGTTCGCCGATGCGCGTGTGCGTCAGGCGATGGCCTACGCGATCCCGTACGACCAGATCATGTCCGACGTGTTCTTCGGCCGGGCGTACAAGTACAACCACGTTCTCGACGACAAGGCACCGAACTGGGACGGCAGCGACCTTCCGAAGTTCGACAGCGACCCGGAACGTGCGAAGTCGCTGTTGGCCGAGGCTGGACTACCAGACGGCCTTGCCTTCACCCTCAGTGTCAACAATCAGCTCCCGGCCGCTCAGGACACCGCGATCCAGATTCAGTCGTTCGCTGCCGAAGCCGGCATCGATGTGACCATTGCGGAACTACCTGCAGCGCAACTCAATGCCGACACGCTCGACGGTAAGGTGCAGGCCAGCTTGAGTATCGGCGCATCGGTCACGATGACTCCGCCGTACTCACTCCAGTTGCTCACTCAGCCCGGTGGCGGTTCCAATGTCGCTCTCTGGAACGACCCCGAGTTCCTCGGAATGGTGCAGCAGGGTCTCGACGCAGGCGACGCCCTGAGCCCCGAGGCCGGCGTGTTCTGGAACGAGGCAGAGCTCCGCATGACCGAGCAGGCCCCGTACATCTTCATCGCCCGAGTGCGGCCGTCAGTGGCGCTGAAGGCGGGCATCGACGGCTTCGTGCAGCGCACCGACTTCCGAATCGACTACTCGAATCTGACCCTCGGCACCTAGAAATCGTTGCACCGTAGGTAGTTCGGTCGATGGTCATATCCCGATCACCGGCCGAGCTACCGGGGCCGATGCAGCGAAACGGCGGCGAAATCAGACGGCTACCGAGAACGCGGTTCGTCGAAACATGAACACGGTGTAGTCGACCACGACGCATCGCGGACGAATTATCAGCGAGGACTTTCACATGACAGACAACAGATTTCATCTCGGTTGGTTCGGCAGCTTCGTGCCGACGACCTGGAACACCGCATTCGAGGGCAGCGACAGTGGAGACTGGCTCAACGGAGACTTCTACGTCGACTTCGCCAAGACACTCGAGCGCGCGTGCTTCGACTTCCTGCTGTTGGAAGACTCGTCGATGGTCTCGGATACCTACGGCGGAAGTTCGGAAGCGACCTTGAAGACCGGCGGTTGGGCGCCCAAGGGGGATCCGATTGCTCTGGCTCCCTTGCTCACTCGCGCGACGAGCCGATTGGGCGTCGCGCTGACGGCGTCCACGTCGTTCTACCCGCCCTACATGCTCGCTCGGTCCATTTCGTCACTCGATCACCTGTCTTCGGGGCGTATCGGCTGGAACGTGGTGACCTCGAGCGAGGATCGAGCCGCGCAGAACTTCGGAATGGACGCACTCCCGCCGCACGACGAGCGGTATGCGCGAGCAGACGAGTACGTGCAGTTGGTCGAGCAGCTCTGGGATTCGTGGGACGCGGACGCGGTGGTGATGGATCGCGAGACGTCGACGTACGTGGACCACACCAAGGTCCACACCATCGACTTCCAGGGCAAGTACTACTCCTCGCGTGGTCCGCTCAACACCATGCCGTCACCGCAGGGCCGGCCGGTCATCACGCAAGCCGGGGGCTCACCCGCAGGCCGCGACTTCGCGGCCAAGCACGCCGACATGATCATGGCCCTTCCCAAAGGTGTTGCCGCGATGAAGGAGTACCGGGCCGACATCAGGCGTCGCATGGAGCTGCACGGGCGGGACCCCGACTCGGCGAAGGTGATGTACGTGGTCTCACCCATTCTCGGTGAGACGCACGAGGATGCGCTGGCCCGCCAGGAGCGCAAAGCCGATGCGGTGCGCGCCAACCCGGCGGGTGTCCTCATCGGTTGGTCGGCGAGCATGGAGATCGACTTCTCGACGTTCGACCTGGACAAGCCGATGCCCGACGACGTACACACCAACGGGCACCAGTCCACGCTGGAGAACTTCCGCAACTGGGCCGATGGCCGAACACTGCGCGAGGCATGTGTCGCGTACCGAACCGAGTCGATGGAACTGGTCGGGACCCCGGATGCCGTTGCCGCGCAGATGGGTGACGCCATGGCCGAGGTCGGCGGCGACGGGTTCCTGATCTGGAGCCAGCCGCACAACCGGCGCTACATCGGCGAGATCGCCGACGGCCTCGTTCCGGCCCTGCAACGACGCGGGCTGATGCGCACCGAGTACACCGGCGAACATCTGCGCGATCACCTGCTCGAGTTCTGAGCACCCACAGCTCCCACGACTGGAGAAACGTCATGACTGCCAACAAATTTCACCTGGGCTGGTTTCTCGGGGCCGGTTTCGGTGTCCAGTCCTGGAACCAACCATGGTCCGGTACCGGCGCCACCGACTGGATGATGCCCGATCAGTACGTCGACCTGGCCGCCTCGCTCGAGCGGGCCTGCTTCGACTTCCTCATCATGGAGGATTCGGTTCAGGTCTCCGATACCTACAAGGGCTCCATGGAGTATTACCTGGCGACGGCTACCGCTGCGCCCAAACATGATCCAGCGGTTCTGGCGGGCATCCTGTCCTACACCACCAAGCACCTCGGTATCGTGCCGACGCTCACCACGACGTTCTACCACCCGTACACGGTCGCCCGGTTGATGTCGACACTCGACCACATCGCTGCCGGGCGAATCGGCTGGAACATCGTCACCGGCAGCAACACTCGTGCCGCGCAGAATTACGGCTTCGACATGCCCGAGCACGATCTTCGGTACGACATGGCCGACGAGTTCGTCGAGCTCGCCTGCAAGCTCTGGGACTCCTGGGAAGACGGTGCGGTGCATGCGGACACCTCGGCAGGCGGCATCTACGCCGACCACGAGAAGGTCAATCGTATCGACTTCGAGGGCAAGTTCTTCAAGTCCCGTGGTCCGCTGAACACCATTCCGAGCCCGCAGCGTCGGCCGGTGTTCCTCCAGGCCGGGGGATCGGACAAGGGCAAGGAGTTCGCAGCCAAACACGCGGACGCGATCATCTCCAATCCTCATGGCACCGAGAAGATGCGGCGCTACCGCGAGGACATTCGCCAGGGAGCGATCGAGGCGGGTCGAAATCCCGACGACGTCAAGGTCATGTACCTCATTTCCCCGATCCTGGGGGAGACGACGGCGGAGGCCGAGGCCAAGCAGCAACGTCGGGCAGATGCGGCATCGAAGAACATCGACGGCCTGCTCGCCGGACGCTCACACCTGTCCGGCATCGATCTGAGCCAGTTCGATCTCGACTCGCCGTTGCCGGCCGATCTCGAGAGCAACGGCCATCGCAGCAGTTTCGCCGAGTTCAGGGGAGACGGCACCCAGACTCTGCGGGACCGCATCACTGCCCACAGTGCCATCGACACACTGGAATTCGTCGGAACCCCCGACGACGTCGCAGACATGATGGACGGCGTCATGCAGGAGGTCGGCGGCGACGGCTTCCTGATCGCGGGCGCACCCATGAATCGCCGTTACGTCGCGGAGATCACCGACGGACTCGTACCTGCGCTCAAGCGTCGCGGACTGACCCGAACGTCGTACGAGCACACACACTTCCGCGAGAACCTTCGCGCCTTCTAGTCACACTTCGGATCTGGAAAGAGGAAGCTATGTTCCACCTTGGTTGGTTCTTGAGCTGGCAGGTCCAGTCGTGGAACCATATGTGGTCGGGTGAGGGCGGCACCGAATGGAACCACCCCGAGCTGTACATCGACATGACGCGGTCACTCGAACGCGCCGGATTCGACTACATCATGTTCGAGGACGGCGCGTTCGTCCCCGACTCGTTCGGTGGATCCTCGAAGTGGTGGCTCGCCAACGCCCGGTCGGTACCCAAGCAGGACCCGAATTCGCTGCTGCCCATTCTGAGTCAGCACACCGAGCGTCTGGGCTTGATCGCCACGATGACCACGTCGTTCCATCCGCCATACATGGCGGCACGAACCTCGGCCACTCTGGACCATCTCAGTAACGGCCGGGCAGGCGTCAATCTGGTCACCTCGCACAATGTTCGGACGGCACAGAACTTCGGCTACGAGGAGATGTTCGAGCACGATCACCGCTACGAGATGGCCGACGAATGGATCGAACTCGTCAAGCAGTTGTGGTCGTCGTGGGAACCGGACTCGGTTCGGCTCGACCGCGATGCGGGTGTCTTCGCCGACTTCACGAAGGTGCACAACATCGACTTCGAGGGCAAGTATCACTCCTCCCGCGGTCCACTGAACACCACACCGACTCCCCAAGGCCGACCGGTGATCTGCCAGGCCGGTGGGTCACCTGCGGGCCGCGGGTTCGCGGCGAAACATGCCGAGACGATTCTCGCTCAGGTCGAGAGTGTCGAGGCCATGAAGGCGTACCGCGACGACGTCCGCGCTCGGATGGTCATCGAGGGGCGGGACCCCGATTCGTGCAAGATCATGTTCATCGTCAACCCGGTCCTGGGTGAAACCGACCGCGAAGCGCAGGACAAGCACGAGCGAACACTGGCCGGCTTTCGGAACGATATCGATGTCAACCTCGCGTCGATGTCGTACGCGAGTGGTATCGACTTCTCGAAGTTCGATCTCGACGCCCCGATTCCTGCAGTCGAAACCAACGCCGGTAGGGCCACGATGGCATTGATCGGTGCCAACACGGCCGGGATGACGCTTCGAGAGGCGGCCAGCTCGGACATCAGGAAGTCTGTTCCCCTGATCGGTACCGCCGACGCAGTCGCCGAACAGATGGGCGACATCGCCGCGGAGGTCGGCGGCGACGGATTCCTCATCGCCGGCAACGTGCATCGCCGCTACATCAGCGAGATCACCGACGGTCTTGCGCCCGAGCTACGCAAGCGCGGTCTGATTCGAGACGGATACGCACACACGCTGTTCCGCGACAACCTGATGGACTTCTGATCGTCACTGCAGCGACAGACGCGTCACCGGAGATACGGCCGAACTCCTACCCGTGGCGCGTGCTGTCGGTCACCGGACTAGGCATGAGTATCACGTTCGTGTCGGTCTCGATGCTCCCCGTGGCGCTGCCGGACATGAGCGAGGGGTTGGGAGCTACTGCAGCGCAGACAGATTGGTTCATGCTCGCCTATCTGCTCACCACGGCAGTGTTCATTCTGGTCCTCGGCAAGGTTGCCGACCTCGTCGGAAGGCGTCCCGTCTATCTGCTCGGGTTGGCCTGCCTGACGGTCAGTGCCGCCGCCATCACAGCCGCAGGCGACCCGACCCTGGTCATCGTCCTGCGCGTCGTGCAGGGCGTGGGCGCTGCTGCGGTGATCACCAACACCACCGCCCTGCTCGTCGAGGCGTTCGAGCCGCGAATGCTCTCGATCGGCATCGGCTGGAACATCACCATCATGTCGCTGGCGATATCCGTCGGCCCACTGCTGGGCGGTGTGCTGACCGAAACAGTCGGCTGGCGCGGAGTATTCGGTGTGGTGGTTCCCCTCGGAGTGGCCGGAACCGTGTGGGCTGCGATCACGCTGCGCCGGACGGCGCGTCCGGCACGCGGGGTGCCCTTCGACTACGCGGGCGCGGCCGGCTCGATGGTGATTCTCGGTGGACTCGTCTACGGGGTGAATCGCGGAGGCAGCGTCGGATTCGGCGACTGGGCGTCCGTGATCCCGTTGGTCGGTGTTGTTCTCGCCCTTCCTGTGTTCTGGTGGTGGGAGAAGCGCGCTGCCGATCCGATCGTGGATCCAGCGTTGCTGATCGATCGCTTTCGGGGCAGCGCGTACACGGCGTCGTTCCTGGTCACCATGGCCGAAGGTGCCGTCGCAGTGACGATGTCGCTGTACCTGCAGAGCGTCGAGGGCCAGAGCCCCATCCGTGCGGGCCTGCAGATCACTGCCCTCGCGGTGGGGACCACGGTGATGTCGCCGATAGCGGGGATGCTGGCGACCCGGGTGTCGACGCGAGTGCTGACGACGGTCTCGACACTCGGCACCGCTCTGGTTCTGACGGTGCTCGCGGTGCACATCGCCGGCCCGGCGCGCGGCGTACCCCTCGTGGTGATCCTGTTCCTCCTGGGGATCAGTGGCGGACTCTTCAAGACCGCGAACGCGTCGGCCATCAACGTGGGTGTGGCCGAGAACCGCTCGGGGATGGCCAACGGTCTTCGAGTGTCTCTCGACAACACCGCCGTCACGCTCAGTACCGCGCTGGCCCTCGTGCTGGTGGTCTCCGCACTGCCGCCTGCCTTGCGCGAGCTGGTGTATTCCGGCGGCGCACAGAGTGTGTCGCCCAGCGAGTCCGATTCCTTGGCAACGGGATTCACGGTGGCCGTGGCTGCGATGGCGGTGGCTGCTCTGGTCGCCAGCGTGCCGTCGGGGTGGCGCGGCGTGCACCCGAACGAACCTGCCGAGCTTTCTCGGCCGCACAGAAGTACCCGATCCGTATCGAGAACAAGGAGCACGGCATGACCAAATTTCATCTGGGGTGGTTCACCAACTTCTCCAACCCGCCGTGGAATTCGGCATGGGCGGGCGACGAAGGACGCACCTGGGCCAACGGAGAATTGCACGTGGATTTCGCACGGTCACTCGAACGTGCCTGCTTCGACTACATCATGCTCGAGGATTCCTCGATGGTGTCCGACGCCTACGAGCAGTCCTCGAGGGTGGACCTCAAGTACGGCCTGTACGCACCCAAGCACGACCCGGTCACCCTCGTGCCGATGCTGACGGCCGCGACGAAGCACATCGGCATCATCGCTACCTGCTCCACGTCCTTCTACCCGCCCTGGCTGCTGGCTCGACGGTTCTCGACGCTCGATCATCTGAGCAGAGGCCGCGTCGGCTGGAACGTGGTGACCTCCAGTGAGGATCGCGCGGCCCAGAACTACGGGATGGACAAACTCGCCGAGCACGACCAACGGTACGAGCGGGCAGACGAATTCGTCGACGTGGTCAAGCAGTTGTGGGCGTCGTGGGATGGCGACGCCATGGTGCTCGATCGGGACAACGGCACCTACGTCGACCACACGAAGGTGCACGTCACGGACTTTCGCGGTAAGTACCACGCGTCGCGTGGGCCGCTGAACGTTCCGCGGTCGCCGCAGGGCGAGCCGGTGATCTGTCAGGCCGGTGGATCGCCGCGTGGACGTGAGTTCGCGGCGCGCAACGCCGAGACGATTCTCAGCGCCGCGAAGGACCCGGCCGCGATGAAGGCATTCCGCGACGACATCAGGATGCGGATGGAGAAGGCCGGTCGGGATCCGGACAGCTGCAAGATCATGTTCATCACGCAGCCGGTGTTGGCCGATACCGAATCCGATGCCCGCGCCAAGGTGGAGCGGATGTCCGCCGACGTCGATTCGCGCATCGAGTCTGCGCTGGGCCACATCTCGGCGTTGACCGAGATAGATCTGTTGACGTACGAGCTGGATGAGGAGTTCCCCGAACTGTCCACCAACGGGCACCGGACGACCCTCGGCGACTTCCTGTCCTACGGAAACACACCGCGCACGGCGGCACTGGGTTGGACCATGAAGAACGTGCACTACGTCGGCACTCCCGATTCCGTCGCGGAACAGATGGGCGAGACGATGGACTTCGTCGGTGGGGACGGATTCCTGATAACGGGCAACATCGGTCGCCGCTACGTCGGTGAGATCACCGAAGGCCTCGTCCCTGCACTGCAACGACGTGGCCTGGTCCGCACCGAATACGAGCACGACATGTTTCGTGAGAATCTCATGTCCTTCTGATGCGGTTGCTGAGCAGAGATTCGGTGGTGCCGGGGCCGGTGTATGCGTTGGCGTTCGTCAACGTGTGCATCGGGCTCGGGTACGGCGTTGTGGCACCGGTCATTCCGGTGTTCGCCAGAGATTTCGGAGTAACGGATCTCGCTGCCTCGTCGGTGGTGAGTATCTATGCTTTCACCCGCGTGCTGGCTTCGTTCGGAGCATCTCGACTGCTGCTGCGGTTCGACGAACGGACGATTCTCACCGCCGGCCTGTTGATGGCGGCGACGTCCTCCCTGGCGGCGGCCTTCGCTCCGACGTTTCTCTCGCTTCTACTGCTCCGAGCAGTCGGGGGTGTCGGGACCGCAATGTTCACCGTGTCGGGTCAACAACTGCTGTTCCGCTACAGCACCCCGGACACCGGAGGAAGAACTGCGTCGGTCTTCCAGTCCGGCTTCCTCATCGGGGGAGTGCTGGGACCGGTCATCGGCGGCGCGGTTGCCCTCGTCTCATTGCGGGCCCCGTTCCTCACCCA
Organism: Rhodococcus sp. 06-221-2; assembly: GCF_002258365.1. NCBI lineage: Bacteria > Bacillati > Actinomycetota > Actinomycetes > Mycobacteriales > Nocardiaceae > Rhodococcus > Rhodococcus sp. 06-221-2. The sequence goes on from NZ_NOYJ01000024.1 coordinate 87,168, forward strand.
CGCTGTGACGCTCGTCGTCGGGGTTGCCGTGGTCTGGTTCGCGTTCCGGTCCAGCGACAGGACGGACGTCGCGAACGGAGTCGTGCACGATACGAGTACCCGGCCGGAACCGATGACGCTGCGAGCCGCGCTCGGTGAACGGGGATTTCGGGCCTCGATCGCGTCGAACTTCGCCAACGGCTGGGTGGGCAACGGGGTGCGGTTCACCCTCGTTCCGTTGTTCGTCGCGACGGTGATCGGCGGCAGCCCGTTCGTGTCGGGTCTCGTACTCGTGGTCGGGGCCGTTGTTCAGATCGTGGTCGTCAAGCCTGCGGGTCGGCTCGTCGACAGCTGGGGTCGACGACCGATGCTGGCGTTCGGGTCGGGATCGATACTGCTCGGCATCGTGGTCCTCGCCATCGTTCCCACGTTGCCGATTCTGGTGCTGACGATGGTGCTCTGGGGCGTGGGTGGCACCTGTGCGATGGTCGCCAGTGCGGCCACCGTCGGTGACGTACTGGCCGGACGCGGAGGAAGCCCTATCGCCGTGTACCAGGTCACCTTCGACGTGGGCACCATGCTCGGCCCACTGGTCGCCGGAGCCGTCGCCGCCCAGGCGTCCTACTCGCTCGCCTTCACCGCCAGCATTCCCGTTGCGGCACTGGCAGTTCTACTCGCACTTCGACCCTGGCGGACCGTGGCGATGTCGACTCCCGAATCGAAGGTGGTCGTCACCGAGGAATCCGCCGTACCCACACCGACCATTCACGACCACCACTATGGAAAAGAGGACCGATGTCACAACCGTTCACACTCGGCTGGTTCACCAATTACCTCGTGCCCGACTGGACCGGTCCCTTCGCCGGGACCGGCGGAACAGACTGGGCCGACGGCACTTTCGCTGTCGACACCGTCCGGGCGTTCGAGCGAGCAGGAATAGACTTCGTGATGCTCGAAGATTCGACGGCATTGACCGACATCTTCGGGGGCACGTTCGAGTCCGAGCTCAAGTGGACACCACGCGCGCCGAAGCACGACCCGATGGCGTTGGCTTCGCGTCTGGCGTTCGAGACCGACAGAATCGGCATTGTCGTCACCGCGTCCACCAGCTTCTATCCGCCCTTCCTGCTCACCCGTTTGCTGTCGACCCTCGACCATCTCAGTCGTGGCCGCATGGGGTGGAACATCGTGACCTCCACGGGCGATCGCGCCGCACAGAACTTCGGCCGAGACACGTTGCCGACGCACGATGCCCGATACGAGATCGCCGAGGAATTCGTCGACGTCGCAAACCAATTGTGGGCATCCTGGGACGCCGATGCCGCGTCGCCGATCGTTCCCGGTCTCGAGTCCTACGTCGACCACACCAAGGTCAGAACCATCGACCATGTGGGAGAACATTTCTCGGTGCGTGGTCCGCTCAATACGCTCCCGAGCCCACAGGGCAAGCCAGTGTTGTGCCAGGCGGGTGCATCGAAGTCCGGTATCGATCTCGCTGCTCGAGTAGCCGATCTGGTGGTCGCTGCGCCCAAGGGCCGGGATGCAATGCGCGAGTACCGCAAGACCGTGCGGGCGCGCGCGGAAGAATTCGGGCGCAACCCCGACGACATCAAGGTCCTCTACATGGTGACGCCCATTCTGGGGGAGACCGAGGACGACGCCAAGCGCAAGGCCGAGCGCTACTACGAGCCGACCGACGCGGCGATCGCTCGCCGCCTGATCATGTTGTCCGGAGACATCGACTTCTCGACTCTCGATGTGGATCAGCCGATTCCGGACGATCTGAAGACCGAGGGGAGCACCAGTATCTTGGACAATCTTCGTAAGTGGGCAGCCGGACGCAGCATTCGGGAAACCGTCGCCACGGAACGGACCGAATCGTTGCGGTTGGTCGGCACTCCTGCCAGCGTGGCGGACGAGATGGAGAGCGTGATCGACGAGGTCGGCGGCGACGGCTTCCTGTTCTTCGGTGGTGGCGGCGGGGTACTGAACCGCCGGTACGTCGACGACGTGTGCGATGGGCTGATGCCCGAGCTCTCGCGCCGTGGTGTCGCCGGCACCGGGTACCGGGGTCGCAACCTCCGTGAGCACCTGGCAGGTGCACGATGAGCACACCACGCATGCATCTGGGATGGTTCACCAGCTTCCGCCCGCCGGTGTGGAGTTCGCACTGGACCGGGTCGGATTCCGATACGTGGGCCGACGGGCGGTTCCACGTCGACATGGCCAGGGCGCTCGAGCGCGCGGGATTCGACTATCTGATGCTCGAGGACTCCTCGATGGTCTCGGATATCTACGGCGGCACGACCGAATTCGACTTGGCCAAGGCGCAATACGCACCCAAGCACGATCCCGTTGCCCTGGTGCCGATGTTGGCCGCCGCAACGTCTCGACTCGGGATCATCACGACGATGTCGACCAGCTTCTATCCGCCGTACCTGCTGGCGCGGGTGGTCTCGACTCTCGATCACATGTCTCACGGACGGGTCGGATGGAACGTGGTGACCTCGAGCGAGGACCGCGCCGCACAGAACTTCGGCATGGATGCTCTACCGCCCCACGACGAACGGTACGAGCGGGCAGAGGAGTTCGTCGAGGCCGTGGATGCGCTGTGGAACTCGTGGGAACCGGACGCTCTGGTGATGGATGCCGCGTCGAACACCTACGTCGATCACACGAAGGTGCACGACGCCAACTACGTGGGCAAGTTCCATCGCACCCGCGGCCCGCTCAACACGCTCCCGATGCCGCAGGGCAGGCCGGTCATCTGCCAGGCCGGCGGATCGCCGCGCGGACGCGCCTTCGCCGCCCGCAATGCCGACACCATCATCTGTCAGGCTCAGGGGCTCGAGGCGATGAAGGCCTATCGCGAGAACGTTCGAGCCATGGCCTCGGACGCAGGCCGCGATCCGGATTCGATCAAGATTCTCTACATCGTGTCCCCGGTTCTCGGTGAGACCGACACCGAGGCGCGCGAACTCGACGCACGGTCACGTGAAGCAACCGATGCGCGGGTGCATGCTGCACTGGCGCACATTTCTGCGGTGACGGGTAACGACCTGTCGACCATGGACATCGATGCCCCGCCGCCTGAGCTCACCACCAATGGTCACCGTACGACCCTCGCGGACTTCCTCGCCGGGTCCGGTAGCAGCAAGACCAACGACGACGGCACTCCGAAGACGCTGCGACAGTTGGCTGCTACGTGGTCGATCACGTCGGTCCCTTTGGTGGGGACACCCGATACCGTCGCCGAGCAGATGGAGGATGTCATCGATGCGGTCGGTGGAGACGGCTTTCTGATGACCGGGAAGCTCGGACGCCGCTACTACACCGAGGTCACCGACGGGCTGATACCGGCGCTGCGTCGGCGTGGCCTGGTTCGCAGCGGCTATGCGCACGAACAGTTGCGAGACAACCTGCTGGACTTCTGAACTACCACCGTCGCGGCGGTCACCTCAGCCCAGGGCCGAGGTGGCCGCCGTTTCGGTCGATCCGATGATGGCGACACGGTCTGCCCGAAAGTGCGTGAAGCTCAGTTCGGACGGGCGGCCATCGGTGTCGCGAGTGATCAACTCGCGCAGCAATACCGGCGCACCCACCTGCATGTCCAGCAGTTCGGCCGCCCGTTCCTGACAGGAGATCGCTTCGACGACCGAGCTGCTCCCGCCGTAGGTGGTGCCGAAGATTCGTCGATGAGCGACGGCGATGGGCGGATACTCCGAGTGGTTGCTCTCGATGCGTTCGGTGAATTCGTCGATCTCGAAATCTGTGATGCAGTAGCCGACACGCAGATACAGAGGCTTTCCACCCATGCGGCCGATCTGCTCGAGGAGAATCACCGAATCGACCTCGGTGCCGATGAATTCTTGAATGACGGTGGGCGCGGCAATACGTCTGCACTCCAACGTTTCGACCGTCAAGCGGCCCTCGTCCGGCATTCCGGCCCAGGCCCTCGGCCCCACCTCGCCTTCTCGCACCGCCACGATGTCGTGGGCGATCGACGTACCGGCACGGCGCGCGCGGAGCACGACACCATCGTCTGCGAGCATCTGAAGTGCTTTTCGCACAGCGTTTCTCGTTGCGCCGAGCGACTGGATGAGATGCTGCTCGGACAGAATCTCGTCGTGGGGCATCGTGCCTCGGCGGATCCCCGACCTGATCAGCTCGTACACGCGGCGGGGTGAGGTGACGAACTTCTCGGAGCGGTTCGTCTGGGCGCGGAGATATCGTGCTCGTTGTTCGTCGGCTTGTCTGCGTAGATGAGCTGCGACAGAACCGGATTCGTCATCGAAGAAGGGGCGGGTCATTTGTCATCGCCTTTCGGGGATGCGCATGGGAGAGCCGAGGTGGCCGCGACGTCGAGATCACCAGTGATGACTGCGAGCATATCGGACATCGGTGCTGGTTTCGCTGCCTGCGCTGCGGCCTTAACCAAGAAACTTATGAAGAAATCCCTGCTCAGGCCGCTGTGAGGGCGGCGCATGGGCTGCGTAATGTGCTGTTTACCGTCGACGAGGCTCTGGGAAACACCGAACCGCGACCATGGACACCGTCCTCGAATCGACAGCGTATCGGCAGGAGTTATCTATGACGACAACCGCAGAGCCAGAATCGCTTTCGCTCACCCATCGCGATCATGACACCGATGACTACTCGCCGGTAACCGGCCGACCGGTCCTCGATGTCCAAGACCTCACCGTGACGTACGGAACCGGTGACTCCGCTGTGGTCGCGGTGGACAAGGCATCGTTCGAGATCGCACCCGGTGAGAGGGTGGCGCTGGTGGGCGAGTCGGGCTCGGGTAAGTCGACGCTGGCCATGACAATCGCGGGTTTGATCGATGTATCCGCGGGTGCCACCATCGAATCGACGCTCCTCGAATTCGAGGGAAAGCCGGCGCAGCCGTCGACCGGCCGCAGTGTGCCGCGCAGAACCGACGGCATCGCGATGGTGTTCCAGGATGCGATGACTGCGCTGGATCCCGTGTGGACCATCGGGGGACAGTTCAAGCACGTCCTTGCCGGAGTGGGCGTCACCCGGAAACGCGAACGAGTGGACCTGACCGAGCACTGGCTGAACAAAGTCGGGCTTTCCGATACCCGTCGCGTGATGCGCAGTCGACCCTACGAGCTGTCCGGCGGTATGCGCCAGCGGGTAATGACGGCCCTGGCACTGTGCGGATCACCCCGACTGCTCATTGCCGACGAACCCACGAGTGCGCTCGACGCGTCGCTGGCCCGCGGAACGATGGAGTTGCTGCAGAACCTGACCCAGGAGCAGGGCACAGCACTGCTCATCGTCAGTCACGACATCAAGCTGTGCCTCGAATTCTCCGACACGATGCTGGTGATGTACCGGGGCGAGTTGGTGGAACAGAAGGCGTCCGCGGAGATCGTCGCGACCGCGACGCATCCGTACACCAAGGGACTGTTGGGCTGCGTCCCCACGCTCGCGAATCGCTCGGCGACGAGACTTCCTGTGCTCCGGGATTTCATGCCGGCCTGATCCTGTCGGGCGTCAGTTCCAGCTCGCCTGCTGCACGGACAGCACGAACCCGTGTCCACCGCCCGCATCGCAGACCATTGCCTCGATGCGGGAGTAGCAGGTGTAGCCGTTGAACGAAATGGACGTGTTGTACTCCAGCGACTGAGCGTTCTCGACCCCGAAAGCGCCTTGGTTGAAGCACATCGGTGTCACCTGGCTTGGGTCCAGGAAGAAACCCTTGCTCAGTTCGTCGGCCGAGAAGGGTGGAATGTCGCAGTCGGCACCGTCGGGCACTGGCGCGTCCGTGGCTTGGCATCCTGACGAGAATGCGGTGGAGCCGAGCTTGCAGTAGATGTTGCCCGACGGCGATTTCCACCCGACTTCGTTGTTGATCGCGGCGTATCGGGCCGGGTCGACAGGGGTGATCGGTGTCGACTCGACTGATGGTGTTGTGGCAGAACCGGAGTCGGGTTCACTGCTGATCGGGGGCTGAACGCTGGATGCCGGTGGCGACGCATTGTTCGATGCCGTCGGCGCACCCCCGACCACAGTGGGGATGACCGACGGCATAGCGCCCGTCGGTGCAGTCGAATTGCTGCATCCCGTCAGCGCCAACCCGGCACACACAATGGCGGATGCGGCGGCCATGGTGCGAATCCTGTTGCGCGTCATCAGTTCGACGTCGCTTGCTGCATCGACAACACGAATCCGTGTCCGCCGCCGGCGTCGCAGATCATCGCTTCGACGCGGGAGAAGCACGTCATCCCATTGAACGTGATGGAGGTGTTGTATTCCAACACCTGTGCGTTCTCGACGCCGAATTCGCCTTGGTTGAAGCAGGTCGGTGTCACCTTGCCCGGCGTCATGTAGAACCCCTTGCTGAGCTGGTCGATTGTGAACGACGGAGTGACACAGTTCGCGCCGTCCGGTACCGGGGCATCTCCCGCCTGGCAACCGGACGAGAATTCGAAAGGGCCGATCTTGCAATAGATCTTGCCCGAGGGCGACTTCCAGCCGACCTGGTCGCCGTACGCGGTGTAGCGGGCAGGGTCGACGGGTGTGATCGGTGCGGTGTTGTTCACGGGGTTCGCGGGGTTCTGCGCCGGATCGGTGGCTTCCGGTGCGGCGGCAGTGTCCGTGGTGTCGACCGGAGGGTTTGCAATGGTCACCTGAGGCGGCGCGGGAATCTGCGACGCGGCGGTGGGGGCCGCGGTCGGAGCAGCAGTGGGGGCATTCTCGCCGCCACACGCAGTCAGTGCGAAAGCGAGGGCAGCAGTGGCTGCTAGCAGGGCGGTTCTACGGAACATTCGGAGCTCCTTCATCAGAAAGCGATGTTGACGTCGCGGGAGATCATGAAGCCTCTGTCGCCGTCGTAGCAGGTGACGCTGGCTTCGGTGGAGCGGCAGAAATTGCCGGTCACCCCAATCGTTTGCCCGTACTCGAGAACCGGGACGTCCCTGGTCAAGTTCGAGGGGAGAAAGATTCCCTGATTGGTACAGATCTGCTCGACGGTGCTGTCTTGGGTGATCTTCACCCCGTAGGTGTGATTGGCTACGTTGCCGCAGACCCGGCCGGTATTGCCTGGAACCGAATAGCGCACCTGGCAACCCACTTTCGTACCCGGTGCATTGACGGAATTGAAGCCGCAGAAGATATTGCCGCTGGGGGACTGGAAAAAGTACTCGCCCTCGGCGAACTCGAAATCGCGCGCATCGACATTGACGTCGTCGCGGTTCGGAGCGGGTGGCGCAGCAGCGGGTCCCGCATCGGCGGGCTGGTCCGGTGCCGGAGTCACGACCTCCTGAGCCTCGACGGCCGATCCGTCCGTCCCGATGCCGCCGCCGGTGTCGGGGGAGCTGGCGGCGGACGGAGCGGGAGCTGCGCTGGAGACAGACGGTGTATCGGTGGTGGTCGGCTCCTCGGACCCGCAGGCGGTGGCTACAAGGGCGGTAGCAGCGACCAGTGCACACATGGCCACGATGTTGCGGACTTGCCTCATTCGTTCGTCCTCACCGGTGGCTGCAGAGTGCATCACCTCTGATCATTGAATCGAACGGGCTAAGTGGTCTGTTAACGTCTTTCGTGTCACGACCCCGTCACGAATCGGTATACGAGCGGTCCTTGTGTCGCTTTTGCTGCGAGGGTGGGTCGACGAAAGAGTCAAGAACGACTTGATGTTTCAGCTTCAACCCAAGTGTTCTCGCTCTGGTTCCGGTTCGAACAGGAATCGCGTTGTGTGACATCAACGAAAGGCGTGCAGTATGCGAAAGCCATTGCGGCGAGCTGTAGTAGCGACAACCCTCACTGTTCCCTTGATGTTCGGCATCGGCGTGGGTACGGCAGCGGCCGCCCCGCAGGTGACGAACCTGCAAGTGCCGATCGTGACCGGTTTCCAGATCGCTCCCGGAGCCGTTCCCGGTGGCTTCTTCCAGACCATTCCGATGAAAGCCACGGTGGGTGACGAGCCGGGTGTTGCTACCTTCTCGGCCGCAAATATTGCCGCGTTCGCCGATCAGTATCCCTACCGGTACCTGAACCTGAGCTGGCGAAACTTGGCGACGGGTGCGACGGGAGCCGCCGATCTGCGGCATTGGCAGGACGATCCGACTCCATCGCCGAGTGGACCCTACGGACGGGAAGATCTGCCCCTCGAGGTGGTCGCGAATACCGGACCGGGTCCTGTCGTGGTGACGGTGACCCACACCAAGGACTACTCGAACGGCGGCCAATGGGGCTCGCCGTACCTCGACACTCTTCTCCCCGGTGCCGGGCTCGTGCTCGTTCCCTGATCCGACAACACACGAAAGGCATGCAATGCAGCTATCGATACGAAATGCCGCAGTAGCCCTAGCGCTCTCGGTACCACTGGTCCTGGGGGTGGGCGTCGGTACGGCCACGGCCGCGCCCACTACGTCCGAGCTTCTGGTACCTGTCGTCACCGGTCCCGAATTCGGCCCGGCAGGGGTCCCTGGCGGACTTGTCCAAACGATCCCGATCAAGGCCACGGTTGGTGAGAAGCCGGGTGAGGTGCGCTTCGCTGCTGCCGATATCCGTCCGTACTACTACCAGTTCGCTTACCGGCACCTGACGGTCAACTGGCGCAACCTGTCTACCGGTGAAGTGGGCTCCGCAGGCTTGCGGCACTGGAACGACGAAGTCGATCGCACTCAGCCCGCCAATCAGGGAGGCTCGCAAGCATATCGCTTGCCCCTCGAAGTGACGGCTCAGACCGGCGCAGGGCCGGTGGTCGTGACGGTCACCCATGACCGCGAGAATCCCGATGCGTCGAACGCCATCATCCCCGGTGTGGGTGTGCTGCTCGTTCCGTGACGTGTATCGACGGTCAGCGGGCCGACTGCCATGCCGTCGTCTGCTGACCGGCGATGCTGACCAATCGATCGAGCCCGACGTTCATGTCGACCAGATGCGAATCGAGCAGCGGAACCTCGTTGAGCGGCTGAGGTTCCACGAACTGCAGGTGGTACTGGTTGTAGCCGCCTGCGTCGATGCACGATCCGACGACTCGGCCGCGGCTCGTGGTCCAGGCGGAATCCGAGGTCGGTACGGCCTCGGGGAACGAGGTGTACTGCAGCAGAATCGAAATGATCCCGAAGGCGAACGGCGCGCTCGGCACCGTGATGCCGACCGGATCGGCGTCGCCGCTGAGTACCGCAGGGTCGGTGCACGCCACCTGATACTGCGGGCCACTCGGCAAGCCCCAGCGCTGTGACCACAGATCCAGAGCCGAATTGCCGAATGTCGAGAGCGGCGGCAGCAGCGTGTTGGTGGAATATGCGACGACGCAACCGAATTGGCCCTGTTCGGTGCAGAGCGGAATGTTCGCGAAGTCGCCGCCGGTGGTGCTGCCGCGCGCAGTTTCGACGTTCCCGCCCATGAGGAATGCGCCGACGAGTTGCTGACGTAGGGTTGCATCGCGGTCGAACGTCTCGCGCATCAGCTTGCGCATCATGAACGTGCCTTGCGAGTGACCGATGAGAATCACGCCTCGGCCGTTGTTCTCGGTGGCCATGTAGTTGTCCCAGGCGGCTCGGACGTCGGAGTACGCCAGATCTATCGACGGTCCGGCGGCACCCAGCAACGCGGGTGGAAGAACGACGAGAGGCGTCTGACGGTAGACCGGCGCGAATACTCGGCACTGGGTGTTGAACCGGGCGGCCTGAAAACTCGCGATGGACGCCACCTCGGGCGTCGCGTAGCCGGGAGCGTTGAGAGCGACGTCGTTGGTGACGGTGGGGTAGAGATAGAAACAATCGACGGGCTTGTCGGACTCCGCAACGGCCGCGGGGCCGGGCGTCACCACACCAGTGCTGAGGTCTGTGGTGTCACCGGGCAGGTCGCAGGGGTCGCTCGCTAGCTCGGGGCTACACAGCCACGTCGTGGCTGGTGCGTTTTGCGCCGAAGCGGTGCCGGTGCCGGCCAGACCGCCCGTCATCAGAATCAGCCCCAGTATCGCTGCCGTCACGCGTCGTGCCACTGACATTTCTCCCTGAACTCCGGTGGTGACGGGTGTCACTGCCATGAAATTAGCACGACAGATTCTCGCGCTGTCGCTTCAGCTGGCAGTGGCGGCCCCGGTCGCAGCGACAGGCGCAGTGAGCTTTCAGGTGCCCAGGTCGCCGGCGACATCAGCGGCAGCGAGCATCGAAACAAGGAGCGGTACAACTCGTTTGGCGGCGATGCGGTAGTCGCCGCGGCCGTGCTGTTCGACGATGTTGGCCGAGCTCAGCGTTTTGAGGTGGTGATAGATCTGGCCGGAGGAGCCGACTCCCACCGCGGCGTGCAGATCCGCTGCGTTCGCCGGCCCGCGAAGCAGAATCCGCACGATCTGTAACCGCACCGGATGACCCAGTGCAGCAAGCACTTCCGACATCGAGGGAATGGGAAGGTCTACAATGGCGTCGGGGGAGTAGCTGATGTCCCAACGGACCGTGCCGTGCAGATTCACGTCGCCTTGATAGGCGATCATGCCGCCCGTCGACGGGGCGGCATCGAGCGGCTCTGGAGCCTCGCGTCTTTCCAGTTCGGCGACGCGAGCCTCCAGTTCTGCCAGTCTCGACTCGAACTCTGCGCTCACACCACGCAGGCTATCCGGTCGAGTACGTCCGGCGAGAGCATGGCCTCGAGGATGAGTTGCTGCTGCACGCCGGCTCCGGCCATTGCTTGTTCGAATCGATTGGCCGGCAATCCGTCGGTGAGCCACACCGCTGTCGCGACTGTTCCGTCATTGCGGCGCAGCTCGAACCCCTGGGTCAGCACACCGGGGAGGCTACCGCCTTTGAAGCCGACACCGAGAACGCCGTCACCTGCGGGTTGCCATTCCAGTTGGCGCAGAATGGTATCCGACGCAGTGCCGAAGGTTCCATCCGTGAATGCGCGATACATCCCGCTGAGCTGTTCGGCCGAAGCGCCGCGAAAGTTGTTCTGAACTCGGGTGGCCTGATCTTCGTAGGTCGGTAGTTGCACGGCTGCGTCGACTTGGGCTCGAAACTCTGGGTCGAATGCCCACTTCCGTGCGGTCTCCCAGCGATCCTCGTCGGCGAGTGCCGGGTCGAACACCGACAGGATGTCGGCCACCAGGCTGGGAACCTCGAAGTTCTCCCACCCTCCGGTGGCCGCCGCGTCGATGATTGCTCTGTCGCCGAGTCGATATCGGAGGTAGTCGGGGACGGAGTTGTCGCTTTCCTGGATCATGGCCGAGACCATGTCGTCGATGCGGACCGTGACATTCGGGTCGGTTGCATTGGTGCCGGTGTTCGCAATACCCAAGCGGTTCAGTGCGTTCGGATGCGCGTTGCCGTCGGTGTTGGGTACGTACCAGCGCTCCCAATCCGAGAGCGACACTTGCTCGTTCGGGTCGATGCTGCCGTTCGCGACGGCTTGGGCATAGGCGGCGAGATGCACCACCTTGATCGCCGATGCGAGCACCTGCTCCTGGTCGGCGCGATGTTCGACGGTTCGGCCGCGGCCGTCGTCGATCACAAGGCTGATGGTGTCGGGTGCCTGATCGATCAGTCCGATCCATCCGTCTTCGGTGGCGAGGTCGGTCGAGGTGACGGGAGCGCAGTTCTCCGGTGTCGGAGTGGCGGCCTCGGCGGTGTCCGAGTCGGTGGAGGCACATCCGCTCATCAACAGGACCGTCGCGCAGGCTGCGGAAACCAGGGTAAGTCGTTGCATTTCGAGCTCCTTGGTTGTTATTCCGTAATTACGAAATAACAATAATGCGGATTGTTTGTCTCGGCAACCCCCTTCGTTGGCTGCTGGATAGCGATGTCGTAACACCTGTTACGCTCCTCCGTAACAGGTGTTACGACCAGCGAGGAGGTGAGACGAGTGGCCGTCGATTCGGACGATCCGCGGCACCGCATTTCGCAGGCCGTGTGGGACACGATCGCGGAGTGGGGAATCGAGGCGACGACGGTGCGCGCGGTCGCGACGCGGGCGGGCCGCACGACCGGTTTGATCATGCACCGCTTCGGCTCCCGGTCTGCGATGTTGGTGCACGCGCGACAGACCCTGTTCGAGCGAACAGCAGCGCGGGCCGACGAGGCCGGAGCCGGTGGCACGCAGTCCGCGGCGGAGCGGCTGTATTTTGTTGTCTGCTCAGTACTTCCGCTCGACGAGGAGCGCATAGTCGAGGCCAAAATCTTCACAGGCTTCGCGGCGGCTGCGATCGCGGACGCCGATCTGCGGAACCCACACGTGACCCACACGCGTCAGTGGCTCACTCGCATAGCCGGTCTCGTTGCCGACCTCGGCTCTCACATCACCGATGCCGAGGCCGCGGAGTACGCGTTGCAGATCGCTACCGCGGTGGAAGGCATCGTGGTTCTGGCGGTACTCGATCGCGAGACGTATCCGCCGGCGACGCAGAAACGACTGGCCCGGCGGACGGTCGCCAGCGTGGTCGACCGCACTGCCGCAACCGACCGGTGACCTTGTCCCACCCTTCGACAGAACGGACCCCCATGCCCACTCTTCATCACGCCCCACTGGCACGCGTCGACCAGAACACCCTGTACCGCATCATGGCGCTACGGGTCGCGGTATTCGTGCACGAGCAGGGCATCGTCGACGACATCGAACTCGACGGGGCCGACCCGCTACCGACGACGGAGTTGTTCTGGATGCAGGACGACGACGGGGAGGTGCTGGCGACAATTCGAGTCCTTGTCAACGACACGGTTCACATCGGCCGAGTCGCGACCGCCGCAGTTGCACGGGGTAAGGGCTACGCCGGCGAACTCGTGAAGGCTGCGCAGGCGGCATATCCAGGGGTCGTCGAACTTTCCGCGCAGGCACACCTCGAAGACTGGTACGGCCGCTTCGGATTCATTCGTGTGGGGGAGAACTACCTGGACGCTGGAATCCCGCACGTGCGCATGGTGACGAGCGGATGATGAACCCTCTTGGGTTCTGACCAATGCCGTTCAGCTGCAACGATACTTCGAGCGTTTCAGAACAACGTGGGTGCGGTGTAGCGGCCGTGTCGTGCTTCGTTCAGCCGGGCGCTCCAGCGCTGCACGAGCCACATTTCGACGAGCTCGGGGCTGGTACCGATGTCGGTGGCCCATGCGGTGATGAGTTCGACGTAGCGGTCGTAGCGGCGACGAGTGAAGCCGGTGACGGACGGGTCTTCGAGCCATCCTTCGTGGATCAGGGTCGACACTCCGTATTGGTCGATCAGTTGCGCCGGTCCGCCGTAGACCGACGCTTTCACCGCCCACAGGAAAGTCGCCATCAATGACATTCCGACGCCGGGGGCATCGGGCCAACCGGACCAGGTGGAGTTCGGATGGTCGGGCACTGCGCGGTTACGTACGCAGCTGTCGAGCACAGCGAGAGTCTTGGCGACGGGGTTCTCATCGGGACGGCTGAGGTGCGGGTTCATGACGTCGGGGAATCGCCTCATCGCTCTGCGGTGCCGGTGGCTGCCCTGCCAGGCCGCGCAGAGAAACAGCAGCCCGAGCGAATCGTGCTCGCCTACAGCCAGATCGGTGCCGATCCGAAGATCGTTGCGCTGCACAGTGGCACCGCCGTACTCGACGATTTCGCCGTCGAGGTTGCGGCCGCGCAGTCGGAGGTCGTGTCCTGCCCTGTCGAGGTGGCCGTTCCACCAATCCAGATCCACCTCCACGCCGTCGTCGAGTACATGCAGGTCGTAGCTGCGGTGCTGACACCACTGCACACAGGCCGTGGGAGGCGGGAACCCCTCGTCGAGTCGTGACATACCGCCATCGAAGCATCGGGTACCGACACACTCCGTCCTGTTTCCGATGTCCCTGCGAACTGTCGGTCCCATATGGAACTGTGGGGTCTGGTTAGTGAGCAGAACGAACAGGGGATTGCAAATGAACAAGAGCTTCTTCGTCCTGTGGAACGGGAGTGATGAGGGCCTAGATCCTTCTGTTCGCGAGGAGATGATCGAAGAAACTGCTGCAGGCCTCACTTATCCGGATTTCTGGAGCTTCGGCCAGGGCTATGGTGATCCCCTGGTAGGGGATCGTGTCTTCATGCTGCGCACTGGCACAAATCGTGGCGTTGTAGCGGCCGGTGAGCTCATCTCGGACGGCATTTTCCCTGGCGAGCACTGGGGCGACAGCGGCCGCGAAGCAAAGTACGTCGACGTCAGCTGGGACGTGATGCTTTCCGACGAAGACCGTCTACCAGTCGAGGAAGTCCAACAAGCTCTAACCGACTTCAAGTTCCCAGTACTGAACTCAGGTCGGCTGATCAAAGCACCGTCGGCGTCCGTACTGGCCGACCTGTGGGAGCGGCATCTCGAAGAGCTGAGCCGCGTCACCGAAAACCCATGGCTCGGTGGCCGCAGAAGTTCTCCCGGACAGCCGTCGTCGAGGCGTATCCCTCTGGAGGAAAACCGGATCAAGGAATACTACGTCGAGAGCTTCTCCTCCTATCGTGCGCGGCGTGCCGAGAGCGAAATGGTGCACAGATTTGCGGCCACCTTGGTCAAGCGGAACTCGGACGTGAGCAGCTATCAGATGAAGGTTGGTGACAGCGCGCGCTCGCTTCTCGCAGACGTTTTCGACCACACTGAAAACGTTCTCTACGAGGCCAAAGCAACAAGCTCACGAGAGGCGGTTCGGATGGCGTTGGGGCAGTTACTCGACTATCGAAGGCACATTGATTCGAGACCGGCGGTTTCGGTCTTGCTTCCTGACAAGCCGGTTGACGATTTACTCGCTCTGTTAAGGGAGCATGGGGTTGGGTGCGTATACGAAGATTCTGGTCAATTCGTTTACGAGCTGGCACCAGGGTTTCGACCATGATTCCCGCACCTGACGGTCCTCGACGCCTTGTGGACGCGCATGTTGCCTATGGCGGGGCCGCATTAGAAGCCTATGACGAAGTCCTGTTCGAGGTGGTGACCCGAGTCCAGGACGCAAAGAGCTTGGGCAAAGCAGACATCGGAGCTTTGCTGTTCTGGAAGCGTTTGCGGGCCGATACCCCGTGGGTCATGGCATTGAACAGAACGCCGGACACCGTGGTTAGACAAGCAACTGGGGCAATGTACGTCGCAGCAAACAACGACGCGGCCGATACCGTGGTTGCAGCGGGTGAGGCTCGCAGCGCTCTGAGTGACTTGCCCGGCTTCTCCTCCGGCGACGCGTTGGCGTCGGCTCTGATCCTCGCTGCGGCACCGGAGCGCATGGCTGTTTTCGACAGGCGGGCCGTCGCGGCGCTGAAGGGTCTTGGCTTGAGAACAACAGCGAGCCGCGGGCAGTATCGACGCTACATGCAGATCGTGGAGGACATCAGAATTCAACTTGCAGCGCAAAACATTACGAGGCTCGCACGTGATGTCGACAAAGCCTTGTTCATGCTGGGTAGATGATTCCGCTTACTTCGCCGGCTGACGGGTGCGAACTGACGGTTCTGGTTGACTGTCACGATGACAAGCTTGAGAAGGCTGCGGTTCAGGACTCAGTCGAATCATCATTGGGCAGCAGTTCGTCGGGGTAGCGGTAGTCGCAGCCGATGTTGTCGGGCTCACTGGCTCCCTGGTTGTCTCGGAACCAGGTGACGCAGGTTTCCGCCGCCAGACGTCGATCTTTGGTGAACAGGTAGCCGTCGGTGCAGTCGTCGAAATGAGGGGCGAGGTACCACCGATCGAGCTCGACGTACTCCGTGGAGTAGTCGGCGAACATCAGGTGGCCCACTTCCACTCGCGAGCGCCGGACCATGAACACCTCGTCGGCCATGACGATCAACTGGGCGCACACCACGTCGTTCTCGTCGTCTTCGCTGGGGATGTAGTCACTCGGACCAAGGTCAATGATAAGTGCGCACGGTTTGTCCGCGAGGGACTCGGTCAGCCACTCGGTCATGTAGATCCATGAATCGACCTCTATCCGCGCGCCGGATGCGGTGATGAACGCAATCAGTCGAGCGCCGGGTTCGACGGATGCAGCAAAGCCGTGCAACGTCTCTCCTTGACCGTGAAGGTTGAAATCCTCGTTGTCGTTGCGATACAGAGTCTTTGCTGAGATCGGTGCAAGGTGCACGTCGTCGTCCTGCGTGACCTCAACGGACCAACCGGTGAAATCGTGTTCGAGGTCGGTGATGACGACGAATCGCTCCGACGACATGAATGAACCGAAATGCCAACCAGGAGAGACTGTTTCCGATGGAGGCGCGGTAGCAGGAAACGATCCGCTGACAGGGTATTCGTGGCGGTAGAACCGTGCGCGACTCACCCGGATGCGGGCAATGGAGAACTCGTTACTCAGGAGGTGCGCTGTCTTGGAGGACATCTCCGCCTCATCGACGCAGTTCCGGCCGGACCTGGGAATGTTCAGCTGAGCACTGCCGTCTCCCGTCGATGTAGGGTACGAGGTCTCCCCGGGTAACGAGTATCGATCCAAATCCGGGCCGACCCAGGTGTTGGGCATAACCTCTAGCGTGAGGATGCAGTCGTCAGCACGGCTGTCGAGTACCTCCGCAAAGTTCGGTGCCAACCAGTGGACCGCTTGCTCGCCGTCGTTCCACAGGTCGGTTCGGCAGATCTGAACCGCCAGGATCGGCCAGTGCGCTTCGATGTGACGAGCGAAAGTGACGCCGGCCGACCCGGCGGCGAACCACCCGGTGTGTGGGATGTCTAGGACGATCTGGGCATGCCCGGTGCTGACTGAAAACACAAGCGCGGCAACAGTATTGGAGACTCTCAAGCGAATTGACTGCAGAGCGGATTCGTCGAACTCGGCGGCAGACACGTCGAGATCGATGGCCACCGTGTAGCCAGGGTCGCCAGGGGGAGTGCCATCGAGCCCGAACGCTCGCCGTTCGGTCAGCGAGTCCGCTTCGTCGACCGTCACGGAGTTCCAGTCTTGGTCTTCGTTTTCGATGTCGATCTCGTCGTCGATGATCCAGGTCGAGTGCTCGACGTCGTAGCGTTCGTACGTGTCGAAGTCGGCGTCGCTCACACGAGCGACCGTCACGGTGTGGTCGCCGTCGTACGAGGCGTAGTAGAAGTACTGCGCGCCGCTGATGTCTGTCACTCAGCTATCTTCGTTCTTGTCACACATACACCGTATCGGAGGGCCACGACGCGAACGCCGGTCAGAAGAATCTGTCGCCGTCCTCGGGTGATTCACCGAAAACGAAGTGGCAGTGGTGGCACAACCAATACTCACGATTGTCCCACTGCCGATGAGGTTCGCTGTAGAACTCCCATGGTGATTCCGTTGCCGGCAGATCATCGGCATAGGGTCGCGAGACGTAGCCGACCGACCGGCGAAACGAACACCGTGGGCACGGCGGGTTCGCGGCGAACCGGAAGTCCAGATAGTTTGTGAATCCGCCGGCGCTCATCTTTACGTAGCAGTTCGTACACAGCGCCGCTGACCAGTCCGAATAGTGATCGCCCACATGTGAATTGGCTTCACAGACGTAGGTGTGAATGCGTTCGCGTGCGTCGATGCGTGCCAGCCCGATGTTTTCGTCGCAGTGCGTGCATTGTCCGCCGCTGTTCACCATGACGCGTGCGGACTCGGATGTGTTGGCTGATTCGATTCCGGCTTCGTACAGCCGTCCGCCCCATCGCTGAGTCCCCAGAGTCTCCAACAGATAGCTGCCGGTGTCGTGATCGAGGGGCCCCGGATGCGTCGGCAGGGACAGCCACGCGGGTACCGCTGGCAGGGTGACGAGGTTCCATGTGTCGGCGACGGTGAACCGGTCTGTCGCAGAGTCCCATCCGATCAGCTCGATGCAGCCGAACACTCGCGGCTGTGTCTCGATCACGGTGATCAGCACATCACCCGGAGTCATTCCGTCGTCGTATTCCCACGGGTCGTAACCGCACCTCGGATCCATGAGGGCAATGACGGCGTCCTTCCACGGAGCGCCGAATGCAATGAACGCCCGCTGCCCGTCGAAGAGCTGCATCGGGTCCGGGGGGATGATCAAGGGGCCTCCTCGGACATTGAGTTAGGTAATTCCTGAGCAGGGGCCATGACTCGGTTCTACCACCTGCGACCTGTCGCCCGCAGGCAGTGCGCATAGTTCGACGGATGTTCGCGTCCTCTGGTACCTGCACTGGAACTACCGATCGAACTCCTGCGGGCACCGGTGTCGTGTGCAATCGTCGGTATCGGTCACTGCGACGATTCGACGGCACGGAAGGACATTGCGTGAGCGATCCGGAGTTCGGGCGTCCAGTGGAGGTGTTTGACGCGTTGCCGGCTGAGGGGGAGGCAGCCACACGTACCTCGGAGACCCTGCGCACCTCGATCGGAGCATCGATCCAGTCGATTCTCGACGCACAAACCGACGACATTCTGCGCAAGGCTCCTGCTGCGGGACTCAAACAGTCGCTGCCGAAAGGCACTCGCTTCGGCAGTCTCGGCCACACTCGAGGTGCGGCATTTGTGCGGTGTGGTGGCCGTTCCGTTGAAGAGCAAATGACGATTCACACTGGAATCAGGCCAGGGCAACGGGAGGCAACGTATCCGGACTGAGACCGTTTGCATCCATGAATTGAACCAGGTTCTGAGTCATGTCTCGCTCCGCGATCATCGCTGCCACCGAAGGTGCTTTTGCATCGCTTAGCGCCTCAACCGTGTTGATCTGCGCAGACAGTTCTGTCACCGCTGCCGACGCTTTCGACCACAGATCGTTATCGAAGTCATGGGCCAGGACTTTTTGCGCGTAGGCAACCGCAACGGCGAGCAATAGTTCCGCGGAACTCAACCGAGTCGCTCCTCGGCGTGTGGAAACGGTAGCCGCTGTTGTGATGGCTGTACCCGTCCCAGTGATGCCGCCGATCGTGGCCAGGCCGCCTGCCATGCCTCCGGGCCCCAGCGCCGCCAGTCCACCGGTCATCGCCGCTGCTCCCGCAGCCCCAGCCGGCGCGAGCGCAATGAGGCCGATCGGTGCGATGGCGATGACTGCCACCCCTGCACCGGCGATGGCCCATCGCTGCCAACTCGTCCCCGGCTTGCTGAGTTTGGTCATCTTGTTGTTGAAGCCTCGAATTGTCCACTTGAGAGCATCGCCGAAATCGCGGGTCAGCCCGATCTGCTCGGCGAAATCTGGTATGGCCTTGAAACTGGCGTCCGCGATGTCAATTTCAAATGGCGCGGTGAGATCGCTGAGCGCGAGGATGGTGAGCTGTTCGATTATGCTGGTAGTGCTCCAATAATCGGGTACTTTGGGCGTCTTTCCCTCTGCCAGCAAATGCAGTTCTTTTGGAAGTGGGATACCCTCTTTATCTGCTGCCCATATTTGGGCGACTAGGTCGCGCCGATTAATTCGGATTGCTTCGGTGAAACGAGCCTTGATGTTCGCATCAGTAATCGCCTCAGCTACCGCGTACCGAAAGTGCAATTCCAATATCAAAGCGGCCGTATCGTCGGTCAGCGCTGTCGTCACCCTCGTGGTACGTCTTGGTGTCAGATCGGATTGGTGGTACGCGGTACCGACTGCTCTTGCCACGCAGTGTTGTTCGAGATACGCAGCCGAGCTATGACCGACCTTACCGATGTTCACCCGAATGTCCTGTACGTCGGCGAACACAGTTGCCAGTCCACGTGCGCGGGTGACCGGGTCTCGTCTACTGAAAAAATTCAGCCAGGAGTTGGTTCGTGAGTAGGGGAAGTTCCCGATAAGTTCGTGCCGGGACACCGCGAAAAGTCCGGTCTGTGCGGGGCTTCCGATTGTGACTACTCGACGGACCGAAACGTCGGCAGGAAGCCGCGGCAAGAGATCGACAGTCACGACGCTTCCGAGGCTGTGGCCAACTATGACGATCTCGCCTTGTGGAGGTATCTCCGCCAGGACCCGAGTCAGTACAGCTCCGCGAAGGCCTTTTTGGTGCACGTAGGCCTGAATCTGCTTGATTTCATTTGCGTACCACTTTTCGGGCATGGCGTTCAACACCGCACCCAACTTTGCGTCCATTGCGTCCAAGTCGGGCAGGGGGAATCCAAGAGCCTGAGCCGTCGGGTCGGCACCGACCACTCGCGCGGCCTCGATCTGCCTGTCGATGAACTGAGCCCGTTCTACCGAGAGATCGGACATCTTTCCGTTTACCGTTGGTTTCGGGATGACCGCCGCGGCGTCCGGACTCGAGAGTAGGTCGCTGTAATGAGGTGTGATCACGTCTTTCGGGTCGATCGCTGGCAGGTTCTCGGCAGACAAGCTTGTGTTGAGCGCGTCGAGCCACGCTCGGCTCGTGTCGCCGTCGCCGACACCGTGCAAGTAGATCAACTTCATCGATGGACTGCCCTTCGAGCGGAGAGGATTGCGACATAGGTCGATCAAGAGGTTAATACCGGCTGTTCGGCTTATGCCAGGCAACCCGCAGGTCTGCGCCGTCCGTAGGCGGGACATAATCGCTATAGAGTCGTGCCACCGAGGTGGATCCCCAGCCTGTGGCCGCGCGCTATCCGGTGTCCAGCCGCGACTACACCCCCATGCCGCGAGTTCCGGAGGCCATGCGGTTGCGACGGTCGACCGGTCTGCATGAATGACAGAGTCCTTCGCGACCACAACGTGAGCTGACAGCTCGTTTAATCGGTGCATCCAGGCTAGAAGAGCGTCTGGTCCTCGGGGACGAGTTGGTCGGCGAACCGATAGTTGCAGCCAATGTCGATCTTCTCGTCCGGGCCCTGCTTGTCCCGAAACCAGGTGACACAGGTTTCCGCGGCCAAGCGACGATCCTTGGTGAATAGGAGGCCGTCGGTGCAGTCGTCGAAGTGTTCCTGCAGGTACCACTTGTCGAGAGTGACTGCCGCAGTGGAATAGTCGGCGAGCAATAGATGTCCTAGTTCTGTACGTGAGCGACGAACAAGGAATACCTCGTCTTCCATCACCTGCAGTTGAGCGCACGGGACGTCGTCGGAATCGTGCTCGCTGGGGATGTAGTCGCTCGGGCCGAGGTCGATGATGAGTGCCACCGGTTTCGCGAGTAGCGATTCGGCCAACCACTCTCGCGTGTAGACCCACGGATCGATCGCGAGACGGTTGCCCGCGGGGGTGAAAAACGCGGTCAGCAATGCCCCTCCTTCGACAGCTGCGCCCCATCCGTCCACCGAGTCTCCGCGACCGAACAGGTTGAAATCGGTGTCGTCGTCCCTCCATAGGGTTCTCGACACGACTTGGCCGATCTCTATCTCTCCTTCCTGTTCGATTTCCACCGACCATCCGGCGTAGTCATAATCGAGGTCGGTGATCACGGCGTACCGATCTCCATCGATGGTCGATGCGAAATGCCATTCCGGAGCGGCGTAGTCGGGTTGCTTCATGTAGGTCTCCAAATCTTCGTCGGATCGGTTCCCGTAGCCATACGGAGGGCTCGAGGGTCTGTAAGTCCGCCACCAGTCGTTCGTACCCGTCTCGGGGCAGGTCGAGTGCATCATGGTGCGGGAGGGCTAAATGAATGACGCCCGGCACGAGCGGTGAGTGTCTGGCGCAACCGGTTTCGCTCTCCCTGGGGACTCGGCGCGATACGAGGGACTGTATCGAACGGGTCTGACACAGTACGAAGCTCACGGTGACGCGATCGGTCGCGAATTAGCTTGTCGTAGGCGTGTGCGATGATCGAAATGCAAAACGGATCAAGTTCTGCATCTCCTGCGGTGTCGATTCCCCCGCGACTCTTCTCTGACAGCGCACCGCGATGGTGCACGACGAAAGGTGCCCGATGGCCAAGAAAATTCTGTACGTAGACCTCGACAACACACTCGTGAACTTCCAGTCGGGCATCGACCGGGCAGACCCGGCTGACATAGCGAAATACCCCAACGACCTCGACGAGGTACCGCACATCTTTTCGCTGATGGATCCCATCGACGGCGCGCTCGACGCTTACCGCACGTTGGCGGCCGTGTTCGACACCTACATCCTCTCCACCGCCCCCTGGAAGAACCCCAGCGCCTGGCACGACAAGGTGCTGTGGGTGCAGAAGCACCTCGGATTCGACGAGGGGTCCGTCGCGTACAAGAGGCTGATCCTGTCCCACCACAAGAACCTGAATCGCGGGGACTTCCTCGTAGATGACCGACGCAATAACGGTGCCAGCGAATTCGAGGGGGAATGGCTGCGGTACGGGGAAGAACCATTCAAGACGTGGGACCAGGTGACAGCCCACCTGCTGAAACGGGCTTAGTTGTCGTAGCGCCGTTCTTGTCGGTACCCCTCGGTATGGTTCGGCAACTATCTTCACCGCGTCCATTCGGCGCACTTTTCATCAGGAGGTTCTTTTGACCAATCCACAGCTCTCTCTCGTTGCTGCTCTGCTCGACCGTTCGGGTTCGATGAATGCCATCGCCGACGACACCCGGGGCGGGTTCGATTCGTTCATCGCCAAGGAGCGTGAGTCTGACGGCAATACCGTCGTCACCCTGGCGCAGTTTGACGATCGTTACGAGTCGGTCTACAGCTCGAAGCCGATCGCGGAAGTACCGAACCTCGTGCTGGAGCCACGCGGGATGACTGCCCTCTACGACGCCGTCGGCCGGCTCGTCACCGAGGTTGGTGTCGAGCTCAGTGCTTTACCCGAGGACGACCGCCCTGGCTCGGTCACCGTCCTGGTGATGACCGACGGGCACGAGAACGCGAGCAAGGAGTGGACCAATACTGCTGTGCGCGAACTGATTGCGAAGCAGGAGCGGGATTATCAGTGGGACTTCGTTTTCCTGGGTTCCAACATCGACGCTGTCGAAGTGGGCGCTGATCTCGGCTTCGCGCGGGAGAAGTCGATGACGTACGTATCGACAACGGTCGGCGTCACGGCTGCCTTCGATTCGGTGGCGAGCTACCAGGACCGCAAGCGTGCTCAGGTGCACGGAGCGCCCATGGCCCAGGGTTTCTCCGAAGCCGACCGGCGCAGGGCGCGCGGCGAATGAGTAAGAAAGGCGGCAGCGGTGCGGCAGAGGGGATGATCGAGCTGATCTTCTTTCTGTGCATCGTTGCCGCGGTGCTCGGTTGGGTGTTCAGCTGAGTGCGCGCAGAGTTGCACGTCGAGTTACTTGATTAGAGAGGGCTGTCTGATGGTCAACGACGAGACGGCAAGATTTCTAGTCCGCGAGTTGGGGTCCGGGGGCGGCTGGGCATCTCCGGAGATGTCGGCGTACGACGACGAAGACCATCTTCAGCGGATCATTGCTGCCGCGCCGGAGCATGTGCCGGGTGTCTCCGACTCTGCTCTCACTGTACGGGAGCTCGCCACATCGGCCGGACCAGCGGATGTCTGCATCGTCGACCGTGATGGCTCGGTCACCGTCGTCGAATGCAAGCTTGCGTCGAACACAGAGCGACGGCGGATGGTGATCGGGCAGGTCTTGGACTACGCCTCCGCGATTTCGCTAGGTGGCGAAGCGTCGTTCAGGAGACAGTGGGCAAGGCGCGGTGGCGTCGACCTGGGTGTTCTCGAGGAGGAGGCGGCCGAGCGGCTTGCCGAGAACATCGCCACCGGGCGTGTCCACCTTTGCCTCGCTGTAGATCGGATCGATGCGGATCTGCGTAGGCTAGTCGAGTACTTGAATCGCATTACGCGCGTGGAGATCCGCGTGACGGCGCTGCAACTCGCGTACGCCCGGCACGGTGGGCTCGAAATCTTGGTGCCGTCGACCTACGGGGGTGAGTTAGCCGATGCGAAAGGTCATTCGGCCGGCGGGTCTGCGGGACCTGTTTGGACGAAAGAGTCGTTCCTGGAGGCCGTACTGTCTGACGCCGATCGGGCGTTGGCGGAAAAGTTGTTCGACCTGCAGGAAGCTCTCGACGTCTCCTACGGGAATCACGACGATTTCTGGTTCGGCACTCCACCACGTGGAGCGGTGTTCTTTCATCCCTTCGGGTATCGGTACCCACCGATGTCGCTGTGGATCAACAAGTCCGGTCAGTTGATGGCTTCCGGTTCGTGGACGAAGTATCCGCACATCGCCACGCATGACGGGTTTGCCGAGCTCGCTGTATTTCTTGGTCAGAACCACAGGGCCTCGGCACCCGGTCGTAGGGTATCCGATCTGGACCTCGACAAATTGTGGAGCGTTGTCCTGGATTGCGCCCAGCAAATCAATGCCTAGGTCAGTCGTGCCGCGTCAATGTGCTCCGAATTGCTACCACCGGAACTCCTACGCTCGTTGTGATCGTGTGCGATTGTCGATCTTGAATATCGACACTAAGACGGCGTGGAAGGACATTCAGCGTGAGCGATTCGGAGCTGGAGCGTCCTACAGAGATGTTCGATGCCCTATTTGCGGAGGCAGAAGCAGCAACACAGGCCGCCGTTAGTTTGCGTGCATCGATCAAGGGCTCCGTCCACGCAGTCCTCGATGCGCAAGCCGACGACATCCTCCGTAAGGCGCCCGCAGCCGGTCTGAAGCAGTCCTTACCCAAGGGAACTCGCCTGGGCAGTCTCGAGCAGACGCGGCTACGAACCGTATTGGATCTCGCAAAGTCATCACCGGCTGAGATCGGTGCCGTTCCGGGAATCGGGCCGCAGTCTGCACAAGCGATCCATGACGCCGCAGTCGCGCAGCGTAAGCGCATCCGGGCCGGCGAACGAGTGCGTCTCGATCCGCAACAAAAGCCCAAGCTCGAGGCTCAGCTGCTCGAGTCCCTCACAGCGCTGCGACGGGTGGAACGAGAATTCCAAGGACTGCCGGTCGAAATCGCGCATCTGCGCACGCTGGTGGATCCCTGGCAGTCGGCTGCTTCCAGGTCTTATAGCTGGATTTCACGCATTTTCACCAGTAGAGCCAAGAAGCTGCGAGTCGCAGAAAGCTGTGTACCAGCTCAATGCAGTCGCCAAATCGCCGGAGACGCAAGCGATCCGCGAACACATCGCGCGGATCGTCGCTGCAGGTAGTCCAGCGGGTAATGCATGGACCGAGTACGAACGGGACGCGGCGTCGCTCAATGCACTGTTGAGCCAGTTCACGTCGTTCGGCGCGGCGGAGGTAGATGCGTCGCACGGCTTCGTCGGCTCGACCATTGCGAGCGAAACGCAGAAGGTGGTGCTGGACCGCACACACCTTCGGTCATATTTGCGGGCGTATCAGGCATTCGAGGCGCAATACATCCTCTCTCGGGGCAAGGCAATTCTTGGCGACGAGATGGGTCTGGGTAAAACCATTCAAGCATTGGCGGTAGCGGCACATCTCGCAGCGAAGGGGGACAAACACTTTCTTGTCGTCTGTCCCGCGATCGTGCTGATCAACTGGTCCAACGAGACACGAAAGCATACGAAGCTGCGTCCACTTCAGTTGCACGGAGCAGAACGGGAATCCGCAACCCAGGATTGGATTCGGCAAGGTGGAGTTGCTATCACCACCTTCAACACCCTTCAACGACTCGACATCTCGGTGACCCCAGCGTTGGTTGTCATCGACGAGGCGCACTACATCAAAAACAAAGCAGCGCAACGATCTATCGCGTCGCACAAGCTGATCGGTAAGGCCAAGCGAGCAGTTCTTCTCAGCGGAACCCCCATGGAGAACCGTGTGGTCGAGTTTCGCAATCTCGTGGAGTATGTACAACCCGACACCGCTCGCCGAATCAACGCCTCGGACGGTCTCGGTGGCGGTGACCTTTTCCGGAAGACCGTGGCTCCGGCGTATCTGCGACGCAATCAGGTGGACGTCCTCAAGGAACTACCGGAACTCATCGAAGTCGAGGACTGGGTGCAACCGACGGCCGACGACAACTCGCGGTACCGGGACGGGGTGGCATCACGAAATTTCATGGCGATGCGACAGTCGGCATACGCAGGTTCGGGGCAGACGAAGTCGGCCAAGATGGAACGGTTGCGGGAAATCGTGGAGGAGGCTGAGGACAACGGCGTCAAGATCATCGTGTTCTCGTTTTTCAAGTCAGTGCTCGACGCAGTCCGCCGGGAGGTACCAGGCGTCGTTTTCGGCCCACTGACTGGTGCAACGTCATCGACCCAACGGCAGCAGATGGTCGACGACTTCACGTCGCACAATGGTCGGGCAGTGTTGGTCAGTCAGATCGAAGCCGGCGGCGTGGGCTTGAACATCCAGGCCGCCTCGGTGGTGATCCTGACTGAGCCCCAATGGAAGCCGAGCACTGAGGTCCAGGCGATCGCAAGGGCGCATCGGATGGGCCAGATACGTACCGTGCAGGTGCATCGATTGCTGGCGAAGGACACCGTCGACGAGCGAATGCGCGAAGTGCTCGAGCGAAAGACTCAGCTGTTCGACGAATACGCGCGACGTAGTCAGGCGAAGGAAGGTGATCGAGCATCGGTGGACGACGGGTGGGACCAAGGCGTCGCGCCGGCAGAGAATTCGATCATCGAGTTGGAACGCAAGAGGTTGGGGCTGGCATGACGTGCTGTCTGACTGCTGCGGCGCTCCAAACCTGTCGGTCCGTTCGGTTAGGGTGAGCGTCAACAACCTCAGGAGGGCCCAGGATGACCGAGAGCACGTATGACGTCCCGGTTTGGACTTTGGCGACCGAAGAAATGGTGTCGCCGTTGGTGATGACCGAAGGCGCGTTGACAAGCGCGCGGCTCAATGAGTTGCGAACGGTCCTGGCAGCCCTGGTCGATGCCCCACTGGCCACTCTTGAAGCTCATCCACTTCCGAAAACTGCTGATTTGTCCGGGGGAATACACCTGGAGAGTGCGAGCCCCCTGGCAGGTCATCTTTCCCAGTTGATCAGTCATACGTCGAAGACGGGTGCGGCGAAAGTCGTTCACAATGGTGGTGAGACGCTCTACCGGATGGTGGTGCCGGCAAAGGTAGCTACCCAGATGGGTAGCGGCGTGCTGAAGTCGATGACCTCGAAGGTTGCGACCGGTGGCGTGCATAGTGCGCTTGTGGGTTCATCCGGTATCGCAGCACAGGCCACTTTCGTCCCCGTGGCCGGTTCGGCCGCCAACGCTGCGACTGGTGCTGTCGGTGGATCTGCTGCTACTGCCGGGGCTGCTGTCGTAGGTGCCAGCGCGTTGACTGTTGCGGCACCGTTAGTCCTGATGGCTGTTGCTGTGGGACTGAACGCGCGTGCGGAGCGCAATCGTCAACAGGCTTTGGACACCATTACCGAGATGCTCGGTGAACTCAAGGACAACGCTTTGACGGGTGAGCGTTCAGCGCTGAACGCATGTATTCCGATTATCGACAGTGCTTCGGCCATCCTCTTGGATGAGGGCAAGATCGGAGCCTCGCTGGGGTTGGACACCGCGGTCTTTCACATCAACGTCGGTCTTGCGAACGCCGAAACACGGCTGGCGGCATGGGAGGTATCTCTGAGCAAGTTCGAGGACGGCCGGGTCGAGGTTGCTGCTTTGGAAAAGGCGTTTAAAGGTATCGGCGGTGACGGCGGTGAGTTCCGGACTCATCTCGAGTTGGCGAAACTCTCGATTGACCTACAGCAACGAGTAGCAGTCCTGCAGGCGGTCGAGCACGCTCAGCTCGACCCGACAAGACTCTTCGAGGGATTCACCCAAGCATTGAAGCGGCGGGCTCAGCGTGTGGTGGAGTTGCATCACCGAATCTCCACCGTTCTTGGTCGCCTGTCGAGTCTCGAGATCGACCGCACACACGGTGTCCGTGACTTTGTCTTCAAATCGAGTGAGGTCGATACGCTACTTCGGACCTCCCGCCGTGTGCGCGCGTTGAGCGAATCGATCGAGCTGTCGGGTCCGCAGCCTGACGTTGCCATCGAGATCGCGCGCAAGGCAGATGGGTCACTGGTCGTCCTTCCCGCACAATCTGCATTCGCGCAGAGCTGAAAATTCCATTGATCAGCCCCGAAGAAAGAGACTGAACGTTGTCGATCATCGCTCCGCAGCACAGAGTAGTGCTCATCAGGCTGACGAAGTCTTACCCGATATCTGACGAATCTTCCCCGGAATTCCGTGGGCAGCTGTACGCCGCAACCAGTAAATGGTGGAAAATTGCTGCCAGCCGGACCGTGCAGGGTCCGGGAGCACCGGAATTCGCCTTCGCCGTTCATCGCGGTGTCGTCAAAGCCGTCTACAAGATCGAGAGCTGGCGGCGTTCCCCGGACAGTACGCGTTTCGGCTTCTCTGGCACATCTAGCAGTGAGCTTGACGGCATCTACGGCGGATTGGATGTGTCGCAATACTTTCCGAACGGGGCTGCCAACCCGGTCCGGTTCGTCAATTGCAGTTCCGCTGCGGCAACAGCGGTCACGCCTGATGAATTGGTTGGAGCACCTCAGTTGTCAGAGGTCGATCGAGTCGAGCTCATCACCGAACTCGCGCGAAAACTTGATCAAGAACCCTTAGCTCACATCATGCTCGGAGGTCGCGAGCTCTTTCACACCAACCTGCTTGCATGGTTTTGTCGCGAGATGCCACAACAAGCCAGCGACGTATTCGATGCGCTGGTCCCCATCCCGGATTCTGCCGACACAAAGCCTCAGGGCTATATACGCAGGGTCGACCGCGAACGAGGTCACTTGGACTTGTCGATCTGGTGGGACGATCACCGAACTCCGATGGTGATCGAGAACAAGGTCTTCAGCTTGCCCGATCCCGATCAGCTGGACGGCTACTCAGCGCGCATCCTCAACGACACCGAACTCGATCGGCCCACTCAAATAATTCTGAGCCTGCAGGACCCGCAATGGCCCGAGGATACCTTTGACACCACTGACCGCGTACCGGGAGGCGCGTCCTGGGTGAGGGTCTCATATGGAAGGTTGTCTGAGCTGATCTTGCACGCGCTCGAAGGTGTGAGCCTGTCCTACGAGGTTGAAATCATCCGTCACTACGCGGAGATGATCAAAGTCCTTCAGGAACTCGCCGACGCGGTCACAGTCCGGTCGGACGACGAACCCGTGCTGCTCACCGATAGCCTGGCAGGTGCCCACATCGAACAGCGGCTTCTATGGTCGCTCGCCAAGCTCCGGGCGCGATCGGTATCCCAGATTATTCAGTCAGATCTCGATGCACGCAGCTTTGATTGCACGGTTGACTCGGGGTTCTCCAATGGGACACCAGTAATTACTGCTTTCCACTACCTGCAGCCGAATAGAGCGAAAGGCACCTCAGTTGGTTGGCAGCTGCAAGGTCGAGAGTTTCGACTGTGTGCCGTGCTACCTGGGCTGGCTGGCGCAAGCGACGCTGATGCCCAGTCTCGGCTCGACTGGGGGAAATCGAACTGTCAGCACTTCGACTTCAGTGTCGTGGACCCGGCACTGAACTCGGCTGCTCTTCAGGAATATCCAAAGGGCGACGCTGCCAGCGGAGCGTTCAACAAGTTCAATCCGGACTTTATTTACAGATCGAAGAAACTTGACTCACTGACTGTTGCACAACTGCTCCATGCTGCGCGCCTGGCTGCCCGCTCGAAGTCGAAAGAATGACCAGTGTCTGCGGCGTCGAGGTTGGACGTTAGACCTAGTACGCGGATCCCATATCGGGTGTGAAGGACGGCGAGGGGGGACTGCCCCGAGTTCAGTTGACTGTCGGGGTTGAGTGGTTCAGGCTGCGTGTGCGGTCTGGTTGATTGTCTCAAACTCGATAGGGGTGAGTTTGCCGAGGCGTCGTGGGCGGCGCTTTCGGGGATAGGTCCGTTCGATCCAGGTCACAATTGCCAGCCGTAGTTGCTCGCGGGTCGACTATCGTTGACGGTCAGGAATGTACATCTGCAGGAGGGCGAAGAACAACTGCATGGC
This sequence comes from Rhodococcus sp. 06-221-2, assembly GCF_002258365.1. Classification (NCBI taxonomy): domain Bacteria; kingdom Bacillati; phylum Actinomycetota; class Actinomycetes; order Mycobacteriales; family Nocardiaceae; genus Rhodococcus; species Rhodococcus sp. 06-221-2. The sequence goes on from NZ_NOYJ01000024.1 coordinate 116,784, forward strand.
CGCGTTCTCACCGCATGCTCCGACACGGCCCAACGATCCGCGTAATCCATTGTGGCACAACGCGTGCACAAACTTCCTGGATCGGAACTGGCTACCGCGATTCGAGTGAAACGATCGTCCCCACCGAGCCTCTTTGCGCCACAGCATTGTCCAACGCGGACACCGCCAACGAGGCCTTCATTCGGGAGTCGATCGAGTAGCCGACGATCCTGTTGGACCACTTGTCCTTGATCGCGCACAGATACAGCTTGCCTTCGTCCGTACGGTGTTCGGTGATGTCGGTCAGCCACAGCTCATCAGCGGACTGTGCGGTGAACTGCCGATCCACGAGGTCATCGTGGATCGGCGGGCCGGCATTCCTGTTCAGGCCGCGCTTCTTCGAGAACACGGACCAGATGCGTTCTTGTGAGCACAACCGTGCGACGCGGTTCTCGCACGCGGCAATGCCGTGGTCGGGTAGCTTGTCGGCGATGAAGCGGTAGCCGAATGCTGTATCGTCCGCATGGATGGAACGGGCAGCGTGGATTAGGTGCGCATCGTCCCAATCTCGTTGCGTGACTGACTGCTTCTTCCTTTTGTAGAATGCTTGGGTAGGGAATCCGAGAACCCGGCAGGTCACTGTGACGGGGACTCCGTCGGCAGCAAGGTCGAGGACCAACGGTGGGGGCACCTCCCGCTTGCGGGGGAAGATCATTTTGGGAGGATGTCTAGACTCAGATAGGCGGCGGCTCGCCGCAAAACATGGTATTCCTGCTCGAGTAAGCGGTTGCGCTTCTTGAGCTCCCGCAGCTCAGCGGATTCGTCACCGGGGTTCTGCCGGCCGTGACGGACAACGCCGTCTTCACGATCGGCAATCTTCGTCCAGCGATGTAGGCACCCTTCTTCAGATTCCGAAGTCCTTCGCGATCTGGCGCAGCGGAGCCTCGCCTTTACGTGCGACGGCGACGTCGCGGCGGAACTCCTCGGGGAATGCTTACGGCATGGGGAACATCCTTCCACCGTGAGGAGCGATCCTCACAGATCAGATGTCAACCAAACCCATTCGAAACGTCAACGTCCACCGCCCAAAAGCGGGTAACCGTGTGTTGATGATGATCGGTCAAACATGTCCTGAGCCCCTACACGTCACAACCAGCAGCACGGGAATCCTTAACCCAGGCTTGGGTTGGGCAAGGTGGAGTTGCTATCACCACCTTCAGCACCCCGCGACGACCGGGCTTTTCGGTGACCCCAGCGTTGGTAGCTATCGACGAGGCGCAACACACCAAAACATGCAGCGTCGGCTTACAGCGCCGCGCACCGGTCCCAGTTCAAACAACATCCAACTCGTAGCCTGTTCTAGAGACCGCTTGGGCGAACCGACAAGCGCAAAATCTGTTAACGATTAACGTTCGATAATGGCCGCCTCTGGCTTGGACGAGTCGATGGTCCTGAACCGAATGACTCGATCCCCGGAGCGCGCGGTGCCCGGAGCGACGAATGAAAACGCGATTACGACCTCACCTCCGTTCAGGTCCAGGTTCTTCGGTGGGTCGTTCGAGCCTTCCGGTACGTGGCTCGCCAACGTCGCGGACTCGACCAACGGGTACAGGACAATTACCCCTCGGTTGGGTGCCGAGAAGTCTGGTGGCGCGTCGGACGCATCGCCGCCAAACGCTCCGGCAATCTCCATCGGTGCACCGCGATGCTTCGGATCGCTGATGGCACCGAAGAGCGGCCCACGACGCCTATCACGGGCGAAGTAAGAGAACGTCCGCTCCTGGCCGTTGATGGTCAGCATCTGCCGTTTGGGCAGCGGGGTCCTTGTGGAGTGTTGAGGCGCAATTACAAGCCAATCATCGACCGCTGGAGGATTGCTGCGGGTAATTTCTCTGAGGTAGGTAAGGTGGGGCGCGAACTGAGAAGGGGCATTCCACTTGAGTTGTTCTAATAGTTCAAGAAGCTCAGTCGCGGTGACGGTCGATGTCAAGCCTTGAAATGTGTGGTGCGATGGCGTGCCGTCTTTTCTGGCGAAATCGAACCTGAAAGTGTCGGGCTCTTCATTTAGGGAGTGCAAAAGTGGCGACCACAGAGCCGTGTTGTAACGGATGTCCGGCACTTTAGTGGGATACGCCGTCGGTTCCTGCCATTCGCCCGGTGATGCAATCTCGACCAGCTCAGCGTTGAACATCTTGTTGGGACTCGCCGGCTTCAACCAGGGCAGGTGCTGCGAGACCAAGGGTGGCACCTGCGATGGAAGCAATTGCGGAGTCCCGTCGACAGGGACGGAATATTGTTTGAGCTCGCGTCTGAAACTTTCTTCATCGAGGCAAATTGCTTCGAAAGCTTCATAGAGGTCGACGTTCCTGTTGCCCAGCTTTTCCTCGCGGCCGAGGTAGAGCCGCACCAGGTCGCGGTAGCCCTCCCTGAATCCGAACCACCGCCCCATCTGCATGAGGGTCGCCGCGTTACCGGCCCGTCGACGAAAATAGCTGACAGTAAGGCCCTCGACTGTAAAACCTCGGGACAGTTTTTGACCGCCAATTAGTATTTTCCAAATGGATCTTTTATCGAAATCTGCGACACCGTGTTCGATGTCCGCGTCACCATTGACGACTATGATTGGTCGGTCATCACCGCCAATGCGAATCGCAGCGGGCCCAACGTACTGTATTAGATCATCGTATGTGGACGGCAGTGCTTGGCCTTCGGCACGGTAACGCGAGACCTCCACGACGTCTTCGTCGAACAATTTTCTCAGGCGCGCATGGCCCTGGGTGCCCATGTATCCTGAGTCCCACCACAGCCGCGTCACCCGTCCCAGCAACTCACGTTGAACATCAGTACGTATGGACTCATGAATGAGCATTGTATGGTGCTGGAAGAACCGATCTCCCAGGCCGCCTTTATCCTCGCGATAAAGCTTGATCGCCGCGCTGAGCACAAACATATCGATCGCAACCCGAAGGCTGGCGTCGTCTTGATCGTCCGACAAGATTATGTCGCGGACATGAGCTTTTTCATTGGAGTTTTCGACGGTCCGTTCGGCAACAGGTATCGCGGAGTCCAAATCATGAAAGTCTTGAGCTCCCATATAGTCCACAGGCCGCGGCAGCGAGATGATGAAGTCCTTCGGGAATATATCCTCAGAATCACTGGGGTCGACGAATACGTTTGCAAATGGCGTAGCCGTGTAACCAACGTATTGTGCGCGGGGCAATATCTTGAGTAGCTCAGAGATTTTTTGATTTATTGCAGTACGTTCAGCATTGGGTTTGGACATATTTGTCGTGTTGACGGACGCCTCATCGGACTCGTCGTCGATAATGAGAACCGGTATCTCGGAAAGCGGGGTCTTGATCTTCAACAGATCTTTGACCAACTTACTGAGGACAGTTTTATTCTTCTTGACGACCATCAGCCTGGCATTCGACTGTAGCAGGTTTTCGGAATCATAAAGTGGCTTATCAGCATTCACCTTCTCGAACTCAAGCGCGACAATTCCTTGACGGAGGCTTTGATAATCATCGCCCCTTGTTGTCATACGGATAATGTCAAAGGCACCAAGTGACGACGGAGCTCGACCGAACGAAGCAAACTTCCGTTGTCCCCATGCCGGATCGTCGGCATACTCCGAGGTGTCTTCGTGGGCTCCACGGAGGATATTCTCGCGGCCGACCAATTCCATGTCGAGACGCCGCTGTGTCTGGTCCCTCAACAGATTAAGGGTGCCTCCCAGCACGATTACCAAGCGATAACCCGCGTCGATCGATTTGGCAATGACGCCCGTGAAGTTTGCGGTCTTGCCGGACTGTACATACCCGACCACCAGGCCCTTGGACTGATAAGTATCAGGTTGAGTTGGGTTGGCTAGACGTTCGACTACCTGGTTTGTTGCAGCGTCGACGCCCGCGACTGCCGCATCCGGCCATCCCTTGCGTGTCAAAAGGTCACGGTATGTCGGCCAGTACCACGGGGTGCCTTGGCCGGTGTCTGGTTCGTACCACGGTGTGAACTCCTTGCTGATAACAACGGGGCCGATTTCACGCCAGATCGGGCACCGACGGTCGATCAGCCCGACCGTCTCCGCTTCGATTTTGAGAGCCGCGTACACGTCAAGCCGACGTTGTTCGGTCAACGGAGGAGCTTCGGTCCACTGCACCGAATCGGACGCGTCCCAACTATGCAGCTGCCGTCGCCATGCCGAGATGAGTTGATCTGTAGTAGCTGCGTGCTTGAGGACTTCTCGAAAATCGGCTTCGGTGGCGAGGCTGTCTGTCTCTCCGGAAATATCTTCAGCCTGATACTGCAGCGCCCGCACCAAATTTTTCGGCCTGCTCCCGGCCAGGTCTGCTAAGACGGCCGTGTGTAGGGTCAGCCGCAGTTCGTTAGTCACATTCATCCGCTCATTCCTCTTCGGGGCTACGATAGATAGGCACTAGTCGGAGTCGACGATTCGATCTAGCTCGGCGCGAGCAGCAGCGACGAGAATTGACTGCCAGAGCTCGATATTGTCCTTTTCTCGCCTACCGCTGATCTCCTTCTCGAATAACTGATGCAGAAGGAGGTAAACGAGCGACTTCAGGACTGGGGCATCGTTGAGCGTGCCCTTCCGTCCGCCCAGTACTGCGGCGCGATACTGCTGGTTCAAATAGATCGTGCGGTCCGCGCGATTGACATCGAAGAATGCGTTGTTTTCCATTGAAATCCATCGCAGTGCAATCGGGTCTTCGTTAGGAATCGAAGGCAATTCGTCCTCGATAGTGTCACGTACTGACGCGTCGAGGCCCTTGCCTGGAAGTATTACGGGCTTCCGTACCAGGCCGCTGTTTTTTCGCGCATCACGGTAAACAAGCTGCGCATCTGCGACATAGTTTTGAAATGAGTTCCCGGTCTCATCAATGGCATCATCGAGTGCCGAAACCGCTTCCGGCGAGAGATCAACCCCCTCCTTCTTGACGGATAGCTTGAACGAGGAGTCCGCGTGCGACGGTATCTCGATCGCTATTCGCGCTAGTGCGAGATGTTGCTCGGATTGCCTGTAATTATTCCACCCGCCCGCTTGAATCAGCCGGTCGTTTCGATAGAAGTAAAACCCTTGCCGGTCCATCACTGATCCGACCGCTTTGAATTCGTCCAGTGTGGATTTCGGTGGCCAGATGTGGGCCTTTAACGCTACGCCGGCTGCATCGGGAAGATCGACGACGTATCGACGCGGGTAGTCCATCGAGCCGGATACGGGGTACGCGAAAGGATCCAAGGGTACGACTCCGAAATTCATATATTCGATCCCGGTGTCGACGTCTTCAACAGCTATTGTTATGTTGAAGTCGTCTCGCGCAAGAAACCTGTGGAAAAACAACCCTAGGTGAAAACCCAGTTTGTTGATGGTGCGGTGCAGATATCGGTCGGTTTGGCCTCCACCGCCGTTGCGTGGGAAGTTCTTGACGTTATCCCAACGTACGACGGTACCGGACCAGACGATCGGGCAGTCGGTATATCGGTCCATGAGGTCTTGAGCGAACTTTGGCTCGACCACGTCGCAATCGAAGCTCGCTACAGCGCGTTCCATGAGCCAGCGGCGTCCGGCGGGACGCGAGGTCTTGAATTTGCTGACGACAGTCACCGAAGATGCATGGCTCAGAGACGCCGATTTCAGACCGGCACCGTACATTCCGAGGGACTTCGCCTTGTAGGCCTTACGACCGCCCACCGTCATGGCTACGTCGAGGTCTTCGTCCGTCATTCCACAACCGTCGTCGATCACAAGAAGGCTGACGAGCTGGTCCTCCTGGCGGAGGAAATGAACGACTACATCTCGCGCACCGGCATCGATCGAGTTGTCGATCAAGTCTGCGATCGCAACTTCGAACCCGTAACCCTGACTGCTCAGCGCCTCCATGTAGCGCGAATCGGGTGGTAGGTGTCGCGTTCCCGTGGTGGGAACGTCGAACGTCCAATCGCTTGTCATGCCGTCCCGTCAGTCGAAAGTTAAGGCAACTGCTCAAACCTTAGCCGAGCGTAGTTCGTGGGATGTCAGATTGTTGATCGATGTTTGCGCGATTGATGGCCTGTGGCGCGCTGCCGCCTTGTAGCCCGCGTCGCGGACCACGATGGATCGGCTATTCGCCGCATAGCTCATGAAAAGAATCTCATTGCGGCAAGCCTGGTTCCACGACGATGGACGCGTCGTGGAAATCAAGGCGCGAGTCACTGTGAAGCAGCTCTTGCATATCCAAAAAATGCTTCTCTGTGTAGGAGATTGTTTGACTCTTGCCGCAGAGGACAACGGTCAGCTCAGGGTTGGCTTGTCCGCCCTCAGCCGCTGCACGCCAGTCTTTGATCTTCGGGGCCAGGTTCGGTGCAAGAACTGAACCGTGTTGTAGCTGACGACAACATGTAGGGCACAGGCATAGAACACCGCCAGGTCGGTGTGTGTGCGGACCGGTCGAGAGCTGGGCGAGATGGAGTGCCTCGAAATAGTTTTCACCGGATCTCGATCGGAAAGTCGCGCCGCAAATCTGGCAGTGGCCGGCGTACTGCTCGTAAAGGAATTGCCGGACAGACTCATCGCGTTCTTGCTGCGGTCTTTTTACCGACACACTGACGCTATGGTCAGCCGGTCCGCTCTGTTTGGCCAACTCGATAGATTCCCGCGTTCGTTCGCGGCGTAGCTCAGGATTACGTACCGCGCCGGCATCGGGCACGATAGCGTCCTCCTCTGACGCGGTCGTGGCGGAGGCACCCGTGTCGTTTGGAGTCGCGAACTTGGCTTCAACCTGCTCGGCGTAGGTCGGGTGATCGCTTTCTTCACGACGGTCTCGAGCATCCGCCAGTTTCTTGAGTTTGTTCTCAAGGTCAGCGACGAACTCGGGGTGTTGTTGCAGATGATGCAGAAGTGAAGCCGAGATACCAAGCTCCTCGCTAGCCTGGGCCAGCAGTGCTGTCTTCATCCCGAGTACCCCAGCCAGATCTACGTCGCTTATGAAACCGGGAGGCAGATCGCTGAGGGCAAGGGTGTCTGGTCGATGAAACAAGCCATCCGTACCGGGTAGCCATGCTTTCGCCCGTAGCGGAGCCATTAGAGAGGCGACCTGCTCGGTACGTGTCGCCCGGCTGAAGTCTTGCCTGCCCGAGCTCTCGACCGTCCCCGACAGTCGCGTCGACCGGGGACTGAGCAACGTGTTCCATACGAACATTGAACGAGTCACCGTCGGCTGTTCCAATACCTCCGGTAGTCCGTCAATTCGTATATCGGGATCAAAGTAGTTCAAGCCGCGCGCATGGTCACCATGACCTGATCGAATAGTAACCACACCGTTCGCATTCACGCGTCGAGTCGTAACACGCACGGAACTCGCGACTCCCAGCTCAACCAGTGTGTCGAACCATGTCCGATACAGTTCGTGTACGAAGGAGAAACCTTCGAGTTCTTGGAAGTATTCTTCGAGTTCGGACGACTTCCAATACGCGCTTTCTGGTGTAAGCATTGTAGTTCCGCCCTCTGCTGACAGACACTTCAACAAAGCCGTTCCGCGCACGAGTTTGATCAGTTCGTTTCGTCTGGTCCCGGTAGTCGACTGTATCGCTTGGAAAATCATTGACCAATGGGAATAGATGTCTGATACGGTCGGCACATAGTCGACTTCGGAGTACAACGGCAGAATGAAACGCCGTACCTCAACAGACGCGTCAGGCTGATGTAGACCGAGGACCTTGAGAAATTGCAGCGAATTGCCGTTGCTAGAGATATCAGGGTGAATCGTCGGAAACTGCGACGTCGAGTCTTCGAACGGAAGGTAAGCGTTGGGTTCGCCTCCGGCCCCGTACGGTGTCACTTGTTCACCGCTTTCCAGTCGAATAAAGGGCTTTGAGCGAAGAATCCCGCCAGCCGGGTTGCTGCCGGTTGGAGCACGAAAGAGATTCGGCGAGCTGAGCAGAAGTAAGTAGAGGCCGTTCAACCATTCTGCTGACCGCGGCCTCAAGAACTCGATGGTTAGAGAACGTGCAACAGTCTCCAGTGTGACTTCCCCCACGCGCAGGTTCTCGCGTAAGTAACGATTTAGGTTCAGTGGTTTGAGAACATCCTGCAGAGGACCGAGCCAGTCGACACGTTCGGAGAGCTGCAGCAGGTCGGTGAGCATGTCAGGGGTGAGCAGCTCCTCCACAGAACTGACTCGCGAAATCCGAATGTTGTCGCTCGTGCTGTGTGACCCCGCTGCTGTCGGCACGAGCGCCTCCGTGTTGAGCACATTTAACACGCCATCGAACAGTGGTCGGAACATCGAGCCATAGGTGAAGAGATCAGATCTGATGGGCATGGTGGACAGTGCAGCCATCGAGAGCAATCCCAGCCCTTTGAGATCGCGTAGTGTCGATTTGGTCAGTTCGGTCGCCGCTTCGATCAAAGAAAGATTCCATTTGTCATCCGTCGGGACGTTGTCTCGTGCGGGGGTCGTGCGGAACGGCCCCTGCAGTAGAAAACCAAGGCCAGTCTCTTTCTGCGTTGCGAAGGTGACGAACAGAGGAGAATTATCAAGCGCAAACGGCGTCATACCGGCTGTCGTGTTGCCATCCTCGTCTGTGTCGGGTCGAACTTGGATTGCAATTTGAATAGGCAATCCTTCTCGTCCCTCGAACGTATGCCTCTTACTGAACACCCACCAATAATTCGACTCCCTATCTGAACCGGCTATGACCGCAGTCTCGATCAGTCGCGGGTATTCTGCGATGACCGTTTTTTCGAGGGCGCGGTGAATATTGGCTGTTCGTATTCGGATCATGGTGACGTTACGTAGAAAGAGTACAGTCGATGAATCTAGTGCTTCCAAAGCGCGCTCAATCTCGTCGTACGCGACATGAGATGGGACGCTTGGCTGATTGAACGGAAAGCACTGCAAGGTTTGCCCGGCGGCCAAGTCGGTCTTAGGTAGGACCTCGACCGGTCTTACATAGTGCTGGATCTCGAAATGCTCATCACCGGAGTAGATCTGAGGCGACATGGTGTAGGCGTAGACCGACTTGAATCCGACGCCAAATTTCCCAATTTTAGTGAGGTCTTGAGCTTTTGTCGACAGGTCTACGCCGCAGATCCCCGCCACGTCTCCATAAGAAAAATCGCGACCGTTGTGTCTGACCTCCAATCGATCGTGATAAAGATCGAAGTCGATTGCGTTTGCATTCGCGTCTTCGGCGTTTTGTAACACTTCGAGGATAAAATGCGTGCGGTCACTGTATAGCTGACCCAAGAACGCCAGGTGTCGTGTTCCTTGGCCGTACTCGCGAATGTTCTCCCGAGTGATTTCTTCGTAATTGCTAACCATTGAGAACCTCCAAAACTCCGAAGCAAAGTCTGGTTGATATGACATCGACGTCACGTCGGCTATTCAAATCTGCCTGGCTTACATTGAAATTCTTCTTGAGCCGAACCAATTGACTGCTGCGCATACGAGAAATGCGCGGTTCTTTGGTGTCCTCGAGCTGAGACTCAAGCAACGCCGACCGAGTTTCGACGTCGGCGGCAAGGCTCGCAAGTCTTCTTTCTATCAATATTGCATTTTGTTCGATGAGTCTCTGACTGTAGGTTCTTCTTTCATTCTCTATCCCGCTGTCGAGTCTTTGCAGCGCCGCGGACAGCGTTTCGTTCGGAGGAAGCTTCGGTCCTGCGTGTTTCGCTTTCCCAATAAGCTTGAACAGCGATTGCTGCACGAGTTGACAGTCTGCATCGGCAAAGAGATCGACGACCCATGACCGAGTTTGCATCTCGCGGCGTACGGCGATGGTCTCCCATGTGTCCACAGCAAAAACGTATTGACCAGCCGGTAATTTTTCGTCGTATAAGACAAGATTGGAAATCGCGGGTTTATCGAAAGTGCTACCGTGGGGTTGCGTGATGGCGGCCCGGACCAGAGGATGCAACGGTGTTACGAAGTCCAGCTGTCGGTCATCTGCCGCAGCACGTTGAGAGAAGGTGCAGGGGTAGTCGCTGGAGACTCCATTGGTCCAATCGGTTAGTGGTTTTGGTGTACGTCCCTGTTGCCGATTCGACTCGAAAATTTGTCCAAGCTTCAGACGATGAGCTTTGGATTCGACCCGGATGACTCTGAGGTCACTGTCAGTTTGATGAGGCTCGATTGTTCCTCGGACATCACTCGTATTCAAGAAGTTGCGAACCAGGTGTTCGATATCGTGCGGCCCGATTAGTTGGTTGTCTTCGGTCAGGGTCTTGGCGTCGGTTCTCGATATTTCCTCGAAGCCGAGCAGGTCTGGTGCCGCATCTTCGAGGATTCTGCTTTCGTTTGCGTGTCGAAGGACGTTGTCCGCGAGCTGCTGAGCACGTTCCGCGGCTTGATCCTGGGACAGGTTCGGGTCATTCGCAATTTTGTCCAATCCGTCGACGGCGGCACCTAGAACGCCCTCCATGTCTCCGATCGAGTTCTTGAACAAGTCAAGCCTCTCCCAGCATCTGAAATATATTCGGTCTTCGACTGTGTTGGGAGTGATGAAATTGTAGATTCTCACTTTCGCGCTTTGTTGCCCGTATCGATCGATTCTGCCTATACGCTGCTCTATACGCATTGGGTTCCACGGAATATCGTAATTCACTAAGCGGTCGCAGAACTGGTAGTCGAGACCTTCGCACCCAACCTCGCTGGAAAGCAAGACGTCCAGCGCATCTCGGTGGGTGGCGTGGAGGCTGAAGCGATGACGGAGGGACTCTCGCTCGAAGTCGGGTACTCGTCCCGTAACAATTCCCACCCGCACGCCTGTTTGGACCAGCTTCTCGTGAAGGTAGTCCAAGGTTCCTAGAAAAAAGGAGAATATGAGTACTTTTCCCGGCCCGCCGTCTTCCTGGGCACCACGAACCACGTCGAGCAAAGTTGCCAGCTTCGGATCGGTCTCAGGAAGTGCGCGCGCGGCGTCGGCGATGTTGCGTAGTTGGTGTTGGGCCGATTCGGGGAGCAGTTCTACTTCGTCGTTCCTGAACTCAGGTGCGTCCGTATAGGAAGTGGTGCTGAGCATTCCCCGTTCGATTAGAGCATCGACAGACCGTGCCAGCGCGGGCAGGCAGCTGGACGCTTGTCTTTCGAGTCCGTCGAGTATCAACGCTACGACACCCGGCGAGTTCCGTTGGCTGAGAATGTCACGCCGTGACTGCAAGAGTCGATCGTAGAACTCTCGTTGCTCGCTGGTGAATTCTGCGCGGACCGTGACGGGTTCACGGATCGTGAAACGGCCGATATCGCGCCGACGTGTTCTGTTCATGACATGGCTGAGAGAATTGAGGTCTTCGACGTCGCGAAGGCACTGTAGCCGGGTCTCATCGGAGGGATTCGAGTCGCTTTGCAGGATTGTCGCTAACCGACTCGTTCGGGGATCAGTGGCTAGGGTTCGCGTGCCCCACTGCGTGCCGGATGCAAGACGAATCGCGTCGAGAGCGTCTGCGGCCCAATCCTCGTTGTGGGATAGCCGACGGAGATGATGGGCAGCTCGCGTCAAGTGCTTGTTGGGTTCCAGCATTTGATCGAATAGTGAGAAGTTGTTGAAAATTTCGGGTCGCAGCAGATTCAGCAACGTGAACAGGTCCCTGGAGCCGAGTTGAATCGGTGTAGCAGACAGTAGGATCAGGGCCTCCGATGCGTCTGACAAATGCTGGGCCATAAGGTGTGAGTTGGTCCCAGCCGTTCTGAGGTGATGAGCCTCGTCGGCTATTACCAAATTGAATATCGGTGGCGGGTCCAACGTCATCAGTCCGGGCCAGCGCCCCCGCTTGTCGCCCATCAAGTACGACTCCGACCGCAGAAGTTCATAGTGGACGATTACGCGGGAGTATTCGACCGGCCACGCACCCTCTGCGTGCACCTCCTGCAGGCAGTACTTCAAAGACGCGGCGTCGAGGATTCGGAAGCCTTCGTCGAACCGCCTCATCTCTTGTCGCCACTTGGTGGTGAGTGACTTGGGGCAGACGATCAATGCGGTGTCCATCGGGCTACGGCTCGTCAATTCCTTCAGAATCAGTCCCGCCTCGATCGTCTTGCCGACACCTACCTCGTCTGCAATGAGTAACCGCGGACGCTCGGCGCGTAGAAGGCGCGTGAGGGGACGAAATTGGAACGGAATGAATTCGATCCTTGCAGCCGCGAGCGAGTAAATTCTGTCGCTGTGAGGGTGTCTGAGCAGCATCGCGGTCAAACGCGCACGTAGGGCGTCCGGACGGAGCAGATCGCCATAATCGTTTGTGGCGGCGTCAGATCCCGTGGGCTTGGGCACGGCACACAGCTGATCGTGGGAGTACGTGGCGATGTTCGCTGCACTGTGAAAAACGCGGTACCTCGGTACGTTGTCGATTTTTGGGAGAACTTCTACCACGGGACCCAAGCGAGTTGGTTCTACACGCAGCTGGACCATGTCGCCGACTTCAAATTGCACCAGGCCTCCATTGGGTCGTTAGCCAGCCAAGTTACACGGGGGCTGACGGGGGAGGAGTAGAACTCATGTATCGGTGCGTGGTGTCTGGCTGAGCGTTCGCTTTGTGGGAGTTCGATTGCGCCTGTCGCTGTAGAGCCGCCGGCCGGTCGGCATCATCGCCAGCTGCATGATGGATCGAACACGCCATCTCAGGACTATCTGGGCGGTGAGTCAGGCGAGCAGATAGGTTTGTTCGGTAGCCGAAGGGATTTCATTTGCGATCTAGCGTGCTGGACGGTGCTGTTGCATCTCTGAAGTCTGTATTGGTACAGGCTCGTGCTTCGGACGAGGCGACGAAACGCGAGGCAGACGATGATCCGTCAACTGTCGAGTTCGCCGCACCGCTGACCGACTCATTCGGCGAATTGGCGTTGTCGGTAACGGCTACGGCTGACGGTCTCCGGATGCACCGCAGCAGCGCGGCAGCCTCCGAGGTTCCACCACCACTGGGTTGGCCGCTCGACGAGCTTATCGACGACTCCGAGTTGGGCAACTGGTCGGCCGACGGACTGCTGGTCGACCTGAGCGAACTGCATACTTACTCTGCGTTCTATCGACGTGAATACAACTTGGAATTGGACGAACGGTTCGCTGCTTATCGGCGGGTGTGGAACGAATGGGCCCGTGTGCAGCAGCGCGTCCAGGAGAGCTCCGCCCTGTACGACGACCTCCGTGAGTTGACGGAAACGGTCTCAGCACGCGGTCAGTCGGTCGAGACCTTGCTCGTTGCTTGGCGCTTGATCATTCCGGGGCAAGGGGTAGACCTCCATATCGCCCTGCGGCCCGTCCGCCTCGAGAAGACGACCGTATCCCGATCGCAAAATGGGGCGGACGAAGACCAGGATATTCCAGGGGCGGTTGCATCCGGGGTTTCCTTGATTGTTCATCCCGCTGAACCGACGGTATTCGAGCTCGGTCCGACGGGTCTCTTCTCGGCCGACAACGTGCCTTTGGCAGTTCGTTCGAGCGTGGCCGAACGGAACGATCTCCCCATAGGTGCTCAGGTGAGGGGTCGTGTGATCGCTGACATTCGGCCGGCCATTGGTGAAGCAATCGATCGGCAGTGGGGGAAAGGTGTCGATTGGTCTCTCACGTTGAGCCCGGCGCTTCTCGTGCGCGGACGCAGGGCCGCTTCGGAACGGGCGGATCTCGAGCAACTCCGGTTGTCGCTCACCGATATTTTGGCACCGTGGCCGGGTGTCGAGCAAAGGGCGATGGCCGAGATTTCGGAAGCCACCAGGGGGGACTGGGCCAGTGCAATAGAGAGAAGGCTTGAAGACTTACTAAGGGCAGGTCAGTCCGCGCCTGACGGTGTGGAAGTGCTGCAAGACCCGCATACGGCTGAGCCTCAAAACTCGACCGCCGATCGACCGAAATTCCGGGATCGGCTACGAGCCCGGACCGAGCCGACTGACCCGCTGACTCGGTTCCGAGACCGTCGACGAGCAGCAGCAGAGTCCTCCTTGGCTGCGGCGACTGATGGTGTCGAAGCTGCGCCGCGCTCGCTAGAGCTTGATTCCGGCCATGGACCGATGGAGCTGGATCTACTTCAGCGCGCAGTGGTTGAGGCTGCCCCAGCGAGTCGTCTCGTGGTGATTGCGGGTGCCGGTCAGGGCAAGACTGAAGTGGTTGCCGCCAGGCTTGGTCTGTTAGCCAGTGAGTTCGACCTTTCGCTGTCAACGGAGGTGTTGGTGCTGAGCTTTTCGCGTGCCGCAGTGTCTGCAGTGCGGAGCCGTCTACAGACCCGTGTCTTGGCCCGCGCTGAAATACGAACTTTCGATTCGTTCGCCAACCGAGTAATTATCGATGCAGGAGAAGAACCGAAGGGAAGCTTCGACAGCCGCATCGACAGGGCCGTGACGCTTCTGCTCGACGGCGATTCGGAACTGCCGATGTTGGACGACATTCAGCACGTGATCTTGGACGAAGTGCAAGATCTTGTGGGTCGGCGGGCAGAGCTCGCACTAGCCCTCATTGGTCGGCTTGGCGACTATGTTGGATTTACCGCACTTGGTGACCCCAACCAGGCACTCTACGACTTTCAATTGTCACCTCAGGAACGGGAGAAGCGGACCGATGTGTTCGGCGAGCTGAGTGGCTTGGACGCTGTCGAGGTACTCGGTTTGCAACGCAACTTCCGCGCACGCGGAAGTGTTCCACTCTCCGTCGTCGCCCTAGGCCCTCGATTGCGCGAAATCAAGGAAGGGGCTACGGCGAGGACGGAGGTCGATTCGTTCATTCAGGGGATAGCCGCGGTTGAATCGTCAGTCTGGCTCGACGCTGTATACGCGGCGGGCTGCAGCACAGCGGTGCTGACGAAGACCAACGGGGACGCACTCCGCGTGTCTCAGCAGCTGACGGCGATCGGGATCCGCCACAGTCTTCGCCGCACCGCGCAGGAGCTCGGTGCAGCCCCCTGGATAGCTGAACTGGCGCATTCACTGCGACGGAATACGAATCGCCGAGAAGACGTGATGGAAGCCTTACACACCACGTCGGTGGCAAACCCGGCCGACGCCTGGAACCTGCTCAAGGAGGCCGAGGGGCGAACACAGTTCCCCAATGATCTGGACCTGTCGCGGGTAAGGAGGGTGATCGGCGGATACGGAATACCTACTGCGTTGCTTGCTGACTCGACGGAAGACGTCGTCGTATCGACAGTTCACCGCGCGAAAGGCCTCGAATTCGACCGGGTGTTTTTGTACGACACAGACTATGAGTCAGACGACGACGACTTTGCCATCGCACGGCGGAACTATGTGGCATTGAGCCGTGCACGTGACGAAATAGTGCGGTGCACTCCGAAAAAATCGAGATCGTGGATGAAGAAGGACTCCGGTCAGACTGGTCGATGGACCGAGCAGGGTTACGGAACACGGGGTAAGACGCGCGTGCGAGCGGTGGAACTTCGCGTCGAGGATGTCGATTCCGACGAGCCGTTCGAGATTGATGGTGATGCGGCGGAAGTGCAAAGACTGTTGGCGAGCGGTTCGCCTGCCGGCAGGACGGTCAGCTTGGAACTCGATGTGGAACTGACCCATCGTGACGCGCCGATCTATTTTGTGAAAGGGCTCGACGGTGTTCCGTTCGCTCGAACCACCGAAAACTTCGGCCGCGAGCTGAGACGCATCTTCACGATCGGTAGCGCGCGTTGGCCGATGGTGCTCAATGGTGGAACTGCAACATCGATCGAGTCGGTGGTCGGCTCGCCTGAGATCAGCGAAGATGCTGGCCTCGGGGAGTCCGGAATTTGGCTCGTGCCACGGCTTGCAGGCCTTCTTCAACCCGACTGGACAACGAAATGGGACGGGAAAAATTGACTACTGGCACAACCGGCCTCGATCAGATGTATAGATTTCGCAGTGAGATGGTGGAGGACCTTCGACGCGATCTTCTCGGGCCTGCCGGCGGTGAGGGCGAAGTGCTGGAAGAGGCCCCGCTCGACCGATATGTGGTGGGTGTGCTTTGGCCCCGCGATGAAGAGTTTCAGGAAGAGCCAGAACCAGACAGTGCGGAGCCCGACACCGTCGACGGTGAGAGCGATTCGCCTGTGGCACAGTCTCTCATGCGCTATCCGTCTTCGATGGGACTGACGTTCACCGTCGACTCAGCGGTCGTGAGTGAGGTCCATTTCGATGTGTCAGCTGCGCGCTACGAACCGTCAGCGGTCTCGGTCGAGCCAGGCGAGCCGTCGCCGCGTCGCCGCGGACGTAGCAAGCCCGCTACATGGACCAGAAAGCGAATCAACTCTGACCGGGTTACGCACTCGCTTGCAACCATGGGAGCAGTGAAGCTGACGGTGGCTCCAGGCCTCGAGCTATACGTTCTCACTCGCAGTCCTCGAGATGGCAAGGTCACGATTTCTGCGATTGCACGCAACGTACAGTCCGCCGAAAAGGGTGAACTCAAAGATTCCAAGGCGTGGTTTCAGGTCGAGCTGCTCGCTTCAACTGACCAGAACGCGATCGTCGATCGAAGTGCGCCGAACCGGCTCGGGGCCGAGGAAGATCTTCGATCCGCCCAACTGGTCTACCGGAACGCGCGCAACTTCGGAATCGGTCATGGATGTGCCGTCACATGGTTCGGGGTCACGGCGTCGGTCACAGATCGAATTGGAACGACCCTTCTCCCCACACAGGAAGTTTCGCGCGCAAGACCCGGGCAGGTCGGTCCCGGCATCGATCTGCGGATGTCTTTTCTTGCGAAGTCCGACGCACCTAGCATCGTCGATAATCTGCGTAAACTTGTTGCTGCATACCGTAAATGGATCTCCGAGTTGGAAGTGTCGTTGGTCGACCGCACATCCGATGTACCCGAAGCGCTTATGCCGACGGCCACTGAACACTTCGAGAACGCGCGCGAAACTGCAGACCGTATCGAGGCGGGAATCAACCTGTTGGAGACGGACCCGGATGTTCTGCGGGCCTTTCGTCTGGCGAATTCCTCGATGCAGGCCCAGCGCGCCCGGCAAGTATGGGTACGTAAGGGCGCTACCGGAGTGGCCGACGATGGCGCCGAGCAGTTCTGGTACCCGTTTCAGGTTGCGTTCATTCTCCTGAATCTTCCGAGTGTCGCGGACCCTGGCCATCCGGAACGTGGTGTCGCGGACCTTTTGTGGTTTCCAACCGGTGGCGGCAAAACCGAAGCGTACCTGGGGCTCGTGGCATTCGTCATTCTCCTGCGCCGAATCCGTGACAGTGCATCGATAGGCGTCGCGGTTATCATGCGTTACACGTTGCGCCTGTTGACTATTCAGCAGTTCGAACGTGCAACGATGCTGATGTGCGCGCTCGAGCGGATAAGAATCGGAGATAGCAGCCTCGGGGCGCGGCCGTTCTCCATCGGCTTGTGGGTCGGGCGTGGGGGTACACCGAACACCCTTGACGACGCGAAGAAGTCGCTCAGGGCACTGAGATCTGGCACCGAAATCACCGAGGCCAATCCCGTGCAACTGACCCAGTGCCCCTGGTGCGGGAAAGCACTGGACGACTCCAAGTACAAGGTGGTTGCCAATCCGGCACCCAAACTGATCATCGCCTGCGGCAACCGTACATGCGATTTTGCATCAGGACTTCCGGTCTATGTGGTCGATCAAGATATTTACGAGTACCGACCGGAGTTGATCTTGGGAACAGTGGACAAGTTTGCCATGATGGCGTGGCGCGCCGACGTGGGCAAACTTTTTGCTCGTGATGGAGTCGGCAGTCCACCCGATCTCATTATCCAGGACGAACTGCACCTGATCTCTGGACCGCTGGGGTCGATGGTCGGCCTGTACGAAACTGCCGTCGATATTGCGTGTTCGACCACCGATGCCGACGGCAATGTTCTGTCGCGTCCGAAAATTATTGCTTCGACTGCCACGATTCGGCGGGCCAAGGATCAGATCAAGCTTGTCTTCGATCGCGAATCACGCCAATTCCCCCCTCCGGGAATCGATCCTGACCAATCGTTCTTCGCCGAGCCGGCCCCCCGCGACGTCGCAGGAACACGCATGTATCTCGGGGTGATGAGCCCCGCAACAAGTCATGCAACGCTGCTGGTCAGGACTTACGGCTCACTGCTTCAGGCCGCTCATGACATCGACGGCACGCCAGAGACTCGCGATCCCTACTGGACATTGATCGGGTATTTCAACAGTTTGCGGGTACTGGGTAGCGCGCTGCTTCAGGTCGAGGGCGACGTCCGCGAACGATTGGGACTTGTCGCTCGACGAAGAGGTACACAGACTCGGCGTCTTCAGTCGGCGGGTGAGTTGACAAGCAGGGTGTCTTCGGCCGACATTCCGAGGCGACTGAAAAGCCTTGAGCGGGACTACGAGTCGGGTGACGCTGACGACGTCGTCCTCGCTACCAACATGATTTCGGTCGGCGTGGACATCGATCGGCTTGGGCTGATGGCAGTAATGGGACAGCCGCAGTCCAGTTCCGAGTACATTCAAGCAACAAGTCGCGTCGGCCGACGGTTTCCTGGCTTGGTGGTTACCATCTTCAACTCGGCGCGATCGCGCGACAGATCGCACTTCGAAAATTTCGTACCGTTTCACCAGGCTTTGTACAGGGCTGTCGAAGCGACGAGTGCGACGCCTTTTGCAGCTCGCGCGCGCGATCGAGGGCTTCACGGGGTTTTTGTCGCGCTGGCACGTCTCATGATCGACTCGATGTCAGGTGAACTCGGCGCTCACAAGGCTCCGAGCCATGAAGCCGAACTCCGGCAACTGATTGCGCTGATCGAAAAACGAGTGGACTCGACGACAGACGGTGAGGAGACAGCGGACACGGTCGAGCAACTCGAAGAGATGCTCAGGGTTTGGATTGCAGAGGCTGGTTCGCGGGATTCGATGAAGTACGCGAACCGGCGAGACTCGTCGGACACACTCCTGGTCGAACCGTCGTCGGCGTTGACTGACGAAGACATCGAATACACGCAGACCGAAACCCCCTGGCCTACGTTGATGAGCTTGCGCGACGTCGACGCGGAAAGTGCTCTCTACTCGATCCGAATGAGGAGCGAACAATGAACGTTGCGAAGGCCCGCCGAACTCAGCTTCTCAGTACGTACGGCGTAGGCAGCTTGTTCCCATCCGACACAACGAGTTACATGATTGCTGGCATCCACGAGTGGAAGCCGCGCGATGCCGACACCATCAGCGAACCGAGACTGGCGCGAAGTCTGGGCGTTTCAGAGCTCAAGGCCCCTCCGGCTGGATCGAAGCGAAAACGCGATGTGCCTGTCATTCGTTTTCCCCTCACGCAGGTGTGCCCGTCGTGCCGCAGGATCGACTCCATCGGACGATTATCCAACGACAAAGAAGTCGCATTGTGTAGCTGTGAGAAGGGGACACAGCTGAGCCCGTTCCGACTGATTGTTGCGTGTGCACGGGGCCACATCGACGAGTTTCCATACTTTCGTTGGTTACATAAGGGGCAAGATGGTGGATCGAACCACGTCATGCATCTACGTGCGCAAGGCCGTACGTCATCCCTCGCTGATCTGGAGTTGACCTGCACCTGCGGCGTGCAGCCTCGAACCCTCGATGGATCGGCAGGTCCGAAAGCGCTCGCGGAATTCGGGACCTGCGCCGGGCGGCGCCCGTGGTTGGGTCCGGACAGCACGCAACCCTGCGAGGAAACCCCTCGTACACTTCAGCGCGGTGCTTCGAACGTTTGGTTGCCGGCTGTCAGGTCAGCGATCTCCATCCCTCCGTACTCCGCCGCGCTCGCCAAGTTCGTCGACCGTCACTGGATTTCCCTGGGTGATCCAGAGGCCGTCACGCCGGCGCTCTTGCGAAATCTGTCTGAGCATTCTCGTCGGTTTTCGGTTCAGCAGATCGAGACCGAGCTCGAGCGACGCCGGGGTGAGGCCCTCGATGATCTGTTGACCGAAGAGGCGCTCCGACGGCAGGAATACGCAGCCTTGATGGAAGGCAGAGAACAAGAAAGTCTCGACGACGATTTTGTCTGTCTGGATAGAGATGTGCCCGTTGACCTCGAGCATCTCATTTCCGACGTCCGTAAAGTGACCCGGCTTCGCGAGGTGCGAGCGCTGTATGGATTCACGCGACTGGATGACGACAACAGCGAAGACAACCTTTGCGCGCTGTCACCGGACAAGACCCACTGGCTTCCAGCGATCGAGGTCATCGGCGAAGGCATCTTCATTGCGTTCCACCGCGACGCACTCGAAGAGTGGGCCAAGGATGAGTTTGCGACCGACAGATGGCACCTACTGCGGCGAGCTGCAGGACCCGGCCTCACACGTCCAGGCGAGCGAAGCCTGACCGGGCTCATACGTGTTGCGATCCACACCTTCGCTCATGTCGTGATCGATCAATTGTCGCTTGCTGCTGGCTATCCGGCAGCGTCGCTTCGCGAACGGTTGTACGTCGATGATGGCGAGATGGCTGGTGTATTGATTTATACCGCGAGTTCTGACTCTGCGGGAAGCCTTGGGGGAGTGGCATCGCAGGCGGAACCTGAGCGCTTGGGGCCGGCCCTGGCCGAAGGGCTGGCAAGACTGTCGTGGTGTTCAGCCGACCCAGTGTGCATCGAATCTCAGGGATCTGGCACCGATGCATTGAACCTTGCCGCATGTCATGCCTGCGTGCTCCTTCCGGAAACCTCGTGCGAGCTTGGAAACCGCTACCTGGACCGCGCATTGTTGTTCGGGACGCCGGAGGGTGGACGAGGAGGCGAAGGCTTGTTCAGTGACGTGCTGACTTCGATTTAGAGCCGTAATCAACGGAAGGCGTTGTCACGCGAGCTAGTTGCCAAGGCTCGTTCAACAATCCGGTCTCGAACTTTGCTGGCCGTTTTCCACTTCATCGCCCTCTTGTCGGGGTCCATTCCGTATTGGTGGATGATGTCTCGAAGCTGTTCGAGTTGTAGCGTGTTCAGTGCGGTGACAAGCCCATCGGGCCCGTCCTTCCGAAGTACGTCGAACGGGTCGATCGAGGCCGGAGTGCGAGCGATCCGGGTCCGGCGACTCGGGCTAGGAGCGGAAGCTGGTGGGGCGGAGCCCCCCGGTGCTTGTACGGTGACGCTTGCTGATGGCGAGTGTAGAGCACGGACTGCAGCCGCGAACTCGGCATTTTGGGACAGTTCTTGCAGTGCAAGACGGGCCATCGTCAATACCACGACAGCGGCAGCTTCGTTTTCCGCCTCGAGGGTGCGCAAAGATTCGTCGAAGGCGGTCTGAGCTTGACGCAGACTGTCGGCCGAATTTGTCATGTGTAGATCTCAACATTCATCATCACGTGGCTGGTTAAGTCCTGCAGTGCGCTCACTGTGGTGCCCCCACCGTATCGCTTGTTCAATGTGCCGAAGTCGAAGTAGTCCGCAGCCGCCGCAATGGCGATTGCGTCTGGAATCCAGAAAGGGATGACGTTCGGCGGTCTTTCAGTGAGCTCGCGCTCATGTGCAGGCATGGCGTCGTAATCGAGGACGGCATCTTGCAGTCTTTGAATGGTATCGCGATGCAGATTCGTACTCTTACGGTACTTGGTGATGATCAAGCCTAGAGGCTTGATATTGTGCTTAGTTTTATGGGAGAACATGCGAACCCGCTTTTGTATCTGCGGAATTCCATACGTAGACAGTACATCTGGGATTGTTGGGATGACATAGGCATCCGCCAACATGAGGCCGTTCCGCGTGACGATACCCATATTGGGTGGGCAATCGATCAGAATGTAGTCGTATTGGTCACGAACCGTGTCGACGGCAGTTTTCAAGACAAGGAAGGGTTCAAGAGAATCCGGCTCATCGTACTGCCATGCAGCCATTTCTTCGGAAATCTCGATCATGTCGAGGGACGACGCGAGCAGATCAATGCCGCCCAAATTTGCCAAGGGCGACACATTGCGCTGTAGCGCACCTTCGATGTCGAACGCGGGTGCCTGGGAATCGAGTGCCTGCTCGAACAGAGCTTTCAGCGTGCGGCCGGATTCATTCAAATCGTGCCAGGTTTTCGAGCCGATCATCATCGTCGTCAGGTTGGTTTGTGGGTCCAGGTCGACCAGCAGTACGCGCTTCCCGAATGCACCCGCCATGAACTCCGCGATAGCCGCGGTCATCGTGGACTTGCCGACCCCGCCTTTGAGGTTGATCGTTGCGATTGCCTTCGCCATTGCGGTGGGTCAGTCCTAACTCGAGCGTGGATGCCCGGTATGGGCGTTCTGTGTTGGTCGAACTGTACGACGTTGGTGCGACACCGGTAGCGGCTGGCACGGTCTGGCACCTTGATGTGTCGTAAACTTCGCGGTCATGGACGACAGCCGTAGTGCCGCTGGTGACCTGTCTGGTCACTCTGTCGTCGACTTGTTTGCCGGTCCGGGGGGGATAGATGTTGCCGCGACCTGGCTGGGAATGAAGACTCACGGCATCGAATGGGACGACGATGCATGCGCAACCCGTCACGCGGCCGGGTTGCAGACAACACACGCGGATGTGCGTTCGCTCGGTCCGAGCGATTTCCCGGATGCGACCGTACTTGCGGGCGGCCCGCCATGTCAGACGTTCACGGTGGCCGGCTCCGGTGCTGGGCGGGACTCGCTCGCTAATGTTCTCGGATTGATTGACCGCCTTGGCCGTTTCGAGGACATCGGGGCCGCCCTGGAACGGTTCGACGACGAACGAACCGGGCTCGTTTTGGAGCCGCTCCGCTGGGCGGCTGAGGCGGTGAGAGCCGGGCGGCCATTCGAGGCAATTGTGCTCGAGCAGGTACAGACGGTACTGCCGGTGTGGGAGGCAATGAAGCCCGTACTGGAATCGTTCGGCTACGAGGTCCAGTGCGCGGTGCTGCGAACCGAAGAATTCGGGATACCGCAAACCCGGCGCCGAGCAGTGCTGGTGGCGAACCGTGTCGCAACGCCTATCCGTCCTATCAACACCCATCAGCCGTATCGCGCGGGTGTGGATCGAGGTGCCGGGGAGGAGCATCTGCGGGCCTGGGAATCGATGGGGTCCGCACTCGGGAGGTCAGGCTGGTTCGAGGTGGTATCGAACTATGGTTCGGGTGGTGTTTCCACGGCACGAGGCCGGCGCAACTCGGATCAGCCCTCCGCGACGGTCACCGGAAAAATCTCTCGCAACAGAATTTTCGATTCGCACGGTGCCGAACTGCCCCGGTTCACACGCTACGAGGCTGGTCGGTTGCAATCCTTCCCCGCTGATTACCAATGGGTTGAATCGGCGTGGGCACAGCAGGTAGGCAACGCCATGCCACCTAGGCTCGCCGTGCACGCGCTGGCCGCTGCTTTCGGGCTCGTGCCGTCATTACCTCAGCTGGACGCGAAGGTCAGCGGTAGTTGGATCGCTGAACCGACCTCCGCCATGCCCATCGAGTTGCGGCGACCCCCTCTCGATTCCCTCTGGCAGCTCGATTTGGACACTGTTGCGACGATGTGACGGTGCGACTGCTGGTGGCGATTTGTCATCAGGACTCCTGGCGTGCCTCGCGGCCCGCGTCGGAAACCGACCATGGGAACTTGCGTCGGCCTAACGAACTGACCGTTAGGGTTGTGTTCAAGTCGGCATTGAACAGGCGAGAGGACCACCGCGCGTGACATTGAGCGTTACCCCCGAGAGTTCAGGTGCAATGGATGATCGCCCGTTCAACGCCGCACCAGGGTCGATCGTCGAGGTTCGCGACGAGGAATGGTTGGTCTCCTCGGTCGAACCGACATCGGACGGACACGTTGTCCACGTGTTGGGGCTCTCGGATCTGGTTCGCGACACCGAGGCGTCCTTCTCGACGGCGCTCGATACGGTGATTGTCGTCGATCCCACTGATGTCACGGTCGTCGCCGATACCTCCGATAAGTTTCGTAGATCGCGACTGTGGTTGGAATCCATGCTTCGCAAGACACCTGTAGCGATTGCGGATCCGAGTTTGGCCACTGCGCACCGGGCACTGGCCAGACCTCTCGAATACCAGTTCAAGGCAGTGCGTCAGGCTCTCGATCCCGACAACCTCCGACCCCGTATCCTGCTTGCTGACGCCGTCGGGTTGGGAAAAACTCTCGAGATCGGGATGATTCTCGCCGAGTTGGTGCGCCGAGGCCGTGGTGAACGAATCTTGGTCGTGACACCCAAGCACGTGCTCGAGCAGATGCAGATGGAGCTGTGGACTCGTTTCGCGCTGCCGTTCGTCCGTCTCGATTCGGCTGGCATTCAACGGATTCGGCAAATTCTACCTGCCACCCGGAACCCGTTCACCTATTACAAGCGGGTCATCATCTCGATCGACACTCTCAAAAGCGACCGCTACCTGAACCACCTCCGTAAGCAGCAGTGGGATGCGGTCGTCATCGACGAGTCGCACAACGTCACCAATGTTGCGGCGCAGAACAATCGACTCGCACGCCTGCTTGCCTCGCGAACCGATGCTTTGATTCTGGCGTCGGCGACACCGCACAACGGTCGCGCGGAATCGTTTGCCGAGCTCATTCGCATGCTCGATCCGAGCGCGGTATCCCCCTCGGGCGAGCTCGACACCGAACAAGTGAAGAAGCTGGTGATTCGGCGACATCGGCACCATCCCGATGTAGCCAGCGAGGTCGGCGACGCGTGGGCGGAACGTCAGCCGCCGCGAAACATCACGGTTCCGGCGTCGGCGAGTGAGGATGCGGTGGCCCGTGAGCTAGAAGATGTGTGGCTCTGGCCCGAGCAAGGCCGGTCGGCGTACTCGGGGTCGACACGGTTGTTCCCGTGGGTACTCGCAAAAGCGTTTCTTTCCTCGCCCGATGCGCTCACCCAGTCGATTACCGAGCGCCGCAAACGGTTGGATCCCGATGACCTCGACGCAGCGCGGGAGATCGGCGCCCTCGATCATCTCGATGAGCTGGTCCAAGCAACCCCGCTGCGCAAGTCGGCCAAGTACATGGCTCTGCTCGCCTACCTGGCCGAGATCGGAGTGAAGCGCAACGGCAATACTCGCGTGGTCGTGTTTGCCGAGCGAGTTGCAACACTCAAGGCTCTCGCACAGGCCTTGTCGGCTGACTTGAAGATGACGCTCACCGATGGCAGTGACTTGGGGAACGTCACTGTGCTGCACGGCGGGCTCAGCGATACCGAGCAGCAGTACATTGTCGAATCGTTCAAGCTCGAATCCTCGCCGATCCTTATTTTGGTGACCGGCGACGTTGCGTCAGAAGGTGTGAACCTTCACTCTCAGTGTCACGACATGGTGCACTACGACATTCCGTGGAGCCTCATCCGCATCGAGCAGCGCAATGGTCGCATCGACCGCTACGGTCAGCGACACCGTCCTCGGATCGTGACGCTTCTCCTCACTCCATCGACCACCCATTTCGCCGGTGACCTCAGGGTGTTGACGCGATTGGTGGAGCGAGAACACGAGGCACATAAGACTTTGGGCGAGTCGTCGTCGCTCATGGGAACTTACGACGTTGCCGCCGAGGAAGAAGCGATCCGCAAGGTGCTTGCCGGCGAAAAAAGCTTGGAGTCGGTGGTGCGATCTGTGGATCAAGTCGTGTCAGGTGGGGGACTCGACGGCCTGCTTGCACAACTCGGCTTTGGCGGGGGATCGGTAGCGGCAGACAAAGAAGCCATGCCCGGTCCGACTCCGAGCTTCGTAGAATCCGCGGACGTATACCCCTCCGAATTCGCGTATCTCTCCGACGCTTTGGAAGAGTTTATCGAAACGCCGAAGCAGCCAGCACCGAACGGGGTGTCATGGAAAGTTCATGCGGCGCAGTCGATTGCGAGCCTTACACCACCGCGCGACCTGAAGCAGCGGCTCCAGGTGCTGCCGCAGTCTTATCTTCGTGCTCGATCGGTCACCGACACGTACAAACTTGCGCTCACTTCGCTGCGAGGAGAGGAGGAACTGCGATCCGCACGTGCGGGGGAGTCCACCTCGACGTGGCCCGAGGCTCACTTTCTCGCTCCACTGCATCCCATTCTGGACTGGGCGGCGGATCGATCCCTCGCTGACCTCGGGCGCCGGCAGATCTTTGCCGTGCGTGGATCGATAGCCGATACAACTGTGCTCGTGCAAGTTACGCAGACCAATTATCGAGGGCAGGTGGTCGCGGCTTCGTACTACACAGTGTCGTTTCCGGATCTGAGTAACCCTACTTTCAATTTTGCGCTCCCGCACAACGGATCCTCGGACGCTATAGCCGCCCTTGGCCTCGGAGATATCAATCGAGTTGACTTGGGCGACGTCGCCCCACTGCTCCCCGTCGTGGCCGCTGCAGTCCGCGCAGCGGATTCTGCAGCAGAGCAGCAGGCAGCGGCTATTCGCGAGGAAACAGAGTCCCGAATTCGAGCGTGGACCTTGCGCGCCGAGCGGTGGACTCACGAAGCCGATGCTCTGATCCAGCGAGATGAATTGCGCCAGCGAACCGAACGCGTGATGCACGAACGTGACGCAGCAGCGACTATGAACCCTGACCGCCGTCTGATACGCCCCCTATTAGTGGCAGTTCCAGACGAACTCGAACTACAGGCCGCCCGCACGACGAGGGAGAGCGATCAGTGAGCACCGCGTCCGACGCGCTGGTAGTCGGCGAAGACTTCATCAGCGAGCACTACTTCACCACTGATGCCACATCTCAGTCTTTCAATGCCCGGGTCCTCGAACGACGCAAGCAATGGGAGACCGAGCGAGCCGATAATCGGTCAACTGCGCGTTCACGTTTCACCGCGCAACGCGGAGATCTGACGCGGAAGTTCCTGGACCTTGCCGAAGTGGCAGACCAGCAGGCGCTCGAGTCTTTGTACTCGATCCTTCGGTCGATCTTCGGATTCGAGGGTCTTCGCTGGGAGTTCACTCGTGTCGGGGCTACCGAGACCGAGGACGGTCCGGCGCTCGCCGTTCGGGCTCGGGGTCTCACGGGCCCCGCACCACTGGTCATCGTGGAAGGTGCCGCAGAGCTCAGTGTCGAGCAGCTGTTGTCGAAAGACGAAAAGACACTGCGAAGCACATTCCGGACCGGAGAAGATGACGCGCCAGGGGAGGCGCTCCACTCCGTCGCGCAATTGCTGTCTCATTTGGCAACGCTGGAGGACGGGCCGCAGTTCATGCTGGTGCTGGCCGGCTCGAAGGCACTCATCACCGAGCGAAGCCGATGGCTCGAGGGACGCTACCTCGCCGTCGATCTGCAACTGGTGTGCGAACGCAACGACGACAAGCGTGGTGGTGAGACCGATCGTGCATTGACGTGTGTGTCGGCAGAGTCGCTTGCCCCGGATGCAGAGGGCAACATCTGGTGGACCACCGTCATCGACGAGTCCGCCAAGCACACAGTGGGGGTGTCCAAGGACCTTCGCGAGGGTGTGCGGTTGTCGATCGAACTCATCGCCAACGACGTTGTTGCCCGCCGACGCGTCAAAAGATTAGACCCGCTGCCGGACTCCCAGGCGCAGACCCTTGCGGCGCAATCACTGCGCTACCTCTATCGCATCCTCTTCTTGCTGTATGCAGAAGCGCGTCCCGAACTCGGCGTCTTGCCCACGGGTGAACAAACCTACGAGCGCGGTTACAGCCTCGACCGTCTCCGCGAGCTACTCCTCGTCGAGTTGGTGACGCCGCGAGCCGAAGACGGCACGCACTTCTACGATTCGCTGCACGTGCTGTGCCAGTGGGTGGACAGCGGCCACAACGGGTCCTCTGATGATTCGACGCGAGCCGACGGCTTGACCTTCCGGAACCTCAAAGCCGATCTCTTCCTCCCGGCCGCAACATCTTTGATCGACGA
Source organism: Rhodococcus sp. 06-221-2 (assembly GCF_002258365.1). Classification (NCBI taxonomy): domain Bacteria; kingdom Bacillati; phylum Actinomycetota; class Actinomycetes; order Mycobacteriales; family Nocardiaceae; genus Rhodococcus; species Rhodococcus sp. 06-221-2. Next base: position 144,457 of record NZ_NOYJ01000024.1, read on the forward strand.
GGTCAAGCTCAGCAACTCAGCTGTGCAGAAGGTGTTGCGACATTTGTTGCTCAGCAAGGAGTCTCGTGGGCGTGATCGCGGGTTTATCTCCTACGCCGACCTCGGTATCAACCAGCTCGGCGCGGTATACGAAGGGTTGATGAGCTACACGGGCTTCTTCGCGAAGGACACTCTGTTTGAGGTCGCGAAGAACGGTGACTCGTCGAAGGGATCCTGGGTCGTCCCAGAGGGACGAACGGAAGGCATCGCGGAACGTGACTTCGTCACGGTGAAAAACGATCTCACCGGCGAACCTGTCAAAGTGCGACACGAACTGGGCACGTTCGTCTATCGGCTGGCCGGCCGCGAGCGTCAACAGTCGGCGTCCTACTACACACCTGAAGTGCTGACGAAATTCACTGTCGGTCAAGCTCTCGCGGAACTTCTCGATCAAGACGGGTTGACGACCACCGCAGACGAGGTTCTCTGCATTACTGTCTGCGAGCCTGCCTTGGGTTCGGGTGCGTTCGCGATCGAGGCTGTGCGCCAGCTTGCAGATCAGTATCTGACACGTCGCCAACGTGAGCTGGGTGAGCGAGTTGAGCCCGAGGAGTACCCGGTCGAGCTGCAACGGGTGAAGGCGTACATCGCCCTGCATCAAGTGTATGGAGTCGATCTGAACGCCACCGCCGTCGAGTTTGCCGAGATCTCGCTGTGGCTCGACACTATGGCGAAAGATCTTGACGCCCCCTGGTTTGGTCTGCACCTACGGCGAGGCAATTCCCTCATCGGTGCTCGGCGCGCGCTCATTCCCAGTGGACAATTGACGTCCCGTAACTGGCTGGACGCCACACCGGTCGATGTTCGGTTCGCAGACAGCGCGCCTGGACAGCCGATCACAGGTATCAAGAACGGCATCCACCACTTTCTGCTCCCCACCAGTGGTTGGGGCGCGACGGTCGAAGCGAAAGAGGCTCGAGAGCTTGCGCCCGAGGCCCTCGCTGATCTCAAGGCGTGGCGAAAAGATCTCAAGCCCAAGCCGACTCCTGAGCAGTTACGCAAGCTCAGAGATCTTGCGGGTCGCGTCGAAACCCTGTGGCTACTAGCGTCGAAGAGGCTCGAGATTGCCGAGCGTGAAATCCGTCGGCCAATCCCAGTGTGGGGTCGCGATCCGGAGGTGGTCGAGACACTCGTGTCACGCGATGAGATCGAAAAGTCACTAGCCAATCCCGACGGTGCATATCGGCGGCTGCGTCGCGTGATGGATGCATGGTGTGCGCTGTGGTTCTGGCCACTGGTGGATGACGACGCATCCGTAGGCGGCGATCTCGTGGAGCCGCCCACTCTCGATCAGTGGATTGAGACCTTGAGTGGGTTACTGGGCTCACCGGTTGCGAAATCGGCGCGCGAGAAGAAGGACGGGCAGCTGAACCTGTTTGCAATTTCGACCTGGGATGAACTCGAAGTGACAGAGTCCAACGAGCTGGTCTTTGCACAAGCTGCGAAAATTGATGCCCTGAAAACCGGGTGGCCGTGGTTGGAGGTTGCTGAGCGAGTTGCTCAGCGGCAAGGATTTTTTCACTGGGAGCTCGAATTCGCTCCAGTCTTCAGCCGTGGTGGTTTCGACTTGCAGGTGGGCAATCCGCCCTGGGTTCGGCCACGTTCGGACGTCGATGCGCTTTTGGCCGAGGGTGATCCGTGGTTCCAGCTCACACCTCGTCCTACTCAGTCGATCTACCGTGCTCGACGGGAGGCAACACTGGAAATTTCGGGTATCCGCAATCTCGTTGTTGGAGGCACGTCTGACGTGGCCTCGGTCGCGGCCTTCGTCGGGGATCCAGCGCATTATCCGCACCTGGCCGGTCTGCAGCCTGACCTCTACCGATGCTTCATGGAACAAACGTGGCGTCACAAATCCAAGCACGGGACAATTGCACTTGTCCATCCGGAATCGCATTTCACTGACGAGAAGGCGGGGTTGCTTCGGCGGGCTTCATATGAACGATTGCGTAGGCACTGGCAATTCGCCAACGCGCTCTTTCTTTACGAGGTACACGATCAGGTCGTGTTCGGCGTACATATTTACGGTTCACCTCGCTCGACTAATTTTATAAGTGCATGCTCGCTCTATCATCCCGATACAGCTGAACGGTCGCTCAAGCATGATGGATCCGGGCCCGAGCCTGGCCTCAAGAATGCCGAAGGAACGTGGGAACTTAGTCCGCACGCGGACCGAATTGTTAACGTTGACGACGATGTGTTGCAGTCGTGGAAGGACGTCCTCGAGGCCGAAGAAGTTCCTGTCCGTCACACACGTATGGTCTATACGGTCAACCGATCGGCAGCCAGCGCATTGCAAAAGCTTGCCGACGCTCGAAGACTCGGTGAGCTCGGCTTGGAGTTCTCAAGCGGCTGGCATGAAAAGAACGATCGGACCAAAGGATATTTCGATTCCAAGTGGGGGATACCGGATAGTTGGGATGAAGTCATCCTGCAGGGCCCCCACCTATTCGTGAGTAATCCATTTTACAAGTCGCCGAACCAGACGATGAAACACAACCAAGACTGGTCGACCGTCGATCTCGAAGCGCTCGCGCCGGACGCAATCCCCGCTACGTCGTACAAGCCTGTGGGGAGCCGTGCGAGATACGACGCTGGGTACACGTCATGGGAAGTGCCGGGTGAGGATGGGGTACTGGAGACAGTGCGCGCACGGGATTGTTATCGGGTGGCGTGGCGAGCAATGGCTGCCAACACGGGTGAGCGCACACTTATTGCCAGCACGATTCCGCCAGGCGCGTCCCATATCAATGGTGTTTTCTGTGTTGGTCTACCTTCCGGCTCACTTCGAGATCTCATGCTGGTTGCTGCTTGCTCGTCGTCGCTTGTCGCAGACTTCGGTGTGAGGGCGGCTCCGAAGAGCGGTATTTACCAGAACGTATTCTATCGGCTTCCCCTGGTGGGCGATTCAACTATCTCCCAATTGCTGATTGGGCGAACTTTGCGATTGCAGTGTGCAACGAACGCCTATCAGCACCTCTGGCGCAGCTGCTACGTCGCAGAAGCGAAAAATGATTCGTGGACCGGAGGGTTCGAGCACTCACGGCGTAGGTCACTGGGTGATGTCAACGAGAGTTGGGATACTGACACCTTTCTTCGTATCGCAGCAGACCGCCGTCAAGCGCTCGTCGAGATTGATGCTCTTGTCGCGCTGGGGCTCGGTCTGACCGCTGACGAGCTGTGCACCATCTATCGCACGCAGTTCCCGGTGCTTTACGGATACGACCGAAAGACGTATCTATACGACACCAATGGGCGACTCGTGCCGAACGAGGTACTGAGCATCTGGCGTCGTAAGGGTGACTCGATCAGCGAGGAGGAGCGCACCGCTACCAACCCGTCTGGCAATACCTACACCTACGAGCTGCCATTTCAATTCCTCGACCGCGAAGCAGATATGCGTGAGGCGTACGCAGAGTTCGAGCGGCGGCTGGGGACTATCGGCGGAACACCGATGGAGACACGCTGATGGCGTCAGAACTTCTGCCCCTCGCTCAGTCCGAGCGGATCACCGCGAGCTTGCTGGACTACCTCGGTACCACCTTTGCCCTCGCCGACCCGGACGCGCGTCGTGCCCTCGATACCTTTCTCGAACATCCAGCAACAGGAATGTTCCGAGGGCCGTACCTGCGTCTCCGGATGCCGTTTCGACCAGCTGAACCCGGCTGGCAGAAGTCGTTGGAGTGGGTCGGCGGTCTGACACCCTACGGACACCAGGCCGCGGCATTCGAGCGACTCAGCAGCGCCAATCTCGGACCGGACAAGTTGCGGCCGCTACCGACGCTCGTCACCACGGGCACCGGATCTGGCAAAACCGAAGCATTCCTCTACCCGATTCTCGATCACGTTCTTCGCTCGAAACGACAGGGCGTCACAGGTACCAAAGCAATCATCCTGTACCCGATGAATGCGCTTGCCAACGACCAGGCTCAACGCCTCGCCGCATTGATCACGCAACATAAGGAGCTCGGTGGCATCACTGCCGCTCTGTACACCGGTGAAAAAGGTTCGACCAGAACAATTGTGGGCAGTGACGGACTCATCACCGACCGCGACGTTATTCGTAGCGTTGCGCCGGATATTTTACTCACCAACTACAAGATGCTCGACCAACTACTCCTACGACATGCCGATGCCGACTTGTGGCGTCAGAGCGCAACCAGCCTGCAGTATTTGGTTCTGGATGAGTTTCATACATATGACGGTGCTCAGGGCACCGATGTGTCTATGCTTCTTCGCCGCTTGGGAATGACCCTGAAGAGCCATTGGTCTGAGGATGAGCCGGACGTATCGTCCGAGGATCGCTCCCGCCCGCTGGGGCGAGTTACGCCTGTTGCTACGTCGGCGACACTCGGTGACGGTAATGATCCGTCGACGATGCTCGAATTTGCGCGCACGGTGTTCGGCGATGAATTCAGCGATGACGCTGTGGTTACCGAATCCCGCGAAGCTCTTTCCGAGTGGGCCGCGGGTGCGGAACACAGGCTCGCCGGCCTCGAGATCCGCCCGGCCGCAATCGACGACGATCGAGTTCTGCGGCTCGCAGCCGCCTCACCCGATGACGACAGTGATCCCGCCGAGGTTGCGCGCGCGGTATTTCGTGCGTTGTTCACCCACCCTGAAAGTCTGACCGACAATCAGATCGATGAAGCGAGTCTGGATCTGGTCAAAGCACATCCGGTCTTCAACCGTTTGGTCCAACGATGTGAAGCCGCTGTTGCCGTTGCCGAGCTGGCAGACCCGGAACTGTTTGCTGGAAACGATGTTGCTGCGTCAGCTGATCTGGCTCGAGTAGATCCGCTCGTGCTTGCCAACGCGCTTCGCTCGCTAGTGACCACCTTGAGCCACGTTCGAGCCGCGTCCGGTCGCACTGCGCCGTCTGTAGATGTACACCTGTGGATCCGAGAACTCACCCGGCTCGATCGCGCAGCGTCCGGTGCGCCTCACTTCGCTTGGGGTGATGACGGTCTGGTCGTAGACGAGGCGGACGCCGAGGGACCGACGGCACCTTTCTTGCCGGCGTTGTACTGTCGGCACTGCAACAGGTCGGGGTGGGGCGTCTTGCTTGCTCCCACCGGTTCGGACCTCGACGTGGACGACACCACTATCCGTCGCCGGAAGCTAGGAGATGACGACAGATTCCGGGCACTGATTCACGCCCCTTCTGAGGGAGACGAGGTCGCCGAATCAGCCCCTTCGTCAACATCTTCGACCAATAAACCTGTCTCTGGTTCCGAGCTGAATTGGCTTGCGGTCGATGATCGCTGCCTCTCGTCGCAGCGTCCTGCCGAATCAGTGGTGGCGGAGGGGGGCGCGTTGCCGGTTCTGGTCAACGTCGGCGATACCGCCGGTGAAGACTCGGTGCGCGACGTCTGCCCGTCCTGCCGGCAGCGCGATGGGATTAGATTCCTGGGATCCGCGATAGCGACGATGCTGTCCGTCTCGCTGTCCACCCTGTTCGGAACACCGGGCCTGGACCCGAGGGAGAAGCGAGCGCTGGTGTTCACCGACAGCGTCCAAGACGCTGCTCACCGCGCAGGATTCGTCCAGGCACGGTCGAGGGCGCTCACACTGCGCACGCTGATCCGGCAAGCGCTCGCCGACGGCGATATGAGCCTCGACGCGCTCGCTCACAAAATGGTCACCATGGCTGGTAACGACCGCGCAAAACGTTACCGGCTACTCCCGCCTGAACTGGCAGATCGCGACGATTTCTCGAAGTTCTGGAGCACGGCACGCTTGGGTCGATCGTCGACGACATTGACCGGATTCGTCACCCAGCGACTGCAACTCGACATCGAGATGGAATTCGGCCTTCGCTCGGCCGTCGGTCGAACGTTGACGAGAACCGGCACAGCTCTCGCCGAAGTGAACATTTCGCGGGCCGTTCTCTTGTCGTGCGCCAAAGAAGTTCTCGATGAGCAGGACGTCCAGCTGACTACCGACACCATCGGCGATGCGCAGATGGTCAGGTGGGTTCGAGGGACTGTCGAGCGAATGCGGAACCGAGGCGCGATCGCCCACGAGTGGTTCGAGAAATACCGAACGGACGACGGCAACCGGTGGTGGATCACTGGTGGTCGCAAGCGGAGTCAAGGAATGCCGGGCTTCGGTCGTGGGTCATCGGCCCCGGGGTTCCCGATGCTGGGGACCACGAACCGTCGAGATAGCGACTTCGAGCCGATCGCGTCGGCTCGAGGTTGGTATGCGAGTTGGGCCGCCAAGACACTCGAGGTCACACCTGCCGAAGGCGCAGTGCTGAGTCGCCTACTGTTCGAGCGGTTGCGCCACCGCGACGTGATCGGCGAATTACCGGGTGGTGCTTTGACTCGGACGTTCCATCTATCGCCGGCATCGATAGTGGCCCGTGCAGTCGAGAGCGAAGAAGCCGTCGCTTTGGTGTGCTCGCATTGCGGTGACTCCATCGTCAGCGGGCAGGAAACCATCGACCAGCTCAAGGGCGGCCCGTGCTTGACTGTCAACTGCACTGGCAAGCTGGAGCAGTCGCCAATAGCCGCGAACTTCTATCAACAGATGTACGCCGTCAACGACATCCGCCGAGTCGTTGCCCGCGAACACACCTCGCTGCTGCCGGATGAGAAAAGGTTGGAGTACGAGTCTCAGTTCAAGGAGACCAATCCGCCTCCCAACGCGCCGAATGTCCTTGTCGCCACTCCGACGCTCGAGATGGGCATCGATATCGGCGACCTGTCCGCCGTGATGCTGTCCTCACTCCCGCGGACGGTGGCGTCGTACCTCCAACGGGTGGGCCGCGCCGGCCGCCTCACCGGAAATGCGTTGGCGCTGGCCTACGTCACCGCACGCGGAGATCAGCTGCCGCGGTTCGCCGATCCCAATGCCACCATCAACGGAGCGGTGCGTCCGCCCGCCACTTACCTCGACGCGGAGGAGATTCTTCGACGGCAGTTTCTGGCATCGATCGCCGACCGTCTTGCTCGTCAAAAGAACGCACCTCATCCGAGGACGACACCAGACGCTTTGGCTGCCGCTGGACCCACCACCTACCTGGGCACGCTGATCGCCGATGCCGAGAGCCATTCGGCACGGTACGTCGACGAATTCGTCGCTGGTTTCTCCACCCTTGCCTCTGATGTAACCGAGCGGTTGCGCGCTTTTACTACGCCGCAGAGTGGTTCCGAGAGCAGTGAATTGGCATCGCGTTGCCATGCAGCGTCAGTGGAGTGGACGCATCGAGTGGAAACCTTGCAGCATCGTCTCAAGGCTGTCGAAGCTGCTATCCCCGAGCTGTTGACGGCCTTCAACAGTACGGTTGCTACCGAGGAAGACAAGGTGGCGTACCGAACCGCCCTCGCGGCGCAACGACTGGTGCGAAACCAACTCGCAGAACTCCGGTCCGAGTATTGGATAAGCGCACTCGAATCGTTCGGACTCTTTCCCAACTACACACTGCTGGACGACTCGGTGACCCTGTCGGTGTCGGTCAACTGGATTCATCCGGAGACCCAGGAGTTCGAGCACACCGAGTTCGAGTTGAGCCGAGGTTCAGCACAGGCACTGCGAGACTTCGCACCCGGATCAACCTTCTACGCAAGCGGATTCGCCATCGCTATCGATGCAGTGGACCTCGGTGCGGATGGAGACGCCGTTCGCGAGTGGGCATGCTGTCCCGAATGCGGTTTCGTCGCCGATCTCGGAGAAGGCGGCGTCGCGCCGTCGCAGTGCCCCCGGTGTGGAACTGTTGCGATAGCCGACATCGGCCAACGGTTACCCGTTGTTGAGCTGTCGAGCGTCTCGGCTGTCATTCGTCGCGAAGAGGCATCCATCGACGACGGGCGAGAAGAGCGCCTACGGACCCCGTACACCGTCATTACCGCAGCCGACATCGACCCGAAGTCGTTCACCCGGCGCTGGTTCGTGGACGGTCTCGGCTTCGGCGCAACTCACCGTCGTTCGATGACGATCCGATGGATCAATACCGGTGGGAGCCGGGGTGGTGGTTCGTCGCGGTTGCTGGCCGGCGGTGAAGTCGAATCCGCAATGTTCCGTGTGTGCTCCGAATGCGGGAAGCTCGACACTGATACTCGACGAAACTCGGCCGGCGAGCACCGACCTTGGTGCTCGTACAGAAAGGCGCTCGAAGAGTCGACTGTCTCTGTCGCACTGGCGCGGTCGTTGACCACGGAAGGCCTTGTCCTTCGGCTGCCGCCCTCGGTGACGTGGGGAGATTCTTTTGCTATCCCCTCACTGTCTGCTGCGGTGCTACTCGGGTTGCGAGAACGGATCGGTGGAGATCCTGATCATCTGCAGATTGTTTCTGTCAGCGACCCATCTCTCAACGGGGACAACCGGCCCGGTCTCTTACTGCATGACGTCGTTCCTGGTGGAACGGGTTATCTGTCGGATCTCGCTGACCCGCAAACGATCTGGGACGTACTTCGGCTCGCACATGATGTCGTCGCTTCGTGCGAGTGCCAGTACGCCGGGAAGCTGGCCTGCGAAAAATGCTTGCTGCCCTTCGCATCGTTCCCCGATGTGAAGTTCACGTCGCGAACTGCTGCCGTACGCCATCTGCGAACTCTGTTGTTGGGCCGCGATCTGCCCAACGACGACGATTCCCCGATCCCAGACACAATGCCGTGGCCGATCACGACGGATGAGCCTCCGTCAATCGACCACGAGTCCAATCTGGAACGTCGGTTCCGAGTCGTCTTCGCAGAAAGGCTGAAAGCCCTCGGCGCGACCATCGTCGAGAAACCAACCGATAGGGGAGTCGCTTGGGACGTCGCGCTCGGGTCGTCCAACAGATGGAGTCTGCGGCCTCAGGAGAACATCCTGGGCAGTAAACCCGACTTCGTTCTGACATCGGCGACACCCGATGTCCCGCCAACTGCAATATTCACGGACGGTTGGCAGTTCCATGCCAGCCCGGCGACGAACCGACTGGCGGACGACGCCGAGAAGCGACGCAATCTCCGCGACGGCGGATATCAGGTAGTCGCTGTCACTCACCAGGACTTGGAGGGGAACCCGTCGACGTCCACGGTTCTGAACGCGGATCACATTCCGAACCTCTTGAAGATGGCGGGCGATCAACTCGCGAAAGGCTCGATAGACCTGGTCTTTGCGACGAGCATCGACCTTCTCCTGGCGTGGATGCAGAGCCCGCAAGCCCACCCTCGTCGAAACCTTGCTCATTGGCTACCGGTCATGGCAATCATGGGGATGGGTACTTCTGCGACACGCACCGGCGGTGCGGCACCGGCAGAACTTGCGCTGAATCTCATGGACGGGAACGTCGTCGAGAAACCTGCGGGCGACACGCTCGTATGGCGTGACCAGGGCTTCGCAGTGTCGGTGCGAGTCCCAGAGGGCAAGTCACTCGGCGAGGCCGAAATTGCCATCGTCATCGACGACAATGACGCGGCACTGTCAGTGGAGACGCGCGATCAGTGGAGAGAGTGGCTTCGTTGGTCCAACCTGCTCGAACTGCGTCCACTCACCGCCGTTGTCACCACACGGCGGCACCTGAGCTCGGCGTCGATGAGCATCGCACCTGCCGATACGCCCGTTCAACCTGTTGCGGCCGATAGTGATTCATTGAGTGGACCGTGGCGCGAGGTCTACGACGGGGTGATCGGCCCCGTACAGGCGTTGGTGACTGCCCTTGCAAAGTTGGGTGTTCCGGTGCCGGAGGTTGGGGAAGAAGTGTCGGGGCTGCCGGTGGAGATTTCGTGGCCAACGTTGCGCATAGCAGTCGATCCCACGCTCGACGGAACAGATCAGCAGGAATTGTCGGAGGCAGGGTGGACACTGTGTGCGGCTGATGCCAAGTCAGTAGCGGAAGCGATTCAAGCTGCGGCGTTGCGCTAGTGCTCATAGTTGACCGTTGGTTCAGAAGGAAGGCGACTCAGTGCCCCAGATTGTGATCGGTCGTGGGCTGGACAAGATCGATGGAAGTCTTCACAAAGCGACCTACGCATTCCTTGCGAAGTTGTCTGCGAACGACGACAACAAGAGTCTGCACATCGAGCCGATCAACAACTCGGCTGATTCCCGCGCGCGAACTGGCCGCGTGGACCTGTCCAACCGAGCAGTGTTGTTCAAACTTCAGGGGAGTGGACAGGAGGCGTCCTACGTCTTCATCGGAACGTTTCAGCACGACGAGGCAATCAAGATTGCTCAAACTCGCCGAATGACGATCAACCCGCGCAACGGTGTGGCTGAACTGTTGCCGGTAGAGGATCTTCCGCCCGTTTTCGTCGCTCCCACGGTGACGGCTGCACGGGCGGAAGCGCTGGAGCTTCCTGACTCCCACGCAGAAAAAACGTTGCGGGAAAGGGAATTCACGGTAGAGCATCTGGCCGATCTGGGGATGGATCACGATTTTGCCGCGGGTGCATTGGACATCAACGACCCGGACGCGCTACTGGAGTATGCCGAGTCGGCACCCGCGACCTGGCAAGGCACCGCCCTCGTGGATATCTTTACGGGTACGTCTCTGACCGACATCAAGGACAAGTACACCCTCGACGCCGATACTTCGGACGAGGGCACCGATGACGACAAGCTGCTCAAGGCACTGCGGCATCCCGCTGCGCAGATGGAGTTTGCCTTCATCGAGGACAACGACGAGCTTCGCGAAGCGATCGAGCGGCCGGATTTCGCGGCGTGGCGTATCTTCCTACACCCGGAGCAGCGAACCTACGCGGGCCGTGACACCAACGGGCCATTCCGCCTGACGGGTGGAGCGGGAACTGGCAAGACTGTCGTCCTCCTGCATCGCGCACGTGAGCTTCACCGAAAGAATCCGGCAGCGCGGATTGTGCTCACCACCTACGGTTCAACGCTTGCCGAAAGCTTGCGATCACAATTTCGGCAACTGGATGCGTCGGTTCCTCTTACCACCGATCTGGGTCAGTCCGGCGTGTTCATCGCGGGAGTCGACTCCATCGCGACCCGCGTCCTCCACAGGTACGAGCCCGCGCTCGGGGGCGAAGCCTCTGGGAACGGTGCAGTCGCAGAGGTTCTCGGCCCCCGCACTGCGGAGGTCTTCAAGAGTCAGGCTCAGGATGCATGGAAGCAGGCGATCGCGACATATGGCGTCGATCTGCCAAGCGATCTCAAAGTGGACTCGTTCTTTGAAGCCGAGTACAGCCTCATCGTGCTGCCGAACCTTGTCACCACTCGCGAGGACTATCTACGTGTGAAGCGAGCAGGACGAGGGGTGTCTCTGAACAGAGCGAAGCGAAACGCGGTGTGGGACGTCATCACTGGTTACCGAGCATCCGCTGCCGCGTCGGGTTCGACTGATTACGAGGAGCGCGCCGCGATTGCCTCGACTGTGTTGCGCGACGACACGAATGATTTGGCGGACCACGTACTCGTCGACGAAGCGCAAGATCTGAGCCCAAGTAGGTTTCTGCTACTGAGAGCTCTCGTACCCGAGGGCAAGAACGACCTCTTCTTTGCCGAGGACACTCACCAGCGAATCTACGGGCAGCGGGTAGTTCTCGGGCGTTACGGAATCAATATCGTGGGCCGCTCGCGGCGGCTGACGCTGAACTACCGCACCACTGAGCAGAACCTGCATTTTGCGCTGCGAATCCTCGCGGGGACTGAGTTCACGGACCTCGGGGACCAGATCGAGTCGTCGGAGGGGTACCGGTCGGCCCGCACCGGGCCGAAGCCGAACCGACTGGAGGTATCCAACCTCACCGAGCAGTATCAGGTTGTTGCCGAGCTCGTCGAGGACTGGATCGAGGCCGGTACAGATCCGGAGTCGATCGGACTCCTCGTATCGACAAAGAAGGAAGGGCAGTCGCTTCCGCGTGCACTCGGTGAACGAAACGTGCGGGCTACCTTCGTCGATCGGGGTTCCGCCTCTGCGAAGGGAACTCCCCAGGTCATGACAATGCACCGCGCCAAGGGCATGGAGTTCGCAAAGGTAGTCCTGGTGGGAGTTGGCGAGAACTCGGTTCCTCGTTCTTACATAATCGACTCCTTGCCCGAGGGGGAGCGAGAGGACGCCTTGCAGCGTGAAAGGTCGTTGTTGTACGTGGCGGCTACTCGAGCGAGAGACGAGTTGGTCGTTGTGTGGACCGGCAAGGCGAGCTCGCTGTTGCCCGGCAACGACTGACACCAGATCATGCACCAGAAAACCAAAGAAGGGCAATGCAACTGTGGTTAACGCCAAACCTACGCATGAGCACTATCCAGCACTGCTGCAGCAGATCAAGAACGGTCTGATCAAGATTCCGCAGTTTCAGAGAGACTTTGTATGGACTGTGTCCAGCTCGGCAAACCTACTGGATAGCGTTGTAAAAGGTTATCCGGTAGGTACATTCATCTTCTGGCACACAGACGAGCGACTGCGAAGCGTTCGAAATATTGGCGGCGACGACCTGCCCGAGCCTCCGGAAGGGCAGATGGTCGATTACGTCCTCGATGGGCAGCAACGTCTCACGAGCCTCTATGCGGCTCTGGAGGGAAAACAGGTTCTGCGTCCGTCGGGGCGGACTGACGATTTCTCCAAGATCTTCGTCGACCTGAAGGCTTCAGGCAGCGACCCGGTCGTGACTGCGGACGTTTCCCGCTGTGAAGCCGGCTCGTTCATCTCGTTGACCGAACTTCTTCATGGCGGACTGAAGATCGCGAAGAAGTACGACGAGAAGTACTGGGACAGCATCGGGGAATACTCAACGCGAATTGAATCGTACAATTTCCCGATTACGCATGTAACAGGCGCATCGATGCCGGTCGCGACGGACATCTTCACTCGAATCAATGTCGGCGGCAAGACATTGACGACCTTCGAGATCATGGCGGCAAAAACCTACGACGAAACCAGAAATTTCGACCTCACCGAGAAGCATGAAGAACTCGTCCAGAAGCTGGCCGCCATCGAGTATGAAACGCTGCCAGAGGCTACGCCTCTCCAGCTGGTTGCCCTATTGCTCTCGCGCGAGTCCAAGCGTGAAGCCATCCTCGAACTCAGACGTGACGCGTTCGTTGATGAGTGGCCGTACGCCGCAGAAGCTATCGAGAATGCCTGTGAATACATTCGCAAGTCGTATGGTGCTCGCGCATCACGCCTGCTCCCTTACAATGGTCTAGTCGTAACTTTCGCTTACTTCTTCCGGAAAACTGACAACAAAGCACCGACCTCCGAACAGCAGAGACTGCTCGCTGACTTCTTTTGGCGTTGCAGCCTTGGTAACAGGTACTCGTCGTCCCTGGACTCGAAGCTGGCACAGGACATCCTTCGGGTGGACAAAATAATCGCTGAAACACAGCCTAAGTATGACTGGCCAGTCGACATCAAAGCCGACTTCATCTTGAGTAATGGGTGGTTCACTCCCAGCCGCGCTTTCGCGAAGGCGATATTGTGTTTACTGGCGCATCATCAGCCGCGTTCCTTTGACAACGGTGCTCCGGTGACAATCGGAAATGATTACCTGAAGCAGGCCAATAGTAAGAACTACCACCATATTTTTCCAAAGAGTCTATTGGAAAAGCAGGGCTTCACGAGGCAGCAGAGCAACACTGTCGCAAATATCGCGATCATCGATGCGCATCTGAATAAGAACAAGATCAGGGCCAAGGCGCCATCTGTGTACCTGGGTGAGTACAAGAAGACAAACAAGCTGTTCCAGCAATCGATGGAATCGCACCTCATGGGTGACTTTGTTTTTTCAGGCTGGCGTGCGGACGATTACACCGCGTTCCTTCGCAAACGGGCAGAGGCGATCAGCGCGGAGCTCGGTAAGTATGTCATTTATCAAGATGTAGACGACAATGGGCAAGAGGTCAGGACAGATGACTTGGAGGAGGATGACGCCTTGGTGGACTGAAATTTGGTCATAATCATCGGAGTGAATTGGACCTGACTGAGAGTGGTGCAAAATGGCTAATGATTTTGAATACGTAGGTGAGCAAAATGGTCGGGCCGGGTTCAGGGAGAAGTCGACGGGCGTGGGGTACTCGCTCGATATTTGGAATCAGGACCAGTTGCAGTTACTTGATGGTGACGAACTGGTGGTGCCCATGGACGGCAAGGGTGCGGTGTGGTCGATAAGAGAGAACCGGATTGTGAGGTGGGATTACAACTTTCCTTCAAGCTAACGCCAACAGCCCTCAATGACGGGTTATAGTTCCGGTATTTTCCTGTCCACAGTTTGTGCCAGTGCCCTGTTGCCTGGGTCCACAGCGTGGAGCGGTTTCGGATCAATGAATTTCTCGTTCGATCATGCGCAACGACCAGTTGCACTCGGAACTCCCGAATACAATGCTGCCCTCTGCTTTCGCTCACTCTGAAGGAGAGGCGGCTATTAAGTGGTCCGAGCTCTTGACCGGCTGTTTGAGGGACGCTGAGTAGGCACTTGCTCTACTAGAGCTTTGGACTTAGGGATGGGAGTGACCGGTGAAGGACATTTCGTCCATGTTGTCGAGCATCGAGAGCGCCATCAGCAATTCTTGCGACGGCGGTTCCGTCCCTGCTGACCTCAGTGCACGGTGGTTCGGCGAACAAGTGACGGCGTCGAGGTCTGACCCGGCCCAGATGGCGAAGTGGGCCTCGTCCACCGTTATCGATGACAACGTGCAAGCGCCGGTGTTGGACGAGCGTGTGTTCTCGTGGCTGCATCATGGCGTAGCCGGTGCCTTCGGTTTTCCCATCGGGCACGCGGGACTCATGCACGTCTACGGCTACTTGCTGTCCTCGGTCGAAACTCCGTACGGCCTGAAGCGGTTGAGGTGGTTGACCGCTGATCTGGCGAATGCTTTCGGGCTCGAGTCGTCGTTTTTCTTCCCAACTGCTTCGACGGTGCCGCTGATGGAACGTGTTGCGTCAGCGGTGTTACCGACATTGATCGATCCGACTGCAGACAGTCGGACGGTGTTGGCCATCGACGAGGTCGTCGATTGTCGTCGGCGGATGCGAACCGTCTACATCCGTGACCGCATTACCGATTCCACTGCGCTGCTCTACGGTTCGGTGTCCGGGGATGATGTTCAGATCGTAACCGCATTCCCGATCGGGCCTATGACTTCGCAATCTGTGCAGGATCGTCTTGCGGAGCCGGCGAGGTATCGCTACAACTACGCTCCGGCCGACGCGGAACCGGGTAGCCACTTCGACGGAACGGTCCAAGTGGTGACGTCCGCGTTTTGAGAATTGTGGTGCGACCAGCTGTTCGCTCGAAGAGTCGTCAGCACGTAAGACGATCGAAACGGTGCAAACAGGCCGAGCATGGACGACTTTGGAATTAGCTTTCCTTCCTGGTCGAAGACTGCTGCTCGGAAGTGTCTGATAGGTCGCGGCCGCGGTTCAGGGCTCTCAAGACGGGTGATCGTGCGGGCATCAGCTGAGACTCGCTGATATTGCACGATGGGCACGCCGACACCAAGCTGGCGAGAACGTCGATTCCAACCCTCGACCGCGGCAGCAATTGATCGACATGGGCCTCCGGCCCACGCGCGTCGAACAGTAGAAGCACGATGGACCGAAGTTGCAGGTGCCTGATACTTGGAGCGACTGCTGCCTGTTCGGCGTGACGGGGGTGCGAAAAGACACGTATCTACTCCGAAATTTGGCGTTCCGGGCGAAGCGGTCCGGTGATCGACGAAGACAACGGTCACAGAGCTGTGGAATGGCCACGGACAAGAGCGCCGCGCCATGACGTAATGAAACACTTTACCGCGTAAACGAGATGAACCAGAACGTAGGTTTATGTCGATCGAGGAGAACACAAATTACCGCAACTGATGTTATCTATGGAGTGCACGACGGTCAGCTCGTCTTTGTCGGGCAGTCGCTTGGCGAAGAGCTCGCCATGCTTCGCAAGGGGCTCGCAACCTGGGGAGAGGCAGAAGCAAGACTGAGCCCAACCCGGTGGAAGCAGATCATCGACAGGCTGGCCGACGCCGAAATCGCCGTGCCAGAGAATGGCCAGTCGTTCGTTCTGGACGACATTCCTGGGCATCTCGACGGTGACTGGCCCGAATGGCCGGCTCGGCTGATGCTGACCCTGGTTCCTCGTTCGATCGCCGAGAAATACGGTAAGAAGGCCGACAGCGTGATGAACGGACAGTTCCTCGAATTCGACGCAGCCGACGTGGAGAAGGTCGTTGCCGAGATGAACGCCGCAGGGTTCACCTGTGTCAGGAACGACAGCCTCGTGGCAGTCGCGAGCGGGTTCTGAGCGGTTGTACAGGTGAAGAATCGATGAGTCGCGATCTCTATCTAGAGCTTTCTGAAGCGGTATTTCGGGCTAAGGCTGCGGACCCACTCTCGCGGGTCACGGTGATCGTGCCCAGTCGAGGTTCCATCCGAGACGTGCTGCAGTACCTTGCCCGGCACGGCGGGGTCGCCAACACTCGAGTCCTCACACTCGAGTTGGCCGTCGACACACTAGCTTCCCCCGCACTGGCACCCCGCGTGCCACTGCCGTTCCCGTATCTCGCCGCGTCCGTGCAGAAAGTGCTCGCCGACAAGCCCGGAGTGTTCGTCGACGTCGCAGATCAGCCCATCACCGCCGAAGCTTTGGCGGCTGCCTCGCGCACGCTCGGTGCGGTAGCTGATCCGTCACCCGCCGATCCAACTCCTCTGGTGCGGGACATGCTCCGCATCCACATTGCCGCGACCTCCGCGCACAGCGAGACGCACTACCTTCCGCACGAGGCATACGCCGCCGCAATATCGCGCATCGATGAGCTGGGTGATGTGGTTGTGCTTCTCCCGACGGCTGCGGACGCGGGAGCGGCGCAGTTTCTCGACGCTCTCACCAACCGTGGTCAGCTGATTGAGAGCGATGCTGGGCCGCTCGGCACCATTGTGATTCATGCATCCGACGCCGACGACGAGGTTCGGTCCATCACCAGGCTTGTCCGGCAGCATCTCGCGGCCGGACTTCCCGGACACCGGATCGGTGTGTTCTTCGCGAACGCCGATCCTTACCTACGGTTGATCCACGAACACTTCGACAGCGCGGGAATCGAATTCGCTGGCGAGCAATGCCACACGATGAAGCATCGGCCGGTCGCACGATCGCTCCGACGGCTGCTTAACATCGATACCGACGTCATGCCCCGACGCGAACTGCTGTCGATCCTGTCCGAACGCGCGGTGACCTGGTACTACGGAACTCCTATCGCAGCTATTCCACTCCGGCGCGTCGAGCGTCTGACTCGCGCAAGGATCAAGATTGTCGGCGGCTCCGACTGGGAAAAACTCACAGAGCTGGACCCAGAGGACCGTGACGCCAACGTCGCCACAGCATTGCATTCCTTGATTACCACCCTCCGCGATGATCTCAACGCGGTCGCAAACGCCGCGACGTGGTCGGAGGCATCGCGATACGTGATCGACGTCGTAGGGGCGTACTTCAAGAGCCGGTCGAAGCAGCCAGATGATCCGACCACCAGAGACTTACGTGCCTTGATGACGATCTGCGAGGAGCTCGGCGAGCTGGACGGCGTGGCACCGCCTCCTACCCTGTCGGGAATCGTCAACGCGATCTCCGTGCGAATCGATGCTGTTTCGGAGACAGTCGGAACCACAACATCGGCCGTCACCGTCGGCCCACTGGCCGCCGGCGCAGGACGGGCCTTCGCTGTGTGCATTGTCCTCGGCGCGGCCGAAGGCATTCTCCCTGCCACACGTCGCGAGGATCCGCTGCTGCCGAGCGCACTCGTCGGCCGTACTCTCGCCGACGAGATCCAGCAACAGAAATCTCAGTTGCTGGCCACGCTGGCGTCGGGACAGAAGCACCGCGTCGTTGCCTTCCCTCGCGGGAGCATGCGCGGGGGAGCGGAGAAGGTGCCGTCGCGCTGGCTCATGCCCACGCTCGATGCCCTGTCCGGAAACAAGATCGGCGTCGTCGACTGGCAGAAGCAGACTGCGAACGTCGAGTCCATCGTCACGGTCGAGTCGTTCGACGTCGCGACACAAACCGTCGATCCTCGTATCGGCGTCAGTGCAGCCTCGGAGACCGAATGGCGCCTGCGCGCACTGGTAAAGCATGCAGCAGATGACCGCCGGGGCGCTCTGGACGATTCGATTGTCAACGCGGGGATGGAACTTCGCAGCGACAGACTGAAGGGCAAATTCACCCGCTTCAACGGCAACGTTTCCCACATCGAGAACGCCGTCACGTTCTTCGACAAACCGGTGTCGGCGAGCAGGCTCGAAGACTGGGTGGCGAGCCCGTACCGCTTCTTCGTCAAGACAGTCCTCGGCGTCGACACACTCGATGACCCCGACGACGCCGCGCAGCTCGATCCGCTGACCCGCGGCAACCTGATTCACCTTTCCCTCGAGCGCTACGTCCAAGGAACGATCGACGGCATCGACGCAACTCTCGATCACCTCATCGAGGTCTCCGAAGAGGTCCTGGCCGACGCCCGCGTCGACGCTCCCGGATGGCTGCCGCAGCTGTGGGAGAAAGACAGCAGCATCATCCGTCGCGAACTTGTCGAGTGGTTCGAGCTCGACCGAACCGACCGCGAAACGGGATGGACGCCAACGCACGTCGAACAGAACTTCGGCGTCGAACCCGATGCCGTGGTGCTCGACCTAGCCGGCGAGAAGATCGCGTTCGCCGGGAAGATCGACCGGATCGACCGGCATACCGACGGCCGAATTCGGGTGACCGACTACAAGTCCGGTCAGGCGACGTCGTACAAGAAGCTCTCCGGATCCGAGCCGACCGACGGCGGTACCAAGTTCCAGCTTCCCGTGTATGGACTCCTGGCGCTGACGATGGGTGACGACGTCACGACGCGCTACTGGTTCGTCAACCACAAAGCGAGGTACGAGACGATCGGCTATCCGCTCACCGATGCCGCGGTCGAGGTGCTTAAAGCAGACATCTTTCGGGTGCACCGGATGATTCGAGCCGGGTACTTCCCGCCGCGTCCACCGGACAGTTTCTGGGCCAACCCGCTGATCGACCTCATCGGGACAGCCGGACTGGAACGAGCATGGTCGAGTCTGCGAGACGTGCCCGAGCTCGCCGACTACCGCGCGAAGTACGGAGACTGACATGGCAAACCAAGACACCCTATTAGTCGACCGTGTCGATCGAACACGCATCGCAACCGACACCTCTACAACGCTGTTCGTCGAAGCCGGCGCAGGAAGCGGCAAGACGCACTCACTCGTCGAGCGCATCTGTCACCTCGTACTCGTCGATGGGATAGAACTCGACCGCATCGCAGCCATCACGTTCACCGAGAAGGCTGCGGCCGAACTTCGCGAACGAGTCCGCACACATCTCGCGTCCTTCTCCGGTGATGCTGCCGAGAAGGCGATGGAGCAGATCGATACAGCGGCGATCGGGACGCTGCATTCGTTTGCCGCACGCATCGTGAGCGAACATCCGCTGGAGGCGGGGGTGCCGCCGCGTGTGGCCGTCGTGGATGCCATGGGGTCGCAGCTCTCGTTCGAGCGCCGCTGGCGGAGAATGCGGGCTGCGCTCTTCGCCGATGAACACGCCGCGCCCAGCGGCCTCACCGACGCACTGCGCATCATCCTGGGCGCAGGAGCGTCACTCGATCAGGTACGTATTCTCGCTGACGCTCTCGATCGAAGCTGGGACAGATTGGTCGTCGCCGACGTTGCCCCGACGATGGCCGCCGCGAATATCGATGCTCTCCTGCGTGCTGCCGATGAGGTGGTCGATTCTGGAGTTGACTGCTCCGAGCAGTCCGACAAGCTGGCCATGCGGTTGTCCTCGATCGCAGAGTGGCGAGTCGCTATGGCAGACGCCCGGTCCTCCACAGCCTGGATCGCACTCGCGGCGGAATGCCCGTCGAAAGGCAGCGGTGGCAAGGGATCCAACTGGGTCGGCGGCGCTTCGCAGGTCAAGCAGATCAAGAACTCGATCGACGACTTGAACGCTGCGGCCACTGCCGAGAGGACTCGGTATGTCGCGTCAGCTCTGGCGATCGTCGTGCATCATCTTTCCCGGGTGATTGTCGACGAGGCCACCGAGCGTCGTCGACGGGGTGAGCTCGAGTTTCACGATCTGCTCGTTTACGCCCGAAACGTGCTGCATCATAACGACGTTCGTCAGATCGTCCACAGCTCCTATCAGCGGATCATGCTGGACGAGTTCCAGGACACCGACCCTCTGCAATTGGAGATTGCCCGGTTGATCGTCGACGGTCCGGATGAGTCGGGCCGGTTGTTCACGGTGGGGGATCCGAAGCAGTCGATCTACAGGTTCCGTCGCGCAGATATCGCGTCGTACATGGCGGCGCGCGATGCTACGGACACCGCAGACGTGGTTCGACTCACCACGAACTTTCGATCCACGAAACCTGTTCTGCGTTGGGTGAACTCGGTGTTCGGGTCCCTGGTCGTCCCCAACGCCTATGTTCAGCCCGACTACGCGCCGCTCGATCCAGCACCTGGCCGACCGGAATGGTCCGTCGGAACAGAGTGGGGTCCGGCACCATTCGTCTTCGAGGACTCCGGTGACGCCGTCGACGACGAGCACTTGTTGACTGCCTCGGAAGTGCTGCGCGCCCGGGAATCACGGGATGTCGCGCGCATTATCGCGACTGCGCTCGACCAAGGTTGGCAGAAGGAGGCCGGCGGGTTCGGCGAATACACCCATCGACCAGTGAACCTCAGCGATATCTGCATCCTCATCCCGTCGCGCGCAGTACTGCCGTTTCTCGAGCGATCTCTCGACGACGCCGGTATCGAGTTTCGTTCGGAAGCCTCGTCGTTGGTCTATTCGACGCAGGAGGTCCATGATCTGCTCGTCACTTGCCGCGCCCTGGCAGACACTGCGAACGAAGCTGCGGTTGTTGCTGCACTGCGGACGCCGCTGTTCGGTTGCGGGGACGATGATTTGCTGCGGTGGAAGGCAGCGGGAGGACGGTGGGACTTCTTCTCTGACGCACCCGAGGGTCTGGCAGATTCGCCGGTCGCGGCGGGACGTGCGTATCTGAAGTCGGTCTGGTTCGAGCTGGGGTTGTTAAGCCCCGGTGCGCTGCTGAGTCGTTTGGCTGCCGATCGTCGGGTGTTCGAGGTGTCGATGGATTCGCCACGGCATCGGGATGTGTGGCGTCGACTGCGGTTCGTCATCGATCAGGCGCACGCGTGGTACGGCGAGGACGGCGGCGATCTGCGGGACTACCTTGCGTGGGCAAAAACCCAGCAGGACGAGAATGCGCGCGTCACCGAAGCGGTGTTGCCCGAGGTCGGGGTCAATGCTGTCCGGATCATGACCATGCATGCCGCGAAGGGACTGCAGTTTCCGATGGTCATCGTTGCGGGAATGAGCGGAGGTTTCCGGACGACGTCCGATCCGGTGGTGTGGGGTGATGACGGGACGATGCATCTCAATGTATGCGCTGCAGTGCAATCCGTTGACTACACGAGCGTCTCCGCTATCAAGAAGGCGCACACAGAGGCCGAACGCGTCCGCCTCCTGTACGTGGCGTGTACGCGGGCGGAGAGTTTCCTTGCTGTGTCGGGCTATGTCGGTGCGAAGGGGAGTTGGGGCAAGACTATGGCTGCAGGAATCGCGGGAGTTCCCAATGTGGTTCCCGATCTGATCGAGCCAGTGCGGGTCGAGGACAGTGGACAGTCGAGTTCGGTTGCGTTGCAGAGCTGGGACGAATGGCAGGCCGAGACTGCGCGGGTGGCTGAAATCTCTGCGTTGCCGTCGACGGTGTCCGCGACGCAGATTGCGCATCCTGTTCTGCCTGTACAGGAAGCAGTGTTGGCGGAGTACCGGTTGGCGGACCTAATCTTTTCACCGGCTTCGATCGAAGTGGTCGCGCCTCTCGTCGGGTCTGTCGAGAGTGGTACGACGCTGGGTATTGCCTTGCACGCGCTGTTGGAGACGGTTCCGCTCGATGCGGCCCTGGATTCCGAGTTCGATGAGAAGGCCAGGAAAGCGGGCGCTTTGGCTGGTTTGGTCGATCTCGATCGGTTCGTGCTTTTGGCGAAGTCGGTGTTCAGCTCCGAGCCTGTGCAGCGCGCTGCCGCGCGCGAACATTGGCATGAAATGCAGCTAGCCGGCATGTCGCCGGACGAGACCATCGTGGTTGAGGGAATCGCGGACCTGGTGTACCGAGAAGACGACGGGTCGCTGGTGATCGTGGACTACAAGACCGATGTGGGGGTTACGGCAATGACGCTGGAGGCCTACTGGACCCAGTTGTCGGTGTATGCGGACCTGCTTGGCCGGGCGACGGGGGAGACAGTGAGTCGGCTTGTGCTGGTGTTCGCACGATCGACTGCTGCTGACGTTTTGCAGAGAAGGAGGCCTTGAACGCGTTCCGGTGACGGCGCTCAGAGACATACCGCCTCTCATCTCGGTTGAGTTGCGCAACCTTGCCTTTTACTCCTCCTGTGATGACGGACTCGTTATTGACTCGGAGCGCAAGTTGCTTCGGAATCAGTACTACGAAGTTTACTGCCAGGCTTTTGGATTTTCCTTGGGCGTGTGCGCTCTGATGCCTATGTCTGATCGAGTTCATAGTCAGGAACAAAGTTGTATTCGCTGCATTCCCATGCCCACTGGCGACATTGCTTCACAAAATTAAGAGAACTCCTGGGGTCTGTGATTAGCTGAATCTGTGTCGATTGTCTCGCCCTGTATACGAGGGCAATCATGTAGGTATCAGCAGCGTCGCGCGCATAGGAGTCCTCATTGGGGGTCAAAGAGAAAGGCTGCCCTGGGTAGCTGATTGATTTCACTTCGACATGCAGAATTTCTGAATTTAGGGTCGCAATCACGTCATATCCGAGATTCTGGCGACTGTGATCAATTGCTTCGTACCCTAGGCTCTGCAAGAGTTCAAGCACAGTGATCTCAGCTGAACGCCATTGCGACGCGTTTGAGGCAGTTGATGTCTTAGCTTGAGCCCCGTGCCATTCTGGACGCAGAAATTTGGATGGCGACTTTATCCCAAGGTGAGGGTTGGAGATAACGCCGTTCAGTCCATTGTTGTGGTTAGTGATTTCGGTTCTATCAGCGGATTCGTCTCCATTAAGGTGTTCAGTTTGAGTATGCTCGGAAAAAATCCCCGAATCAGCTATGGCCAGTCTTCGGCTCAATGATCTAAGCTCAACGCCTCGATCAAGTAGGAGTTTCTCAAATGTGGGGCTCATTGAATGTTGTCCGGCGATCATCTCCGGTATGGTTACTGGTCCAGTTGGTCCCTCCCAGATCTTGGCCTGAGAGAAATCCTCTATGCTAACGTTATTAAGGATAACTGTGTTGGCGAAGTGTGCAATTAGATCTGCACGGCCAGCAACAGTTAGTTTGTTTTTTTCTGCTGACTCTAGGACGGCGCGCGTAGTTATTACAGCGCAGCCCGCAAACTTAGAGATCTTGACGGATGCTTCTGAGCTAAAGCTGTCGGCTTGCGGAAGTACAAGTCCTTTCCCGTTCCCCGTCAGGTGTTTTGCGTCTATGCTACTCAGCCAATTCGGTGCGAGGGAGACATTATTCCGCACTGACGTCAATCGCTCCCTAACTGCACCTATTAATTCGGAGCGAAAGCTTCGACGTTGCAATTGTAGGGTTGTTTCGTCGACATTCGGCGTTAGGCACTCAAGAAACGGGTTGGGGTCTAGAGTTGTCCGATGCAGCATGCTGTCAGTTATCAGTTTCGCAAGAACGTCGGCGACTTCAGTGATAAGTTTCCCCGAGGTCTCGTCCAGAACTACTCGGGTGCGCGATGGGTCAGTGCTGAAGTCGCCATTTACTCGGATATTGAATCCGCACTGCTCCTGGGTGGGTAGAAAAGCATGGACTACGGATTGGTCTACCCGTAGTGGGGCGTATTGGTTCTCAACAATTGAGAAAGCCACAGAAACATTTTCGGCGTTGAACACGCGCCAGTTTTCTATCTGTGTTTCGGATCTCGTCTCAATCTCGGTTGTCAAGTCATTGCTGACCCGGCGACGGCTGGAGTAATGTTCTACCGTCGAATGCAGCATATTGACGGACTCGATCGACTTCAAAAAGATCAAGTAGTCCGAATCGAACCGGTCGAACTCGTCCAGTACCTGTTCGCGATTCAGTCCTTCGAGAACAAAGACCGTCGTATAACCCGAACTCAACAGTTTCTGGGCGACTTCACTTTCTGAACTTCCACTTTCAAGTTGAAGTGAATGGGGTATCCGAATTAACGGTACGGGGAAGTCGGTACCAATTGCGTTAGACGTTAGTGTCCGCGAGAATGTAGTTTCTAATTCACCGCTGTACAAGTGAATTTGGGTCGTAATTCCTACAATGGACTTGAATCCTATTCCGCGATAGCCAATTCCATTTCCTCTTTCTTTATTGGAGGCCGCGCTTCTGCATAGGCTGCGGAAGTCGCTTAGGTTAAACCGACGACCGTTATTTGCCACAGCCAACCAGTTGTCACCCAGTACGAATTCAAGTTCTGTGGCGCCTGCATCATCAGAATTCTGCAATAACTCTATGAAAGCTCGATTGGAGTAGGACTCAGAGACATAGCGTTCTAAACCTGCGAGATCTGCCAGCATTTGCGGCGAGCGTTGAGCTTCGTCGAGCAGTTCTGCGCGCACCGTGTCTAATATGGTCACTTATTCTCTAGTCGCCAGCGGTCGGATATACGCGGATCTTGCTAGGAGGTTCGTCGCAGTAGATGGTGTCGTTACATGATTCGATTCCGACAAAGTCATCACTGTCTATGTATGAGTAGGTTGTACCGATTTGTTGTGACTTCGAGTTGTAGATTGCGATGTTTATTTTGACCGAGCTGCGAAGTTTTCCGGTTTGCGAGATTACATCGTAATTTACTTCAACATGATTGCGATAGTCATCACTTACGTGTACGACGTACAAACCTTCGATAGAGATTCCTGCTCGGTCCTCAAGGGCGTCCATGCGCTCGGCCCTGTCCGTGATTTCAATTACTCGATCTTTCGTCACTGCGTCTCCTCAATTTGATCATCAAACAGGGCCGACGGTCATCTCGACCCGGCCATCACGATGCTAACCGATTGGGCGGTGCAGTGTGGTCAAACTGCAGTCATCGGTACGAAGCCGAATGGAGGCAGTGACCCAACGAACCTGGTCGGTTGGGTTGAGATGCTTCGCGGGTTGTTAGATCACGTCGGCAAGGAACACTGCACACCTACGTCCACGAAATCGTGATCCACTCTGCGAGGCCGGAGAACTCCTCAATCAACTCTATCGTCTGCGTATCGCGATATAGGACCTCGGTCTCCATCTGTGCGAACTCGTCGAGTCATTCGTTTTTCGGCGCGAACTTCAACGGTACAAACTTGTTCCAGATCGTGTCCAAACCCGCTGCAGCTGACACTTCAAAGTGAGATCGACACAAACACTTCGGTGTGTGATGGAAACGTATGTACGTATCCGAACGGGGCGACCATCCCTGATCCGAACGCAGTGCCGGACGACCGATGCACGAACCAGATCGACTGTGCCAACGACCCTCGGTCCAACGCCGAGATCAATTCGATCGCGGAGTCGACCGGCCAGTGCCCAGAGCCCATTGCATGACAGTCGGGTGGCTGCGCATCCGCCGACGCACTGCGGATCTGCATTTCGGTACCAGCGCACTGACGCGTGTGGAACCTGGCGTCGTCCCATTGATGGCACCAGGCAATCATCAGATGGCATGGTCCTGATCTTTGTCGCTGATTGTTGGGGCTGTCCAACGATTCTTCTTCTCTGTCGACACTTCCCTCAGTGTGCTGGCGAGGCGCTTCGAAAGCGAATCCGATTGGCGATCAGCGATTCTGGCCCGGCCCGCTCACGTGACCATGCCTGCCCGAAATGCAGCCAGTGCCGCCTCGACTCGATTACGCACACCGAGTTTCACGAAGATCCCGGAGATATGGGTCTTCACCGTCGTCTCGCTGAGATACAGCTCCGAGGAGATGTCCGCATTGGTCGAACCAGTAGCCAAGATACGCAGCACTTCTCGCTCCCTCGGGCTCAGCACGTCCATCGACACCGATGCCGGAGCTGCCGGCAACATCGACGTCGCGACAATTTTCCGGAGCGAATCCTCACTGAACAACGTGTTGCCTGATGCCACTGCTCGAACCGACTGATGGAACGTCTCGGGTGCCTCGCTTTTGCTCAAGAAGCTGTGCGCCCCCGCCTCAATCGCTCGAACCACCAGATCGTCCACATCCATCGCCGTCATCGCAATGACTTTCGGTGGATGGGCAAGCGTCATCAACTCGCGGGTGGAATCCAGTCCGCCGACCCGGCGCATCTGAAGATCCATCAGCACTACGTGCGGCCGGAACGCCGCCACCGCAGCAGGCACTTGGTCGCCGTCCTCCACATCGGCCACCACCGAAATGTCCGGGGTCTTCGCGAAGATGTCCGAAACTCCGCGTCGAACGAAGGGGTCGTCGTCGACGATCAGAACTGTGATCACGGCTGGCGCTGTCATGGTTCGCTGAGCTTAGAACGCCACTCCGACACTGCCCGTCAGGAGTACCACGGCAGCCAGCACACCACCACGAACTCGCCCGGCTGCGCGCCGGCAGAGAACGTTCCGCCCACCCCGCGGACTTGCTCGGCCAATCCCGCCAACCCCGTACCCGAGCCACGCGCAAAGGCCGGTTGCCCCATCAGCTGATTGCGCACCTCGACACGAACTCCGGCCTGATCAGACCCGTACACCGCCACCCGTATGGTCGAACCGCCAGCGTGCTTCTGCGCGTTGGTGAGCGATTCCTGCACCACCCGATACGCCACATGACTGCTCGCAGGGCCGATCTCACCGGGCGTCACGTCGAGCATCAGCGACGTGTGCAAGCCCGCGTCTCGCGCCGAGTGCACCAGATCGGAGATGCCCTCGACGCTCTGCCGGCCACCGCTCGAGGCATCGGCCGATCCGCGCAGTACACCGATGA
Organism: Rhodococcus sp. 06-221-2; assembly: GCF_002258365.1. Lineage (NCBI taxonomy): Bacteria > Bacillati > Actinomycetota > Actinomycetes > Mycobacteriales > Nocardiaceae > Rhodococcus > Rhodococcus sp. 06-221-2. The sequence goes on from NZ_NOYJ01000024.1 coordinate 171,374, forward strand.
TGCGCTTGAGCTCGTCGAGCGCGTCGTGCGCGGTCTGCCGAATCATCGACGCCGTTTGGGCTACCTTCTCGGGTCCATCGCCGCTGTTGACTTGCATTCCGCCCGCGAACAACGAGATGCGGCTGAGGCTGGCCGCGAGAGTGTCGTGCATGTCGCGGGCAATGCGGGCACGCTCCGCATTCAGCAGCATCTCCTCACGAAGAGCGTTGGACTCCACCGTCACCTTGTCTCGCGTGACCACAGCCTCCGTCAGGTCGGATCGCGTGCGGCGCAGTATTGCTCCACCCACGACCAACCCGACGAGCACTGCCGCGACGACCCACGGAATCCACGCCGGTACGTCCCATTCCACCGGCATGGATCCGTCCTCGGCCTTCGTCGAACCGATGGTCAGGACGGAGTAGTACCGACTGCGATGGACGTCGTACGTCAACGACACCCCGCACGCGACGTACACAGCGACGGCAGCAATTACGAGCGGCTTGGTGCGTGCGAACGCACCGACAGCAAACAGTGCGATCAACGCCGCCGTCGCATCGGTGGCGAAGAACAGTGGCCCGGCCAACGCGAGTCCCAGAACCACCCATGGCCGTTCGTGTCGCCAGATCAAGGCGACGCCGGCGATCAGGTTGAGCGCGACGCCGAGGCCCAGGTTCCACCCGGGCGTCCCGGAGGAGCCTGCCAAGCCTGCGGTCATCATCGAGCAGAACAGGCTGAAGGCCACCGCCGCCGTTGTCCAGGCTTTGCGGCGCAGGGTGCCTGTTCGGTGGGTGCTCACGAGGAGAAGCGTACGGCCGAGCACCGACACCGCGAATCGTCCGAACGGCCCGCATGGCCGATCGGATGTGACCGAAAGGAGGAGGCGTACCGACCGGTCAGACGAGGCGCGGACCGGGCCGACTGCGGTGTGGTTGATGTGTCGCCGAACGAGAGGAATTTCGACATGACCAACCAGAACCCGAACCCCCAGCAGCAGTACGCCCCGCCCGCTCCTAAGCAGAAGAAGAGTTGGTTTTCCCGACACAAGATCCTGACCGTCATCCTGGCTATCGTCGTGCTGGGTGTCCTCATTCGGCTCATCGGTGGTGGTTCGTCGGAGAGCCCGACAGCTCCCGCGCCGGCCGGATCCCCGTCGTCAGAAGAAGCGGCTCCTGCGGCCCCGGCCGAGCCGACTCAGCCGGGCATCGGCGTCCCAGTGCGCGACGGAAAGTTCGAGTTCGTCGTCACCGCAGTCGCACCACCCGTCGCGACAGTCGGTTCGGAGTACCTGACGCAGACCGCACAGGGCGAGTACGTCCAGGTGACAATGACCGTGCGCAACGTCGGCGACCGAGCGCAGAGCTTGGACGCATCCTCGCAGAAGTTGCTCGACGCGGACGGCAAGCAGTACTCGGTCGACAGCCTCGCGACCGCCTACCTCGACGAGGGCATCGGCTACGAACAGATCAACCCTGGCAACGCGCTGGACACGACCGTCGTGTTCGACGTCCCCGTTGGGACCGTACCTGCCGAGATCGAGCTGCATGATTCGGCGTTCTCGGGCGGTACGACGGTTGCGCTGCGGTAACCGTCGACAGCCGCTCTTCCGTTATCTCTCAATCCAATTCATTCGACGCAGTTCCGGCTGCGTCTCACGGAAGGAAACTATGACCAACCCGAAACTCTCTCGTTGCCGCATTGCTCGACCGGTCCGGTTCGATGCATTCCATCGCCGACGACACCCGCGGCGGATTCGACTCGTTCATCACCAAGGAACGTGCGGCCGACGGTCGGACCATGGTCACGCTCGCGCAGTTCGACAACCGGTACCAGCTGGTCTACGACAACGTCCCCATCGAGGACGTTGCACCGCTAGTGCTCGAACCGCGGGGTGGCACCGCGTTGTACGACGCGATCGGCCGGCTCGTCAGCGAGGTCGGCGCGGGTCTGGCTGCGACACCGGAGGACGAGCGTCCCGGCTCGGTGACCGTTCTCGTGATGACCGACGGTCACGAGAATTCGAGCCAAGAGCGGACGAATGCTGCTGTGCGAGAGCTGATTCAGCGGCAGGAAGCGGAGTACAGCTGGGATTTCGTGTTCCTGGGGTCGAACATCGACGCCGTCGAGGTGGGTGCCGATCTGGGCTTTAAGCGTGACAAGTCGATGACGTACGTCTCGACGTCGGTGGGTGTGACGGCGGCCTTCGATTCGGTGGCGGACTATCAGCATCGAAAGCGCTCGGCCGGTGTCGATGCGTGTTCGGTTTCAGCCTTCACTTCGGAAGATCGCAGACGGGCGCGAGGGGAGTAGGGGCGGTCTTCTACGTTCCCCCTCGACAGCCTCGGCAGTGGTCAGCTCGGCACCGAGAGTCCTACCAGGCCACCGATCCGGCGTCGTCGAAGAATCCGCCCCGCGGGCCATCGTCGGGCAGGGTGGCGAGCTTCAGCGCGATACGCGCGCCCTCCTCCGGCGTGCGTGTGGATGCGAATCCGGTGAAATCCGTTGCCACATAACCTGGGCAGCATGCATTCACGATCACCGCAGTGTCCACGAGCTGCCGTGCGTACTGCACGGTCATCGCGTTCACCATGGTCTTGGATGGAGCGTATGCCGCCATGATCGGGCCAGTCTGTAGCGCGAGCGAGCCCATGTTGCTAGAGACATTGACAATGCGTGGCGAGGCAGACCGAAGAAGCGTCGGAAGCAATGCATTCGTCACTCTGATGACCCCGAATACGTTGTTGTCCAATGTAGTTCGCAATACGTCGATACCCAGCGTCGTTGGATTCTGTTGTTCGCCGCCGGAAATGCCTGCGTTGTTCACCAGTATGTCCAGGTCGTCGATCGAGGCGGCGGCAGCAGCAACGCTGTGGTCGGAGGTGACATCGAGGGGGACTCCGAAGGCGTCGATGCCCGCAGCACGAAGCTTGTCGACCGCGTCCTGTCGTCGTGCATCGTTGCGCGCCCCGACTCCTACTCTGACTCCCTGCATTCCGAGTCCGTGTGCGATGGCAAAGCCGATCCCTTTGTTGGCGCCGGTGATCAGCGCGGTCTTCGTTGTCATGCAGTCCATGGTCGGCGTCGAGAGCAGGTGCGTCCAATACCGATCGACCAACCAGTGATACTCAACGGGTATCACAACTACGCTGTTGGAGTGGACGACCTCGAAACACGCGAACTCCGGTACTTCATCGCCGTTGCCGAGGAGCTGCACTTCGGACGCGCAGCGCAACGCTTGGGGATCGCCCAGCCACCACTCTCGCGAGCGATCAGCAGGATGGAGCGCCGACTCGGCGTCGCGCTCCTGGATCGGAATCGCCGCGGAGTCGCACTCACTGCTGCCGGTGCTGTGTTCCTGAGGGACGCTGCGACGGCGCTCGACGCGGTCGCAGCGGCAGCGCAGCGAGCACGAGCCGCCGGTGCCAGAGTCAAGCTGGTGACCAAAGCCGGTGCGTCCCATGAGCTCCTACGCCGCGTGCTCGATGCGTACTCCGCTGACGTGGATGTCATTTTGTGCGAAGTCGGTGAGCAGGCCGAATATCTTCGCCGCGGTGATGCCGACGTGGCGTTGATGCATCGCCCCGTCGATGACCTCGTTGGGTTCGACTCCGAGGACCTCCTCACCGAGGGGCAGGTCGCGATCGTTCCGCGTGATCACCCCTTGGCCTCGAAAGACGAACTGGCCATGGACGATATCCGTGACGTCCCGGATCTGCCGATGGCACGGTGGCCACAGCTCGACGGCACCTATCCGAAGGGGCCAGGGCCTGAGGTGCGCGGTCAATCGCAGATCGCCCAACTGGTCGCGCTGGGTCAGGCGCTGCTGGTGATTCCGGCGTCGAGTCGCGCGTGGCAGTGGCCCGAGCATGTGGCCGTACCTGTCGTTGATGCGCCGATGATCACGACGGTTATCGCATGGCCGGCCGGAGTCCGATCGCCAGCGGTATCGGCATTGGTCCGGTCGGCTGTGGGGATTGCGTTCGAGTAACGGGCCGCAGCGCTCGACGTCCGCCGATCTACTGCGGTTACCGACCGCCGTATTTCGAGGTGATGCGACTCTCCAACCACTGCAACGCAATCGTGGGTGGCAGTGCCATCACCAGGATCAGCACAACCGTGCCCATGATGTTCTCCATCCGCACGAGGCTGACGTTGCGGAGCAGTTCGTATCCGATGCCGCTGGAGGACGAGAACATTTCGGCGAGAAGCAGTCCCAGGAACGCCAATCCGAAGGTCATCCGCATACCCGTCGCCAATGCCGGAAGCACTGCGGGAATGACGATCTGACGGATCAACCTGGGCCAGCTCACCTGCAGGGACGCGGCCATCTTCAAGTGAATTCGCTGGACCGATGCCGTGGCCTCGACCGCGACGAGGAACATCGGGATGAAGGCGGCGTAGAAGGAGAAGCCGAATCGGCTCAGTGCGCCGATGCCGAGGAACGACAGGAAGATCGGGTACAGCACAATCTTCGGAATGCTGTTGATCGAGTAGACGATCGGAGCGATGGTTCGGGTCCAGAACGGACTCAGTCCCAGCGTCAGGCCCAGCAGCGAACCCACGACCGTGCTGGCCAGAAACGCGAGCACGAGGATGCGCAGCGAGTCGCCGACATTGGCACGAAAGTCTGCCTTGCCCAGGTCTTCGACGAGCGAGGCCATGGCCTCGGCCGGCGTCGGGAAGATGAGACTGTCGACCAGAACCGCCGCGACCCACCAGATCAAGACCGCGACGACGGCCACGACCAGTGGTGGGAGGAAGCGTCGGGCGTTGGTGCGGCCTGCGGACGAGGTGACCTTCGGGGGAGCGGTGGGTGTGGTGGCTACTCTGTCCAAGGTGCTGCTCATCAGCGGCGCCTCCAATCGAATCGGTTGAGCGCGAGAGAGATCAGCGAGGTCGAGAGCAGAGCGATCAGCGCCACGATGAGGATCCCGGCGTACATGTCGGCGATATCGAACCCGTCGTAGGCAATGGAGATGAAGTGCCCGAGTCCTTGCGTCGACAGGATGAACTCACTGGCCAACACCGAGATGACAGCGTAAGACAGCCCCAGTTTGAGTCCGGTCACGATGCTCGGCAGCGCATACGGAAGCAATACCGATCGGAAGTACTGCCACCGCGTCAACATCAGTGTGGTGCCGAGTTTGGTGACGATCGGCGACACCGCGTTGAAGCCGGTGCGTGCGTTGAGTGCGACCACACCGAAGGCGAAGATGGTGGACAGGATGGCGATCGGGGCGACACCGGCACCGAACAGCACCACCATGATCGGGTACAGCGCGAACGTCGGGACGGCGTAATAGACGTTGAGGTACGGCTGAAACGCTCTGTCCCACAGCTCGTACCGCCACAGGACGTAGGCGGCGGCGACGCCGAGTACGGAGCTGAGCACGAACGCGAGGACGATGATGCCCAGCGTCCGGCCCAACTCGTCGACCAGGAACTCTGGGTCGGTCAGCAGGCTCAGCGACGTTGAGATCATGTCGGTCACCGGAACGATGTCGAGCGGAGAAGCGAAGAACCGCGCCGAGATGTCGATGGCCACCAGAGCCGCGACGAGGATCAGCACGGTCCATCCCCATGCGGGGAGGCCGAGTTGGGTGGAGGGGGCAGGGCGGATGTATCCGGGGACCACGGAGGCGCGTGTGCTCTCACGCGTGGGCGCACTCATGGTTCGATGCTCATCGTCTTCTTGGCCTCGTCCCGCAGCCGCGACCAGATACGTTCGTGCAGAGCGACCGCGTCAGGGCTGGCCAGTACGTCCTCGGATCGCGGGCGCGGCAGATCGATGTCCACCTCGTCGATGAAGCGGCCGGGACGCGCACTCATCACCAGCACCCGATCGGACAGCAGTACTGCTTCCTGGATGCTGTGGGTGATGAACAGGACTCCGCACGTGAGCTTTTCGACGATCTTGAGTAGCTCGTACGACATGACCAGTCGCGTCTGCTCGTCGAGTGCACCGAACGGCTCGTCCGCGAGAATCAGGTCGGGCTCCATGGACAGGCAGCGCGCGATGGCCACACGCTGGCGCATACCGCCGGACAACTGGGTGGGGTAGTGGTCGCCGAACTTGCTCAGCCCCACGGTGTTCAGCAGCTCGTCGGCGCGGGCGCGTCTGTCCCGCTTGCCGACACCCCGGACTTCGAGGGCGAACGCGACGTTGTCGCGGACGGTCCGCCAGGGCAGCGTCGCCGATTCCTGGAAGATGACTGCAGTCTTGGACCGAGGTCCGGTCAGCGGTTGGCCGTCGACATGCACGGTGCCGCCGTCATGATCCTGTAGTCCGGCGAACACCTCTAGCAGAGTGGACTTACCGCAGCCACTGGGGCCGACGACGGAGACGAATTCGCCTCGGCCGATGGACAAGTCGATCTCGTGGAGGGCAGTCACATCACCGAAGCGCCGCGACACCGACGATGCGACGGCGATGGCGGAGGTGGTGTCGGGGCGGGGTCGAGTCGCTGCGTGAGTCACGTCGCTACCTTCTGGTGGTGGGAAATTGCTGTCAGGAGTCGCAGTCACCGGGCAAGTCGTCTACGACTCCCTCGGCGAGGAATTCCGGGTCGAACAGAGTGCAGAAGTCGGGTTCGCGGTCACTGCCCGATGCCTCCACTCCGTCCTGCGCGGACAGGACAGACGCTGTGTCGAAGCCGCCGCCCCACGTGCCGACCGAGGACGCGCGTTCGACCACTGCGGTGGCCGACTCGACGTCGAATCCCGTGTACGCCGCGTAGATCTCCGCGGCGGCAACAGGATCGGCCTCGATCGACGCGACCGCCTCGGTGTAGCCGGCGTTGATGGCTCGTACGACGCCGGGGTTGCTCGCGGCGTAGTCCTTGGTCGTGGTGATTGTCGACTGGAGGAACCGTGACATGTAGTCGGGGCTGCTGACAATCAGCTTGAAGTCCTCGGGTCGCTGTTCGGCGACAATCGAAGGAACGAGAGCGATATCGACGTTGCCAGCTTCGAGGAGTGCGAAGCCTTCACCGATTCCGCCGGAGGCAACCCGCTCGATCTGGCCGGCGTCGACGCCCGCGAGTGAGGGAATGAGGCGGGTGAGGGCGTCGGAGGCCGAGTTGGGGCGGGTGTACGCCCAGCGGCGGACGTCCTCGATGGAATTGATGTTGGGGTTCGAGGCGAGCGCATAGAAATTCATCGGATACGGCCCCTGCGTGCCACCGCCGACGATGCGGAGTTCGGAGCCGGCCGCGTCCGCCTGCACGATCGACGGGTAGCTGACTTCACCGATGGGGATGTTGCCGTCGAGCAGTGTGCGCATGGTCGCGCTACCGCCCTTGCCCGGCACGATGTTCTCCACGATCACACCGTGCTTCTCGAACAGTCCCTGCTTCTGCGCGACAAGCCAAGGGATGCTGTAGATTTCGGCCGCTGCCGAGACGGTGACGTCGATCGTGACCGGGTTGGCCGGGTCCGCGTCGGGACCGGGATCGGATCCACAGGCCGCCAATGCGGTGGACAGCGTCAGTGCTGCCATGATGGACGTGGCTCGGCGTAAATGCATCTGCGTCCTCGCTGGATGATCGGCGTGACGGTGCCGAAGTGAGAGTGTCGGCTGTCGCATGCCCACCCATAGTGAGACGTACGTAACAGCTGTCTTCTACCTAAACATAAGATGTTTAGGGCGTCAAGGCGGATCAAAATCGGACAAAGTCGCGATAAGCTGCGAACAGCACCGGCTAAAGATCTGATGTATGCGGTGGTATCGCCCGATGCCAGTCGGTCACCGATTGATAGCGCTCACCCACGTCGAACAGTGCACCCTCACGGTGCGCAGCAGCGGTCAGCTGCGCTCCCACCGGCATGCCCGAGGACGGGTGGAAGCCGACCGGCAGAGCCAGCGTCGGGCCGTCGTGCAGCGACCACGGGTACGTGAATTGTCCCATCCGGCGCGAGAGCGCGACGACGTCGTCACCCCCGTCCCTCGGGGGAACGTCGACAGGCATGGCCGGGGTCAACACCACGTCGACCGTCGCGAACGTGGTGGTCATGGCCTTGCGGAATTGATCGCGGCCGGCGAATGCACGGGCACGGTCGGACTCGGAGATGCTCAGGCCCAACGCTATTCGCTCGTAGGTCGCGGGTTGGAAGCGTGAAGGCTCGGTGGCGAGCCGGTGCCGATGGCAGCGAGCGAGGTCGCCGTACACGATCGTGTAGACGACGTCCTGGGCGTCTGCGGCGTGCTTGAGTTGGATGGGGACGATCTCGTACCCCAGTTCGGCGAACGTGCGCACCGCGGCCGCGACGGTCTGCGCGACGCCCGAGTCCACGTCCGCGGTGAGGAACACAGTCGGGACACCGATGCGCGTGACAGCTGATGGTTCGGACGGTCTGGGGGACAGGACGTCGAACAGAGTCTTCACCTCCGCTACCGATCGCGCCATCGGGCCGACGGTGTCGAATTGCTCGCTCACCGGGAACACGCCGTCGTTGCTGATCGATCCCCAGCTCGGGCGTAGACCGGTAATTCCGCATGCGGCGGCGGGTAGGCGTACCGACCCGCCGGTGTCGGTGCCCAGGGATGCGTCGACCAACCCGGCGGCGACGGCGATCCCCGAACCCCCACTCGATCCGCCGGGCACCCGCGTGTGATTCCACGGGTTGTACGACGGGCCTGCAGCCGAGTTTTGCGAGGTGACGCCGACCGCGAACTCGGCCATGTTCAGTTTTGCGACCACCGACCCGCCTGCGCGTCGCAGACGGGTGACGACCTCGGCGTCCGAGGCGGCGACGTTGCCCTCGAAGAACTGAGACGCGCAGGTAGTCTCGACGCCGGCCACGTCGATGTTGTCCTTGACGCCGATGCGCAGGCCGGACAGGGGCCCCGGGGTGTCGTTCCGGTCGTCGATCCACCGGACGACACCGCCGAAGGTCCCGTCCTCGATCAGGCTGCGCTCCGGGCGCGCAGCTCGGCCGTCGCGTCCTCGTCAACCGTCCACAAATCGGTGTTCACGACCACACCGTAGTCGCGTCGAGCGTCGTCCTCGGTGAGGTACTCGTCCCAGACGTCGCTGAGCACCTGGAACGGATCACGCTCGAACGGATTTCCGAATCCACCGCCCGAGGGCAGTTTGATCTCCAGCGTCTCACCGGAACGAATCGTCTCCTGAGTAACTTTGGAGTACAACACTTCCTCGCGGTCGGTCCCGGCGTTCCTGGTGAACGAGCCGGACACACCGTTGTGCCCACCGAGGGCTCCGGCCGGAGGATCCGACCGGTTGTCGGCCTCGGACCCGAGGAACGTATCGGTCTCCATCAACCACTTGCGCACACTGCCGATACCGCCGCGCCACTTCCCTGGCGCGGGTGCCTCGTCGCGCAGCTCGTACCGCAACGCCCGCATGGCGTGGTTGAGCTCGAGCTCCTCGATGGGGTTGTTGCGGGTGTTGGCCATCAGGGCGTCGACGGCGTCCATACCGTCCTTGCCGTTGCGGCCGCCGTACGAGCCCTCGTTGATTTCGATGTAGACCCAATAGGATTCGCCGTCCGGCGCGATACCGGAATAGGCGATGGCGCACAGAGCCGCAGACGATCCCGCGATCGCATGGTCCGGAAGCACTGGGGCCAGAGCCAAGTTGATCGAGTCGAACACGCGGTTCACCTGCGAGAACCGCGCGAAGCACGACGCAGGGAAGTCCGGGTTGAAGATCGTGCCCTCGGGGGCATAGGCCTTGACGGGTCGGAAGCACCCGTCGTTCTGAGGAACGAATTCCTCGGTCAGATCCTCGTCGAGCAGAATCGTGCGAATGGCCGAGACGGCCACCGGCAGCACCGACCCCTCGAACGGGACGTTGAACGCGGTGGGCACCTGACTGTTGGAGCCGGTGAGGTCGATGAGGATGTCCTCGCCCTCGACCTGCACCCGCACGGCCACCTTCAGCGGTTCGCCGCGGTTCTTGCCGTCGTCGTCGAGGTAGCCGATGGGTGCGGTGTAGCTGCCGTCAGGAATCTCTCGAATCTTTTTGCGCAGCATGGACTCGGAGTAGTCCATCCAGCGTTCGCCCGCGCTCATCACGGTGTCGAGGCCGTACTTCTCGAGCAGCTCGGTGAATCGTGTCTCCCCGATCCGCGAGCAGGCGATCAATGCTTCGAGGTCGCCGCGGTTCTGCTCCGGTGTGCGGACGTTGTCGAGGATGTGCTGAATCAGATAGTCGTTGCGGACCCCGGCCTCGTAGATCTTCATCGAGTCCATGAGCTTGCCCTCGGCCCACACATCGACGACGTCCATGCACAGGCCGGGGAAGTTACCGCCGACGTCGGACACGTGACCGGTACACCCTGCGAAGCCGATGTGCTCGCCCTGCCAGAAGATCGGAATGATCACGCCGTAATCGGGGGAATGAGCCGCTCCGTGGTACGGATGATTGTGCAGCACCACGTCTCCGGGCTTGTACGTTCCAGCGAGACGACGGTTCACGCCCTTGATGTAGGCGGGAATCGAACCACAGTGCATCGGAGTCGAATCCGATTCACACAGTTCACGTCCGTTGATGTCGAAGATGCCCGCGCCGAGGTCCTCGGACTCTCGGATGAGCGAGGAGTACGCCATGCGGTAGAGCACCTGGGCCATCTCTTTGGCCATCGACTGCAGGGCTCCGCCGATGACGCGCAGCGTGATGGGATCGACCTCGACGTCGTTCCAGGTTCGAGTGGATTCGCCCGCCAGTGACACTCCGGTGGTGGGCATCAGCGCCTTGCTCATGCGGGGTTCCTCTCGATGATGATGTGGCCGACGGCGTCGACGGTGGCGTGCTGATTCATGCCGATGATCGTGGTGGAATCGAACTGCTCGACGATCGCAGGACCGTCGATCTCGTTGTTCGCCAACAACAACGACCGCTCGTAGACCGGGGTGTCCACCCACTGCGGCGCGGACGTCTCGTCCTGCCAGAACAGCGCCTTGGTGGTCGTCTTGATCGCGGCCGAGGAGTCGGCGGCGCCCACGGCGATGTCGGCGATCTGCACGTGCGGCACCGCACCCACACCGGTGACACGGACGTTGATCAGCTGTACGGGCTTGTCGTCGAACCGCTGTGAGTAGGTGCGGCCGTGCACTTCGTGGAATGCTTCGGCGACGGTCTTGACCCACACGTCGTCGATGTCGCCGTCCGGCGCGGCGACGCGCAATTCGTAGCCCTGGCCGACGTAACGGCAGTCGACGCTGCGTTCGAGCGAGATATTCTCGGCCGCAACACCGTCCTTTTCGAGCTGCGCGACGGCGAGCGCGGACAGGCGCTCGATCTGTTCCTGCAGCAGTTCGACGTTCGGGTCGGCGGACGACGTCCACACCGTCGTCGGCTCCTCGTAGCGGATGTCGGTGGTGAGCAGGCCGACAGCGGAGGTGATGCCGGGGTGACCGGGCACGATCACGCGCGGAATGCCGAGCTGGTCGGCGATCTGCCAGGCGAACAGCGGACCGGCACCACCCTCGGCGATCAGTGAGAAGTCGCGCGGGTCATAGCCTTTGCGTACCGAGTGCAGGCTGATCGCCTCGGTCATGGAATGGGCGAGGATCTTGAAGATGCCCATCGCGGCGTCGTCGAGTGGGGTGTCGAGCTTGTCGGCGATATGCGTCTGAATCGCCTCGCGTGCCAGCTCGGGCTTGACCTCCATGGTTCCGGACAGGAAGCTCTTCTCGCGCAGCCATCCCATCATCACCATGGCGTCGGTCGACGTCGGTTCGGTGCCGCCGTGGCCGTAACACGCCGGTCCGGGAACGGCACCCGCACTGCGTGGTCCGACGCGGAACATGCCACCGTCGTCGACCACGGCGATGGATCCGCCGCCGGCACCGATGGTGTCGACCTCGGCCATCGGCACCATCGCGTGGTAGTCACCGATCCGGGTGTCGAGCAGATGCTTCATGCGCAGCGCGCCATCCGGTGCCACGCCGACGTCCGCCGAGGTGCCACCGACATCGAGCGTGATGACACTGGGGTATCCGGACGCCTTACCGATGGCGCAGCCGCCGAGCAGACCGGCGACCACGCCACTGGTCAAGAGTGAGACCGGGATTTCGCTGGCGCTGCGCGAGGTGACGAGCCCGCCGGCCGAGGTCATGAGGTGCACGTCCTCGCCGACCTGCGCTGCCTTGGCCTTACCGGCGAGATTCTCGATGTATTTCGAGGTCTTCGGTCCGATGAATGCGTTGAGTGCAGCGGTCGAAAAGCGTTCGTACTCGCGGTATTGCGGGGCCACCTCGCTGGAGAGGGAGATGAAGACGCCGGGGAACTCCTCCTCGATGATGGCTCGCACGCGCTGCTCGTGAGTCGGATTCCGGTACGCGTGCAGGAATGCGACGGCGATGGCCTGCACGCCTCGCTCGCGCAGCAGGCGAACCTGTTCGCGCACAGCATTTTCGTCGAGTGGGGTGAGAATATTTCCTGCGGCATCGATGCGTTCGGGGACCACTCGACGGTTGCGTCGCGGCACGAGCTGCCACTTCTGCCACGGAAGATCCTGGTAGTTCGAGTAATTGAGAGGACGCTTCTTACGTGCGATGTGCAGCAGGTCGCGGAAACCCTCGGTGGTGATCATGCCGACGTCGCAGCCGTTGTGCTCGAGCACGATGTTGGTGGCCACGGTGGTGCCGTGGAAGAACATGTCGATCTCGGACGGGTCGATCCCGGCGCGTTCGGCGAGGACCTTGATTCCGTCCATCGTGCCGATCGAGGGGTCGTGATTGGTGGACGGGGTCTTGTGCACGACGGCCGTGCCATCGTCGTCCCACAGGACGAGGTCGGTGAATGTGCCGCCGACGTCGACTCCAATGCGTTTCATGCTGCGTCCGTTCTGTCGGTGCCCGAGGGGAGCGGGAAGGGCGTGCTCCGCGTGCCTACGAAGTCGTGGGGTCACTGCTGAGGTGACATGAGTCATAGTGCTGATGATCGACAGGAAAAGCAATACCTCTGATGTATTGCGTCGTCATTGTCCAGATATTGGCCTGGGTCGGGGTCGGTATGCGCGTTTTCTTGCTAAAAAGCGGATGTATCGAGGGTTGCGATCTCCGCATCTCGGGGCATCGGTCACGCTAAGCTCGAGCCGACCGGTCAGTAGAAAACAGTCGAGCGACATCAGGGGGAAGACGTGGCCCAATCGGCTCCGCTCAAGGTGACCGCCAAGAGTGTCCCCGCCTATGCGGTTCTCGCCGGCCATCTTCGGAGCCGCATTCTCTCCGGTGAGCTGCAGCCAGGGGAGCGGCTACCCGGCGAAGCCGAGCTCACCGCCGAATTCGGCGTCGGGCGAAGCACCATTCGCGAAGCTCTCCGGTCCCTGGCAAGCCAGAACCTGATCGAGACGACCCGGGGAGTGACCGGGGGAAGCTTCGTCGCCGTCCCCAGTGTCGGACACATCAGTGAGCACCTGGAAACCGGTGTCGCTCTGATGGCTGCCGCGGAGACTGTCACCGTCGACCAGCTCATGGAAGTGCGCAACCTGATGGAGGTTCCGGCGGCGGGCATTGCCGCGTTCCGCCGCACCGACGAGCATCTCGAGCAGCTCAACGCGACCATCTTCGACCCCAACCAAGTGCAGGGACCCGAGACCTTCGCCAAAAACCAGGAATTCCACCTCGTCTTGCTGCGCGCAGCCCACAACCCCCTGCTCGAGCTCATCACCGCACCCGTCTTCCGTGTCCTGTCCGGTCGATTCGGTCGAGACCATGCGCCCGAGGGTTTCTGGCAGTGCGTCGACAGCGACCACCGGGGACTGCTCGACGTGGTGGAGGCCGGTGACTCGATGGCCGCCATGGATCTGATGCGTAAGCATCTCGACCACCTCGGTGACTCGTACCGACAGATGGATCGACTTCGTAATCCGTAAACATCTGCTCTTTACCGAGTCGATTCAGGTGAAGTCTGCCGATTACCGGTTTTCTCGAACCCTTGACGCCGTAAACATCTGATGTTTATGGTCTAGGTAAGGCACTCGCCAAACCGACACGAGGAGACACGGTGGCAATCCATCCGGCCGTTCTGGGGCGCTTCTTCGACGACTACACCGTGGGGGACGTCTACCAACATCCCTTCGGGCGGACGATCACGGAGACCGACAACACGTGGATCACGCTGCTGTCGCTCAACACCAACCAGAACCACTTCAACGCGCATCTGGCGTCGCAGAACCCCATCACCGATGGGAAGGTCATCGTCAACTCCGGCTTCACAGTCTCAGTGGTGCTGGGACTTTCGGTGATCGACATGAGCCAGAACGCAATCTCCAACCTGGCCTTCACCGACATCAAGATGTCCCACCCGGTCTATGCAGGCGACACCCTGTACGCCGAAAGCATCTGTACCGGGCTGCGTAAGTCCGAGTCACGCCCCTACGCCGGCATCGTCTCGATGATCACCCGCGGCCTCAATCAGGATGGCGTCGAGGTCATTTCGTGGAAGCGCTCGGTCATGGTTGCCACCCGGGACAGTGGCATCGGGCAGAACTACTTCCCCGAAGCGCAGAACGGCCCGCTCGAACTCCCCACGACGAAAGATTCCGACGCATGAGGCCACTCGAAGACGTCCGCATCATCTCCCTCGAGCAGTACGGCGCAGGTCCGTTCGGTAGCTTGCACCTCGCCGATCTGGGCGCGGATGTCATCAAGATCGAGGACCCCAGCGTCGGCGGCGACGTCGGACGCTACGTGCCGCCCTACAACGAGGGCGAGGACTCGCTGTTCTTCGAGAGCTTCAACCGCAACAAACGGTCTCTCTCCCTGGACCTTTCGACCCCGAGTGGCCGAGCGGTGTTCGAGGACCTCGTCCGTACCAGCGACGCGGTCTACTCCAACCTCCGTGGTGACGTGCCGGAGAAGATCGGCATCACCTACGACCAGCTCAAGCATCTCAATCCCGCGATCGTGTGCTGCAGTCTCACCGGTTTCGGCATGACCGGTCCGCGGTCGAAAGAGCCTGGCTACGACTACATCCTGCAGGGTCTCGCCGGCTGGATGAGCGTCACCGGCGACCCGGATGGCCCGCCCACCAAATCCGGTCTGTCGCTGGTCGACTACTCCGGTGGATTCGTCGCCGCGATCTCGCTGCTGTCGGGATTGCACGCGGCCAAGCGCGATGGCATCGGTGGTGACTGCGACGTCTCGCTGTACGACACAGCGATGTCTCTGCTCACGTATCCCGCGACGTGGCATCTCAACGCCGGCTTCGAGCCGATCCGTACGAAGAACTCGGCGCACCCGTCCCTGGTGCCGTTCCAGGCCTTCGAGGCGACGGACGGCTGGCTCATCGTCGGCTGCGCGAAGGAGAAGTTCTGGGACCGGCTCGTCGTCGCCATCGATCGCCCGGATCTCGGTGCCGATCCGCGGTTCAGCAACTTCTCGCTGCGTGGCAAGCATCAGGACGTGCTGCTGCCGATCCTGGAAGAGGTGTTCGCCACGAATACCGTCGATCACTGGCTCTCGAAGCTTGGCCCTGCCGGAGTGCCTTCAGGTCCGATCAACGACGTCGAGCATGCACTGACCGAACCTCACACGCTCGCACGCAATCTCGTGGTCGAGACCGAGCACCCGGTGTACAACACCGTGCGTCAGGTCGCGTCCCCGGTGAACTTCGGTTCCGAGGCCAAGCAGTACCGCCGAGCGCCGCAGCGCAACGAGCACTTCGACGACATCGTGCGCGACCAACTGGGCTACGACGACGAACGCGTCGCGAAACTGAAGGCGGAGGGTGCCTTCGGTACGGCGAAGGACGAGGTGCGGGCGTGACCTCGACGATCTTGGCGGAGTGGGCAACGGGTGTCACCGTCGCCGATCTGTCCGAGGACGTCCGGCACGCGGCCGCGCGTCACCTACTCGACGGCGTCGGCAATACCGTTGCGGCCCAACGCCTCGGCTACGGCCGACCGGGCTGGACGGTGGCCGATGCCCTGGGTGGGCCGCAGGAAGCCCGGCCACTCACCGGTACACGCGGACTGTCCGCGCCGGCAGCCGCCTTCGCGACCGGGGTGATGCTGCACTCGCTGGACTTCGACGACACGCATGCGGGCGCTCTGGTGCACGCGACGGCGGTATCTCTTCCCGCGGCATTCGCCGTCGGGCAGCAAGTGTCGGCCTCGGGTGCGGATGTGCTGACCGCAGCAGCTCTCGGACTCGAAACCGCCTGCCGCCTCGGTGAAGTCAGTCCGCACGGATTCCACGCACGGGGTGTGCATGCCACGGCAGCGGTGGGTCCGTTGACCGCCGCGCTCGTCGCCGGCCACCTCTCGAAGTTCGACACCGAAACACTGGTCAACGCCCTGGGCATCGCCGGGTCGTCCAGCTCGGGACTGCTCGAGTTTCTCGATACCGACGCCGACACCAAGGCACTGCATCCGGGATCGGCCAGCATAAACGGTGTTCTGGCCGCTCGGCTCGCGGCCGCCGGTGCGACCGGCCCGTCGTCGGTTCTCGAAGGTCGACGCGGAATCTACGCTGCGTTGACCGACCGGCCGACGAATTTCGCCGCGCTGACCGAGGGACTCGGCACGCGGTGGGAAGCCACCCGGATCGGCATCAAGCCGTACCCCAGTTGCCAGCTGATGCACGTGACGCTCGACGCGGTATCGGAAGCACTCGCAGACAATACGGTTCACGTAGGCGAGATCGCCGACATCGAGGTCTTCGTCCATCCCGATTCGAGTCCCTTCGTGTGTGGCCCGAACACCGGGGTCGCGTCACCGCGCAGCACCTACGACGGCAAGTTCGATCTGCCCTGGAGTGTGGCCGCGCTTCTGCACGACGGAGCGATCACCGTCTCGACCTACACCGACGAATCCATCGCGCGCGAGGACGTTCTCGTCACTGCCCGCAAGGTGCGGGTGACGAACCTCCCGTCCGAGGTTCCCGCGGCCGCCGCGTCGGGCAGGGCGGTTCTCACCCTTACTGACGGACGAGTGCTCGACGCCTCTGTCGGCGGCAGTCAGGGATCCGCCGGTTTCCCGCTGAGCGACGACCGTCTGCTGGAGAAGTTTCTCGCAAACTGCGGCAACGACTCTCGTGCCACCGAGCTGGCAGACCGCGTCCTCGGGTTGGTCGACGAAACCGACTTGACCGCCATTCTCGATCTCGCCGCAGCCATCGCGCCGGCGCCTTGACACTTCGATCGACGACACCCCAATCGACAGGACATCATCATGGACTTCACGTACGACGAGCAGCAGACGGCCTTCCGGAAAGCATTGCGCACTTTCGTCGACAAGGAAATCATCCCCGTCGCGAACGAGTGGGAGAAGACGGGACGGTACCCCACCGAGATCGTCGAGCACATGAAGGCCATGGGCCTGTTCGGGATCACGACGCCGGAGGAGTACGGCGGGCTCGACCTCGACAAGGTGTCGTTCACCCTGGTGTACGAGGAGCTGGCCCGCGGCTGGATGGGCGTTGCCGGAATTCTCGGCAGCCACAACCTCTCGTGCTGGATGATCGGCAAGCACGGCACCGAGGAGCAGAAGAAGACCCTGCTGCCCAAGCTCGCGTCGGGTGAATGGCGTACGGGTGTCGGTCTGACCGAGCCCGGTGCCGGCACCGACCTGCAGGGCATCAAGACCACCGCCAAGCGCGACGGCGACCACTACGTCGTCAACGGTGCCAAGACGTGGATCACCAACGCACGGCACGCGAATGTGCTTCCGGTATTGGTGAAGACCGACACCACGACTACACCGGCACACAAGGGCATGTCGCTGTTGCTGATCGACACCACGACCGACGGGTTCGAGGTACAGCGCGACATGGGCAAGCTCGGCTACAAAGGAACCGAATCGTGTGAGATCACGTTCACCGATGTGCGCGTTCCCGTCGACGCGGTGCTCGGTGGTGTGGAGGGTCGTGGTCTGCAGCAAGCACTGTCGGGGCTCGAGATCGGCCGCCTCAACATTGCCGGACGCAGCGTCGGCATCGCGCAGGCCGCGTACGACGCCGCCCTCGAATACGCGAAGCAGCGCACCGCATTCGGTCAGCCCATCGCCGAGTTCCAGGCCATTCAGCTCAAGATCGCCGACATCGCGACGCAGCTGCAGGCCGCACGTCTGATGACGTACTGGGCGGCATCACAGGCAGATTCGGGTAAGCGCGTCGATATGGAAGCCGGCATGGCGAAGTACTTCGCCTCCGAAGCCGCCATCACCGCCAGCCTCGAAGCCATGCGCATTCACGGTGGCTACGGCTACTCCACCGAGTTCGTCGTCGAGCGTCTCTACCGCGATGCGCCCCTCATGGCCATCGGCGAGGGCACCAACGACATCATGCGGACCGTCATCGCCAAGTCCCTCGTCGCGGGCACCGGAGTTATCGGATGAGGACCGCTCTGACGTACCTCTACGTCCCGGGGGATGTGCCGGAGCGGTTCGACAAGGCACTGACTTCGGGTACCGACGCGGTGGTATTGGATCTCGAGGATGCCGTCACCGCGGCGAACAAGGATCATGCCCGTGCGCCGGTGGCCGCGTGGGTTGCTTCCTGCGAACCGGGTGACGTGCAGATCTGGGTGCGCGTCAATCCTGGGGCGTTGCAGGAGAGCGATATTCGGGCGGTGTTGCACCCGAACTTGACCGGTATATGGTTGCCGAAGGTGTCGTCTGCTCGCGAGGTGGAGCAGGCCGATGCTCTTTTGAGTGGCAGTAGTGCGGTGGTCTCGCCCCTCATCGAGACGGCCGCCGGAGTGTTCGCCGCTCTGGAGATCGCCCGTGCCCCTCGGGTCAAGTTTTTGCAGATCGGGGAAGTGGACCTCGCTGCGGATCTGGGCGTCGACGGTTCTGCGGAGTCACTGTCGTTCGTGCGCGCTCAGGTGGTCGCGGCCAGCGTGGCGGCGGGAATCGATCCGCCTCCTGCAGCGGTGTCTCGAAACTTCCGCGATGCCGACGCGTTCGAGGCCGATACGCGCACTCTGGCCGGTCTAGGTTTTGTCGGCCGCGCATGTATTCATCCGGCTCAACTCGCGCCGGTGCGAACGGTGTTCGTGCCGTCCGAAGACCAGGTACAGGAAGCAGAGGAACTGTTGGCCGACCTGGAACATGCCACCTCAGGAGTGGCCGTCGACAGCAAGGGATTTCTGATCGACGAGGCCGTGGCCCGAACCGCCCGACGAGTGGTGGAACGGGCGGCGTCGCGATAGCCGATCCGGTGGATTCGAGACGGCGGCAACAGGTTACCCGGCTAACGCCCCGAGGGCCTGGTAGACGAGAAACGCCGGCCAGACGAACGACTTGAGCACGGCGACAACGTGTTCGCCGAAGCCTGACGCGGCCTGCCACCAGAAGATCAGACTGCCGATGCCGCCGAAGAAGTACACCGCCTCACCTCCGGTTCCCGGAGTGGAACGAGTCGACGTGCGGTGGGTGTGCTCTCGATCTGTAGCGGACATCGAATTCTCCTGCTCGTGGTGGGTGGGTCAGCCTCGTTCTTCAATACGCTTCATTTCGCGCTCGATGAGTGCCTCGCTGGGGGAGTGGCCGAAGGCGTCGTACGCGTCGAACAGCACACCGATTCCCCAGCCCACGATCGAGAAGATCGGCCAGAAGAACGGGCGATCGTTCATCGCCCAAATTCCGGTCAGGCAGCCATTGACTATCAGGTAGATCATCAGATGAACCCGAAAGTCCGCCTGTCGCTTCAAGCGCGCAACCGCCCGCGTCCGTAGATCAGGCTTGTTGGTTACACCCTGCTCTTGTCCAGTGGTCATCACGTTCGCCTTCCCTCTGCGGCTGCGTCGGAAGTTCATCCTCCATCGATGCCGACCGGCGACCCTAGGGCCATGAGTCACCTGGACACGACCCGATCGGCCTGAAAACCACGGGCACCACGACAGAATCGACAACGTCCCTCATTCTGCGATCACGAGAGCGTTTCTCGTCCTGACCTCGAGTAGCCGCCGGACGGTCATGCGTTCTGCATTCGGGACATCGCCGCAACGATTGCCCAACGCCAGGCACATCTGTGTCCGATCCGATGGAACCGATGCATCAGTAGCTGCGTCCAACATCAAGGGTGGGTTCCATGGACGGAGTGCTGTGAGCAAGATGCGATTGCTGATCGCGGGTGCGGTCGGACTGATGCTGGTGGCAACCGGATGCGGAGGCGCGACCGAAGGCGTTCCCGCTGCCGGCCCGTCGACGACATCGGTGATGACGACGGCTCCGGCGAATGGTGCGTGGGATCCGTGCACCATCCCGGACTCGGCCATCGAAGGCGCGGGGTTGGCCGTGGAGACGAAGTCCTCGAACTTGGTGGGGGATCTGCCGATCTCGGAAGACTGGATGACGTGCTTTTGGACTAATCCGCTACCGACGCCGTGGTATCACCTCGGAATCTTCTCGTCCATTGAGGGCCTGGACTACCTACGTGAGCGGGGACCGTTCGAGAATTTCGAGCCCATCGAGGGGTTCGACGGCATGCGCTTCCAGCGGACTATCAAGTACGACGAGGTCAACTGCGGCGTCGCATTCAGCCATGTGGGTGGCGTCGTGTACCTGAATCTCGACGGGATCTTCATGACACCAGCTCTTGGCGATCCGTGTGTGGAAGTTGAACGGTTGGCGCGTTCGCTCCAGCCGTCCTTGCCGACCGAAGGTAGGTGAAGGCAACCGATGGGTTCAGAAACGAACGAGCTTGCATCTTCGATGCAGAAGTGGCGGTCGCTGTCGAGCCAGGCCGAGTCCGGGCAGCTCCAGATTCCCGAAGGTGTTGCGTTCCAGTGCGACGAGGTGTGCGCTGCCTACATCAGACACTTGACGGAAATGCTGGCGAAAACGAAAAACCTGGTCGACATAAAGGCATTCGGCACCTTGGATTCAGCCAGGCAGCTCGGCGAAAAGTTCGAGAGGATTGCCTTCAGTGGCGATCGATCGCTGCGCGTCGTACTGACGCAACATATCGAGGTCATCGAGCTGATGCGGTCGGTGTTCAAGCGCTATTTCGATGAGGCCGAGTACGCCGACCAGCGCACATTGACGTCCATCGCGGAGATCGCCGAGGGTCTGGCAAAGAGATATGCCAGTTGAAGACTCAGCAGTGATTGAAACACGGTGAGTCGCAGGCAGTCCGAAAGTCGCGCACGGACGGCATGGTTCTACTGGTGGTCGTCCCTCATCTGGGCGGTACCGATTACGTTCGTACTCTGCGTGGCGGGCACTGGGATGACTCTGACGATCGCGTATGCGACCGGCGGTGACGAGCACTCCGCGTCGGAGTACGTCAGCACTGCCCTTGTCGGTTTCTTTCTCTGGGGCACAGTCGTATTCGTGGGAACATGTTGGTTTCTGATTCCGTTGGTGACGTCCCTGGCCGCACTGGTCCGCTACCTACGCAGAAACATGGGGCCGGGTGGACGTGATCGTCGACCCTAGGCGACGTCGCTGGTCGATGATGTTGCATGGGGAATGCCCCGGCTCAGCGCTCCAATCACAGTGCGGAATCTGTCGAGCTGCTTCGCCGATCCAGAGGGATTGTCGAGGCCGTACCCCGCGGCTATTGTCGAGGAAGGTCCAAGAGTGACAGCCATAGGTACCTGGCCGGCTGTCCGGCAACCCCGTCTCCATCGACAGGGGTGCCCCAGGGGAAGAACCGGCGCATCCCGCGACTGTGGGTGCGCAAGTCGATGGAGGGTTGCACCTCCAGGACGAGGTGAACTATGTCTGGTCGAGACGAACTCGTAGCAGCGCAAGCCAAGTGGGAACCCATTCCGCCCGAACGTCGTCGTGCCTGGTGCCAGACGCTATTGAGTTACCCGCCGATCTGGTTCGGGGTTTTCCCGATGCTCGAGACCCGAAGGCTGGTACTCGAGGGTGGATACGCGAACAGCGAAGCCTGGACCGATCTTGCGAAACGCGCTGAAGCAGTGGGCTTTACACCGCGGACGTGGCTGATCTTTCGGCAAAGTCTCCAACCCGCGTACCTGAAGGATCAGTTCCCGTCTCATCCCGAGAACATGCCCAAGCGGCGTGGGAACGGTGGTGTCGAGACGGTGGTGGTCGACCCCGAAGATTTCTCCGAGTGGCCATGGCTGTTCGAGGCGGGATATCGCGCGGGGGAGGCCACCTGGCAGGCGTTGTCTCGCTGAAGCCGTCCACCAGGCCTCCGATAGGGCCGCCCTGCCAGTGGAACGGCTGAGGTCGCTGCTGCGTCTGACAGGTCAGTAGCGGCGATGACGGCCGACCTATTCAGGAAGGCGGACACGCGTGGAACTTCCTCTCGTCCGGCACACGATCGTGTCTTTGGAGTTCGGGTTCTCCCTCACGTTGCGTACAGATCGTGATTGCGAAATTCGCATCGAGTCGAACTTTGAAATCACCGAGCCTGGGACCGAGGTGTTTCGAGGCGTGCCGCACATGCTGCTATCCGAAAACGACAGTGTTCAGCGCCTTATCGGCAGGCTGGTCGCGCACGCAAATGCATCAAATGATGGCGATTTACTAGTGGAGTTCGCCGACGGTACTAGGTTGGCAGTTCCCTTCGACCCTGATTTCGAGGCGTGGTCCATCGCAGCGACTGAGGGCTTCAAGGCTGTCAGTGTCGCCGGCGGTGGACTTACGTTGTGGGACTGAAAAAACGATCTGGCCAGTGCTGATGGACCTGACAACAGCCCAAGGCCACGGAACCAGCGCGATCCCTGCTGCGTCTGATCCTGTGGGGCGGCGATCGGGCCGCGTCGGGGAGGTGCAGAAATGGCAGTTCCAACGCGTCGGCGATGCGATCGGTGATGGTGCTGCGGCAGTCGCCGACACAGGTTCGGCAATCGGGGAATTGGCGACGGGGGCGTGGGATGCGATTTTCTGACGTGCGGCCCCGCGAATTGCGGCGCTGGGTGGCATCACCGGGGTCGATGATCGCGCGAAGCGCGATCATCGGGTTCGCGGCGCTGATTGCTCTGTACTTGTGCGTGGTGAGCGTCATGGAGGGAATGGTCGGCTCCGCGCTGTCGACTCTCGGATTCGCTGTGTTTTGCGTCAGCACAGCGGCTTTCGCGTGGACCAACATGCCGTCGCTCGAGACAGGCTCTGACGTCCGCCGATGGGTGCAGGGATCGACCGTGCGCTACAACCCGGTGGGCTTGCGGTTGCTCGTCGTAATAGTCAGCTCTTTGTCGACCTGCACGATCGCGATGGGTTTCACCTCGGGTGGGGCGGGATGGCTCCTAGCGGCAATGGGATTGTCGCTGGCCTCGTTCCTGATTCCAATCCTGTTGCGCTGGATTCGCAACGGCTACCTCGAGCTCTCGGACGACGGTATTCGCCACCGCGGCTGGGCATTCGACCTCCTGGTGCCGTGGGTGGACATCAGAGACACCGCTGTGGTGGTGGAGTCGTACCCGATGGTTCTGGTCAGGGTCGACGAGCTGGCGAAGATGAACCGTCGCTTCACAACCTTGCTCTGGAGAATCGAACTCATGTCGGAAGGCCAGTACATCGAACTGGACTGCAGACGCTTCGATATCCACCCGGTCGCGTTGGAACAATGGATTCGCTTCTACATCGACAATCCGGAGGCCCGAGTCGAACTTGGAACCGATGCAGCAGCAAAGAGGTTGACGAGCGTCGGTGTATAGCGCTGGTGGCAGGCACTCGACCGGTCCGGTGCCGCGCTGAAGTCAGCCGAAGGCGATGCGAAGCCCGACGCTCGCGGTGGCACCACCGGCGCTGAGGATGAAGTTGTGTCGTCCTTCGTCCCGGAACACCATCTGCATCGGCAGGAACCAGAATCGATTCTCGCCGGTGAAGCCGGCACCGGGGATCTGCAGACCCCGCTGATTCACGATGTGTTCGCCCGTCGCATCGAGCACCTCGAGTGTCGCGGGAAAGTCCTTGCCGATGTCGTCGGGTCCCGTCTGTAGCAGCGCGACCAGACGGCATTCGAGCATGCGGGTGTCGCGAGGGACGGTGCAGGTGTCCCAGACACCGCCGAGAATGTCGAGCATGTCTTCGCTGACTCGCGCGTACTCCGCGAAGAACAGCCCGGTGATGATCATCGGCTTCGGCCACCTCTTTCGCCCAACACTGGCCTCGGGGTTGACAGTCGTGTAGACAACCCTAAGCGGCCACGGAGCCATGTGCTGACGCAGCGCCACGTCGATGCAAAACCATTGTCAGTGCGATGGCGACGATGATGCCGATCAACGGTGGGATTCCGATTTCGAGTTCCCCGGACAGCCAAGCAAGGAATGCCGCGAAGGCGTAGACCGCGAGATGTCGCCAATGCACGAGCGGGGGAGTGTGCCCCTCTGGGATACCCCCACGCCAGCGGCACAGGAAGTCACCGATGAGAACCCCGCCTAACGGGGGAATGAAGGTACCGAGCAAGCTCAGGTAGTCGACCAGATGGTTGTGCACACCGACGAGCGCGAGCACGGTCCCGATGACGCAGCCGCCGATGATGAACGGTGCCTTCCGGGGATGCCGGAACATTTCCGCGCCGGCAACACCGAAGGCATATGCGGTGTCCGCGTTGCTCTTCCACAGGTTACCGAAGAGCAGAATCAGGCCCCAGCCGACGAGTCCCAGGTTGTAGAGAACCAGAACGAAATCGCCCTCACCGAAGGTGATTGCTCCGATCGCTCCGAACAGAATCATCATTCCGTTGCCGAGAAGGAACCCGATGATGCACGCCCACGCCGCTTGCGACCCGGATCGTGCGAATCGAGTCCAATTGGGTGCCTGTGTCCCCGCGGAGACGAAAGTGCCGACGACCGTCGTGATGGCGAGCGTGACCGTCATGGTCGTCGTGGGTGCGATCGACGTCAGACCGGAGAACCCACCGACCTCGTCGAGAGAGCGGGAGACCACCCAACACGCCAAGGCAATAATCAATGGCGTCGACACGACCGAGACCCAGTACATCCCGCGGTATCCGTAGCAGGCGGTGATGCACATGAGGATGCTCGCACCGATCATGACCGCCGCCCGCGCGGCATAGGACTCCCAGCCCAATGCCTGCGAGGTGAGCTCACCGATGGTGCCGATGATGACGCCATACCAACCAATCTGCGTACCACCGAGGAGCAACGACGCGAGCTTGGATCCGCGGGTGCCGAAGCTGTAACGCGCCATGAGCACGGTCGTCAAACCTGTACGTGCACCGGCAAATCCCATCATGGCCACGTAGGCACCCAGGATCGCCGAGCCGGCGGCGATCACCAGGATCAACGTCCAGAAACTGAACGCCGTGCCGAGTGCGGCACCGGCCAGCATCGTCGGCGTGAAGATCGTGAACCCCAGCAGCACGATGGCCAACGAGAAGAACGGCTTACGGGCACTGCGGGGAACCGGCGTGACGGGGTAGTCCAGGTCGACCGGTTCGTCGGCCTTCTGTGCGGTGGACTCGTGATCGGCTCGGTTGCTCATGCCTCCTCGCCGATGTCTTCGAGCCACAGGCCTGGGCGCTCCGCCAACATGCGTTCCATGAGCTGCAGACAGGCGGGGTCGTCGACGACATCGAGCTGTACTCCATGCTCGCGCAACAGACTCTCCGACATCTCGAACGAGCGGTTCTCGCCGATGACGATTCGCGGAATCTCGTACAGCAATGCGGTTCCCGCGCACATGAAGCACGGGGACAGGGTGGTGTAGAGAACGGATTTGCGGTACACCGAAGCCGGTAGTCGCCCCGCTCGCTCGATGCAGTCGGTTTCGCCATGACGAATTGCGCTGTTCATCTGCACGCGTCGGTTCCGTCCCACCGCCAGTACTTCGCCGTCGTGCACGAGTGCCGCGCCGATGGGAACGCCGCCCTCCTCCCAGCCGATCTGTGCCTGTTCGATTGCAAGTCCGAGGAAGTACTCGTCGGTGTGCGCGGGATCGGTCAAGGGGTCCTCCTGAAGCGTCTACGAACGATGAGGGTGATGCGTGCCATCAGTCGACCAGGCCTCGCACAGATTGCCAAGGGACAACGTGTCACTCGAGCAATAGTCGATCTGGAGCACTGTGTCCCGTCGGCGGAGCATGAACGAATGCTGCCGACTCTGCGAAACGTTCTGGCGCTGCCGTCTTTCGAAGCGGCTGCTGTCGAGGTACTCACGGGCTCACCCGACACCGTGGTCGTCCGATGGGTGCATTCGTCCGAGGTCTACGAGATGGGCGGCTTGCTGTCGGGCGGAGAGCTGTTGTTGACCACCGGACTCGGCCTCCAGGGACGATCGGCCCAGCAGCTGACCGCCTACGTCGACCAACTGGCCGACGCGGGATGTGCCGCTCTCGCAATGGAAGTCGGACGCTCATTTCTCGTGGCACCGCCGGAATTGGTCGAGGCCGCGCGTCGCCGAGGGGTGGCATTCCTGACGCTGCACACGATCGTCCCCTTCGAGCGGATGGTCGAGGACTTCCACGACCTCGTAATGAGGCGCCGGCTCGGAATGCAGCGCACCGGAGAGCCGGTCTGGCATCAGCTCATGGACCTCGTCGTGGCGGGGCAGGGCATGATTGCCCTACTCGACGCGATCGCACGCCTGGCCGGCTGTGGCGTCGATCTGCTCGACGCGGAGGGCCGCGTCGTCGAACACAACGCTACCGCTGCGCCGCGATCGGCCGATGAAAAAACGGTCCTCGATGTGCGCGGACCCGCGGGCTCGCTCGGTCGGCTCGTGCTGGCCGGACGGACCACCGCACGGCGCTCGGCCATCGGTCACTGCGCGGCCGTGGCGGTAGCTCTGGAACTCGGTCGACATCCCGGCCTCGGTCCCCGGCAGTCCCGTGCACAGGCCGTGATCACCGATCTCGTGGGAGGCACGTCGACCTCACACGGTGACCTGGTCGAGCGCCTCGGCGCAGCCGGTTGGGCACCCACCGAAGGCCACCATGTTCTGGTGGCCGCCGTCGACGTCGATCAACGAACTCCGGCGCGCGAGCTGTTGATTCCGGTTCGAGAGGCGGTCGAGTCCGTCCTCGGGCGGTGTTTGGTCGGGGTGGCTGCGAACCACGTCGTCGTGCTCGCGCAGGGCTGGGTGCAACCGTCCCCTGCGCGAGTTCGCTCCGCGTTCAACGAGATCGAGGCTCTGCTTCGCGGCGGATCTCATGGTTCAGCATTGCGCACGATCGGTGCGTCGGCTCCGGTCCTCGGGTTGTCTCACATCTCCGATGCGATCGGCCGAGCGCGTGAGGTGGTCCAGATCGCGCGGCGCTTCGGAACTCGCACCGGTGTTCTGTGCGCTCGCGATGTCGGTGTTCAACGGTTGCTGGGCGCGTGCGTACCGGCCATGATCACGGAGTTCGTCACCGAACAGCTCGGTGACGTGATCGCTTTCGACACCGAACACTCTGCCGATCTCGTGCGAACCCTCGATGCCTTCGTGGCGAACGGCGGTAGTAAAGCCCAGACCGCGATCGGACTGGGCATCAGGCGACAGTCTCTCTACGCCCGGTTGTCGCGACTCGACACGCTCCTGGGCACCTCGCTCGATGATCCGACGCACCTGGCCGGTCTGGGACTCGCTCTGACGGCGTGGCGTATGCAGACAGGTGTTGACCCGCAGGCCGCATTCGCGCGTACATCGCGATGCGGAAGCTGACCCCACTCGATCGGAAACGTCGTGGACCCAGTCCAGTGAGGCCCCAACCTGTGTGCCCATCTCACGGCGTGAAGGTGGTGGCCGAAGGGGCCAACATGCCGACACACCGGACGCCGTCCAGATCTTCCGCGACGCCTCAGTGGCGTTCGCACCTGGCAAGGCGGCCAATGCCGGGGGAGTGGCTACCTCCGCTCTCGAGATGCAGCAGAACGCATCTCGTGACTCGTGGAGTTTCGAGTACACCGACGAACGCCTCGCCGCGATCATGCACGGAATCCATCACCGAACCATCGCGACCGCCGAGGAGTACGGCAAGCCGGGCGACTTCGTCCACGGCGCGAATATCGCCGGTTTCATCAAAGTCGCCGACGCGATGATCGCTCTCGGCATCGTCTGAAGCACCGCCCTCATCACCGACTGGCCTTTTGTTTTCTTTCGGCTACAGTCGGCTGCACGAGCTCGAACCGAAAGAAGGTGTGTCGCTGTGATCCCCGATGGAGCAGAGGTGCGGTAGCGTTCGCGCTTTCGTCACCTCGTTCGATCCTCGGTCCCTCGACTCCGTCCTGGACCCGATTTCAGCGCCACCACTTTCGACCACCGGCCGTTCTGATCGCGCTCGGTAAAGTCTGTCCGTCGGCTCATCGAGAAACAGCGGTCATCGAATATTCATCTCGAATCGGCGGGCGCAGTTCTGCGTCCGTACATCGCGCAACGACGTGCTGCTCGAGAACTCTCACAACCCCAGTCACACAGGAGAAACCGTGACCACTATCGATCACCTGCCGTTCGACACACCCGCACCCCGTGAGCAACAACTGTCGGAGCTACTGGAGAGCCGAGTGATGGCTTTCAACAACGTTCTGGTGCAACGTGCTTCGGGTGACCTCGACAACAACGACGCGTACCACCGCGCTCGCGCCGAGCTGCAGCGCATCGATCGCACGATCGCAGAAGTGAAGAGCCGCATCGCAGAATCGGACGCATCGAAGACCATCGACCGCGATATCGCCGGGCCAGGATCTGCTGTCACCGTCATGTTCGATGGTGACGAGAAGGACGTGGACACCTTCGTGCTGGTCGAACACGCGATGGAGAGCAGCGGCCGAACCTGCTCGACCGCTTCACCTTTGGGCGCTGCCATGGACGGGAGTCGAGTGCGTGACGTACGCACGTACTCGCTCCCCTCCGGTGCCGAAAGCACAGTGACAATCCTGGGCATCACCTGGCCGTGAGGGTGTTGCAGTGGCCTGCTCGTCGAGAAACGACTAGCTGATCAGCGCACGTACCGGCGTCGGCTCCCGGCCCAACAGGGCTGCGGTGACGGCACTCCCGGCCAGAAAGTCTCGGTCGTCGTAGAACTCGAACATTGCCCCGAGCCGATGTTGCTCATCGGCGGACATCGAGTCGCTGTGCAGCCTCATCCATTCGTCGACACTCGAGGACTTCGAGGCGACCACACGACCGGTGGCCACCTCGACCAGACGAACCACGTCTCGGACACTGAGCGCTTCCGGCCCACCGAGCTCGTACGTCGACCCATGGTGCAGCTCGGGCCCCTCGATGAGGACTCGAGCTGCCACCTCGGCCACATCGTCGAGGCTGATGAACGAGAACGTGGTGTCCAGGCTGTAGGGCACAGCAAGATCGGCAGCAGTCCCGTCCAGAACCGCCTCGAAGTTCTGTGCATAGGCGCAGGGCTGCAGGATGGTCCAGTGCAAGCCCCGCGCCGAACTGAAAGCACGTAGCTCTTCCTCGCAGCGTGCCTTGTCCATGTGATGCGGCATCCGCGGGCTGTACGGCCAGGCCACCGAGTGATACACGACGTGGTCGACCCCTGCCGAAGCCGCCGCGTCCAGCGCCCGCACGAGTAGAGCCGGCTCGTCCGGATGCACATTGGGCGCAATGAAATACACCCCGCGGCACCCGGTGAAAGCCTCGACCAGTCCATCGCCGGTCTCCAGGTCCACCGGAAAGTCCGGAGCAGAACGACTCAGCCGCCGTACCACCGCCACACCGTCGAGTGCAGCTGCGACGGCTCGTCCGGTCTTACCCGTGGCACCGACGATCGCGATGTCAGTGCCACGGGAAACGTCGAGAGTCATCAGGTGATCTCAGCGATCGATGAAGTCGTACTCGGCGAACTTCGCGCCACCGGAGAGGCGTTCGTAGCCGGGCCCACGATCGAAGAACGGCTCATCGAGGCCGCGTGCATTGCGTATCTCCGCGCGAAGCTTCTCCGATGCTTCGACATCCGCAGTCGCTGTGCCCTCGGCAATCACGACGCCATAGTCCGTGGCCGCGAACTCGCGAGAGACTTTGCCCCACAGCACGTCCTGCTCGACGGATTCGATGGGACGCTCGAGCGGATCGCCCCAGCCGCCGCCACCCGTCGTGCGGATGCGGATGGTGTCGCCGGCCAGGATCGGTTCGGCATCGGTCAACGCGTCGAACTCGCGCTCGTTGGGCTGACCCGGATTCAGCGTCACCGAGAACGATCCGCCGGCCTTGCCGCCCTTGACGCCCCAGCACGCGAGAATCGAACGGTCGGCGATGGACATGAAATGCGCATCCTTGAGCATGCGGATGTGCTTCTCGTAACCGAGGCCGCCGCGGTAGCGTCCGGCACCGCCGGAATCCTTGGCGAGGCCGAGCTTTTCGACGATGAACGGGAAGCGGCTCTCGGTGAACTCGGTGGGCAGGTTCCGCGAATCGGGCACAACGTGGATGGTGTCCTCACCGTCCGCGTAATGCCGTCCACCGGAGCCGCCGCCGAGCACCTCACGCATGAGGTACGAGTTGCCGTCGAAGTCGTCGCCGTACACGCCCGTGTAGCGGATGGTTTCCTGATCGGCAGGCATGTTGCCGTCCACAGCTTTTGCCACGACGCCGGCGAGCACACCGAGCAGGCGCAGGATGACGAACGTCCGAGCGTTGGTCGGGGCCGGGAAGATCGGGGTGATGAGCGTGCCCTTTTCGGGGAACTTCATCTCGATCAGCGGGATGACGCCCTCGTTGACGTCGAGCTCGGCCATGCGCTCGGGGGAGTCTGCGAGGTTGCGGAGCACCGGCGCAAGCCATTTGGCCAGGAAGTTGCCGTCGGCGTAATCACCGCAGTGGTTGATCGGGCCCTTGGCCTGTGGCCCGGTGCCGGTGAAGTCGAGGATGAGTCGCTCGCCGCGCTCGTCCTCTGGGCCGGTCTTGGTCAACGTGATGCGCTGAACGTGCAACATGGGCTCGTCGACGCCATCGTGCTCGGCGTAGTCCTCCCAGGTGTACTCGCCCTTCGGGATCTTGCTCAGGATCTCGCGGCGGTAGATCTCGGTGGTGGCATCCATCATCGAGTCGAAGCACGCCTCGACGGTGTCGACGCCGTAGCGCTCGTACAGCTCCGTCATCCGCCGAGCACCCATCAGGCACGCGGAACATTCGGCGTCGAGATCGGCGGCCAACGCGTCGGGCATGCGGGAATTGCGCGTCATGATCGTCAACGCAGCCTGGTTGGGTACGCCCTGATCCCACAGCTTGATCGGCGGAACCATCAGGCCCTCTTCGTACACGGTGGTGGCACCGGACGGCATGGAGCCGGGGCAGCAGCCGCCGATGTCGTCGTGATGGCCGAACGCCTGCACGAAGGCAACGACCGACGGCTCGGTGTCGCCGGGCTTGGTCGCGAACACCGGCACCGTGACGCAGAGATCGGGCAGGTGCCCGATGCCACCCTCGGAGAGATAGACGTCGTTGTGGAAGTAGACGTCACCCGGCTTCATCGTCTCGAGCGGGAAGTCGCGAGCGACCGGATGCACCAGCGCGGAGTAGGAGCGGCCCGTCAGCTTGCGAAGGTTCCGGTCGTGGATTCCGGCGCGGAAGTCGTGGGCATCGCGGATCATCGGTGACCGCGACGTTCGCGAAATGGCCGTCTCCACCTCCATTTCGACGCTTGCGAGGTAGCCGGCCACGATCTCGACGAGAACGGGATCAGGCGCAGGCGCGTCGACCGGAGAGAGCCGGTAGGGCTTGTTGTTCACCATGTCGATGACGGTCATCAGTTCGCTCCGTTCGAGTCGAGAGTGCGGGTGATGCGGACGTTGCCGAACGTGTCGATGCGAGCGGAGAAGCCCGGATCGATCGGCACGGTGGAGCTGAATTCCTCGATGACGGCCGGGCCGGTGATCGTGTCACCGGCACCGAGATCGGCGCGGCTGTAGATCGCGGTCTCGTGCCAGCCGTCGAAGTAGGCCTGACGCGTTCCGGTGCGGGCACTCTCGGCTCCGCTGCCCTCGGCGATCTCGGACAGCACCGGGCGCTTGATGGGTCCGATACCGCTGACGCGCAGGTTCACCCACTCGACGAACTGGCTCTGATCTCCGCGGAAGTCGTAGCCGTACAGCTCGCGGTGTGCTTCGTGAAACGCTTCGGCGGCCTGATCGATGGTGGCCTGAGTAATCTCGCCGTCGGCGATCGGCACCCGAACCTCGAAGGCCTGACCGAAGTAGCGCAGATCGGCCGAGCGTGCGTAGCGACGATCCTCGGCCGCAAAGCCCTCACCGGCGAGCGCCTCGTCGGCCCGAGAGGCCAGCACGGCCAGCTCCGATTCCAGATCCTCGACGCGCAGACGGTCGTGCCGGCTGACATGCGTCTGCACGTAGTCGTTGCGCACGTCGACGGTCAGCAAACCGAACGCCGACACGTTGCCCGGGTTGAGGGGTACCAGAACATCTTTCAGACCCAGGATGTCCACCAGGCGGCAGGCCAGCAGCGAGCCGGAGCCGCCGAACGTGACGAGCGTGAAGTCGCGAACGTCGAGACCACGCTTGACCGAGATCTGCCGCAGCGCATTGGCCTGGTTCCAGGCCGACACCTCGAGGATGCCGGTGCCACAGGCCTCGACTTCGAGCGAGAGCTGATGCGCGAGGTCTTCGATGCCCTTGCGCGCCAGGTCGGTATCGAGCGGGATCTCGCCGCCGAGCAGGTGAGGAGGAATGCGGCCGAGCAGAACGTGGGCATCGGTGATGGTGGGAGCGGACCCACCGTTGCCGTAACACATGGGGCCGGGATCGGCTCCGGCAGAATGCGGCCCGACGCGCAGCGTGCCCTCGGGCGTCATCCAGGCGATCGACCCGCCGCCTGCACCCACGGTGACGACGTCGATCATCGGGATCTTCGACGGGTAGTTGCCGACGCGTCCCTCGGTGGTGAGCGCGGGCTCGCCGCGGACCACGACGGTCACATCGGTGGAGGTGCCGCCGCCGTCGCACGTCAACACCTGCTCGACGCCGGCAGCGCTGGCCACCAGGGCCGCACCCAGAGCGCCGGCAGCTGGGCCGGAGAGCACGGTGGTGATGGGCTGATGCACAACCTCTTTGGCGGACAGGACGCCGCCATTCGACTTCATGACGTAGAACGGCACGTCGCGCGCGTCGCCGGATTCGGTGGCGAACTCCCGCAGCCGGTTGGCGATGTTGTTGACGTAGCTGCGAATGTTCGGCTTGACGGCCGCGTCGACCAATGTGGTGATGGCGCGCTCGAATTCGCGGTACTCGCGCAGCACCTCGGTGGAGATGGAGACCGTGGCCTCGGGGTATTCCTCGAGCAGGATGTCGCGGACACGCTGTTCGTGATCGGGGTTGGCGTAGGAGTGCACCAGGCACACACCCAGCGTTTTGACGCCCTCGGCCTTGAAGAATGCGGCTGCGGCGCGCACGTCGTCGTCGTTGAGGGGGCGAATCTCGTTGCCGTCGAACGAGAGCCGGCCACGAATGGTGCGGACGCGGTGCGCGGGCACGATGCGATCGGGCTTGACCCAGAAGTACGAGTTGCCATAGCCGTCGGGAACCGACTGGCGCGCGATCTCGAGTACGTGCTCGTAACCCTCGGTGGTGATGAACCCCAGGTTCTCCACCTTGCCTTCGAGCAACTTGTTGGTGGCGACGGTGGTGCCGTGGCTGACGGCGCTGAGCGAATCGCCGGATACGCCGAGCTGGCGCAGTACCTTGTCGATGCCGGTCAGGAATCCCTCGGCCGGATCACTCGGCGTCGACGGAGTCTTGGTGGTCACCATGGCTCCCGACTCCTCGTCCACTGCCACGACGTCGGTGAATGTGCCACCGGTGTCGATACCGACCCGAATCTTTCGTGGTTCCACGCTTCCTCCTCGATATGGTTCGTAGGCCACGCGTCCGTTGATCGGATCGGCGGGTACCTGACGTGTACTCATATTCGACCCGTTCTGCTTCTCGGAATCTTTGTCACAAGGTGCCAAACTCCCGCCGGGCATTTGAGCTTCGCGCGCCGTGCAGCAGCTCCGAATTGGCAGTACTTGCAACGACAAAGGCCGCTCACCCCCGATCTACGGGGATGAGCGGCCTTGTCGTGAGCCGAGACGGTGCAGGGTTACCGGTTACAGGACGAGCGAGTGAGCAGTCCGCCCAACACGACTCCGGCCAGTGCGAAGCCGGCACCGGCTGCGGCGGCCAGCAGGGTGCTGCGGACGGACTGCGCGGCAACGGGTGCACCGGCACCGACAGCGCGTCCGGCAGCGGCGACGGGCAGGGCGGTGGGGCCTGCACCGGTGTCGGTAGCGGCTATCTCCGCGGGAGCAGCAGCGGCGTCCGGCACTCCGTTGGCGATGACGCCGTCGAGGCCGTTGAAGAACACCCCGGCCATCTTCTTGGCGACACCGGTGATCATGCGCTGACCGACCCCGCCGACCATTCCGCCGACCACAGCGTCGGCGTCGTAGCTGAGCATCGTGCCGCCGCCCTCGGTGGGCTCGAGCTTGATGGTGACGTCGGCGCGCACCGTGCCCGGTGCGCCGGCACCGGAGGCGGTCATGACGAACGACTCGGGCCGGTTCTGTTGCGAGAGCACCACTTCACCGTCGTAGGTGCCCTTGATGGCCGCGACACCTGCGGTGATCGAGAGCTTGTAGTGATCGTCGCTCAACTGCTCGAGCGATTGCACTCCGGGGATGGTCGCGGCCAGGACTCGGCCGTCCTGCATGCTGTCGTAGACCTCGGCGGGCGGTGCGGCCAGCGTTGCGGTTCCTGCGATTCTCATGAAATCTCCTCGGTTGGCTGGACGACCGCGTGGGTCAGCCGCAGCTCGTACAGGTCGGACGGTGAAATGGGCATCGAGGTGATCGAAAAGCCCTCGGCGTCTTCGACGGCGGCCGCGATCACGGCGCTGGTGGGGATGACGCCTGCTTCGCCGGCACCCTTCATGCCCAACGGATTGAGCCCGGACGGGGTGACGGTGTGGTCCATCTCGATTGTCTCGGGAACCTCGGTGACGAACGGCATGAGGAAATCCATGAACGAGGCGTTCAGCAGCTGCCCGTGCTCGTCGTAGGCGATCTTCTCGTACAACGCGCCGCCGATTCCCTGGGCGACACCGCCGTGAATCTGACCCTCGACGATCCGAGGGTTGATGACGTTGCCGCAGTCGTGGACCACCGCATACCGCTCGACGTGGATCTCGGCCGTCACCGGATCGGTCTCCACGATCGCCGCGTGGATACCCGACGCGAACGTCGAGCGCGGGGGAGAGTAGTAACCGGTGGCTTCCAGGCCCGGCTGTTCGCCCTCCGGCACCGGCGGGATCGTCATGTCGGTGTCCATCTTGGCGAACCCGGTGGCCTGCCTCGACTCCTTGTCGAAGGCATAGCGCAGCGGATTGGACAGTACGGCAACAACACCGAGGGAGATGGATGTGCCTTCTGCTCCGGGTTCGGTGCCGATCTTGCAGACGTAGCCGCCGCGCAGTTCCAGCTCGACGGGGTCGAGATCGAGGGCACGACCGGCGATGACCTTCGCTTTCTCGGCGACCATCTGCGCGGCCACGTGGAACGCCGAACCGGACATCACCGCACCGCGGGAGGCGAATGTGCCGACGGCATAACCGAATCGACGAGTGTCGCCGGTGGTGATCTCGACGTCGGCGATGGAGACACCCAGGTCATCGGCGACGATCTGCGCGAACGTCGTCTGATGGCCCTGGCCCTGCGTCGTCAACCCCGTTGCGCCCTTGATCTTTCCCGAGTTCTCGATGAGCACGTGCGCGCCCTCGTACGGCCCGGGGCCGGTGCCCTCGACGTAGGCACCGACACCGATACCGACGGTGCGGCCCTGCGCGGCTGCCTGCTTCTTGTATTCGGGGAATCCGTCCCAGTCGATCAGGGCCTTGAGCTTGTCGATCCCGGCCTGGTAGTCGCCGGTGTCGTAGATCAACGGTCGACCGTCCTGGAACATCAAACCGAAGTCGTAGGGCATCTCCTCGGGCCTGATCAGGTTCTTCTCGCGTACCTCGAGTCGGTCCTTGCCGAGGTACTGGGCAATGGCGTCCATCGAGCGTTCCATCGCGAACACACCCTGCGGGCGGCCCGCTCCTCGATACGGAATGACGATGACGGTGTTGGTGTACAGCGAATAACCGTTGCAGCGGAACGAGACCGGCTTGTAGGGCCCGAGTACCTGCGTCGCGGTGTTGATCAGCACGATGATGCCGTAGGGCAGGTACGCACCGTTGTCGTGCCAGACGGTGAAGTCGAACGCCAGCAGCCGTCCCTCGTCATCGAAACCGAGGGTGACTTGTTGGACCTGTGCGCGTTCGTGGGCGCTCGAGATGAAGTGCTCGCGGCGGTCCTCGACCCACTTGACCTCGTTGGAGATGCCAGCGCGGCCGAGCTGCCGAGCTGCCCACGTCACCATCACCTCCTCCGGCCACGGGTGCATGATCTTCACGCCGAAGCCGCCACCGACATCCGGGGCGATGCAGTGAATCTTGTTCATCGCCATGCCGAGTCGCGCCGCGACGGCCGCGCGCACCGACGTGGAGGTCTGTGTCGACGACCAGAAGGTCAGCGTCTCCTCGTCACTGTCCCAGCGCGCGTAGACGCCTTTGCCCTCCATCGGCATCGCCGCCGAACGCTCGATGTTCAGGTCGAGGGTGATCCGGTGTGGTGCAGCGGCGAGTTCGGCGTCGATGTCTCCGAAACCGTGCTGCAGGTGCGCGGCCACGTTGTCCGGAACGTCGTCGTGTACTCGCCGCGCCGCGAAGCGCGCGGTGTCGATGCCGACCACGGGTTCGAGGATGTCGTAGCGGACGTCGATGACCGCGCAGGCATCTTCGGCCACGTAGCGGTTCGTTGCGATGACCATGACGATGGCCTCACCGACGTGATTGACCTCGTCCTTGGCGAGCGGGAATCCGTTTCTCGGAGCCACGATTGCCGGATGGGGGATCAGCAGCGGCAGCCCTTCGGCCATCTCGGCCGAGTCCGCTTCGAGATCGTCGTAGGTGTACACCGCGTGCACGCCCGGCATGGCCAGCGCGTCGTCGACATCGATGGCGGTGATGCGTGCATGTGCATGCGGGGAGCGCACGAAGGCAGCGATCAGTGCGCCGTGACCGAGATCGTCGAGATACTTGCCCTTGCCGCTGAGCAGCCGCTCGTCCTCCGACCGTGACAGCGGCTGGCCGAACAGGGGAGCGGTGTTGGTGGGAGTGTGCGGCGGTGCGGTGCGCGTGGTGCTCATGCTCGGCCCATCCGTCCGCCGACGGGACTGGTGGATCCGCGTACCTTGCGGTCGAGTGCGGCACGACTCGACTCGTCGTCGGGACCGAGCGGAAACTCGCCCGCCCGTTCGCGTTTGATCTCGGCGGCGCGCAGCACCGAAGCCTTGATGTTCTGATAGCCGGTACACCGACAGATGTTGCCGGCGATGGCCTCTGTGGCCTCCTCCTGCGTCGGCGAATCGTTCTCGTCGAGGAACGCGGCGATCGTCGTGACGAATCCCGGTGTGCAGAAACCGCACTGCAGACCGTGGCAGTCCTTGAAGGCCTGCTGCACGGGATGCAGAGTGCCGTCCGGCTCGACGAGGCCCTCGACCGTGGTGACGGTCTGCCCCTCGAGGCTCGCGGCGAGCATCAGGCAGGCGCGGACCGGCTTGCCGTCGAGGAGCACCGTGCACGCGCCGCACACGCCGTGCTCGCATCCCACGTGGGTGCCGGTCTGACGAAGGTCGTGGCGGATGGCGTCCGACGCGAGGGTGCGGGCCGGGACGACGATCGTCTGCTTGGTTGCGTTGAGGGTGAACGTCACCTGTACGTGTTGTTCACCGGTCTCCGCCATCAGATCGTCCAACTGCTGTTCGATATCTGTTGTCTTCATCAGTGGTTCACTCCGGAATCGGCGTGCTGCGGGTGAGTGGACATCGACGACGCGCCGTCGACTGCGGCGGCCATCACCACCCGTGCGGTCAGTGCTGCGACGAGTTGGGATCGGTATGCCGCGGTGGCATGAATATCGGACTCGGTCTCGACGCGTCGACGTGCGTCCTCCGACAACGCGTTCCACTTCGGATCACGTGCGTCGGACACGGCGGCCCCACCGATGACGTCGGTGTAGTCGACGACCTCGCCGAATTCTCCGGCGGACACATAGGTGACGTGCGCGGTGCGTACTGCGTTGTCGGCAACGGTGACGCGGGCCGCGACTCCGACGAGCGCGTAGTCACCGTGTCGGCGGGCAACCTCGTCGATGGCCGTGCCCTCGCCGGACTTGGCGGCGGGAACCGTTGCGGCGATCGCGATCTCGTCGGTTTCGAGCGAGGACTCCAGCGGCCCGAGGAACAGATCTTTCACCGCGATCTCTCGGCGGCCGCGGACGGACTGCACCGTGACCGAACCGTCGAGCAACCGTATGACGGCAGGCATCTCCGCCGACGGGTCGGCATGCACGATGGATCCAACGGTGGTCCCACGGTTCCGGATGGTCGCGTGGGCCACCAACTGCAGTGCCCGTCCGAGCAACGGCTGCGTCTGAGCGGCAGCCCGGTTCGACGCGAGCGACGCGTGCGTGGCCAGGGCCGCGAACGTGACGCCCGACTGGGTCGACCCGGTGATGTCGTCGAGACCGTCGATACCGGTGATGTCGATCAGGTTCCCGGGAGCGGCCAGGCGCATCGACAGCATCGGAATGAGGGACTGACCGCCGGCCAGCACCTTGCCGTCGACCTCGGCCAGGATGCGGCACGCCTCCTCGATCGACCGCGGCCGATGGTATTTCAATGGAGAAGGTTTCATATCCCGATCCTGCCTGCCTGTGCCTGTAAGTGTTTCGTCAAGAGGTGACAAACGTCACGCCCCAGTGTTGCAATCGCTCGTTACCGCAACG
Organism: Rhodococcus sp. 06-221-2; assembly: GCF_002258365.1. Taxonomy (NCBI): domain Bacteria; kingdom Bacillati; phylum Actinomycetota; class Actinomycetes; order Mycobacteriales; family Nocardiaceae; genus Rhodococcus; species Rhodococcus sp. 06-221-2. Next base: position 210,026 of record NZ_NOYJ01000024.1, read on the forward strand.
GCTTCAGGGTGTCGACCTCGCCGGCAACCCCGTCTCCGTCGCTGCCGTCGGAACGTGCTGTGGTAGAGGAGGATCGATGCCGAGGCGACGCGTCGACCGGTGTCTTCATGTGGGCCGGGGCAATGCGAGCGCACAGGTGGTAGAGCCCGATAACGACGATCGTGCCGAGGGAGATACCGCTCAACGAGAACGAATCGCTGAAGACGAGCGAGGTGTCGCCGATCGCGATGATCAGACCCGCGGCAACCGGCATCATGTTGAGCGGGTTGCCGAAGTCGACACCGTTCTCGCGCCAGATCTTGGCACCCAGCAGGCCGATCATGCCGTAGAGGACGACGGTGATACCGCCGAGTACGCCGCCGGGAGTGGCCGAGATCAGCGCGCCGAACTTCGGCGAGAATCCGAGGATCATCGCGATGATTCCGGCCGCCGTGTATGCCGCCGTCGAATAGACCTTGGTCGCCGCCATGACGCCGATGTTCTCGGCGTAGGTCGTCGTCGGTGAACCACCGACCGAGCTGGCCATGACCGTCGCGATACCGTCGGCAGCGAGTGCCCGGCCCATCATCGGGTCGAGATCGTCACCGGTCATTTCCGCGACAGCCTTGACGTGCCCTGCATTTTCGGCGATCAGAGCGATGACACCGGGGAGGACGAGAACGATGAAGGCGAGGCTGAACGACGGTGCGTGAATGCCGACGATGCCGTTGGCCTCGTCGCTGAACGGCGGGAGCCCGAACCACTGCGACGCCTCGACACCCGACCAGTTGACGCGGAAGTGCTCGGTGACCTCGCCGGCCGTGGCGTCGTAGGACGTGATGGGCCCGGATACGAGGTCGAGGATCCAGGACAGCGCGTACCCGAACACCAGCGACAGCAGAATCGCGATCCGACCGAGGAACCCGCGCAACGCCACGCTCATGACGATGAGCACGAACATCACTGCGAGAGCGACCCATTGGTCCTGCGGCCAGTAGGTGCTGGCTACGACGGGCGCGAGATTGAAGCCGATCAACATGACCACCGCACCGGTGACGACCGGGGGTAGCACCCGCACCACGACGCCGCCGCCCATGAAATGGATGGCGAGTCCGGCCAGTGCGAGGACGAGACCTGATACCAGGATGGCCCCGGTGACCTCGGCCGACGTTCCACCCTGCGCTCGGATGGCCGCGACACCGCCGACGAACACCGCGGACGTGCCGAGGTAGCTGGGGATGCGGCCCTTGACCATGAGCAGGAAGAAGATGGTGCAGAAGCCCGACATCAGAATGGCGAGTTGAGGATTGAGCCCCATGATGATGGGGAAGACGAACGTGGCCCCGAACATCGACACCACATGTTGGCCGCCGAGACTGATGGTGCGGCCCCAGTTCAACCGTTCGTTCGGCGCGACGACGTCACCCGGTCGAACATTCTTTCCGTCTCCGTGAATCTTCCAGATAGGCATGTCGAGCCTTTCTCCAACGTACCGAACCGGGGTGGTTCGTGGGATGGGTAAAGCATTGTCCTGCAACGTTACTGACGCATTTCCAAATCGCTACGAGCGCAATCTGCCAAGCGCTCGATGGCGGGTCCGTCACATGTGGTGGTCGGTTCCGCGCATGGCCATGATTTTCAGCGCAAGGGAAAGATCCAGGCGTAAATCGGCGCGATCGGTGAAGGGGCCCAGTATCTTTTCGAGTTTCGTTATTCGGTATCGCAAGGTGTTGTAGTGAAAGTGCAGTGCCCGAGCGGTTTCGGCGATGTTGATGTTGGTGGCCAGCAACGTCTCCAGCGTTCTGCGCATGTCGCGTGCCTCGTCGTCGTGCCCGGCGAGGTCGTGCAGGGTTTCCCGGGTGAACGATTCGAGCTCGTCGACGTTGTCCACCAGGCTCAGTAGTCGGAACACGCCGAGTTCGTCGAACGTGGTGACGGCCCAGTCCCCGGATACCTGCCGGCCGACCTTCAACGCGGTACGCGCCTGGCCGTATCTGCTGGGAATGTCGGACACCGTGGCGCACGGACGCGAGATCCCGACCGTGAACGGTTGTCGACCCCCGCCGCCGTCTCCGTGTACTCGTTCGACGATTTCGTGCACGTCCGCGACCGTCGTGGGACGTTCGCCCATGATGATGACGGTTTCGGTGCCGAGGGCGGCGATGGCGGCCTGCGGATCTCGTTGTGCCAGAGCACCTGCGAAAGCCGACATCTGCCGATCGACGAGTGGCCTGCGGCCGGGCGTCGGTTCGTCGTCGAGGTGTGGGATCGGTTCGATCGCGACGATCACCACCGGCCTGCCGAGATTCCAGCCGAAGCGTCGTGCATGCGCCACCGCGTGTGCGTGCTCGCCGCCTCGGCCCAGGAGAAGATCGCGCAGAAAATTCGATCGGTGTTTCTCCTCGACTGCCGACAGCGCGAGATCGCGAGTGACGACCATCGCCAACACGCCTGCGGCCGCGTCGGCAGTGTGCAGGTCCGATTCCGTCAGAGGGCGACGTGAGGAGAACATGACGATGCGTCCATGGTCGATTCCGTTGGCAGTGATGGCGCATACCGCGATCGAATTGCTCTGTTGCGAACGGAGACCGAGGCCGCCGTCGACGGAGTCGGTGCGCAGTCTTCCGGTGGGATCGAGGGCGGTGCTGGCGCGGAGGGCACACAGTTCGACGTCACTGCCCGCCGAGGCAAGTTCGCGTCCGTCAACCGTGGTGATCGACACCGCCACATCGCATTCGACCGAGGTTGCGAATGCCAGTTGTGCCACCCCGCCGCCGGCGAGCGTGATGTCGGTCAATGCCCGGCGCAGACGTTCGGACCGAAACATCGCTCGTGCCTGCGTCTTTGCGTTGTCGCGTAGGCCCGCGGTGAGATCGTGCCCGGGGTCGAGTTCGCCGCAGACCTGAACCAGCGGCAGGCCCAGTGTCTCGGCACTCACGCCGACGCAGTCCGGAACGGCGATGTCGTCGTCCACCCGCACCAGAATCCCGGCAACGCCGAGGGAATGCGCTCGGGACAGCAGCGCTGCCGTCGGCTCCGTCAGGTGCGTGAGGGCCTCGCTCGTCGTGGACAACAGGTCACCCGGCCGAATCCAGAACCGAATGCCGGCGGGGTCGTCGACATGATTGATTCTGCGTACCGGCCGGCCGAGGCCGGCGCGACCGGCGAGCAACGTGGCGTGCGCCAGCAGGTTCGAGCCCAGCACGGTCTCGACGGTATGGGGTACCTCCGTGGTGGGCGAGCGTCGCTCGTCGTGCAGTGTCAGCACCTGACGGCCGATCGAACGGGTGATGTCGCGTCGATCTCGACAGCGGCATCGCGGTGGATCGGCCCACTGAGACTTCGCAATTCGAGCCCGGTCGTCTGCCGTGAGACCTTGAGGATCTCGGCCACGATGGAGATCGCCGTTTCCGGTGGAGTGGAAGCACCGAGATCCAGCCCGATGGGGGAGTGCAGCCGCGCCAGCTCGCTGTCGGTCACCCCGCGCTCGCCGAGCAATTCCACCCGGCGGCGGTGGGTGGACCGACTGCCCAGCGCGCCCACGTAGGCGGCACCACTGCGCAGCGCAACCTCGAGCAACGGAATGTCGAACTTCTCGTCGTGGGTGAGAACGGTGATGACGGTGCGCTCGTCCACCGGCGCAGTAGCGAGGAACGTGTGCGGCCACGCCACCACGACGTCGTGCGCGTCGGGGAATCGGGCTCGGGTGGCGAACACCGGGCGGGCGTCGACGACGGTGACGGCGAAGCCGGCGAACGTGCCCAGGCGGCACATCGCGGCGGCGAAATCGATGGCACCGAATACGTACATCCGGGGCGGTGGTCCGAACAACTCGACCAGGACGGACCGCGCGCCGTCGTCGGCGATGCGAATGTCCAAGCCGGACTCGCCGCGGTGCAGTCGGTCGAGAACGGCGAGACTCACGCTCGAACCGTCGGACTCGATGTCGGTGAGACCGTCGGAATCGACGGTTGCCTCCGTTCCCAGAACCGCCAGCCGCGTCGGGGCCCCGGTGGTGAGGTCGGTGAGCACGGCCACCGGCTCGCCGCTCGAGACCAGACGAGCGACGTCTTCGAGTACCGCGCACGCGTCGCTGTCGATGAGACGAACGAACACCTCGATGGTGCCGCCGCAGGTGAGGCCGACGCCGATCGCGTCGTCGTCCGCTACCCGGTAGGTCTCGCTCCTGGCCATGCCGTCGGTGAGGACGTCGTTCGCCAGCTCGTACAGGGCACCTTCGATGCAGCCGCCGGAAACGCTGCCGACGACCTGACCGGACGCGGCGACCGCCATGGCCGCACCCGCAGGGCGCGGTGACGACTGCCACGTACGTACCACCGTGGCCAGGGCGAACGGCTCACGTTCGCGCAGCCACGGGGCCACGTCGTCGAGAATGTCGCGCATGCCGCCGCCTTTCGACCGGATGAGTGATGCCCATCACGCTAGTTGCTGGCGCGGGCCGACCATGAAACACATTTCGACCAAATCGACAGCGGGTCGTTGTAAGAACCTGCCGTCGCGGTACGGATGGACGGACCGCGCGGGCTACGTCAGAGCGGCGGCGACGGCAAGAGCGTGATGCTCGTGCCACGGCTTGGCGATGATCTGCACCCCGATCGGCAGACCGCTACTGGAGGTGGCAACGGGAATCACCACCGAGGGCACCCCGAGGATGCTGATCGCTCGGCTGCTCGCCAACGCCTGCGACCAGGACAGAGATGCACCCTCGACCTCGAAGCTCGTCTCACCGAGAGGAGGGGCGAGGATCGATGCAACGGGAAGTATCAGGACGTCGCCCATCGTGGACACCAGCTGGTGCTGCATCTCGGCGCGTCGAGCCCACAGTGCCTCGACGTCTGCGGCCGTGGTGGTTCCGACGGCAGCAAGGATGGCCCGGATGTTGGCGCTGAACTCGGCGGGGCCGTATTGCTCGATGTCCGTTTGGGTTTCGCAGGCCCGCATCTGTGTGAACAGCTCATGAGCGCCGTGTAGTGCGGTGCCCTCGTACGGCGTCACCGATCCGACGAACGGCTCTGTGCGCAGAGCTGCGGCCTCGACGGCAGCGCGGATCTCCGCATCGACCGGAATCGTGCCTTCACCTGTCGCCCAATGGATATCGAGCTCGCGGAGGTCCACGGTCGCAGGGTCGGTCCAGGTGTACTGCGGCTGCGACAGCACGCGCAGCACCAGGCTCACGTCGTCGAGCGTGCGGGCCATAGGTCCGATGGTCTGCACGGTGCCGTGCATGGTCGCCGGGTTCGTTAGCACTCGGCTGTCGCTCATGACACCGGGATACTGCCCCTCGGAGTCGATTCGGCCCGGTGTCGGCCTGATAGAGCACAGACCGGTGCAGTGCGCGGGCCACCGCACCGAGCCACCGAAATCGGTGCCCAGTCCCACCACGCTCATGCCCGACGCGATGGCCGCCGACTCACCGCCACTGCTCCCGCCTGGTGACAGCTTCGTGTCGGCGGGGGAGAGCGGGTTGACGGTGTAGCCGAACAGGTCGTTGTGCGTGAGTCCGCTGGCACCGAACTCGGGTGTGTTGGTCTTACCGATCAGGACTGCGCCCTGGGCGCGCATCCGAGCAACGGCGGGAGCGTCGACGCGAGGGACATTGTCCGCGAGCGCATGTGAACCCGCCGTGGTGCGAACTCCGGCGGTGGCGATCAGGTCCTTGACCGTGAACGGCACTCCGGCGAGGTCGCCGACCCGCTCGCCGCGGGCGATGCGGGCATCGATTCCGTCGGCTGCCAGCAGTGCCGATTCGGCAGCGACGGTGACGATCGCATTGAGTTCGGTGTTGATTCGGCCGATGTGTTCGAGGTGCTGCTCGGTCACCTCGCGCGCGGACACGGTGCCGGCGCGCACTGCTGCCGCGAGTGCGACGGCATCGGTTCCGATCGAATTGCCCTCAGGCACTGGGTGTCTCCTCGGGTGGTGTCACAGCCCCTTCATCTCCGCGACCCGCAGCGCCAGCGCTACATCCAGGCGCAGAATCGGATCGGTGGTGAACGGGCCGACGATGGACTCCAGCTTGCCGATGCGGTAGCGGAGTGTGTTGTAGTGGAAATGCAAGACGCGGGCGGTCTCTGCCACGTTGCAGTTGGTGTCCAGCAGCGCCTGCAACGTCTGGCGCAGGTCGACGGCATCGGCGTCGTCGCCCGCGAGTGAGCCCAACACCTCGGTTGCGAAGGCCTGCAGCTCGGCTCCGTCGGTGACCAGTGACAGCAGTCGATGCACACCGAGGCCGTCGAAATGCGCTACCGATCCGTTTCCGCGCATACGGCGTCCTACGACGACTGCTTTGCGGGCTTGATCGTAGGCGCGCGGAATGTCGGCAACGGAGTCGATGACGCGGCTTACGCCCGCGCCGAACGAGTTTCGTCCGCCGCCCTTGTCTCCGGCGACGGAGGCGATCAGATCCTCGACGACGTCCCGTTCGGTGCCGGGTTCGGCCGGCATGAGCGTGACGACCTCGTTGCTGAACCCCACGACGGGAGCCCGTCGATCGCGCCGGCGAACCACCTGCTGCCATGCCGCGGTCAGCCGCTCCTGCGGCAGGCGGCCGGACACGGCCGGCTTCACCGAATTGCTCACGGCAACTTCGGCGATCTCGTCCAATTGGGCCACGATGACCACCATGCTTCGATCCACGTCCCAGTCGAGCTGGGTGCAGTACTCGATGATCTGTTCGGGGGATTCGGTTGCGCCGTTGAGGACGTCACGCAGAAAATCGCCCCGAAACTTGGACTCGACGGCAGAGACGGCAAGCTTCTTGATGACCGCCAACGCCACGACGGTGGCCGCGCGTTCGAGGGATTGCATCGTGACGGGACCGAGTCGTTCGGCGGCGGCCACAGCCACGATCAGTCCGTGGTCGGTGCCGCCCGCGATGATCGGTGCGACGGCAATGCGGTGCCCGCTGTCGCCCGGTACCGGTTGCAGGCCTTCGTGGAGCCGTTCGGTGAGCAGACGACCGGACGGGTCGAACAGGGGCATCTCTTCCAGGGCCGCAAGATCTGCGTCTGCTCCTGCTGTGGCCTGGACTCGACCGTCCGGAGTGCAGATGAGCACCGATGCCTCGAAGAGCGTGGCGACCTCGTCGGCGATCTGCGGTAGATCGCCGCCTTCGAGCACGATCGAGGTCAGTGCTCGATGCATGCGATCGGCGATATCCAACGCCCACGCCTGCCGGTCGACGAGGTGGGTGAACACCTCGGAGATGACCTCGTCGAAGCCGACATCTCGGCGAATGAGGAAGAGCGGCAGGCCGAGTCGATCTGCTGCCTCGATCATCGCAGCGGGCACGTCTCCGAAGTAGCGTCCTTTTTTGACTCCGAGCGCGGCCGCACCGCGTTCGGCAAGTCCTTCGACCAACTCCACCAGGGCACCGGCATCGAACGGGCGGCCCGAATCTGCATGCCGCAGTGGGAAACCCGTTGTCAACAGCAGTTCGTTCGGTTTCACCCACGGCAGGATGTCGGGAACTTCGATGACGTTGACGCGTCGAACCACATTCTCGAGTCCCTGCTCGCCCGCAACAAGAGTGGACCCGGAGAGGCTGGGGAGTGCAAGCAATTCTGCGACGGTGAGCGCGTAACTCGCCGACGCCGGGAAGTCTCGTACTCGTGGCCGAAGCGCACCGACCATGTCATCCATTGTTCAACAATACTGTGTAGGGCATGTCGCGACGGCGGGGGATCAGCCGACGTGCAGTGCCGGCGGGAGAACGCGCTCGACCCACCGCGAGGCCTGCTCGTAGGCATAGGCGAGCTGCAGAACCGCCCGGTCGGCACCGTGCCTGCCGATGATCTGAACACCCATCGGCAGACCGCGATCGTCGAACCCGACCGGGACGGCGGCGGCAGGAACACCGGTCATCGTCCAGGGCACCACCGTTTCCATCCACCGGTGATAGGTGTCCATGGGTCGACCCGCGATGGACTGCGGCCAATGTTGGTCCTTGTCGAACGGGAACACCTGAGCGGTGGGCGCGAGAACGAAGTCGTAGGTCTCGAACAATGTCGTCAGTGCGCTCTGCCAGTCGTTGCGAGCCTGCGCTGCCTTGGTGACATCGAGTGCGGTCAATGCGACGGCATGCTCCATCTCCCACAGCATTTCGGGCTTCATCAGCTCCCTCGTGCGCGGGTTCTCGTACAGATCGGCCATCCCGAGCTGCGCCCACCACCGCCACGTCAGGAACGAGTCCCAGATTTTCGCCGGGTCGTACGACGGCACGGTGCTCTCCACTGCGCAGCCGAGGTCCTCGAAGACGGTGAACGACGACTCGCACAGATCGAGGACACCGGGTTCGGTAGCCAGGTGACCGTTCCAGTCTCCGACCCACGCGATGCGGGCACCGCGGAAGCTGCGTTCGAGAGTGCGGGTGAAGATCTCCGGATCCTCGTCGATTCCGAGGGGCGCGTTGGCATCCGGGCCCGCCATCGTCGACAGCAGATGTGCGACATCGGTGACCGATCGGCCCATCGGTCCGGCGACAGCGCCCTGTGCGATGAAGCCCGGCTCGGGAATGCGTCCCCACGACGGGCGAAAACCGACCACATTGTTGAAGGCTGCGGGGTTGCGCAGCGATCCCATGTAGTCGGTGCCGTCGGCGACGGGCAGCATGCGTAGTGCCAAGGCTGCCGCCGCACCTCCGCTGCTTCCGCCTGCAGTGCGCGAGGTGTCGTAGGGCGAGACGGTGGTTCCGTACACCGGGTTGTACGTCTGAGATCCGAACCCGAATTCCGGTGTGTTGGTCTTGCCGATCACGATGGCACCGGCCGCTTTCACGCGGGCGACGAACAGATCGTCCGCGTCGGCGATGCGATCGGCGAAGATCGGTGACCCCGATGTGAACGGTAGCCCTCGGGCTGCCGACAGATCCTTCACCGCATGGGGAAATCCGTGCATCCACCCGAGATACTGCCCGTCCGAGAGCTGCCGATCCCGCTCGCGTGCCTCGGCCAGCAGCTCGTCGCGATCACGCAGGGCGACAATGGCATTGACCGTCGGATTGTGTGCCTCGATGTGGTCGAGGTACGCCGTCATGGTCTCGACGCACGAGACCTCGCGGCGCTTGATCTTGCCGCTGAGCTCGACCGCGTCGGACATCAGAAGTTCGGCAGCGGGTCCGACGGTGGTTGCCATGGTGGTTCCTTCGTTCGAGAGAGACGCAGAAGCAGGGAGGGCCGGACGCCGCGCGAACCCGAGAATGTCGGGTTCGCGCGGCGCTGTTCGATATCGAAACCGGCGCTATCCGAGGTCGACGATCGCGGCGACGGGGCCGCCACCTTCGGGGCCCTGGTGCGCTGCCGAGACCGACACGAAGACCGCTGGGTCGCCGGTCACTGCCGCGGTGACGCCGCCGACGCACGCCTTGATCTGGCGGTGCCAATGGACGTCGGAATCGTCGAGCATGGCGTTGCGTCGTCCACGGACCGTACCGTCCTGGCTTGCTTCGCATTTGAGGAAGACGTTGACGAGCTTGCCGCCCAGATCCTTCGTGTGCGGCCGCTCGGGAAGTTCGAGACCGGCATCCTTGATCGCGTTCCAGATGCCGTCCTGATCGAGCGCGTCGTTCATCACGCTGTGTCCGATGCGGTACCGGCCGCCGATTCCGCGAGTGTTACCCACGACGACGATCTGCGCGCGGTCCAACTCGACGCCCGAGGAGCACGATGCCACCGAGGAGTACAGCTCACGACTGTGCATGACGTCCTCGTCGGTCGGCATATCGATCTCACCGAGTGCGACAGCGATACCGAGAGCGGTGCCGCCGTTGGACAGATCCATCGACTCGTGGGTCTGCTCGGTCCAGACGGTCTTGCCACGGCTCTTGGCGTCACGGATGGTGTGAATCGTCAGCAGCGGGGTCTTGGTCTGCACGTAGTGCACGTCTGCGGGATCGGTGATGCCTGCGTTGGCCATCGCATCCTCGACTGCCGCAGCCACTTTGGTGATCATCGCGGTGCGGCCGATGTCCTCGGGCATCAACTGCTCGCTCATCGCGACGCCGACCGTCAGGCGCGGCTCCTCGGTCTGCACTGCCTTGTCCGACGGTACGGTCGCGAAGATGGTGGCGTGGGGGCTGATGACTCCGTCGGTGCCACCGGACCAGACGATCGGAACCTCGCCGACGTCGTGTGCGCTGCGAGTTCCTTTCGCGGACAACACTTCGCGGAATGCTCGGTCGGCGATGATGCGGGTGTAGTCGTTGACTCCGCCGTTGCCTTCGGTCTTACCGATGACTGCAATGACCCGGTCGGCGTCGAGCACCCCGTCGTCGATGAGCTTCGCCAGCTCGCTGGCATCGGACACGTTGTGGAGCGGGACCTTGCGGACCTCGATTGCGTCGGGCACTGAAATCTCCTTCATCGGGATCTGTGGGTACTGCAGAGTCGGCCGGCGTTCGCGCGGCGGGGGCTCGCCCCACGAACGTTATCGACCGTTGGACCGGGGGTGCACTGGCAAGCTTTGCCCAATCAGCGCACTTTTTTGGTTATCGGACATCCCCAAGTAGCGGTAGCGCTGCAGCCTGGAGGTCGCCAGGGCGGCCGGGTCGGCGGCGAGGAGTACGGCCAACTCGTGTTCGAGCACGGTACCGAGGCGAGACAGGAACGCCGCAGGTTCGTCGGAGGCATCCGGCCGTTCGGCCACGATCCGGTCGATGACGCCGTTACGGAGCAGGTCCAGGCTGCGCACGCCCTGCTCCTCTGCCATCTCGGCTGCGCGGTCGGTGGTGTGGAACTTGATCGCCGATGCGCCCTCCGGCGGCAGTGGCGACAGCCAACCGTGCTGAGCACACAGCACCCTGTCGGCCGGGAGCAGTGCGAGTGCGCCGCCGCCGGCACCCTGGCCCAGCAGCAGGCAGATCGTCGGTGCCTTCAGTGTCGTGAGTTCGACCAAGCAGCGGGCGATCTCGCCCGCGAGGCCACCTTCTTCGGCCTCCTTGCTCAACGCGGCACCGGCAGTGTCGATCACAGTGACGAGGGGTAGTTGCAGCTCTTCCGCCAGCCGCATTCCGCGTCGCGCTTCCCGGAGGCCGGCGGGACCCAACGGCTGATCGGCAAAAGTGCGGTCCTGGCCGAGAAGTACACACGCCGAGGCCCCGAACTTGGCCAGGGCCAGAAACAATCCGGGCTCGATCTCACCGGCTCCGGTGCCCTGCAACGTCGTCACCGTGTTCGCGGCCGATCGCACGAGGTGGCGTACTCCCGGCCGTTCCGGCCGTCGAGAACGACGGATGGATTCCCAAGCAGGCACATCGTCGAGGTGCTCCAACGGGATGTTCGGAACCGGCGGAGGTGGCTCGTGTGGCGCACACAGGACGGCGAGCGCCGAAATGGCAACCTCACGGAGTTGCTCGGGAGGGACCACCGCGTCGACCAGGCCACGAGCGGCGAGGTTTTCGGCTGTCTGCACTCCCTCGGGAAACTTCTCCCCGTACAGCGCCTGGTACACGCGCGGACCGAGAAAGCCCAGGAGCGCACCCGGTTCGGCCGCAGTGACGTGGCCGAGTGAGCCCCACGAGGCAAGTGCTCCACCGGTCGTGGGATGACGAAGGTAGACGGCGTAGGCGAGACCCGCCGACTTGTGCGCAGCGATAGCCGCCGAGATCTTGACCATCTGCAAGAAGGCAACCGTGCCCTCCTGCATCCGTGTTCCGCCGGAGGTCGGCGAGGCCAGCAGCGGAAGCTGTTCTGCCGTCGCCTTTTCGACGGCCTGTACCAATCGTTCGGCGGCCGCCGTTCCGATGGAGCCTGCGAGAAACCCGAACTCGCACAGGACGAGTGCCACCCGGCGCCCTGCGAGGGTGGCTTCGCCGGTCAGCACCGACTCGTCGCAGCCGCTCGTTTCACGGGCCGCGGCCAGCTCGTCGAGATAGCCCTGATCCGCCGGTCCGTGCACCCCGATCGGGGGAAGCGGGTCGGTGTCCCACCGGACGAAACTGCCGGCGTCGACGACCATCTCGACGAGTTCGAGCGCGCCGAGCCGTGCCGGCGCGCCGGTGCGGGTCATGGCGTCGTCTCGAGCCAGGCGCGGATCGAGTCGCCGTGCTGGTCGAGGGTCGGCGGGGCTGCGTGCGTCGTGCGCATAGCGGCACCCTCGCAATCCTCGTCCATGCGCAGCGGTGGGCCGGGCAACGTGATGGTGCCCAGGGCCGAATGGTCGACGTCGATCATCAGTCCCTGCGACCGGGTCTGTTCCCAGGTGTAGACCTCGGCCAGATCACGGACACGTCCGGCCGGTATGCCCAGCTCGCCGAGTAGTCCGAGAAGCTTGTCGGTCGGCCAGTCCGCGAAAACGGCATCGACAGCGGCGATGACGGCCTCTCTGTCGTCAACCCGTTGGGGGTTGGTGGCCCACTCCGGACGGTCCAATCCGAATGCGGGAGCGAAGCGTTGCCACAGTCCCTCGCTGCCGACGGCAATCTGAACCAGCCCCTCGGACGAGTGGAACAGACCGTACGGGCAGATCGACGGGTGATGTCCGCCGGTGGGGCGGGGCACCTCGCCGGCGACGGTGTAGCGAGTGCCTTGAAATGCGTGCACCCCGACGATGGAGGCCAACAGGCTGGTTCGCACGACGCGGCCGCGTCCGGTGGTGTTGCGCTCGTGCAATGCGGCCACGACGCCGTATGCGCCGTTCATTCCGGCGAGCAGATCACCGATGGGAACGCCGACCCGAGTGGGTTCGTCCTTCGACGGCCCGGTCAGGGACATCAATCCTGCTTCGCCCTGAGCGATCTGGTCGTAACCGGGGCGCGTGCCTTCTGGCCCGTCGTGGCCGAAACCGGTGATCGACAGGATCACCAGACGGGGGTTCAGCTCGTGCAATGCCTCCATGCTGTAGCCGAGGCGAGCGAGAACGCCGGGGCGGAAGTTCTCGACGAGCACGTCGGCGCGGCGGATCAATGCGGTGAGCGTTTCTCGGCCGTCGACAGCTTTCAGGTCCAGTGCAATGGACTCCTTGTTGCGATTGCACGAGAGGAAATACGTCGAGTGTCGATCGCCCTCGTCGTCGGCGACGAAGGGCGGCCCCCAGCTTCGCGTGTCGTCACCGCCGCTGGGCGATTCGACCTTGATCACTCGCGCGCCGAGGTCCCCGAGCATCATCGCGGCATGGGGTCCGGCGAGTGCCCGCGACAGGTCGACGACCAGGCAGTCGGAGAGCGGTCCGACCGTCATCGGATTGCGTTCCGAGACAGGGGAGCGATGTCGGTGTCGAACTCGAATCGATCGTTGCGAAGCGTCATGCGTCCGAGTCAACGTGCCGGTCGCGGCTCCGTCGTGGGCAAAAGTTGCCGACGCTGAGGGGTCGCTTTCGGACAGTTCGAGCGAGCGCGAGCCGTGTGGACGGATGGCCGACGAGGGGCCCATAATCTGCGACCATGGATACCCACGTAGTCGACCATCCCTTGACCGCAGCGCTTTTGACGACGATGCGCGACGTCCACAGTGACAACGCGACCTTCCGTTCGGCGCTGCGGCAGCTGACACACACCTTGGTGTACGAGGCTTTGCGTGATGCCCCGGTGGACACCTTCGAGGTCGACACCCCGGTTGCCCGCACCACGGGTGTTCGGTTGGCGAATCCACCTCTGCTCGTGCCGGTTCTGCGGGCCGGGCTGGGCATGGTGGAGCAGGCGAGTGCGCTCATTCCGCGATCCGGTGTGGGATTCATCGGCATGGCGCGAGACGAAGAGACACTGCAGCCGGTGCCGTACCTCGAGTCTCTCCCCGCAGATCTCGCCGGCACGCCGGTGTTCGTTCTCGACCCGATGTTGGCCACAGGCGGGTCCATGACCGCGACGATCGACTTGCTCGTCGCACGTGGAGCAACCGACGTGGTCGTCGTGTGCGTCGTCGTCACACCTGAAGGCCTTGCCGCGCTGGAGAAGTCAGGACATCCCGTCCGTGTGGTGTGTGCCGCCGTCGATGATGAGCTCAACGATCAGGGCATCATCGTGCCAGGACTGGGGGATGCGGGAGACCGTCAATTCGGGCCTCGGTGACGATCCGACGCAGAGGAGTCGTCGAGGTAGGTGCTGTCGTATCGAAACACCATGTCGTTTCCCGAGCGGGTCAGTAAATCGGGAAGAAGGGGTCTTCCCTGGTAGGCATCGGCTGCATCGACCTCTCGTAGCTCGAGTGCTTGAATCATGTCGGATCCAGCGGTGGCACAAACGATCCGGCGCGCGTGAGCAGTGCGATATCGCACCCCAGAGCATCCGCGACCGCGGCCACGCTGTCGAGCTGCACAGATCGGCACGGAGAGCGTCTGTACTTCGGAGTGATCGCACCAATCCAGATCTTGGTCAAGTGAGTGTGCGGTAACGAGAGTGGATTCGTCAGCGACTAGATTTCAGGTGTCCGCACGCGGCGGACTGGGCGGAAGAGGCGTGAGCACATGGGCTTCATGGACGGTCTGATCGGCAACGCAGGAAAGATCGATCCTGTCGCAGCGCATCAGGAGTACAGCCGGCTACTCGGCGGTGGCGAGCAAATCCACGCGGCGTACCAGTTGGTCCGAGACGCCTTCCTGTTCACCAACCGTCGTCTACTGATGATCGACAAACAAGGTCTGACCGGCAAGAAAGTCGAATACCACAGCGTGCCCTACCGCTCGATCACACACTTCGCTGTCGAAACTGCCGGTACTTTCGATCTGGACGCCGAATTGAAAATCTGGATTTCGGGCAACGCGGTTCCTATCCAGAAGCAGTTCACCAAGCAGGTCGACATCTACGAGGTTCAAGCGATCCTCTCGCACTTCGTAGTGTCCTGAGCTAGCTCGCTGTAAATCCGAGCAGGCACTCGCAGCCAGGATCTTTGGCGGTTGCATCCGGACTGCGCTCGGACAGCCGAGGTGCGGCACCGCATTCATCCCGTGTCGCCACCCCTGTGTCCGGGATCAAAGGCGTATCTCCAGATGTCGGGTGTCGAATCAAGCGCTTCAGCGTCCAGTCAATTGCCATACTGGATCGACATTGCCTGTGGTCGGGGACGGGCCCACGCTATCTGATTCGTTCGGAGTGGCTATGTCGAGAAGATTGTCCATTGCAGTCATCGCAATCGCTCTAGCATGCCTGAGCTGCTCAAACGACGGCGCAACCGAGCCTCCGAGCGACAATCCCCCCGTGTCGAGGGGGTCCAGTCCGGCATCCGCACCGCCAACCCTCACCGTCGAGCCGCCGCCACCACCCACGCAGGCACCCGTTCCTCAGCCCCAACCGGTCACCTTTCAATGTGGAGACTTGGGCCTGTACCAGTCCGGCACAGCTTTATATTCAGACGGAACGACGGGATACGAAGCCGAATGCGACACATACGTCGCCCCTGCACCTCCCGAGTTCAGATACTGCGATTACGGCGGTACCGCGGTCTTCACCGATGGGTCCTATGCGGTGAACGATCCGAGGTGTACAGCTACGGTGCCGTCACAGGAATCCGGCTATCCGTACAACGAATCCGAAGACCGCAACGGCGATGGTGTCGTCAACGGGTATGAGCGCTGCGGCGTCCTCTGCGGAGAAGAACCCACCAGCGGTGACATACAAACGCAGTATGGCTGCGAGCAGGGGTACATCACTGGCCCGCAATGTGAATAGCTGTGTGTGCCCAGGACGGTCCCGGTCGTCGACGACGCCGACAAGCCGTATACCGAGTTCGATAGGGCTGCGGGACCGTCGTTCTCGCGAGCGGTAACGCGACTCGGCCGTCGAGCGACGTCACCAATGAACGGATCGAGTCGGTGGCCGGACCACGGCCGGCGACGTTGTGCAGGACGTGCCGCCACGAAAGGCCCTCGAATGAACCGCATCAGCCGACGTATTGCCGTATTGACCGGACTTCTGGCGCTTCCGCTCGCCGCCGGTGCCACGATGGGGGCTGCGACCGCAAGTGCCGACGAATGGCACTACGGCCCCGTCTATCGCGCGGAGCAATCCGGCGAAGGCGCACAGTACTTCTGCAACAAGGCGTTGTCGCTCGAGCAAGCATCACAGTCGTACATCCTGGTGCCCTGCACCAACGTTGCGGACACCGATGTCTGGTATCGAATCGTGGTGAACCCCTACAACTGGGGTTGGAGCGGATAGTTCGCACTGTCGAGCGTGTGACTCACATCCCCAACACGTCGCCTGCGTATCGAACTAGTTCGAGATCGTGGGCAGTGAAACTTCGAAGCTTCTGGTCTCCAGGGTCGGTGTCGAGAACGATTGTCTCGGTGCCTAGTTCGGCGAGGAACTGAACGTCTTCAAGAATTTGTTCGATGGACCCGTAGCCGAGCGGGCGGTTCGGCGATTGCACCGAAGCGTCAGAGGGTAGGAAGAAGATCCGCGGGACGAACTCCTTACCATCGTTCAGCGCGCGGGATCCATCGATGCATTGCTGCCGGGTGGGGTGTAGGGGATGCCAGCCGGTGCCCAACGCGTTCGTCCGGTCGAGTGCGGCTGCACCGTTGCCACCGATCCACAGTGGCGGATGCGGTGTCTGCAGCGGTAGCGGTCCAGTGTGAACTCGGCGGGGTGTGCCGCTTGCTCCCATGGCCCCGTACGTTTCGGAAGACCATGCTGCACGCAGAGTTTCGAGCGTCGAATCGGTCATTCGACCTCGCCGGTCGAAGGGAACACCCAGCACATCGAATGCCTGGGTCGTCCAACCGACGCCCACTCCTACGATGAGTCGTCCACCGCTGAGCCGGTCGATTGTGGCGGTCGCGTGAGCCAGATGCGCCGGATGGCGATGGCTTCCGATCAGTACCCCGCTGCCGAGGCGAATGGACTCGGTCTGACCCGCGAGCCACGACAGCGTCGCCAGGCATTCGTAGAAGGGTGACGGCGAGCGGCCGTGAGCGTCTTCGGTCAGTACGACGTGATCGGAAAGCAGCACGTTGTCGAAACCAGCGGATTCGGCAGTGCGCGCCCACGCGAGAATTCCGTCCGGGTCGATCTGCGGCCCGAAGTTGGGAAGATTGATTCCGTATTTCATAGCGCACCGGGGACGGGTCGAGCATCACCGATCATGGGATCAACAACACCTTTCCTCGTGTTCCACCGGCGGCCAGCAGCGAATGTGCCTGTGGGGCTTGGTCGAATTCCCATTCGCGAGCGACCGGAACAGTGATCGTCCCCGCGGAGACGGGCGAGACGAATTTCTCGAGCCCCAGCCCGTCCTCGTTCACGTAGCTCTTACTCGGCGTGATGTTGCGCTGTGGCTCGGGCTGATTTCCGTCCTCGATCGAGACGTACGCTCCGCCGTCGCGCACGCTGTCGATGGCGTCGACGATGCCGGCCGTATCGACCACGGCGTCGTAAGCGCCCGCAGGCAGGTCGACGGGACTCGTGAACACCCTGCGCATACCGTGTGCGAGGAGGTTTTCGGTATCGGACTTCCGCGCGACAGCGTCGACGGTGTGGCCGCGGATCGACAGAAGCGCCGACGCTATGCCGCCCACCGCACCGGCCGCACCCGTCACCAAGACCGTCGAATGCGCAGGGAGGGTGATCTTGTCGATGAGTTGCATGGCGGTGAGGGCGGCGAGTGGGATTGCTGCGGCGTGCTGGAGGCTGATGCCGATAGGTGCGTGCGCGAACAGTGATTCGTCGGCGACGACTCGCTCGGCAGAGGTGCCGAAGCGGTGCGCTGGTTGCGTGATCATTCCGATCACGTTGTCGCCTGGTGCAAATCGGGTGACCGATGGTCCGACGGCGACGACGGTGCCGGACAGATCCCAACCGAGGACCGCGGGGTACGTCAGTTCGATAGGCAGGAATCCCGAGCGGGTCTTGATGTCGACCGGATTGACGGCTGCCGCAGCCACCGACACGGTGACGTCGCCCGAGCCTGCGTCGGGCTCGTCGATCTCCGCGACTGTGAGTACCTCGGGTCCACCCTTGCCGGTGATGACAACAGCTTTCATTCGACTTCCTCTCGTTCACGTAGCGCGACCTGTCCGAGGCTAGGCTATTCGTGTATCGATCGCTATACGAGTAAGCTCGGCCACACCGAGCAGTGCAATGCGCGAGAGGGAGGGGGAACAATGGCCGGGGTTCGCGGGCAGGGCCGGAAGTTCGACGTCGACGCCGCGCTCGACAAAGCGATGTTGGCCTTCTGGCGGCACGGGTACGAGGGCACTTCCGTCTCCGTGCTCACCAGTGCTATGGGCATCAACCCGCCAAGTCTCTACAGCGCATTCGGTGGCAAGGAAGAGCTGTTCTTCGCTGCTATCGACCGTTACCTCGCGACCCGCGGTGACTTCATGGGCCGGGCGTTTGCCGAGGAGCCCAACGCTGCCGAACTCATTTCCAGACTGCTGTACGAGGCAGCATCGCACTACACCGATGAGTCCTGTCCGGGGGGCTGTCTGATCATCAGTTCGGCCGTCGGGGTCACCGAGGCCAACCAGAGCATCGCAGATCGGCTGCGCGACATACGCAATGCCAACGTCTCACTGTTGGCACAACGCATTTCGGAGAACGCCGCCGACGGAATCCTGCCGCAGTCGTCGGCACCTCTCGACACAGCGGAATTCATCGGCGTCGTCATCCAGGGCATGTCGCAACGTGCCCGAGACGGGTCGACTCGGGATCAACTCGAACGAGTTGCGGACATGACTCTCGCCTCGTTGGGAATGGGCCCGCCGACAACGCACTGACGGCACCAATCGTGAGAGGCGTATCGGCTGGAGCTAGACCAGTTCGATGACCTCCAACGCACCGTCGGCGTGGGAACTCCGCAGCCTTTTCTTGTCGTACTTGCCGACGCTCGTTTTCGGGACCTCGTCGATGAAGGTCCATCGTTCCGGCAACTGCCAATGCGCGACGCGGCTGTCGAGGAACTCTTTCAATTCTTCGGCCGTCACCGACGCACCCTCGCGCACGACGACAGCGACCAGTGGCCGCTCGTCCCACTTCGGATCGGGCACACCGATGACCGCGGCCTCGCGAACGGCCGGGTGTCCCATCACCTGGTTCTCTAGTTCCACCGAGGAGATCCATTCACCGCCGGACTTGATGATGTCCTTGGAGCGATCGGTCAGGCGGAGGTAGCCGTTCTCGGAGATGGTGCCCACGTCACCGGTTCGCAGCCAACCGTCGTCGAACTTGTCGTCCGCGTCGGCGCGGTAGTAGCTGCCGGTGATCCACGGGCCACGGACCTCGAGCTCGCCGACGGTCCTCCCGTCCCACGGCAGGACCGTTCCGGCGTCGTCGACGAGTCGTGCCCGAACGCCGGCAACGAATCTGCCTTGTGTGCAACGCAAGTCGAACTCGTCCTCCGGCGATAGTCCCGCGTCGGGCCTACCGGAGGTGCCGAGCGGTGACGTCTCGGTCATGCCCCATGCCTGCGAGATGTGGACGCCGTACTTCTCGTGGAATGCCTTCATCAGACTCGGTGGGCATGCGGCACCGCCGACCACCACATCACGCAGACTCGACAGATCCGCCGGATGCTCGTCCAGATGAGCGAGCAGGGCCTGCCAGATCGTCGGGACAGCAGCCGCCGCCGTCGGACGAAGCGTCGACATCATCTCTGCCAACGGAGCCGGCTGCAGAAACCTGTCGGGCATGATCAGGGACGCACCGACCATCAGCGCCGCATACGGGAGCCCCCACGACATCGCGTGGAACATCGGCACGATGGCCAACACCTTGTCGGACTGCGCAATTGCCATTGCGTCGGTCATGCACGCCTGCATGGAATGCAGGTAGATCGAACGATGCGAGTACACGACCCCCTTGGGATCACCGGTGGTGCCCGAGGTGTAACACATTGCGGCAGCTGACCGTTCGTCGAGTTCGGGCCAATCGAACTCCTCCGGGTTGCCCGCCAGCAGGTCCTCGTAGCCGAGCACCTCGATACCGTCGGGTGCAGTGACCTGCGCCGGGTCGACCCCAACGACCACGAGGTGTCGCACGGTCTCGAACGTCGGCAGCAACGGCGTCAGCAGGGGGAGCAGACTCGCGTCGGCGATGATCACCTGATCCTCGGCATGATTGACGATGTAAGTGAGCTGCTCGGGGAAGAGTCGGATGTTCAGGGTGTGCAGCACTGCGCCCATCGCCGGAATCGCCATGTAGGCCTCCATATGCGGGGCGTTGTTCCACATGAATGTCGCGACTCGCTGATCATCGTCGATCCCTATCGACCTCAGGCCGTGAGCCAATTGTGCTGCCCGCCTGCCCAACTCCCCGAATGTCACCGTGGTGGGGCCGGTGTCGGTCCACGTGGTGATCTCGGCCGAGGAGTGGATGGACGTCCCGAATCGAACCAGCTGGCCGATGGACAGTGGGGTGTCCTGCATGGTGCTCTTCACGACGATCTCGCTTTCGATGTCCCGGCGCGGCTGCACGTCGTTGTGCTCCGCGTCACAACATGCACACTACGGACTCGACGCGAGGAGGGTGCGTAACTTGGTACTCATGGCCACTACTTCGGATGACGCTCGTGCCCTCGGCGACGAGGCATTCGTTTCGCTCACCACCTTCCGTCGATCCGGTGCGCCGGTATCGACGCCGGTGTGGATCGCCCGAGACGGCGACAACCTGGTCGTCATCACTCCCGCGGAGAGCGGCAAGGTCAAGCGCATCAGGAACTCCGATCGCGTGGAGCTCCGCCCGTGCAGTCGGCGCGGAGCGGTGCCCGATGACGCCGTGGCGGTAACCGGCTCGGCGACCATCGTCACCGGAGACGCCGCCTCGAGACCGACCTCGGTGCTGAAGAAGAAATACGGCTTCGAGTACCGCATCGTCATGCTCGTCGAATTGATCATTGCTCGACGCCGCAAGCCGCGGGTGATTCTGTCGATCACCACCGACTGAGGTCGAGTTACATCAGGGCGGCATCTACCGCCGCAACGATGTCGACCCAGATCTCCGACGTGGGATCGACGACGGCGAAGTGCCCGCCCGGTCCTTCGACCGAAGCAACGGAATCGGAAGTCGTGGATGCGGCGGCGTAGTACGCGCGGCTGATCTCCAAGAGATTGGGATCGTCGGCCACTGCGGACACCACCAGCTGTGGAACGCCGAGGGGCAGTCGAGACATCGGTGACGACTCCTCGTAGATGCGCTGGGCCTCGGCATAGCGGGCACCGATGGCGTTCGATACCGCACCCTCCCCGAGCCACCGCTCGTCGCCGACTTTCAGGTCGAGCACCCCGGCCAGACTCACCGCCAGGGCAGGGGCCACCCGTTCGCCGACAGAATCGGCCGCAAGTCCCAGGGCCAGTTGGCCTCCCGCGGAATGACCCATCAGGACAATTCGAGACAGATCCAGCGAGGCGGGTGCCGTCTCCAGCGCGGCGAGAGCAGCCGCGACATCTTCGGTCGTCGCATCCCACCCGTGTTCGTCGGGTCGGCGGTATTCGACATTCCAGGTGGCGTAGCCGCGTGCGGTCAGATCGACCGCCATCGCATCCATCAGGTCGAATTCCCACCGCGAACGCCAGTACCCGCCGTGAATCAGTACGGCGACGGGAAAGGGTCCGTCGCCTTCCGGCACCCGCAACTCGACGCGTTGCTCGGGGTGATCTCCGTACGTCACGATCGTGCCGGGGTGGAAGCGATGAAAGTAGACAGTGTCGATCGCGAACCGGAGGCCGTCGAGACCGCGGCCCCGGATATGGGCGCGAATCCCCTCGGACCGATCCGGCGCGCACTGACCGAAGTCGACGCGAACGACGCTGCTGTACAACGACGTATCGACCTGTGCTCCATCGCCGGGAACGACGACGACCTCATCGGAACCGGTTGCAGCGTCGACAATTCCGCCCGACAGACCGCGGGCGGACAGCGCCCTCGCGACCAGCTCTTGCGCGGTCTGCAGGTCGGCGAACACTCCGGGCGCGGCAACGATATCGATGTGCTTCGAGTCTTCCGTCATGGGTTCACGCTACCCAGACGGCGTCGACCGAGCCCGTGTTCGCCCACGGGCTCGGTTGAAAGACGCCGATCAGGCGTCGACGGCCGCGTTCAGCTCACGCAGCCGGGGGAGTGCGCGGTTGGTGAGCAGATCCTCGCGGGTCTCGGCAGAGACAGCCATGCTGTCCTTCCACAGTGACCGGCCTGCCATCGCTCCGCGCGCACCGTTGGCGACGGCGATGCGGACCTGCTCGATGAACGTCTCGTGATCGACGCCCGCCGACAGCACGGCCCACGGAACACCCTGTGCCGCTTCGGTGACGGCAGCGCAGGCCTCGGCGGAACCGGGGTAGGGGAGCTTGAGCACCTTGGCACCGCACTCGACCGAAATGCGCGTGGAATCAGCGATGATCTTGCCGAAGCCGGCCTTGTAGTCCTCGTCCGACTCGCCCTCGAGCTGGTACGTCAAGATCTCGACGATGAGCAGCAGACCCTCGGCCGAGCAAGCTTTGACGAGGTCGCGGATCTCCTCGGCAACACGGGAATCGACGCCCTGCTGCTCGGGGCGCATGTAGAACAGCATCTTGGCGACATCGCCGCCGAGGTCACGCACCACGCGCGGGGTCACGCCGTCGACGAAACGGGTGTAGCGCAGACCGCCGGTCTCCTCGAAGCCCGACGCATCCATGCCGACCACCAAAGCGGTGCCCCGTGAAAGCACACCGTCGTCGACGATCTTCGGCAGTGCCACCTCCGGGTCCAGCAGGATGGCCGGCGCGTGGTTGCCGAGGTAGCGAACCAGATCGGCCTTGGCCTCGGCGAGCTGCTCGACGGTGATCGAGCCCGGCCCGTCGACGGCGTCCTTCATGACGGCCTTCATGCCGTTGCGCTGATCTCCCGCGACGATGAGCATGTTGCCGTCTTCGGTGGAAATGGCAGCCATTCCGCGACGTTCGAGGGTGGTGAGTTCGTTCATCTTCTTCTCCTGGTGGGTGTTGGGGTCGAGCGCGAGTGGGACAACGTTGTCTCACTGCAGAAATATGGGCTCAGATTTCTATGAGCGTCAGTAGGCGGGCAGCGAACAGCGCTGCACCGTAGGCGGTGTCCTGGGATCGGGTCGAGACCGAGACGCCGGGCAGCACCTGAGCTCGCGCGTCTCGCACGCTGGCCATCCCGGCCCAGCCGCCGGTGAGCAATGTCGTCCTGGCTGGCGGCACCTCGGCGTCGAGTGCCTCGATGAGTCGAGCCACTTCGTCGTTGCCGTGCAACAGAATCGAACGGAACAGCTCCGCCGAATCGATCCCGTCGGTCCGGACCGTGATGGACAGAACGCCGTCGTCGTTGCGGGCACCGGCGATGTCGATACCACCGTCGGTGAACGGCCCACCTGGAGGCAGGGCGCACACTCGCTGGTCCAGTAGGTCGCGGCCGGCACGATCGCTGATGTCGCACAGCTGCAACGCCCGTCGCATCAGCAAGCCGGTCTTGACTCCGGCAACGAGTACATGTTGGCCCGGCACCACATGGCGTACCGAGTTGATGAGATGGTCGGCGAGCCTGCTCCGCGCGGCCGTGGTCAACGGAGCGTCGAGTACCCGCAGCAGCACCTCGGCGGTGCCCATCGACACGTGGTAGCGGTCGGGCGGGATAGCTCCGCCCGACACCGCGGAGACGAGATGATCGTGACCGGCCACGGTCAATCGAGCTCCGGCAATCGTCTCGGGAAGTGTTGGTGAGTCGGCAGTTCCGAGATCGGTTCCGGCGTCGACCAGTGGCGGCATGAAGTCGGTGCCGACACCCAAGTGCGCCAACATCTCCGACCACGGCTCGCCGCTGTCCTGATCGAGTAGTCCGGTGCGCGAACTCAGCGAGTAATCGGCCACCGGCCGGCCACCGAGGGACAGTACGACGAACTCCGGCAGGTTGAACCAGCGAAGCCCGTTCAAGCTCAGTCCGTTGTCGCGAAGGTGTGCGATCTTGACGACGGAGACCTGCACGCCGACGGGAAGGCCCGTCTTGCCGGCGAACCGGTCGCGCAATTCGGCCGGCAGGTTGTCGACCTGCTGCTGACCGCGCGGATCGAACCACGCGAAAGCCGGCGCGCGGACAACGTTGTCTTCATCGAGAAGAAAGCCCGTCTCGCCCATCCCGGACACCGCGATGGCGTCGATGCGGGCGGCCGGATCGCCGGTGACGTCGGGCAGTCGACGCGCGACGGCGTCGAGCAACTGCCCGATGGTGGTCAGCAAGTCCTCGGCGGCGAGGTCGGTGGTTCCGCCCGGGCCGTGCCGCCACGGTGTGGGACTCTGCTCGATGAGCAGTTCGGTGCCGGCATCGTCGGTGACGAGTACTTTGACGCCGGTGCTCCCGAGGTCCAGTCCCGCAACAAGTCTGGGGTTCACGGAGTTGGTCTCATTTCTGTACGGGTAGAGGGAGTGCATGTGAAAGTCGTTCCACCAGAGTGGTCGGCGCAATCTGCTGCTCGGGTTCGAGATAGGGATCGTCGAACCGCTGTACCAGGCGGTCGAATGCGAGGGTGCCTATGCGATACGGATCTTGGTCGATGCAGGTCACCGATGGGCTGACGGCATCGGCGAGCGAGAAATTGCCGAACGACACCATGGCGACGTCGGTGCGACCGATCTCGTGCAGAACCGACACCACGGCGGTCGCGTGTCGAGCGTTGGCGACGAAGAACGCAGTCGGTGGATTGCGCTGCGCCAGTAGCGTCTTCACCACCGGTCGCACCGAATCTGCGGCGTGGGATACCGGAGGGGCGAGCGCGGCCTCCGGCTCTTGGCCGAGATCGGCGAGAACGTCGAGGTATGCCTGCCTGCGCAACTGCGCGGTCTGCAAGCGATCGTCGAAGCCGAGCAGGGCAATTCGCGTGTGCCCGCTTGCCACCAATTTCTCGACGGCTCGCTTGGCGGCACCGTAATCGTCCACGATGACGGAATCGAAACCAGTGATCGAGCGGTCGATGGTGACCGTGGGCAGTGTGCGACGCCGCGGTACGAGGAAGTCACTGTGGTCGCCGACCGGCGCGAGGATGATGCCCCGCACGTGTTGTCCGGCCAGAAGGGCCAGCTGATCCCGTTCGCGCTGGGCATCGAAGCCGGTGCTGCCGACGATGACGGCGAGCCCGTGTTCGAGTGCGCGATCTTCGACGGCACTGACCAAGGATGCGAAGAAGACGTCGTCGATGGAGTCGACGACGATCCCGATGGTGTTGCCTGACCCCGATTTCAGGGACCTGGCGGCGGAGTTCGGAACGTAGTTCAGTGTCTGCACCGCAGCCTCGACCCGCTCGCGTAGCTCCGGCAGGACCGTATCCACGCCGTTGACGACGCGTGAGACGGTCTTGAAGCTGACGCCCGCCAATGCGGCGACGTCTTTGATGCTGGCGCGCTCGGTCACGTGAACTCTCGATCGGAGGAAGTGTGTCGCTGTAGCACGTATGCGAGACAACGTTGTCTTGTATGATTCCCGCTATGCCTCATGTCTGTCAAGACGTCCTCGGAATCGAACGGGAATCTCTACCGGTCCTGGTGGTTGCAGGCGCGGCGGGCAGTGGCAAAACGACGCTGGGTAGAGAGCTGGCGCGCCGTCTCGGTACGGCCCTGCTCGACCTCGACACCCTCACCAATCCGCTACTGGACGAACTGGATTCGCTGATCGAAGGCCCACACTGGAACAGTGTCGGTCCACATTCGGAGCGGATTCGCGCCGGGCGCTACGCCGTGGTGCGCGCCGCTGCCCGGGATCTCGTACAGCTCGGTCAACGACCCGTCCTCGTTGCGCCCTTCACCCGCGAATTGACGGGCGCGCCCGAATGGACGCTCCTGGTGAACGAATTGTCCCCTGCTGCAACGAAGGTGATCCACGTCGACGGATCGCCGGAGCTCCTGGCGCGACGCCGGGCCGCTCGTGGGGCGGATCGCGATGCCCACCGGCCGGTGGATCCGCCCGCTCGGACGCCGCGCATCCCGCACCTGCGCGTCGACGCCGAACTGACGACCGCGCAGCAAGCCGATCTCGTGGCCCGAGAACTCGGGCTCAGCTGATGGTGTGAGTGGTTCCGGGAGTGCAGGATTCGCGCTCGATCAGCTCGACGCCGAGGATGTTGCGTCGTTTGAAACGACGCCCAGGATTCTCGATTCGACCCAACAGTCGTTCGATGGCCAGATGGCCGAGCCGAGCCGGGTTCTGATCGATCACCGTCACCGGTGGCATCACTGCATCGGCGAGGGGAAAGTCGCCGAATCCGACGAACGCCAGATGCAGCAAATTCATCTGCTGTAGAACGGGCACGCAGGCCATCGCCACTCGCGCGTTCGACAGAAACAGTGCGGTAGGCGGACTGTCGAGTGCAGTCAAGTCGGTCAGTGCCACACGCGCATCCCCGCGGTCCAGCACACCCAGAGCGACAAGTGCCTCGTCGAACTCGATTCCCCGCGCCTGCAACGACTCTCGATATCCGGCCAATCGATTGCGGCTGGTCGGGATCCCGGCACTGTCGCCGATCACGGCGATGCGGGTATGACCCAAATCGAGCAGATGATCGGTGGCCAACACCGCCCCGCCGTGATCGTCGTCGACGAAGCTGTCGGCTTTGAGGCCGTCGGGTGCGCGGTCGACGAACACCGTCGGTGTCTTGTCGAGCCAGCGCTCCAGATATGCGTGGTCTGCACCCGTCGGCGCAATGATCAAGCCGCTCAACTGCCTCCGCAGCAGTGACTCCACCAAAGCCTGTTCCTGATCTCCGTCGTGACCGAGGCTGGTGACGAGAACTGCCATGTCGTCCTGGCGGGCCCGTTCCTCCACGGCGCGTGCGATGGAGGAGAAGAAGGGGTCGTCGATGTCCGGGACGGCGACACCGATGGCCGCCGTCTGGCCGTTGCGAAAGGAGGTCGCCATCGTGTTCGGCACATAGTTGAGCGACTCGAGCGCTTCGGCAACGCGGGCACGAGTATCGGGATCGACGTGCGGGTCGTTGTTGTACACCCGTGAGACGGTCTTGGCACTGACCTTGGCCAGCGCCGCGACGTCTTGCATGGTGGTCATGATCTACCCCGTCTGCTCGTCCTCGTCCCGTCAGCGACTGGTGTAGCCGCCGTCCACCGGCAACGACACTCCGGTCACCATGGAAGCATCATCGCTCAGCAAGAAGGCAATCGGCGCGGCAATCTCGTCCTCGGTGGCCCAGCGTCCCAGCGGCATCTGCGCCAGGAACGGCTCCTCGATCTCCGGGCGACCCCAGTAGAACGCCGACATCTCCGTCATGACGACCGTCGGGTTCACACCGTTGACGCGAATGCCGTGGCGGCCGAGTTCGAGTGCGGAGACCCGAGTGATGTTGTCCAAGGCTGCTTTCGAGGACCCGTAGGAGATGTGTCCGGTCAGAGCGACGAGACTGGCCTGGCTCGAGACGTTGACGATGGCTCCGGTGCCCGCGGCGATCATGGCGGGGACGGTGTATTTGATGACCAACAGTGCGCCGCGCGCATTGATGGCGATGACCTTGTCGAAGATCGAGATGTCGGTGTCCTGAGGCGTGGCGATCTCGCCGCCGAAACCGGCGCAGTTGACCACCCCGTACAGCTCGAGGCCCGCGACGGCGTCGCGAACACTGTCCTCGGACGTCAGATCGAACGCCAGGGGCGTGGCCCCGGTCTCGTCGGCCAGCTTGTCGAGCGCGTCCACCGACTGGCCCGCCGCGACGACGTCGGCACCGTCGGCCACCAAGCGCCGAACCGTTGCCGAGCCGATGCCTCCGCTGGCACCTGTCACCAAGATCTTGCGGCCGTCGAACTTCGCCATGGGGGTCTACCTTCACTGTTCCGAGTGGTCATGTCATCGGTGTCATTCGTCCCGGAGTGGACGCGTATGTCATCGGTGTCATGGACGGTACCGCAGCGCGTCGTTCCCGTCGCGAAAACGGTGTAGATCGTCCATTTGTCCAGTTCAGAGACGGTACTCCGTGGTCGGATATCGGCCTCGTACTGCGGCGGAACAACTGCCGGGTCGACAGGCCATGTCACCGGTGACATGAATTTTCGCGAAACACGTGACAATGCGAGTTGTGTGGGTCACACTCGTTAACACAGCGAGCCCCGCAGGGAGCTCGACATGCCGCGCAGGCCCAGTTCTCGAACCGTGCTGCACCGGCGTCGGCGGGGGCGTCCTGTCCCACACCCGAACGTTTCCATTCGACCGAGGAGTACCCATGGCCACCGTTGCACCTGCTGCGACACCGATCCTCGAAGCGAGGGGATTGTCGAGGAGCTTCGGAAACGTGCGCGCCCTCGACGACGCAGACTTCGACATCTACCCGGGTGAGGTCGTCGCCCTCATCGGCGACAACGGCGCAGGCAAGTCCACGATGGTCAAGGCTCTTTCGGGCAGCCTGGCCGTCGACACCGGAGAGATCCTGTTCGACGGCACCGCAGTCGATCTCGACAGTCCGACGGTGGCGGCAGAGCTCGGAATCGAGACGGTGTTCCAGGATCTCGCGCTCGCTCCGCATCTCAACGCGCAACAGAACATGTTTCTCGGACGCGAACTACCGGCCAAAGGGCCGCTCGGCCGCCTCGGTTTCCTCGACGTCTCCACGATGCGCAAGCAATCACAGGATGCGCTCGACGAACTCGGTGCCACCGTCCGCAGCCTCACCGTCCCGGTGGGATCGATGTCCGGCGGCCAGCAACAGGCCATCGCCATCGCGCGTGCCGTCGCCTGGGCCAAGGGCGTCGTCTTTCTCGACGAACCGACCGCCGCCCTCGGTGTGGTGCAGACGCGCAACGTCCTCGACACCATCCGCCGGGTGGCGGACAGGGGAGTGGCCGTGGTGTTCATCAGCCACTCCATGCCGCACGTGATGGAAGTAGCCGACCGCGTCCAGGTGCTGCGGATGGGCAAGCGCGTGGCCACCCTCGACGCCAAGAA
Organism: Rhodococcus sp. 06-221-2; assembly: GCF_002258365.1. NCBI lineage: Bacteria > Bacillati > Actinomycetota > Actinomycetes > Mycobacteriales > Nocardiaceae > Rhodococcus > Rhodococcus sp. 06-221-2. Next base: position 238,818 of record NZ_NOYJ01000024.1, read on the forward strand.
CACGACCATGGAAGAACTCGTCGGTGCGATGACCGGCGCAACCACCGGAGCAACACGATGAGCAACCAGACCATCTCCCCATCGCTCGAGCCGTTGCCTCCCGGCGACAGGCCGTCACGGCACACGTTCGATCTCGTCGAGTCGCTCGGAAAATTGGCGCGAGTCCAGGTTTTTCAGATCGTGCTCGTGCTGGCGGCGATCTGCCTGGTGTTCTCGATCATGGCCCCCGGCAGCTTCCCCGAATGGGGCAACATCCGGCAGATCATCCAGAACGTCTCCATCCTGGCCGTCCTCGGGATCGGCATGACGTTCGTGATCGTCACCAGCGGCATCGACCTCTCGGTCGGCTCGGTGCTCGTCTTCTCCGGCGTGGTGTCGGCGAAGACGATGGCCGCGATCGGCGGCGACGGCTGGGGCGTGGCGGCCGTCGGCATCGTGGTGGCGCTGGGATGCGGCCTGTGCTGGGGCCTGCTGAACGGATTTCTGATCGGTAAGGCGAAAGTGCCTCCGCTGATCGTCACACTCGGCACACTGGGCGGGGCGCTCGGTCTGTCGCAGGTCATCACCGGCGGCGTCGACATCCGCGACGTACCACCGGTTCTCGTCGACACGATCGGCTACGGAAACCTGCCTGCCACCACCATCCCGTTGATCTCGAGCATCGCCTTGGTGCTGGTCGTCATCTTCGGAATCGTTCTGCACCGCACCAAGTTCGGCCTCTACACCTTCGCCGTCGGCTCCAAGGAGCAGTCCGCTCGCCGCGTCGGCATCAAGGTGGACATGCATCTGGTCAAGATCTACGCACTCTCCGGCACCCTCGCCGGATTGGCGGGCATACTATCGCTGTCCCAGTACGGCACCACCGCGATCGCCGGCCAGTCCCAGACCAACCTCAATGTCATTGCGGCAGTGGTCATCGGTGGAACCAGCCTGTTCGGCGGCATCGGCACCATGTTCGGCACCGTCGTCGGATTGTTCATCCCGGCCGTACTGCAGAACGGCTTCGTCATCGTCGGAGTACAGCCCTTCTGGCAGCAGGTCGCCGTCGGTGCGGTTCTCATCGCCGCGGTGTACTTCGACCAACGTCGACGCGACGCCGCAAGTCGAGGCCAGTCGCCCAGCTCCCTCAAGAGACTCTGGTCTCGAAGTCCCTAGCTTCGGACCGGCCCTGAACTCCCTCACTCGCAACCCCTTACAAGAAAGTCGACCATGATCACATCACGCACCGCCGTCGTTGCACTGAGTGTCGCTTCGGTCTCCGCCATGTTCCTGGCGGGTTGTTCGTCCGACTCCGGAAGCGGTGGCGGCAGCGGCAAGATCGCCTTCATCCAGGGCGTCAGCGGCGACGAGTTCTACATCAGCATGCAGTGCGGAATCGAGGCCGCGGCCAAGGACGCAGGCGTCACCGTCGACACCCAGGGGCCGGTGAAGTTCGACCCGACGCTGCAGAAGCCGATCGTGGATTCGGTTGTGGCATCACGGCCGTCGGCCATTCTCATCGCGCCCACCGACGTCGCGGCCATGCAGGCACCCCTCGAGGCAGCCTCCAAGGCCGGTATCAAGGTCGTCCTCGTCGACACCACTCTCGAAGATCCGTCCATCGCGGTCTCTTCCATCTCGTCCGACAACAAGGGCGGCGGCGCAGAGGCATTCAGCGCCATCGAGCGGCTCAGCCCGGCAGGCGGCAAGGTACTGGTGATCTCCACCGATCCGGGAGTCTCCACCGCCGATGCCCGAGTGGAAGGCTTCGAGGAAGCCGTCGGAGAGAACTCGGCCTTCGATTACCTGGGCGTGCAGTACAGCCACAACGATCCGGCCGAAGCAGCCCGGCTGGTCTCGGCCGCACTGGCCAAGGACCCCGACATCGTCGGCATCTTCGCTGCCAACACCTTTGCGGCCGAGGGCACCGCAACCGGAGTTCGGCAGGCGGGCAAGCAGGATCAGGTCAAGATCGTCGGCTTCGATGCGGGCCCGGCGCAGGTCAAGCAGCTTCGTGAGGGAACGGTGCAAGCACTGATCGCTCAGCAGCCCGGCACCATCGGCACCGATGGCGTCGAGCAGGCCATGGCTGCCATCGATGACAAGCCGGTCACCGCCGACATCTCCACCGGCTTCCACGTCATCACCGCCGACAACATCGACGGCGAAGGCGCACAGTACGTCTACAAGTCGTCCTGCTGATTCACCCCTGAACTGCGGTGGTGCTCCTGGTGGCAGAACCTGCCCGGGAGCGCCACCGCTCACCACGTCCGTTTCATCTTCAGCCGACTCGAGGACCGAAGTCATGACCGAGCTTCGTCGCACCACGTTGGAACACCTACCGGCGACCGTCGCGAGGCCCGAGTACGACGCGGACGAACTGCACTGCGGTGTGGTTCATTTCGGTGTCGGTGCGTTTCACCGCGCACATCAGGCGGTCTACTTCGACCGATTGCTCGCGGCCGGGCACCTGGACTGGGCGCTGTGCGGGGTAGGAGTACTGCCCCAGGACAAGAGAATCGGAGAGGTCCTCGACGCCCAGGACTACCTCTACACACTCGTGACCGTCGACCCCGACGGCATACGTGACGCCCGAATCGTCGGCTCCGTCGCCGATTTCGTCTTCGCACCCGACGATCCTCAGTCCGTCATCGATGTGCTCAGTTCACCGTCCACGATGATCGTGTCCCTGACCATCACCGAAGGCGGTTACGGCGTCGACGATCTGACGGGCGCGTTCGAGCCCACCGACCCGTCGGTGCTGGCGGATCTCGAGGATCTCTCCATACCGAAGAGCGTCTTCGGTTTTCTGACCGTGGCTCTTGCCACCCGTCGATTCCATGGAGTCCCGCCGTTCACCGTGATGTCGTGCGACAACATCGTCCACAACGGCGCGGTCACCCGCACCGCGCTGACGTCCTTCGCGCGCCACCACGACAGCGACTTGGCCGACTGGATCGATGCCACGACCGCGTTCCCCAATTCGATGGTCGACCGCATCACCCCGGCCACGACGCCCACCGTCGTCGACGACCTGCGACGTGATTTCGGCATCGACGACCGCTGGCCCGTTCAGTCGGAATCGTTCTCGCAGTGGGTACTCGAAGACACCTTCTCGTTCGGGCGGCCACCGTTCGACGAAGTAGGAGTGCAACTCGTCTCCGATGTCGCACCGTACGAGCACATGAAACTTCGGCTGCTCAATGGATCCCACCAGGCCATGAGCTACCTCGGCATCCTCGCCGGATACACCCACGTTCACGAGGTGATGGCGGATCCGGACATGCGTGAATTCGTCGCATCGTACATGCGTGCGGAGGCTGCCCCGACGCTCGCGCCGGTGCCGGGGATCGACCTGGATGCCTACATCGAGCAACTGCTGCAACGATTTTCGAGCCTGGCCGTTCGAGACACCCTCGAACGTCAGATCGTCGACGCCTCCGCGCGGATTCCCAAGTTCGTGCTGCCGGTACTGCGAGATCGGTTGGCGCACGATCGGACCGTCGATCATTGCGCGTTGATACTCGCCGGATGGTGTGGGGTGTACGAGCGTGGGGACGTTCCCATGATCGACGCCGATGCGGAGCGTCTGCAGCGACTGTCGTGGGAAGACCACGACAATCCCGGAGCGTTCCTGACCAATCGCGCAGTGTTCGGGGACCTCTCGGTTAGCCCGCGACTACGAGGTGCGTACCAGCGAGCCAAGCGTTCGCTGCAGGACAACGGTGCGAGGGGCGCGGTACGACGACTGCTCGAACAGTCGTCGGTGAGTCACACCTTGTAGTAGACCATCTGGTGACTGGTTGCCAGCAAAATCCCGCCCTCGGTCCACAATTCGGCAGTCTGGTCGAAGTAGCCCTGGTGAAATCGGCGTGCCCGCGCGGTGCCGAGGACGTATCCGTCGGAATGCTGCTCGAGATCCTCGGGCGTAGCGAAGTAATGGGTAGTCAACGAGATCGTCCCCGCCGGAACATACTTGCCGAGCCGCTGGAAGATCCGCGGATAGAACACATCGCTCAGCGAGGTCAGGGCCGCGAAGTCCATCGGCCGCGGTGGTGTATCGCGGATCCACAGAGTTTCGGTCGAGTCAGCGGACTCCTGATCGCTCAGTGCGCCGTGCACGAAACGCATCTCGTAGTTCTGTGCCCACGCGATGGCGTCGGGAAGACCGCCCTGCTTCGTGTCGGCGGGGGAAGGAACGTCAGGGACCGTCGCCTCGATGTTGTCCCAGGTCTCGCGACGCGAACCGAACACCGCGGTCGCGGTCGTCGCCACCGCACCGTTCTGAGTCAGTTCGAGATACCAGTGCTGGTTGCTTCGGTTGGTCCGCACCGGGCGAGCCGAGATCTCGAAATCACCCTCGGCGACAGGACCGGCGAAGTTCACCGTCAACGAGACCGGTGTTCCCTGGCAGTCGGGATGGAGCTCGATGGCCCGGACGAACGAGGCAGCAGTGATTCCGCCGAACGGGCCGACCATGTTGTTGTACGACGGCGACGTACGTCCGGCGTACGTGCCCTCGCCGACACTCTCGAGTGCGACTGCTGCGTCGAACGGGTGCATTGACTCTCCTACGGCCTCGGACGGTGTGTCATCCGATCGTAGTGTCGCCGAGAATCAGTCCAGGTCCTGGCCACGCTTCTCCGGCATCCACACCATCGTCAAGAACGAGATCACAGCTGCTGCAGCGAGATAGTAGAAGAACCAGTCGGCGTGGCCTGCGTCGGACAAGGCATTGACCAGTAGGGGAGCGGTGCCACCGAACAACGCAACCGTGAGGTTGTACCAGGCCCCGATACCTACACCTCGAAGCTCTGCCGGGAAGGCTTCGGCCAGAACGGCAGGAATGATGGCCGAGCACATCGCGAACAGCAGCAGGCCGACGCAGAAGACGATCAGCAGTTTGACGAACGACGGCCCGATCAGCTTGGAGAGCGGGATGATCAGAATCGCGAACAGTGCAGCGTAGGTGAGCAATTGCGGCTTGCGGCCGATGCGGTCCGCGAGAGCGCCCATGGGGTACTGCAACGCGACGAACATCGCTGTCGCAATCGACAAGGCCACGAACACGTCGTTGGCCTCCGCTCCGCGTTGCTTGACGGCGTAGGGCGTCATCGCGGAGAAGAACGTGTAGTAGGCGAGAGTGGCGAGGAGAACGAATCCCACGACTTGCAGGACGGCACGAGGATGGTGCTTCATGGTCACCCACAACGGGTTTCGCACGGCCTTCGCCTTCACTGCGTTGCGTTCCTGGTTGTCGGCTTCGGCCATGCCGCGTCGCATCCAGAGTCCCACTACTCCGAGCAGCCCGCCGATGACGAACGGTACGCGCCAGCCCCACGAGCTCAGTTGGTCGTCGTCGAGCACGAAGGTCAGATACGCGCCAAGTAGTGAGGCAAGGAGAATGGCCGTGCCGGTGGAGATGTAATAGAAGGACGAGTATCGCCCCCGCCGATTGTTCGGGGCGATCTCGGCGAGGTAGGCCGACGCATTGGAGACTTCACCGCCCATCGACATGCCCTGGACGATCCGGGCCAGCAACAGCAGAATCGGAGCGATCCACCCTGCTACGGAAAACGTGGGGAGGACCGCGATCGCGAACGACCCACCCGACATCATCGCGATCGTCAGGATCATTGCCTGACGTCGCCCTCTCAGATCGGAAAAACGTCCGATCAGCAAGCCCCCGAGCGGCCTGAAGAAGAACGCCACCGAGTACGTCGCCAAGGTGCTCAACAGAGCCACAGCCGGGTTGTCACCGGAGAAGATCTGGGTCGCGAAGTAGATCGAGAATGTCGCATAGACCGTCCAGTCGTACCACTCGACGGCATTGCCGATACTGACTGCGAGTAGTTGCTTCTTGGGCATCACGTGCCGAGTGGACGTCGATTCGGACTTCACTGACATGGCGATCTCCTTGTCGGGGGCGTGCGTCGAAAAGCCTATGCCTCCACAGCTCCCGGGGTGCGGAACCACTGAGCCCGATTCGCTCAGGGAATGATTCGTTGCTGCCGAAGATCTGTGACGATGCCGGCGAACATCGCCTCGGTGTCGACGAAACGATGAAAACCCATGCGGCGGGCCTTGGAGCCGTCGGATATGACGTCGTAGTCCCACGAGAACACGAAGTCACCGAATGCCCAGGACGACACATCGCGGTAAGGAGTGGGCTTCAGCTCGTGTTCGGACACAATCGAATTCCACAGTGGCTCTTTGTCGGCCATGACGTCGGCCAGCGACATCGGCAGTGGGGTGGCGGTGTCCAACCCGAAGATGTCCGCGATGCGCGGCCACATGTCGTTCCAGCGGAACAGGTCTCCGTTGGTGATGTTGAACGCCTGATTCGCACACGCGGGAGTGGTTGCGGCCCAGACGGTCGCTTCGGCGAGCAACGATGCGTCGGTCATTTCCAGCAGAGATTCGAAAGCACCGGGCTTGCCCGGGAATCGCATGGGTACGCCCAGCTTCTTGCACATGGTGGCGTAGACAGCGATGACGGTGGCCAGATTCATCGGATTTCCCAGCGCTACACCGCACACCACCGATGGCCGGATAGCCGACCAGGACCACCTCTTTCCGACCTGACGGCTTTCGAGGAACTGTTGTTGGTCGACGTTGAACTCGGGCGGCATGTGCGGTGGGTCGCTTTCGCGCGCAGGGGTTTTGAACGGTCCGAGATGCGCCCCGTAGACCTTGTAACCCTGCATCAGGCTGACGTGTTCCAGGTTCGGAGAACTGTCCTCGATCACGGTGACCACGTTGACGAGCATCGCCAGATTGGGAGGCACCAGCTCGGCCCACGTCGGGCGTTCCTGATATGCGGCGTAGAAGATGTGCGTGACGTCCGTCAGGTGCGAGAGTCGGCGTCGGGTCTCGTCGCCGTCGAGCAGGTCCACCGCAATGTGCTGGACGCGTTCGCTGTCGATACCGCCGCGGCGGGACAGGCCGATGATTTTCCAATCCCCGGTCCGCTGCAGGTGTTCGACCAAATTTCCGCCGATCACGCCGTTGGCCCCCACGACTACTGCTGTCTTCATCGGCTTCTCCTTATCTGAATATCGCGATATTGCGATGTCCGAGTAAGTAGACCACAGATCGCGATATTGCGATATTGGGGTACGCTTCGAGGGTGGCTGACGAACTGAATCCTGCGGAGCTGGCGGCAGTGTTCGGTGCTCTCAGCAACCCGGCGCGATTGGCGATCATGCAATGGCTCAAGGACCCGAGTGACTTTCCGCCGCAGCTCGAACCGGCCGAACAGGTAGGGGTGTGCCTCAAACACATTCAATCCAGAGCGGGCGTCTCGCAGTCGACTGCCTCGCAATACATGGCGGTGCTACAACGCGCCCACCTGGTGACCAGCACCAAAATTGGGCCGTGGGTGCACTACAAACGCAACGCCAAGTACCTCGACCGATTGGCCGAAACGATCAAGACCGATCTGTGACGCCTCCACTGCGTCGGCGCGACTTCTGTATGTGGCCCGACAGCAGGTTGATGATGCCGGACAGTGCGATCATGCGCCGACTCTGACGGGACAGTCATGTCGAAATGAGGGCTGCGAAACCGGCAAATACGCAGAGGAAGATAGACACGAAGATCAACGCGCTCCACTTCGCCGCGGTAGCCACCACGAACATGCCACCGCCGATAAAAAAGGGACCAGCTCTGGAACGGGTGGTCGCTGAGGAGGATCGACAGTCACAGCTTTTTGCCTCTCGCGAGATCCACCGCGCGAGTGAGCAATGCTGCCTCGAATACCAGACCGTGCGCAGCTGCCGCCGCTGCGGAACGCTCACTCAGTACGACGGGGTCGGTCGCCCGGGCGATCGCCGCGAGGTCGATGCGTTGCAAGAGCTTCTTCGTCACGGGCCGCTTGCTGTCCCAGAATGCCAGAGCAGCAATGAGATCGGTGGCTTCGGGCCCGGTCAGTAACGCGTGGGCGACGGAGCAGGCTGCGGGGTCCTCGAAAGGGAGCAGATAGGTGGCATCGTCGAACACCGCTGGTTTGCCGTCGTAGGGACCGACCATCCTGAATTGTGGAATCTTGTGGAACCCGGAAATCGCAATCTTGTACGGCGCGAACGTGTACGGGCCTACACCGAAGATGCAGAACCGGGTTCTATTGCGATAGATCGACGACTTCCGGCCGTCGAGCGCCGCGGTGTTGGCGTTGAGGTATGCCCACAACTTCGGTGCGGTGTGCGCCAACTGCTCGGTGTCGTCACCGGTATGCGACTGCGGCACGATCATCCACCTGGACACCGAGTCCAGCTTGTCGCGGTAGACATCGGTGCACTTGAAGAGTGGGAACAGGTAGTCGGCTTCGATGTCCACGCCGGTTCCCAGTTTGGTTCGCGGGCCGCCATTCTCGGCCAACTCCATCACCGCGGTGGCGTCGTGCTTGATGCCTTGCCGCCACACCAGAGGGCTGGCACCGTCGAAGTGCTTGCTGCGCTGGTACGCATCGACGTTCGCGACGAGTTGGCCGTCGACGACTCCGATTCTGTTGTCCGGCTGCGACGCATCGATGCTCGGAAATGTCTCTGCGGTGTAGTCGGTCTGGCCCGGCCCGAGTTCGACAAGGAACCAGCAGGCATCGACCCCTGCGTCGAACCACTTTTTGGCATCGACCATTCGTAGGCTCGAACCGGTCACCGGAAGCTGATGCCGAGCACAGTGCAGCAGAACGTTTCGAGCTACCTGGGTCTTGCAGATCATCGCGATGGTTGCGGGTCGATCTGCGAATTCGGTGAGCAACTTGATCCAAATGAACTCTGCGATATCGAAGTTGGAGCTGCCGGTGATGGCGTCGATGCCGCGAGCGTTCTTCGTGTTCGTGCGTGCGGGTCGATTGGCGGAATCGAGCACCGACAGTTGCGAGTTGGTGACCCACGGTGGGTTGCCGATCACGAGGGTCGCGCCGGGCCCCGAACTCCACTCGATATCTCGGGCCAGATCGAAGTCGAAGATCGACGCTGTGATGATCCTGCCGAATTGTGCTGCTGACGAGGCATACTCGGGCTGCACCTCGATCCCGACGCGCTCTGTTTCAGGATGAGTCCGGGCCATCACCGACAGGAAGTTCCCGACACCGCAGGTGGGTTCCAGGACGCGGGTCCATTCGCGACGAGGCAGGGCGTTGACCAACGCGCACGCCAACTCGATCGGAGTCTGAAAGTCTCCGAACTCGTTGTTGGGCATCGGTGCCTCCGGCAGTGGTGCGGATAGGTGCCGTCTGTGGCACAGGAGCATAGCCTGCGGAGCGACCCAGAGGCTCAGCACCACACCACTGCCGCAGGCGCTAATGTTGACTGGGATGAAGCTTTCGCGCGCTGCCCTACTGCTGTCCAGTCTCGTCTTCATCGGTGTTCTCGTCTGGGTCGCCGTCACCGCGGGCGACGAGATACCCGCTCATTACGACGGATCCGGTCAGGTGGATCGGATGGACTCGAAGCTGTCTTTCCTCCTCACGATGGGCGGCACCGGATTTCTGCTGATCGGGCTGTTCGCGAGCGTTCGATGGTGGTTCCCGAAATTGCCGGCTCAGTACGTGAATCTCCCGACTCGACGCATGCACGACTACTGGACCGCAGCCGAGAACCGACCTGCATTGAATCGAAAAGTTCCCGAGGACCTCGACTGGATCGGTGTTTCAACCAATTTGCTGTTGGCCTGGTTCGGCGGCGTTGCGGGTACGACGGCGGATGACGGGGCCAACGTGTGGGTTCTTGCGGTCCCGACGGGGCTCTACATGTTGGCCGTTCTGGGTTACACGGTATTTATCGTCAGAGGCGGCCGGTACCGCGTTCCGAACGACTGACTCAGGGGAGCGGCTGCACAATGGCCAGCTTCGAGCCTGACTGTAAAAGGTAGCTGCCATCGGCGGAGTCGACCTGCATCTCGACACTGTTCGAGCGTGCCGATCGTACGGTTTAGCGGGTCATACCAAACTATATACAAATAAGGTTTGGTATGGTCACATAATGGCAGACGGTGAGGCCGGTGCATCCTGGCCTGCGGTGGAGTTCGAGAGCCGGCCGTGGCGTGTCGCCGATTCGTACACGTCGCGCGCCCAGAGGCGGCTGCATCAGGGTGACTATCGAGCAGCTGTACCGCCGCGTATTGCAGAGGTAGAGCTGAACCTGCCTGCGCAGCTGATCGCGGAGTCGGAGGACGCCCTCCGTGAGATCGTTCGATTCGACCACTATGCCTCTGAGCGGCTCGGTTCGTCAGTGGAACTTGCACCCATGAGTTCGATTCTGTTGCGGACGGAAAGCTCGGCGTCCTCGCAGATCGAGAATCTGACCGTGGGAGCCAGGGCACTTGCACTCGCCGAATTGGGTGCGCCCACAACGCGGAACGCCTCGATCGTGTCGGCAAACGTCCGTGCGATGGAAGCAGCACTCGAGGTCGGATCATCGATCGGAGAAGCAAGCGTGCTTCAGATGCACCGATCGCTGATGGAGTCCAACGGCGATCCGTTCCCGGGGCAATGGCGAACTCAGCAAGTCTGGATCGGGGGATCGGACATAGGCCCGCACCGTGCCGCTTTCGTTCCACCGCACCACGACCGGCTTCCGGGTGCACTTGCCGACCTGTTCGAGTTCGCAGCTCGTTCGGACTTGCCCGTCATCCCGCATATCGCCGTCACGCATGCGCAATTCGAAACGCTTCACCCGTTCACGGACGGAAACGGGCGAACGGGCCGAGCCATAGTCCACGCGATGCTGCGGAGGGCAGAAGTGACGGAGCGAGTGACGGTTCCATTGTCTGCTGGGCTCCTCACGGACACCGCAGGCTACTTCCGAAGTCTGGATGCCTACCGCGCCGGGGATGTCGAGGCGATCGTGCGAAGCCTCACCGCTGCCACGTTCCACGCCGTCGAAGGTGGGCGGCGATTGGTAGACGAGCTGTCCGACGTCAGAACCGAGTACACCGATCGCGTCGTCGCACGCAGCGACTCGGTTGTGTGGAAACTACTCGACGCGCTGGTGGCGCAACCGGTCGTCGACAACGCCTACGTACGAAACACTTTCGCCGTCAGCGAGATTGCGGCTCAGCGGGCAATCGACAAGCTGACCGAGGTGGGAATTTTGCACCAGACGTCGAAGGGGCGACGAAACAGGGTGTGGCAGGCCGAGGAGATACTTGCCGCTCTCGACGATTTCGCGGACGGCATCCGGCGGGTCCGATAACACGCACTCGGTCGATGCTCAGTGCACACCGAGACCGTCGAGGAGGAGTTCAGCGACGAAGTTCGCGTTGTCCTGCGGGCTGTTCTGTCTTCGTGTGAAGCATCGCATCAGCAGCGTATTGGTGATGCCTGCTGCGAGATCGACTGGGCTCGAGCTCTTTCGGAACACCCCGCTGTCCTGGCCCCGCGCGATGACCGGCCCGATGATTGCCGGCAGGTTGAGTTTCTCCTTGATCGAGATCAACCCCTCCGGCTCGCCGTACGTGTCGTGTGCGACGGCGACGAGGAGCGCGTCCATGAATTCGACTTCGTCGGCGGCGAGCTGCGCGCACCGCAGCATGTGATTTCGTAGAATCGTGAGTTCATCGAGGCCCAGCAACTGGTCGTCGGCTACCGACTCGCGAAGATGATCGACCCGATTCTGCAGGGCTGCAACGATGACGGACGGCTTGGTCGGAAACAGTGTCTTGCAGGCCGTCCTCGGCACTCCTGCGATGTCGGCGACGTCGTCCATTCGCGTCATGAAGTAGCCACGCTTTCCGAACTCGTCGCGCGCAGCTGTGACGATCGCAGCGCGAGGATCGCGAGGAAGCAGGCGTTCCTCGACCGGTGAATCGACTTCTCCCACATCATCGAGGTGCTGATGACGTCCGGACGTGTCGACGACGGCCCCGAGAAAGGCAAGCACCGCGTCGGACATCACCTCGGCCGATACGGACGCGGCGTCCGCCTGACTGCGGAGGCGAAATCCATCGATGATTGCGTTGACCGTCACTGCGAACGTTCGGGCTGTGAAGGGACGGCGAAAGGCCCCGCCGTCGGGGTCGAACAGTGCCTCGAACGCGCCCAGTACGGCTTCGTCTCGGACGCGGTACTCACTCAACAGGGTCGGGGACGACGGTCCGCCGAAAACGTGGTCCAGAAGAGACTCGGTGATGCTTTGCCGGTCGACGATTGCCGGGAAGTACTGCGCAACGAGCGCCGTCACCGTCGAGCGAATCGATGCACCGCCGTTCGTCACCTGGCTGCGAACTGTTTCGTGGACGTCGGTGGGCAGCGAGGTCCGGGCCAGCTGCTCGACCACCTTGTCGAGAAAGTCGGCCTTGGTGCTGAACTTGCGGAAGAACGTCGCTGTCGACGAGTCGGATGCGTGGACGACGTCCTCGATGCGCATACCGCGGTCGAGAATTCGTCGAGGATCCGCGACCAACAATGTGACGGCCGCCTCGACGAAATGGGTGGCAGTCGCGTCGAGCTCGTTCATGGGGACGGACTTTACCGAGGTGAGACCGACCGTGACGGTGCCGGTGACAGTACTCACTCTCGAGTGAGAGCGACCTCGGTCATCATCCGGAGTGACCCAACGGAAAGAGTGCGGTGTGATGTGCTGTGTTCGCGCCGCCGGGACAGCGGTGGTGCCCGATATCAAGGATTTTCATGACAATTCTCGACATCCGCATCCACGAAGGCTCCGATCCGCGGCTCAGCGCTCGTGAAATCGAAGTGCTCACCACGTGGCTGGTGTCCGACTCCAAGTCGGAGGCGTCGCGGGCGCTCTATCTGTCGATGGGAACTGTGAACACCCACTTGTCCCGGATCCGAGCCAAGTACTCCGCGGTGGGGCGCACGGCACCCACCAAAGCGGCATTGTTGGCGAGGGCTCTGCAGGACGGCTTCATCGATATCGACGATCTGTGAGGTTCACTCAACCTCGACGCGCCTCGACTTCATTTTCTTCACCACGAACCACGCGATCAGCGCCACAACGATGCCGATGACGATGTACTGGAACACCGAGGCGTAGTTCTCCACGTAATGCCAATTCTCGCCGAGGAAGTAACCGGCCAGCACGAATATGGAGTTCCAGATCAGGCTGCCGAGCGTGGTGTACAACGTGAATTGCAGTACCGGCATCCGTGACACACCGGCCGGAATCGAGATGCCCGAGCGAACCACCGGGATCATGCGGCCGAAGAACACCGCCGACCGACCGTGTCTGGTGAACCAGTCCTCGGCCTTCGTCAGATCCTCGGTTCCGTCGAACGGCATCTTCTCGACAATGGCGTACATCCGGTCACGTCCGAGTTTGATGCCCAGCCAGTAGAGAACCAGAGCGCCGAGCACCGATCCGGCCGTCGTCCAGAACAATGCACCGAAGAGCGTCATCCCGCCCTGAGATGCGGTGAAGCCGGCCAACGGCAGGATGATCTCGCTGGGTAGCGGCGGGAAGAAGTTCTCGGCAGCGACGGCAATACCGGCACCGGGACCGCCGATCGCCTCCATCAAACTCACCGCCCACCCGGCGATTCCGCCGAGTTCAGTGCTGGTCGCGCCAAGGGTGGAGAGCTCACTCATGACTACGACTGTACGAAACGTCTCGACCGAAAATCTGCTCACCAGGAGAAATGCCAAGAAATTGAGACATATGGAACACTCGCGAGGGTGAAACGAGCCCTCCAGGTACTGCCCGTTGTTGCCGCCGCCACACTCCTGCTGGGTGCCTGCGGGTCCTCCGATCCGGAGCCGACCCCCGCTTCCGCTCCCACTGAATCGTCAGCTCCGGCGTCGTCCGCTCCGTCGTCTGTATCGGCTTCGTCCGGCCCATCGAACGCCGGCGTCTACAACCTGCCGGGCACAGGAGTCTTCCCCGAAGGCATCACCGCCGCCGACGACACGTTCTACGTCACCTCCACTTCCGACGGTGCCGTGTTCCGCGGAACCGTCGGATCGCCGGACGTGTCGGTGTTTCTGCCCGGAGGCGCGGATGGACGCACGGGTGCTGCCGGACTCGACGTGCTCGATGACGACGATCGGCCCGACTACTTGGTGATCGCCGGAGGAGCGACAGGCAAGGTGTGGGTGTACGACGCCAACTCCGGTGATTTGGTAGCCACGTTCACCAACGGTCTCGGCACCGACGCGACGTTCCTCAACGACGTTGCGATTGCCGACAACGGCGATACCTTTGTGACGGATTCACGCAGCCCGGCGCTGTACCGCATTCCGTTCGACCAAATCGTGGCTGGGACGCAGGACGCTCCGATGGAGACGTTCGTGAACTTCGACGGCAGCCCGTTCGTCTACGGGGAGGGCTTCAATGCCAACGGCATCGTCGAGAACGACGACGAATCGGCGCTGATCGTTGTGCAGTCCAGCACCGGAAATCTGTACCGGATCGACAAGACCTCGAAAGAGGTCACCCAGGTCGACCTCGGTGGGGCGACGCTCATGAACGGCGATGGCATGGAGATGGACGACGACACGTTGTATGTCGTCCGCAATCGCGACGGTCTGATCTCGAAGGTCGACCTCAACGATGATGGCCGGCGCGGATCGGTCACCGGCGAAATCACGGACCCATCGTTTGCCTACCCCACAACCGTTGCAGCAGTGGATGATCGACTACTGGTGGTCAACAGTCAGTTCGACAAGCGTGGGGGAGAACCCGTCGAGCCGTTCACCGTCAGCTCTGTTCCCGAGTAGACGGTATGGAGGTCTTGGCTGGGGCCCCTCCGCATGTAAGCGTGGGTTGCCGACAGGAGTGGGTCCTGGCCGGTAGAGCCACAAATGTGGGAGGCC
>NZ_NOYJ01000020.1:0-204816 GCF_002258365.1 Rhodococcus sp. 06-221-2
CCGACCCACCCGACCCACCCGACAACCCGACCCCCGAGCCAGAACCGACCAACGAAGAAGACGAGGAGCCGCCATTCTGAGTATCGGTGCGCTCTTCGGTGCCTACTCATGGCAGCCTCGCGAATTCTGGTCGCTGCCGACCGGCATACTCGATCCATGAGGTATTCACGTGCGCACACCCGCCCGAGGGCGCTGTCGTTGCACGGACGGATTCGAGTGTTGACGATGAGCCTGGCCGCGCTCGCCGTTGCGGTCAGCGCTCTGGCGATCTACCTCGTCGCAGAGCAGTCGCTTCGCTCGCAGATCATCGACCGTGTCGGCCGAAACAGCGATGCACTGATCGCCAGCGCCGCGTCGGGAGTGCCTGCCGATCTCTTCGGGTTCGGGATCGAGGACACCGAAGGAACCGCGGTCAAAGTTGCGTTGATGACCACCGATGGCACCTTGGTGTCCTCGTCCAACGGCACCTACCCCTTCACCAACTCCGATGGTGGGCTCGACGATCCGGAGAAGGCGGTCACCGAGGGCCGCACCGATCGGTCACTGCGGGAGGTTCGCGGCTACTACATATCCGCCGAGCGCACCGATTCCGGTGAGACGATCATGGTGGCCGAAGCCCTGAGCGGTACGTCACCACTGCTCGGAAAACTCACGCTTGCCCTGATCCTCGTCGGGGCGTTCCTCGTCGCCCTCGCTGGTGTGGCCGGCGCAGCCGTCGCTCGCACCGGGCTTCGTCCGGTCAGACGGTTACGCGCCGGAACGGAACGAGTGGCCAGGACGGGTGCCTTCGAGCCCATCGACGTCAACGGAGACGACGAACTGGCGTCTCTCGCCAACAGTTTCAACGAGATGCTGGCTGCGCTCTCGCGGTCGCGGGCACGACAGGGACAGTTGATAGTCGACGCCGGTGCCGAACTGATGGAACCATTGACCGCTCTGCGCACCAACATCGATCTGTTGATGTCCCTCGACGGCCCGAATGCCCCGGTCATGCCCGACGAGCAACAGGACCGACTGCGCGTGGAGGTCATCGAACAGATGGACGTCATCATCGGACTGGTGCACGACTTGGTCGACCATGCCAGAGAGCCCGCACCGACCCAGCAGTGAGAACCCAGCAGTGGGCACCGAGCAGGGCCCGCGACTCAGGATCCGAGTCGTACACCGGTGAGAACCTCGGATGCGTCCCACAGACGTCGCGCATCGTCCATGCTGCGCAACGGCTTCCACATGGAGACCTCGGCCGGCGGACCACCGATCAGGCGTCTGGGTCCTACGAACTGGTCGCCTCGCGACAATGTTCCCGCTGCTGCCACCACAGCCGGCTGCGCGGCGCTGTCCACGCTCCCCGCAATCCCGACGCGAGCCAGAACGCTGATCAGCCCGCGGCCGGCCGAATCCTTGGGTCGTCCCAGGCCCGGTTGAGCCGCAAGCAGATTCGTCGGGGAGATTCCGGGATGCGCCATGTTGCTGGTGATTCCCCACCCGCCGGCCCTACTGCGCGCCTCGAGCTCACGGGCGAACAGCCCCACAGCGATCTTGGATTGGCTGTAGGCCTTCATGACGTCATAGGACTGCTCCCAATTCAAGTCGTCCCAGTTGATGGCCCCCACGCGTGCCGCGATGCTGGTCTGGTGAGTGACCCGTGCTGCGCCTTCTCGGAGCAGTGGGAGCAGGCCGAGGGTGAAGGCGAAGTGACCGAGGTGGTTCGTACCGAATTGCAGCTCGAACCCGTCCTGGGTGACCTGCCGCTGCGGCGGTTGCATGACACCGGCGTTGTTGACGAGAACGTCGATCGGTCGGCCTTCCGACAAGAACTCGTCGACCGATGCGCCAACGGAGGTCAGTGACGACAGATCGAGGAGCCGAGTGCTGACCTTCGCGTTCGGCACGGATGACCGAATCGATTCGACTACCCGCTCTCCCTTGGCGGCTGAGCGCACGGGCATGACGACCTCGGCTCCCGAACGAGCGAGAGAAGTCGCAATCACCGCGCCGAGACCGTCACTCGCTCCGGTGACGACGGCACGCTTTCCAGTGAGATTCCTGATCGATGTATCTGCGATGCGGACCATTGTGAGCTCCTCGGCTGTAGTGATCGAGCGATTTGGATGCGCTGACATCCATGGTCGTGCCACACGCCGCTCTGATCCAGGACTTGCCGATCCACTGATGAGCAGACCTCGTCAGGTCAGTACGTCAGTACCGACAACCGAGAGCAGTTCCAATCTTGCATAGCTCTCGCTGCCCGGCACGGCTGTGTACACCAGCAGTCGATGCGATTGCTCGGGGTCGAGCAGCGTCTGACAATGCAGCTCGATCTGGCCGACCGCCGGATGGATGAAGGTCTTGAACTCGGGGGGACGAACACCCACTTCGCGCCGCTCCCACAACACTCGGAATTCCTCGCTGGACGCTTGGAGTCGAGCGGCCAGTCGAGCCGCCTGCGAGTCCGGGCCGCGCAGGGTCGCGACTTCCCGTAAACCCGAGGCGTATGCCCTCGACAGCAAGGCGCGATCTTCGAGCGGATACGACTGCTGGACAGCAGGATCGGTGAACCAGCGATATCCGAGACTTCTATCCGGCCCGGTCCGGTGCGTTGCGTCTCCGGTCAAGGCTGCTGCCAGAGGCGTCTGTCGAAGGGTCTCTCCGATCTCGGAGATGATCTCGGCCGGCGTGTCGTGCAGGCGATCCATGATGCGCAACAGGCCAGGGCTGACGTGCTCGCTTGCCGCACCGCGTACCGGTGGACTCTGGCCGGCCAAGCGGAAGACGTGGTCGCGCTCGTCCAACGACAGGTGCAGACCCTGCGCTATCGACGCGATCATCTGCTCCGATGGAGCGGGGCCTGTTCCGCGCTCGAGGCGCGCGTAGTAATCGGTCGACATGTGGCACAGGCCGGCTACTTCTTCCCGGCGCAGACCCCGCGTTCGACGCCGTTGTCCACGCGGAAGTCCGACATCCTCGGGCTGTAGCGCCTCTCGGCGCTGCTTGAGAAAAGCGGCCAATTCCGGTCTGTCGATCAACAGAACCCTCCTCTGTCGTGCGTTGCCCGCCATTGTGCTCCTTCGGTACTCGCTATTGTCGAACGATGAATGCCCCTTTGACGATCGTGACCGGCGGCAGCCGTGGAATCGGAGCCGCAGTATCTCGGCGACTCGTGGCCGATGGGCACGACGTCGTGATCGCCTACCGCTCCGATTCTGCGGCCGCCGACGCAGTGGTGAACGAACTGTCGAGCGCCGACCGAACGGTCGTCGCGATACGTGCCGACACCACTGACGAGCGGTCGGTGATCGATCTGTTCGCTGCGGCTGCCGAGATCGGCACTGTCACCGGATTGGTGAACAACGCCGGATCGGCGCGTGCAGTAGGGACCCTGGCGAACAACGACATCGAGACGATCAGGGCAGACTTGGACGTCAACCTGCTCGGCGTCATGACCTGCTGCAAGTACGCCATACACGCGATGGCCGACCACGGCGGTGCCATCGTCAACATCTCCTCCGCGGCAGCCACCATCGGAAGTCCCGGCATGTACGTGCACTACGCCGCGGCCAAGGCAGCCGTCGACACCTTGACGGTCGGTCTGTCCAAAGAGCTTGCCGCGCAGAACATTCGTGTCAACGCCGTCGCGCCGGGGGTCATCGAGACCGAGTTTCACAAAGACCGTGAGCGACCACGGAAGATGGCGCCGAGCATCCCCCTCGGCCGCCCCGGAGTGCCCGACGAGATCGCCGGCGCGGTGTCGTGGCTGTTGTCCGAGGATTCGCGCTACGCCACCGGAACGGTCGTCAGAGTCGCAGGCGGAATGTGACGGACACTCGGCATGCCGATCAGCGAGGCGGAAGTCGATGCAGCTCGACGTCTGTCAGCTCGCCGCCATCGGCAACGGCGGTGAGGTAGGTACAGAACGGCTGCCGACGCCGGTCCGTCGGAGATCCGGGGTTGAGCAGCCGTAGACCGTTGTCGGCCGTCGTATCCCACGGAATGTGACTGTGTCCGAACACGAGGACGTCGGTATCGGGGTATGCGGTCGCCATCCGGCGCTCGCGTCCTGTCGCGGCTCCGGTCTCGTGGACGACGGTGAAGCGCACGCCGCCGAGTACCACGTCGGCACGTTCGGGCATGACCGCACGCAGCTCGTCGCCGTCGTTGTTTCCCCAGCAGGCGACCAGCGAACGAGATCGTTGCGAGAGTGCCTCGAACGTCGCGAGATTCACCCAATCGCCGGCATGGATCACCACATCGGCGTCGTCGACGGCGGCCCACACCTGATCGGGCAGCACTTTCGCTCGGGTGGGCAAGTGAGTGTCCGCAATGATCAGTAGCTTCACGCCTCGATTCTGCACCGGCGTCCTGCTCGATGACGCGCGGGCAGGCCGAGTTCATCAGCGAAAGTCTCTGGATCGGGACGCAACTCGCAGATCCATCAATTGCAGATGGTCTGCCACCACGGTCACCGCTCCCTCGGCATTCTGCACTTTGCCGCGAATGAGCAACGCCGGAGCGGTGATTGCGAGTTTGCGGTACTTCGCCCACAACCCCACCGAGCACACGACGTTGACCATGCCGGTTTCGTCTTCGAGGTTGATGAACGTGACGCCTCCCGCGGTCGCCGGAC
The DNA here is from genome assembly GCF_002258365.1 of Rhodococcus sp. 06-221-2. Taxonomy (NCBI): domain Bacteria; kingdom Bacillati; phylum Actinomycetota; class Actinomycetes; order Mycobacteriales; family Nocardiaceae; genus Rhodococcus; species Rhodococcus sp. 06-221-2. Next base: position 4,625 of record NZ_NOYJ01000020.1, read on the forward strand.
GTTGACGATGCGTCACTGCACCGCCGACGAGAACCCGGTCGCCATCGGGGATCTTCAGCAGCCGATTCGCGGGCACCACGCCGAGGGAATCCAGCCGATCCCGGAAGAACTGAGTGGGGTAGGAATTGGGTGACACTCCCGTGGCCCAGACATCGGCCGACGCCAGATCGAGGTCCGTCATACCCGGCAGCGCAGGCGCTTTCGTCGATGCGCCGACGCCGGGGAGCAGACCGGGCCGCTCCCCCGCGGCCGCTCCGGCAGCCCACAACGCCTCTCGACGAGTGATGCCGAAACACCCCAGAGCGCCGGCCGTGGCCAGTGCTTCCGCTTGCGCCACCGACAGTTCGACGCGTCCCGTCAGATCCAGAAACGAGGTGTACGGCCCGTGTGCATCTCGCGCGTCGACGATCTTCTGGGCAAGTGTCGTCCCGATGAACTTCACGTCCGCCAAACCCATGCGGATCTCGAGACCGTCTGCCTCGAGATTTGCATGACCGAGACTGGCGTTGACGTCGGCACCGTGCACGATCACGCCGTGCCGTCGGGCATCGGCCACCAGAGACTGAGGTGAGTAGAAGCCCATCGGCTGAGCACGAAGGAGACCAGCACAGAACGCCGCCGGATGGTGCAGCTTGAACCACGACGAGTAGAAGACCAACGAGGCGAAGCTCTGCGAATGGCTCTCGGGAAAGCCGAAGTTGGCGAACGCCGAGAGCTTTTCGTAGATTCGATCCGCGGCTGCACCGGTGATGCCGTGCAGATCACGCATTCCGTCGTAGAACCGTCCACGAAGCAATTCCATCTTCTCCGGAGACCGTTTCGATCCCATGGCTCGACGCAGCTGATCGGCATCGGCGGCGCTGAAGCCCGCGACGTCGATGGCCATCTGCATCAGCTGTTCCTGGAACAGCGGCACGCCGAGAGTTCGATCGAGAGCTTTCTTCAGCGACGGATGATCGAAGGTGACCGGTTCGAGTCCGTTGCGCCGCTTGACGTACGGGTGCACCGAGCCACCTTGGATGGGACCGGGACGAATCAAGGCGACCTCGACGACGAGATCGTAGAAATTACGCGGCTTGAGCCGCGGAAGAGTGGCCATCTGGGCCCGCGACTCGACCTGGAACACACCGACCGAATCGGCCCGTTGCAGCATCTCGTACACCGCATGTTCGGACAGGTCGATCGAGGCGAGGTCGATCTCGATGCCCTTGTGCTCGGCGACCAGGTCGATCATGTAGTGCAGAGCCGAGAGCATCCCGAGCCCGAGCATGTCGAACTTGACCAAACCCACTGCGGCACAATCGTCTTTGTCCCATTGCAGCACACTGCGATTCTCCATCGTCGCCCATTCCACCGGGCACACGTCGGCGATCGGTCGGTCGCAGATCACCATTCCTCCCGAATGGATGCCGAGGTGACGCGGAAAGCCCTCGATCTGACGCGCGAGGTCGAGAACGGAATCGGGGATCCCGTCGCCGTCCTGTTCGCCGATTCCGGACCACCGGGTGATCTGCTTGCTCCACGCGTCCTGTTGCCCCTGGGAGAACCCGAGAGCGCGGGCCATGTCTCGTACCGAGGACTTCCCGCGATAGGTGATGACGTTGGCGACCTGAGCGGCATGGGTACGGCCGTACTTGGCGTACACGTGCTGAATGGCCTCTTCCCGCCGATCCGACTCGATGTCGATGTCGATGTCGGGTGGTCCGTCGCGTTCGGGTGCGAGAAACCGCTCGAACAGCAACTTGTTGGCAACCGGATCGACATTCGTGATTCCGATGGCGTAGCAGACGGCCGAGTTCGCCGCCGAACCTCGCCCCTGGCACAGAATGTCGTGGGTCTTGCAGAAATGAACGATGTCGTGCACCACCAGGAAGTAGCCCGGAAATTCGAGCCGCTCGATGATGTCGAGCTCGTACTCCAACTGCGAATATGCAGCCGGGTTCGCCGACTGCGGGCCGTACCGCCGGGCAGCACCCTCGAACGTGAGCCGCCGCAGGTAACTGATCTCGGTGTAACCGTCGGGCACCTCGAACGGTGGGAGACGAGGCGCAATCAGTTTCAGATCGAACGTGCATTCTCGACCCAGTTCGACGGCACCGCGCACTGCACCGGGATAGTGCTCGAACAACTCCGCCATCTCCGCCCCCGACCGCAGATGTGCACCACCCGTCGGTGCCAGCCACCCTGCCGCCTCGTCCAGACTGCTCCGGGCACGTACCGCAGCCATCGCCATGGCCAACCTTCGGCTACGTGGACTGGCGTAGTGCGCCGCCGTGGTGGCGATCATCGGCAGACCGTACCGGCGAGCCAGCGCCGCGAGAGCGTCGTTGCGCTCGTCGTCGTCGGCAGTACCGTGCCTGGTGAGCTCGACGGTGACGCGCTCGGCCCCGAACCGATCGACCAGATCACGCAGCGCGAGATCGGCCGCCTCCGGCCCACCCCGCGAGAGTGCTTGGCGAACATGCCCTTTGCGACAACCGGTCAGGATCTGCCAGTGCCCTCCCGCCGATTCGGTGAGTTCGTCCACGTCGTACCGCGGCTCACCCTTGACTCCGCCGGCCAGATGCGCGGCCGCGATCCGACGCGACAGCCGCCGATACCCTTCCTGTCCACGAGCGAGCACCAGAAGATGCGTACCGTCGGGATCGGTCGCTCCGGCCCTGGACCGGTGGGTGTCGAGTGACAGCTCGGCACCGAACACTGTTCCGATGCCGAGGGCTCGTGCTGCCTCGGCGAAACGTACGACGCCGTAGAAGCCGTCGTGGTCGGTGATCGCAATGGATTCGAGTCCCAGACGCACCGCTTCCTCGACCATTTCCTCCGGCTGCGATGCTCCGTCGAGAAAGCTGAACGCAGAATGCGCATGCAGTTCTGCGTACGGTGTGGACGGCCCCACCGAATCGGGCCGGCGACCCTGGTAGGCGTCGCGTTTGCGCGACCACGCCGGGCTGTCGCCCCCATCGCCTTCGACGACCGGCTTGGGGCGCCCGGAGAGGACTCGCTCCATTTCCGACCAGGTGGGCGGCCCGTCGTTCCATCCCATCGAGACCACCTCCTTCACACCGTCACACACATCGTCGAACACTTGTTCTAATGAGAACACGAGGGTCCGACACGATCAACTACAGTCGAATCGCTACTCACCCCTTCCACAGAGCCGGAGCACAGTTGTGACGCGTTGGGCATCGTTCGTCGTATCGCACAAGCGATGGGTGCTCGCCGTCGTCGTCGCGGTCGTAGCCGTCGGCGGCGTGCTGGGACTGGGCGTCTTCTCGAAACTGAGCGAGGGCGGATACGCCGACGCAGGCAGCGAATCGTCACAGGTCGCGCGGCTGGTCCAGGGCATCGGCCAACCGACCCCCGACATCGTCGCGATCTACACCGCACCCGACGGACGAACGATCGACGACATCGGACCACAGGTGCAGTCGACACTCGACGAATTCCGCAGCCGCTACACCCTCGGAAACGTGAACTCCTACTGGACCGCAGACCCGGTGACCAAGGAATTCCTGGTCTCGAAAGACCGAACCAAAGCACTGGTGACGATCTCCCTCGGTGCGAAATCGGGAGTTACGTTCAACACGTTCGGTGAGCTACCTCCACAACTCGTCGTCCCCGGCATCGAGTCGCAATTCGCCGGCGCATCGGTCGTGGGAGTCTCGCTCAGCCAAACCCTCGAGCGAGACCTCGTGCGCTCGGAGATCATCGCCGTCCCCATCACACTTCTGCTTCTCGTCTTCATCTTCGGTGGCGTGATCGCCGCAGCGGTACCGGTATTCGTCGGGATTCTCAGTGTGCTCAGCTCGCTGGCAATCCTGCGGGTGCTCACCGAATTCACCGAGGTGAGCTCGTTCTCGATCAACGTCGCGTCGCTGCTCGGCCTCGGCTTGGCCATTGATTACGGACTGTTCATCGTCAGTCGATTCCGCGAGGAACTCCGCACTGGGTCGTCGTCGATGGAGGCGACCGTACGTACCGTGTCCACTGCAGGGCGCACCGTCGTCTTCTCCGGACTGCTCCTGATCTGCGCGTTCGCGGGCATGCTGGTCTTCCCGCAGGCGGTGATCCGATCCCTCGGTTTCGGTGCCATGGCCGCGGTGGCCAGCGCCGCCCTGCTGTCCCTGACCGCGGTGCCCGCCCTGCTCGCCCTTCTCGGCACTCGCATCAACTCCTGGACCTGGTCGCGTACCGCCTCGGACCGCAGCGACGCACGCGCACACAAGTTCTGGGGTGGTGTCGTCACCCGAGTGATGAAGAATCCAGGAATCGTCGCCGCCGTCATCGTCGCCGGCTTGTTGATTGTCGCCACCCCGATTCTGAAGGTCTCCCTGGGGGAGGTCGACTACACCGCACTACCGAAGAACGACCCGGCACGGGCAGCCTTCGAAACCCTCGCCACCGACTTCGAGTCCACCGGCGACGGTGCCACCGTGGTGCTGCGGGGTCTCGACGGCGTCAAGCCTCAGGGCCCGCCCGTTGCGGAACTGACCGCAGCGATGAACACCACCCCCGGCGTGGCCCGAGCCGAATTCCTCGGATCCAAGGACGATTTGGTGGCATTCCAGGCGTCCTACAGCGAACCCAGCGACGGAACGACCGAGGCTCGGTCCCAATCGAATGCGGTGACTGCCCTCCGAGCGATCACTCCACCGGACGGCACCGAAATCCTCGTCGGCGGCGGACGCGCGAACGTCGACGACGGTAATGCCGCGATAGCGAAATGGCTGCCGGTGATGATCGCGATCATGGTGATCTCGACGTTGGTCCTGCTGTTCCTGGCCTTCGGCTCGATAGTGCTGCCGATCAAAGCAGTTCTCATGGCCGGGCTGAGCCTGGCAGCGACCTTCGGAGCACTGACCTGGGTGTTCCAGGAAGGTCACGGTGCAAGCTTGCTGGGAGTGACGCCCGGTCCGCTCGAGTCGACCTTCGTCGTACTCATTCTCGCAGTCATCTTCGGCCTGTCGACCGACTACGAAGTGTTCTTGATGTCTCGGATGGTGGAAGCGCGCTCGGCAGGTGCTTCCACCGAGGAGGCCGTCATTTTCGGAGCCCAACGCACCGGACGCATCGTCACTGCCGCGGCCCTGATCCTGATCGTCGTCACCGGAGCGTTCACGATCTCGGGCCTGTCGATCATGAAGTTCCTCGGCTTCGGCGTGATTCTGGCGCTGATCATCGACGCCACCATCATCCGCATGCTGCTGGTGCCCTCCTTGGTCAAGCTCATGGGCGAAGCCAACTGGTGGGCCCCGGCGTGGATGAAGAAGGTGCACGAGAAGGCCGGTATGGGGCACTAGCCGTCAAACTTACCGAGGAGTAAGGTCGCCTCGCATGGCGAGCTACATCGTGACCGGCGGTACCGGGTTTCTGGGCAAGAACGTGCTGCCCCGACTTCTCGGACGTGATGCGGACGCCCTCGTCCATGTACTCGTTCGACCGCAATCGGTCGCTCGACTCGAGAAGCTGGCCGACGATCTGGACGGCGGCGACAGAATCCGCCCACTGATCGGCGATCTCGTCGAACCCGGGCTCGGTCTGAAAGACGTTCCGGCCGACGTCGATCACATTCTGCATCTCGGTGCCGTCTACGACCTCACGGCGGGAGACGAGCAAACCCCGACCAATGTCGCCGGAACAGCGTCGGTGGTCGAACTGGCAAAAAGGACCGGCGCTCGTCTGCACCACATCTCGTCGATCGCAGTGGCAGGTGACTACCGAGGGACGTTCTCCGAGAACGATTTCGACAAGGGGCAGAACTTTCCGACGGCGTATCACCGCACCAAGTTCGAGTCCGAGAAACTGGTTCGCGGCAGCTCCGCAGACTGGCGGGTGTACCGCCCCGCTGCCGTGGTCGGACACTCCGAGACCGGCGCGACAGACAAGATCGATGGCCCGTACTACTTCTTTCCACTGTTCGCCGAGCTGGCGAAACTGCCTCCGTTCCTGCCGATCACGGTACCCAAGATCGGACACACCAACCTGGTTCCGGTCGACTACGTCGCGGACGCCATCGTGGAACTGGTTCACCGAGACACCGCGTCCGGCAGCGTTTTTCACCTGGTGAATCCGGAGCCTCAGTCGATGGCCGAGGTGTACTCCGCATTCTCTTCGGCTGCCGGATCCCGCGCCAGAATCGTCGACATCCCAGGGAAGCTGGTTGCCCCCGTGGTGTCACCCACATCCGCAGCGGTTCGGAAACAACGCAACGCTGCGCTTCGCGATCTGGGCGTGCCGCCGGTGATGCTCGATCATCTAACTCTGCCGACCGTCTTCGAGTCCGCAACGACACAGAAAGCATTGCAGGGCAGCTCCATCGCACCGCCGCCGCTGCGGACGTACGCCGACCGCCTGTGGCAATACTGGATGGAGAATCTCGACCCCAAACGCAACCGCCGAGACGATCCACGCGGTCCGCTGTTCGGACGCCACATCGTCATCACCGGCGGGTCCTCCGGTATCGGCAGAGCCAGTGCGGAGGCCGCAGCGCGAAAAGGAGCGGTGGTCATCGTGCTCGCGCGCGGCCAAGATCAGTTGGACGAGGTCGTCGAGCAGATTCGCGCCGACGGCCATGTCGCTCATGGGTATTCGTGCGATGTCACCGACAGCGAGTCGGTCGAACGAACAGTGAAAGCAATACTGCACGACCACGGGCATGTGGACATGCTCGTCAACAGCGCGGGCCGATCCATTCGCCGCGCGCTCTACCGTTCCACCGACCGACTGCACGATTACGAACGCACCATGGCCGTCAACTACTTCGGAGCGATTCGTGTGGTGTTGGCGCTACTGCCGCACATGCGCGAACGCAGCTTCGGGCATGTGGTCAACATCTCCAGCGCTGCAGTGCTGGGGCACCCTCCTCGGTTCTCGGCGTACGTGGCGAGCAAGGCAGCACTCGACGGTTTCACCGATGTTGCTGCAGCAGAGACGCTCTCGGACGGAATCACCTACACGACCATTCACATGCCGCTGGTGGACACCCCGATGATCACCCCGACGGGCGACAAGAACGTCGGCACTGTCTTCTCACCGGAGAAGGCGGCCGCGATCGTCATCCGCGCGCTGAGCGACAAGCCGAAGCGAATCGACACCCCACTGGGAACACTCGGACAGTTCGGGGCCATCTTCAGCCCCAAGGGCAAAGATCGCACGATGCATCAGCACTACCGAAAATTCGCCGAGTCGGCCGCCGCCAAGGGCGAAACGCCGGTACCCGTCGAAGACGGGAAAGCGCCCTATCGGGTTCGGCCGTACGACCCGTCGACCCCCAGCGCGCGTATAGGCAAGGTCGTCCGCCGCATCGGCAGGTTGGTACCCGGCACCAGTTGGTGACGTGCACGTCAGGGGGCCACGGCAGTCCACAGGGTCCAGCGATCGCGTTCGATCAACTCACCTTCGGCCAGGCGAGCCCTCAGATGCTCGACCAACTCCGTAAGTTCGACGTCGGAGAGTTCGTGCAGGATCGAGCGGCCTGTTCTGCCCGCGATTTCGTCGAGGTATTCGTCACGGCCGGAGTAGCGGCGACGGGTTTCCCAGAATTGCTGCGTAGCGACATCGACGAATCCAGCTCGGGACAACGCGTCACGGACATCGTCGACGCCATGCCGTCGTCGAAGTTCGATGTCCATCAGCCGTGGAAAGGCGTCGAAAAAATAGCCGCGCGGGTTGGTTGCAGAGCCGGACAGCCCGGCGTCCTCGGCCGTGCGGTCCTGGATGATCACCGTCCCACCCGGTCGTAGAAGCCGAGCAGACTCGAGCGCCAGTGTGTAGGCGTCGGGCAGATGGTGAACGAGGGCGCGAGCGAACACGATGTCGGCTTGTCCGTTGGGCAAGCCGGTGTGCTCGGCACCAGCGCAGACGAATTCGATGTCTTCGGGCGACGAGCGTCGGGCCGATTCGAGGATCGGCGGACTCGAATCGATCGCCGTCACACTCGCCCCCATAGAACGCCATGCCCGCGCATAGGTTCCGCCGCCGCACCCGAGATCGACCACGTGCGCTCCGACCGGATCGACGATACGGACGACGGCGTCGCTCCAAGAGGAGTCGGCCTCACGGTTCGAGTAGGTGTTGTTGTTGCGCGGATCACGAAAGTCGATAGGCATGTGAACGAGTACAGCGAGCCACACCGAGGGCGTCCACCATTTAGTGTGGGGCTACATGTTGGCTCTGCATCTTCGGGCCGCCGACTTGGCGGACACGTCACTGACCGTCTCGCCTCTGTTCGAGACGGTCCTGAGCCTGCGCACATGGACCGCTCCGAACCGGCACCCGCTGCACGAGCCCTGGCGACGACGCGTCCGATCGGCATGGCAGCAGTGTGACACCGAGATGCTGACGGCGCTGGTCTCTCCCGATGGGAGAATCCCGGATTTCCTCGCACCCCGACCGCCCACTCAGTCGCCGGCTTTCGACGACGAGATCGCTGTTGTCGGGGCAACACCGGCAACGGAGATGCGACGCGATATCGCGGCCGCCTTCTCCGCTGACATTCCTGCGGTCCTCGTCGGTCCGGCCCGAGAGGTGCGCACCCGTGCAGTCCATGCGCTCTCGCACTACTGGGCAACGTGCCTCGAACCCGACTGGTCCAGGATCCGAGCAGTATTGGATGGCGATCTGGACTACCGCGCGCAACAGCTTTCGCACTTCGGGGCACGAAAGATGTTCGAGCATCTCGATTCTCGTGTCCGATGGGACGATGGCGTGCTGTGGGTCGACAGGCTAGAGGACCAGGTGTGGGTCGACGTCGACGGACGTGGACTTCCTCTCATTCCGTCGGTGTTCGTGCACGGCGCGATCACGCAGACGAGCCCGACGCGAGCTCCCTCCCTGGTGTATCCGGCCCGCGGGCGAGGCGCAGTGTGGGACATGGGGCGGACAGCTCCGAACCGGGCGCTGACCAATCTTCTCGGCACCCAACGTGCAACGATTCTCACGCTGCTCGATGCGCCCACCACCACCGGGGAACTCGCTGCGGCACTGGCCGTCTCACCCAGCGCAGCGAGCCAGCATCTTCGCGTTCTGCGCGAAGCAGCGGTGGTGCGACGCGTCAGACAGGGACGATCGGTGTTGTACGTACGCACTTCGCTGGGGGACGAGCTGCTCGGGCGGAGTCGATAGACCGCCCACCGTCACGCTGTCAGTCGGTGATTCACCGCGCTGACATCGCATCACTCGATCATGGAGTGGGCGGTCCGGGTGATGTTCCGTTACGGGTCCACGTCTGCGAAGCTGTCACGCGTGATCGCCGAGAAGCTGCCGTTGTTCGTGACCGATCGTGCGGCCGCTGCTGTTCTGGCGGCAGCATTCACCGGTTTCGTGTGGTCGGAATACAAGATGGGAATGCGGAAGCCGCGTGCCGGCTCTTCGAATCGAGACAATGGTTCCGGTCGCGCCGTCGGCCGCGGCCTGGTGCTCTCGTATGGCGGAGGCCTTCTCCTGAGCGTGATCTCGCCTGCCACTGTATGCACCCGCCACCGACGGGCGGTGTTCCTGACAGGGTTGGCCACCGCAACCCTCGGGCAGACACTTCGGGTCTCGGCAGCTCGCACACTCGGAGAGTCCTTCACCTTCGTGGTCCACACACACCCTGAGCAACTCGTGGTTCGGACGGGCCCGTATCGGTTCATTCGCCACCCGTCGTATACCGGCGCACTGATCTGTGCGCTCGGTTTCTGTATTGCGTACGGGAACTGGCTTTCTCCCGCCATGGTGGCATTTCTGGCCGGAGGATACGTACGCAGAATCCCATCGGAGGAGAAGGCCATGCTCGAGGGATTGGGAGACGCGTACGCCGACTACATGGCACGCTCGAAACGATTGGTGCCCTTCGTTTTCTAGCCTGGTTTTTCCTCAGCGCAACAGAGCTCTTGCCCACACTCGCAGAAATCCCTGACTCAGGTATGTCAATGAGCCGATGGCCAGTATCCATTTGACGGTGCTGACCACGGTGGTGGCCCGTACGACGGTGTCGGAGATCTGTTCTCGGTTGTCCACCAGTATCAGCCCGACGATGTTTTCGATGTAGTCACCGGCAGCGGAGGCCACGGGAGCGACGACCAATGCCGTCGTTACTGCAGGGCTCAGCGGAGTCTTCGCAGCCAAGCTCCTCGCACCCGCACGCAGTGCGATGGCATAGATGGCAGGGTGGACGAAGTCGGGCAGATAATGACTGCGGAAGCGGGCGATCTCCGTCTCGTCCATGCTCGCCAGAATCTGCCGGTACCGCTGTTCGGACCAGGCCGTCTGCACGGCAAGCACTTTCGGTGCCGCGGGCCCGAGCAACCGGGCGATATTGGCCTGGGAGACGACGAACAACGCCGACCATCCCAGTAGCTTCCGATCCAGCACAGTCAGCGACATGAGAGCAGATTACTGCGTCAGAAATGGACGAACTACCGCTTCGAAGGCTGAGTAGCCATCGCGGTGGATGCTGTGTCCGGTCCTGAATGCCTCCACTCGACAGTTCGGAATGCTCGCTACCATCGCGTCGAGCCGAACCGGATCGACCATGCCGCCCGGACCTCCACGAAGTACCAACGTCGGAGCAGTGATGTCGGCCAACGACTCCCACCACCGCGGGTTCGGCCGACGGAACTGCTCGAGAGCAGTGGCGGTCATCGATCGATCGAACGCGAGTACTGCACGGGGATGCAGAACAACGCTGGTCGCCGCATGCCAGAGTTCGGTGACCGACGGCATCCGCCCGGTCAGGGTCGGCGGGGCGTCCCCCGGCCTGATCGGTATCGGAAGTTCTTCGAGAACCAGGCGTCGGACGAGAGACGGGCGACGCTGCGCCACGAGCGAGACCGCGTATCCACCGAGTGAATGCCCGACGAGATCGACTTCGGTGAGCCCGAGGTGATCGATCAGGGCGAGAAGATCACCGCCGAACATGTCGAACTCGTACGTGGGCGTATGGGCACTCTTGCCGTGCCCTCGGAGGTCGACGGTGATCACCCGGCGACCGTGCGCGGTCAGAGCCCGAGCGAAGCGATCCCAGGTTCCGCTGTCTCCGCCCATGCCGTGCACCAGCATCACTGGCACCGCGCTCGTGTGTTCCAGCGGCGCGAACGAGCGATACGCGATGTCGACGCCATCGAGGTCGACCGTCTCGGACATCATCTGCATTTCCCCGACGGTAGCGGTTCCTACTCGTAGATTCCTTCCACCCGCCACAGACCGTCGTCGAACACCAGCAGCAACGCTCTCTCGTCGTCGAGCACCACCTGTGCCCGCGCCGTCGGCCCCGTCGATCCTTGCCCGCTGTCCCACCACCGTTCGTCGACGGGCCACGGCCCGGCCAGGCCCGTCAACTCCCATTCCTTGGTCCCCCACCGCAATCTCTTGGGCGGCGCATCGAACACACCGCGGTCGGTGACGCCGATTCCCGAACCCGCTCGATTCATCAGCGTCACTGCCGGGCGTGTCTCGATCACCGCCGCCGGTGCCGGCTCGGGTAGTCGGCCCGGCCACGGGGCCGATGGATCGGACAGCGGCACCAGCTCGTCTCCCAGGGGACGCAACGTGATCCGCTCTGCCGGCCCGCGTCCACCGCTGAGAACACCCCCGAGCACCGATTCGCCGCCGAGCAGACCCTGAACGCGTACCAACGCCCGACGCGCCCTGTCGTCCTCGTCACCGACACTGCCCCACAAACCCAGCTGCAACTCCCCTGCTGCCACCACTTCGATCGGCTCGAGGCGCAGGACGGTGATCGCCGACGTCGGCTTGTTCTCGCTGCGTCCGGTGATCCAGCCGTCGAGTTGCCACCGCACGCGATCGGCCGTGCCCTCCGGCGTCAACGGCTCGGCGCACCGCCAGATTCGCGACAGATTCTCACCGTTGCCGGTACTGGCGTGCACCAGCAACCGAGTGCACGCAACAGCAGCCGCGGCAAGCTTGGTGTGCAGCTGCTCGGCCAATGCGCGCCCGGCGAACGCGGCTGCATCCACCCGGTCGATCGGCGGATCGCACAGATACTCCACATCCAGGTCGGGAGGCAGAGCACGCGCAGACGGCGGCCTTTCGGGCTCACCGCGGGCACTGCGATGCGCCAGCACGGCATCGGTACCGAATCGCGATGCCACATCCGACGGAGACAGGGCAGCGAAGTCCCCGATTCTGCGTAAACCCAAGCGGTGCAACAGATCCACGAGTTCACCACGATCGGCTGCGGCCATACTGGGTTCCGCCGAGAGTTCGGCAATCGGTAACGGCGAAAGAAACCCGGCACCACCACCGCGCGGCACCACCTGTGCGTACCGTGCGGCGACGACTGCGGTGGACAACTCGTCGGCAATCCCGATCTGACATTCGACACCGGCAGCCGACGCTTCGTCGATCAACCGCTCCGCGGCGCGATGCTCGGTACCGAAGTACCGTCCGACACCACGCGCTGCAAGAACCAACAGGCCCGGCCGAAGCACTTCGACGCCGGGGGCGATGGCCGCGACAGCCGAGACCACGGGCTCGAACAGGCGTGCATCACGATCGGTATCGGCAACGGCCACATGCACGTCGGGGCACCGCGCCTGCGCCTCCCGGCGACGTAGGCCACGCTTGATGCCCGACGCCCGTGCCGTGGCCGAGCAGGCGACGACTCGGTTGGCCGACGTGACGACCACCGGGTGCGTCGCCGGTAGATCGGCCTGAGCTGCTGCGGCGACGGCAGGCCAGTCGGGACACCACAGCGCTAGAACACGGTTGGACTGGCCGGTACTCATGTCGAGACCGCGATCGACAACGGATTCGACTCCTGCTGTTCGGCATGCCATTCGATGCGGCCGTTCTCCGCACGCAAGTCGAATCGAACCGTACGAGGACGCATCGCTTTGCCCCGCGCGCACACCGACAATCGAACCCCACGCAGCCGGCCACGCCCCAGCTCACGGCCTGTGCCGAGGCCGTCGTAACCGTGCACCGACGCGTCGAGTCGTAGCTCGGCTCCGTCCCAGTGCCCGTCGGTCACCACCAACGTCGACCCTTTGCTGCGGGCGCGCGCCACTACTGCCCTGGCCCGAGTCGGTGGTACCGACAGGCCGCCGAGACCGAGGACGACGAGATCGACGCCGTCGAGCAGGATCGCCGCCACTTCCACCGGGTCGGGGCCGGGATCGGGAATCAGAGCCAACTTGCTCAGTTGCGCGCCCATCTCCACCGCAGCCAGCAGCCCGAAGCGGGGCTGACCTATGACGGCGACATGGCCACCGGCACCGGTCACCGCGGCCACCAACCCGATCAACAACGAACCGGCACCGGACACCGAGGCCACCGTTCCGCGCACCAGACCACCGTGCGGAAGAACCTCCATCAGCGCCGACGGCACCGGAAGAACAGGCCGCCTACGGGTCGGTATCGACACCTGCTCCGAGCCGTTGACGACGTCGGAATCGGGGTCGGAATCGGGGTCGGTAGGGCGGGGACGAACGGAAGCAGAACTCTCGATGCGCACCGAGGCCGTTTCACCGCGAGACGGTACGGCAGCCATCCGACTGCGTAGCAGCGCCACCCGCTCGGGAAGCGACAACCCGTCGAGCGCATCCGGCGGTACGGAAGCCTGTGCTGCAGCCTCGGAAACAGACATGTCACTCCCCTTCACTGCATGAAAAATCGAGCCGAAACACCGGTGTTCGACGGACGCGGGAAGTGACGTATTCGAACACAATTTCGATCTGCACCCAGTAAAGCCGTTCGGACGGCAACTCGTCAAGGCGATGCCGTAGCCCCTGGTAGAGGCGGTAGTACCGCTGCTGCGGGCACACCGCGGCATCGTCCACTAACCTGTGGACGTGACCGATCAGCAGCGTGTTCGACGGGGAGTCGGGCCCGACTACCTCCTCGCCGGCAGATACCGTCTCGCCGGCAAGCTCGGCGGTGGCGGCATGGGCGCGGTCTGGCTCGCCACCGACACCCTTCTGCACCGGCAGGTGGCCGTCAAACAGGTCACCTCCACCACCCGATTGACCCCGGAACAGGCAGTGGACGTGCGCAACCGGGCCATGCGCGAAGGACGGATCGCGGCCCGCCTGTCGAGCCCACACGCCATCGCGATGCACGACGTCGCTCTCGTCGACGGCGAGCCGTGGTTGATCATGGAATACCTGTCCTCACGCAGCCTCGCGCAGGCGCTCGGCGTCACCGACTCACTACCACCGTTCGAAGTCGCTCAGATCGGTGCGCAGATCGCCGACGCCCTGACCGAAGCACACGACGCCGGAATCGTGCATCGCGACATCAAGCCGGGCAACATTCTGATCGCCGACCGCGGCAAGGATCTGGGCATCGTCAAGATCAGCGATTTCGGCATCTCGCGAGCCAAGGGCGACGTGGAGGAAGCCGACGACAGCGTCATCACCGGCACCCCCGCATACTTCGCCCCCGAGGTCGCGCGCGGCCAGGACCCCACTGCGGCCAGCGATGTGTTCTCCCTCGGCGCCACGTTGTACACCGCAATGGAAGGTGCGCCGCCCTTCGGCATCGATCACGATTCGATTGCGCTCCTGCACCGAGTTGCCAAGGGGCAGATCATCTCTCCCACTCGCAGCGGAGACCTCACCGGCCCACTACTGCACATGCTCGAGCCCGATCCGGCTCGACGTCCCACCATGGCGCAGGCCCGTGACGAGATCATTCTTGCCGCAATAAGCAAGCGCGGCACCATCTCTCAGTTGCGCGGAGTACCTCTGACCTCAGCGGACGGCGTCGTCCCCGCCTGGGCGAGACGGTCGACACCCGTCTCGGAATCTCGCCGACCGTCCCGAGAATTCGGACGCACCATCGCCGGTCTGCCCGCCGTACAACCGGGAGAGAGCCGAACGGATCCGACTCCCTCCTCGTACTCACCGCCGCCGTTCGACCTGCCGAAGAAGAGAAAGAACCCGGTCCAGGACGCACTCATGCGCATCGAGGACGTCATCGGCGACCGGACGTCCATCCCGGCGACGGCCATCCTCGCCGGACTCGTCGTGGTCGTGATTCTTCTGATCCTGGCCGTCGTCCTGTTGCTGTAACAACTCCCGCGCAGTCCGTCCGTTCATCCGAGAACCGGCATCACCAACGTCGTCAGAGTGCCGTCGACCGCGGAACGCACCAGCATCGGTTGATCCGGTGCAGCGATATCGAGCATCAGATCCGGTCCGACGGCCGAGGCAACGGCGGCCTGCAGAACGGCCGCATCGAAGAACACAACGCTCTGTGAACCGGTCACCCGTGCAGGAACCGGAACACCATCGACCGAGAAACCGTCGTGCCCGGCCTCGATGCGCAGGGTACCGCCATCAACGGGAATGAAATCTCGTTGCAGTACAACCCTCGTCACAGTCGGAGCCAGACCGTCCATCATCGTGCGCCAGTCGGGGAATTCACCGTCGACCGTGTTCACCGGCACCCGAGAACCGTCGGAGTCGATCACCATCGACTCCTCGGTTCGCGTCAGCACGAGGGTGCCCGACGCGGGGACGGCCTCGAGAGATCCGACGGCTACGATTCGCGACCACGGTAGGCCGGGCGAGCACTGCGCGACGAGACTGCGCGTGGACAATCGATACCGATCCGTCGCGGTGAGGGTGACACTGCTTCCGTCCACCTCGATCAGTACGCCCTGCAGTACCGGAAATTCTTCGCTCGTCCCGGCCGCCGACGAGACCTGCGCCATCGCCGAGGCCAAATCCTCGGCTGATACCGTTGCCGTGCAGTCTTTCTGGTCGAACAGTCGGCGAATCGACACTGCTGCCTCGGCTGCCGCCCGCGCCTGTGCAGCCAGAGCTTCGACGTGTCGATCCACGATTTCGATGGCGGCAGTTCCATCGCCGTCGAGGGCAGCGGCAACCTTGTCGAGTGGCAGCCCGATCTCGCGCAGCTGGCGAATGATGTTCGCCCGCTGCGATTGTGCGCGGGTGTAGTAGCGATAACCCGATTGTGCATCGATGGACGTCGGGGCCAGCAAGCCGCAATCGTCGTAGAACCGCAGCGCGCTGGGGGTCAGCCCGCTCTCGCGCGCGAACACACCGATGGTCAGGAATTCTTCGTCCGAATCAGTCATGCCGAAATCCTGAAGCTTCGCGTCGGTCGAAGGTCAAGCCCAACGCAGACGGCCTAATCGATTCGACGCTTGTGCGCCCACCGCGTCAGTGCATTCCTGTTCGATTGCTGGGTCTTGCGAAGAACATTGGAGGCGTGCGTTTCGACGGTTTTGACCGAGATGAACAGATCCTCGGCGATCTCGCGATACGTGTAGCCGCGCGCCAGCAACCTCAGCACTTCGAGTTCACGGGGCGTCAAAGAATCCAATTCCGGATCCAACGGCGGCTCGGGAGCTGCGCTGCGGCCGGTGAACGAGTCGAGGACGAAGCCGGCAAGACGCGGGCTGAACACCGCATCTCCCCCGGCTACGCGTCGGACGGAATCGGCCAGTTCCGAGCCGGAGATGGTCTTGGTGACATACCCCCTCGCGCCGGCCCGGATGACGGCGATGACGTCCTCCGCTGCGTCGGACACGCTGAGCGCCAAGCACACCGGGCCCTCGGCGATTCGGTTGAGCACGGCCACTCCACCACCGTCGGGCATGTGCACGTCCAGCAGCACCACGTCGGGCTTGGTGGAATCGATCCCCGACACCGCCTCGGCGACTCCGCCTGCTTCCCCGACGACGTCGATGTCCACCTCACGGCCCAGTTCGGCGCGTACTCCCGAGCGAAACACCGCGTGGTCGTCGACCAGAAAAACGCGGAAAGGGTCGGTCACGTCGGCTGCTCCTGATGGTTGGATTCGGATTCGGTGGTCACTGCCCCGCCGTTGCGAGGCATGAAGATTCGTACTTCGGTTCCCTTACCGACTGTGGACCGCACCTGTACGGAACCGCCGCGGCGTTCGATTCGTCCACGGATGGACTTGGCCAGTCCCTGTCGATCCTCGGGCACCGCGGACTCGTCGAAGCCCGTACCGCGGTCGCGGACGAACACACTGACCTGCTCGGGTTCGGTTTCGGCGAACAGATCGATGTTGGTCTCACCGGAATGTTTGGCCGCGTTGACCAGAGCTTCACGAGTGGCCCCCAGCAGCGCGGTGAAGCTCTCTCGCGACAGCCCCGATTCGACGTCGTCCGGCAACAGATGCACGTCCCCGACCGTGATGGGACGGACCGTCACGCCGTGTTGATCCTCGACCTCGCCGGAGATGGTCTTGAGCGCATCGGCCAAGCTCGAATTGTCTGTGTCGCCGCCGTCGAACAACCACTTGCGCAGTTCTCGCTCCTGCCCACGCGCCAGCCGCATGACCTCCTGCGGCCGATCCGCCTGCTTCTGAATGAGCGCCAACGTCTGCAGCACCGAATCGTGCAGATGCGACGCAATCTCTTCACGTTCGTCGTTTCGGATACGCGCCGATCGCTCGGCCCCGAGCGCACGCCAGGTCCGCAACCAGATCGGCACCGTCAACAGACCGACTCCGACGAGGGTGACCACCACGGCCAACAGGGACGACCGAAGCGACGCGAGATCGACGCGGGCCAACACCACCACGGCCAGGCCCAGGACGATCAACGTCGCGCCGCCGACGACACGAGCCCAGCTGAGCACGGTCGGTTGTTTGGGCAGACCCAGCGCCGTCCGCGGCCCCTCGGCATCGAATTCTCGCCACACCAGGGCAGCACCGACGACGACCACGACGACCGGCACGACAACCGATGCCGCAGTACCGCTGAGCAACCAGGCCAGACCGACGGCGAGTCCGAGGCCGATGGCGGCCAGTCCCAATGCTCGTTGCCGCTCGGTAGCGCTCGGACGTGCCGTGTCGTCGCCGACCGGGGTGAACATCCAAATGAGTCCGTAGGCAACGATCCCTGCACCGGCCGACGCCGCGAGCAACGCGAATGCCACCCGGATCTTGAACACGTCGACACCCAGATGATCGGCGAGTCCGCCCGCGACGCCGCCGACGATACGACCGCCGCCGCGGCGTCGATACGGTGCGGGGGCCGAACGTTCCAACGCTGCACGAGAAGCCGAACCCGACGCAACGACAGGGTGCGTCGGGAGGGGACGGGTCGACGGCGCAGCACCGGGCGCGGCGGACGCGCCGACGGCGGCGTCAACGGCTGGATTGTCGACAGGGTGCACGCCCACGATCCTGGCACGGCCGGGGTCGGTACCGCATCAGGGTTCGCCCTGATCTTTCGGCCTGCAACAGACCCGGGTGCAAGTCCGGGGTACGAGATCAGGGGAATCCCTGATGTGTTCCGAGGTTCGAGCCGACACGATGGTCATCATGAACAACGTGACCGTCTCGGATCAGCTACAGCAGATGTGGCGCACCCGTCCGCACCGCTTGCCGCAACGCGGACACGTGGCGGGTGTAGCAGCCGGTATCGGCTACCGATACGACGTCGACCCCGTACTGATCCGGGTCGCATTCGTCGTGTCCACCCTCTTCGGCGGCACCGGAATCGTGCTGTACCTGGCGGCGTGGCTGGTCCTCAGCCGCGCCGGCGACTCCGCCTCGGGGGTCGAATCCATGGTGGGCCGCGGGCACAGCTCCGATTCGACGACGAAGACCGTCGTCGTGGCGGTCGCGTTGGTGATCGCACTGTCCACGCTCGGTCCGGCCGGTGTGGGACTCGGCGGATCCGGCGTGATCTCTCTCGCGGCGATGCTCGGCGGACTGTGGTTGCTTCACCAGCGCTGCCCCGAGCCGCCGCCCTACCTGCGAACAGCGGAATTCACCCGGCAGCAGTACGCACCGACGCCCTTCGGCTCGTCCACCACCTCCGCGGAGCAGTGGTCCGCCGCGCAATACCGGCCGCCGCAGTTCCAGTACGAGCAGTACACCCCGTACACGACGCTGCCCAAGAGCTACGAGCCGACACCGCAGACAACACAGCCGGTATCGGAATCCGGTACTGCACCGACCGTCGACCTCACCAAGAGCACACGTGCCGAAAGTATTTCTGCCACTGCCGTTCCGACCACACCCCAGGCCGTGACACCTCCGTCGTGGGACCCATTGGGAGTGGCACCGTTTGCGTGGGACCTCCCCGAACCGGCCGGCACCTTCCCACCGGCAGCGATCGAACGTAAGCGTCGATCGCGTTGGACGGCAAGCTTTCTCGGCCTAGCATTGCTCGGCGCTGCCGTCACCACCGGACTCGGAGCGCTGACAGGTTCCGACTGGATCACTCCGGGCCGCGTCGGTGCCGTCGCGTTGTCGATCATCGCAGTGGGTCTGATCCTGGGTGCATTTCTCCGAAAGGGCTACGGCCTGTTGGTCGTCGGCGCGCCGCTGGCCGGGTTCGTCGTTCTCGCATCGGTTGTCGGGCCGGTGAATCTGGACGACAGTGTGTCGGGCGCGCAACGGGTTGCCCCGCTCACCGCCGCCGCACTTGCCCCCGCCTACGACGTCGGCTTCGGTGAACTGGACCTCGACCTCACCGGCCTGACGCTCACCGAGAACAAGACTGTGGCGATCGATGTGACGTTCGGCAGTGCCGTGGTGACCGTACCGAGCACGATGAGCATCGAGACGAAATGCAACGCCGAATTCGGTTCGGCCGAGTGCGGTGATCCCGGCGTCCGCGCCGGAAAGGACGCACGACCCGACGCGCCGGTCTTGACGATCGAAGGCGATGCGACATTCGGAGAACTGAAAGTGGTGCAGCAATGAGCGACAACGGGATTCACACCGAATACGGCCACGGAGACAGTTCTTCGGACACCGCGGCACAGAGTTCGAGCAGGCAGGGCCCATCGGCTCCGTTGTTCCTCGCCGGACTCGCCGCGCTGATCGTGGCGATCGCCGCGCTGATCGGCCAGGACGCCGTCACCGCCCTGGCCGAGGTTCAGTTCCGCTGGGTGTTCGTCATCGCTGCGGTCGTGGTGGGTGCGGCCTTACTGCTGGGTCCCAGCAGAAAGCACTGAACCCGCTACTCCCACTCGATGGTGCCCGGCGGCTTGCTCGTGACGTCGAGTACGACTCGGTTGACCTCCGGAACCTCGTTGGTCACCCGAGTCGAAATCGTTTCCAGCACGTCGTACGGCAACCGGGTCCAGTCCGCGGTCATCGCATCCTCGCTCGACACCGGACGCAACACGATGGGGTGACCGTAGGTCCGACCGTCTCCCTGCACGCCGACGCTGCGCACGTCGGCCAACAGCACCACCGGGCACTGCCAGATCTGCTGATCCAGGCCCGCGACCGTAAGCTCTTCTCGGACAATCGAATCCGCATGACGCAACGTGGCCAGTCGGTCCGCGGTGATCTCTCCGACGATGCGAATGGCCAGTCCCGGTCCCGGGAACGGCTGTCTGCCGACGATGTCCTCGGGCAGGCCCAGCTCGCGTCCGACGGCGCGCACCTCGTCCTTGAACAGCGCACGCAACGGCTCGACCAACGCGAACTGCAGATCGTCGGGCAGTCCGCCGACGTTGTGATGGCTCTTGATGTTCGCGGTACCCGAACCGCCACCGGACTCCACGACGTCCGGGTACAGGGTGCCCTGCACCAGGAACTCGACGGAATCACCGTGCTCGGCGTTCTCGCCCAGCACCTCGGCAACGGCACCCTCGAAACTGCGAATGAACTCGCGGCCGATGATCTTGCGCTTCTCCTCCGGGTCCGACACCCCTTCGAGCGCGCCGAGGAAGGTGTCCACCGCGTCGACGGTGACGAGCTTGGCGCCGGTCGCGGCTACGAAGTCCTGCTGCACCTGCTCGCGCTCGCCTGCGCGCAGCAAGCCGTGGTCGACGAAGACACAGGTGAGCCGATCACCGATCGCACGCTGCACCAGAGCCGCGGCCACCGCGGAATCGACACCACCGGACAGGCCGCAGATCGCCTTGCCCGTCGGACCGACCTGCTCCTGGACGGCGTCGACCAGCGCGTCGGCAATGTTGGCGGCGGTCCAGTCCGGCTTGATTCCGGCGGTCTCGTGCAGGAATCGGCTCAGGACCTGCTGTCCGTGTGGTGAGTGAAGTACCTCGGGGTGGTACTGCACACCCGCCATCCGCTTCTCTTCGTTCTCGAAGGCAGCAACCGGAGCCCCGGCACTGGTCGCGGTGACAGTGAAGCCGTCGGGAGCAGCGGTGACAGCGTCACCGTGACTCATCCAGACCGGCTGGGTGGAAGGCAGACCGTCGTGCAGGCGGCCGCCGTCGACGCTGAGCTGAGTACGCCCGTACTCACGTGTTCCGGTGTGCTCGACGGTTCCGCCGAGCGCCTGCGCCATGGCCTGGAACCCGTAGCAGATACCGAACACCGGGACGCCCAGTTCGAGTAGGGCGGAGTCGAGTTCGGGTGCACCCTCGGCGTAGACGCTGGACGGCCCACCGGACAGCACGAGAGCAACGGGGTCTTTGGCGGCGATCTCCTCGGCGGTCGCGGTGTGCGAGATGACCTCGGAGTACACGCTGGCCTCGCGCACCCGGCGGGCGATCAGCTGTGCGTACTGGGCTCCGAAATCGACGACCAGAACCGGCCGTGCGTGTGCGGGATCGTGTGCAGAGGAGTCGGTCACCTGGTCAGTCTAGTGGGACGGATTCGGTGTGCTCGCAGCACCCGAATCGCTCACGCGACACCCGAATGTTCGACGGGCATGGCCGCCGAACCGGACCTGATCTGCACGATCGGCAGCCGCAGGCCGCCGGGTGCGTCGACGGGCACGACGGGCGAGTTCGGAGCGATCGGATCGAGTCGCTGGTAGGGCTGGCCCTGCGCCGGACGCAGGTCCGACTCGCCCTTGTTCGGCCACAGTGCAGCGGACCGCTCGGCCTGCGCGCTGATGGTCAGCGACGGGTTGACTCCGAGGTTGGCCGAGACTGCCGCACCGTCGACCACGCTGAGGGTCGGGTAGCCGTGGACGCGGTGGTACGGGTCGATGACGCCGTGCTGGGCGTCCTCTCCGATAGCGCACCCGCCGAGGAAGTGTGCGGTGAGCGGGATGTTGAACAGCTCGCCCCACGTCCCGCCCGCGACGCCGCCGATCTTCTTGGCAATTCGCCTGGTGGCGTCGTTGCCCTCGGGAATCCATGTCGGGTTGGGCTGTCCGTGTCCCTGGCGGCTCGAGATCTTGCGGCCGAAGGGGCCCCGCTTGGTGAACGTGGTGATCGAGTTGTCGAGGTTCTGCATCACCAGCGCGATGATGGTCCGCTCGCTCCAGTGCCGGACGTTGACGACGCGGACGAACTGGATCGGATGGGCGATGAGCGCGAAGACGAACTTGAGCCAACGCGGAATCTTCCCTCCGCCGTCGGTCATCAAGGTCTGCAGCATGCCCATCGCGTTGGAGCCCTTGCCGTAGCGGCACGGTTCGATGTGGGTGTTGGGGCTGGGGTGGAACGAGGACGTGATGGCGACGCCGCGCGTGAGATCCATGTTCGGATCGACCGCCAACTTCGCGGCTCCGACGATCGACTCCGAGTTGGTGCGGGTCAGCTCACCGAGAGTGTCCGACAACCGCGGCAACGTGCCCGTGTCCTTCATCTTGTGCAGGAGGTTCTGCGTGCCCCACGTACCGGCTGCCAGCACGACATTGGCAGCGCTGTACGTCTTGCGACCCTTGCGCAGACGCGCTCCGGTGCGCTCGGTGTCGACGTCCCAGGTTCCGTCGGACCGAGGATTCAGGCCGGTGACCGTGGTCATCGGCACGATCTCGGCTCCGGCACGTTCGGCCAGCCCGAGGTAGTTCTTCAGCAGGGTGTTCTTGGCACCGTGGCGGCACCCGGTCATGCACTCGCCGCATTCGATGCATCCGGTGCGCTCGGGGCCGGCACCACCGAAGTACGGGTCCGGGACGGTCTTACCTGGTTCGTCACCGAAGAACACGCCCACCGGTGTCTGAATGAACGTGTCGGCGACGCCCATGTCCTCGGCCACCGACTTCATCACCTCGTCGGCGGGGGTCATGTGCGGGTTGCGCACGACACCCAACATGCGGGTGGCCTGGTCGTAGAACGGGGAGAGCTCACTGCTCCAGTCGGTGATGTGCGCCCACTGCTTGTCCTCGAAGAACGGTGCCTGCGGCTTGTACAGCGTGTTCGCGTAGTTCAGCGATCCGCCGCCGACCCCTGCACCGGCGAGGATCAGGCAGTCGCGCAGCAGATGCACCCGCTGGATGCCGTAGAGACCCAGCTTGGGTGCCCACAGGAAGCGCTTGAGATCCCAGCTGTTCTTGGCGAAGTCCTTGTCCTCGAATCGCTGCCCGGCTTCCAGGATTCCGACGCGGTATCCCTTCTCCACCAGCCGAAGCGCGGTGACGCTTCCACCGAAGCCCGAACCGACGATGAGAACGTCGTAATCCGTTGCGCGTCCAGCTGAACCCATGGTGACCTCCGCTACGTCCGTTACCTGTCGAACAGTATGCACATCGCTGTGTGACTACCGCCACAAGCGATTCTAGCTGTTACGGAAGGTATCACCAACCGAGGGTCGGCTTACCGGTGCCTGCCCGACGAACGACACAGGGCGCGCACCCGAAGATCGAGTGCGCGCCCTGTCGTATGGGGGTTCTGTCAGGCCCGAACGTTCAGGCCGACCTT
The DNA here is from genome assembly GCF_002258365.1 of Rhodococcus sp. 06-221-2. Classification (NCBI taxonomy): domain Bacteria; kingdom Bacillati; phylum Actinomycetota; class Actinomycetes; order Mycobacteriales; family Nocardiaceae; genus Rhodococcus; species Rhodococcus sp. 06-221-2. Next base: position 28,153 of record NZ_NOYJ01000020.1, read on the forward strand.
CTGAAATTCCTTCAGATCGGAGTAGCCCGACTTCGCCATCGAGCGACGCAATCCGCCGACGAGGTTGATCGAGCCGTACGACTCACGCGACGGTCCGTGCAGCACCTGATCGAGGCTCGGACGCTCCCCCGCGGACATCGGCAGCAACGCGCCACGCGGCATCGACGGATGCGCCGCGGCGGACGGCCAGTACCAGCCGCCACCGGGAGCCTCGGCGGCCACGGCCAACGGCGCACCGAGCACCGCAGCATCCGCGCCGCAGGCGATGGCTTTCGCCAGTGCGCCGGACGTGGTGATGTCACCGTCGGCGATGACGTGCACGTAGCGTCCACCGGTCTCGTCCAGGTAGTCCCGACGTGCGGCCGCCGCGTCGGCGATCGCAGTGGCCATCGGAACACCGATGCCGAGCACCTCACCGGTGGTGGTGCCGCCTTCGACCGAGCCGTAGCCCACGATGACGCCGGCCGCACCCGTGCGCATCAGGTGCAACGCGGTCCGGTGATCGCTGACGCCGCCGGCGATGACGGGGACGTCGAGCTCTGCGATGAACGTCTTGAGGTTGAGCGGCTCGTCGTCGCCGTGCGCAACGTGCTCGGCGGAGATGATCGTGCCCTGGATGACCAGCAGATCCAGACCCGATGCGATCAGCGCAGGCGTCAGAGCACGGGCGTTCTGCGGGCTCACTCGTACAGCGACAGTGACGCCTGCATCACGCACCTGGCCCACTGCGGCGGCCAACAGATCGGGCTGCAACGGCGCAGCGTGCAGTTCCTGCAGGAATGCGATCGGCGCGTCGGGATCGAGATCGGTCTCGGCGATGTGGATCAACTGGTCGAGCTTGGCCTGCACGTCGGCGTGCCGCGCCCACAGCCCTTCGCCGTTGATCACCCCGAGCCCGCCTTGCTTACCGAGCTCGATGGCGAACGCAGGCGAGACCAACGCATCGGTCGGATGGGCGAGCACCGGGATGTCGAACCGGTAGGCATCGAGCTGCCAGGCAGTCGACACCTCCTTGGACGACCGGGTGCGCCGAGACGGCACGATATCGACGTCGTCCAGCTGGTAGGTGCGGCGGGCTTCTCTGCCCATGCCGATTTCAACGAGGTCGCGCACGCGCGCACCTTTCTACTTCGAGAGCGAATCGTTCGGCCACCAGGGGCCGACGCGACTATCGGGTGGTGTAGTTCGGAGCCTCAGCGGTCATCGTGATGTCGTGCGGGTGGCTCTCCTTGAGACCGGCCGCGGTGATCTGCACGAACTGAGCCTGCTGCAGGTGCTCGATGGACGTCGACCCGGTGTACCCCATGGCAGCGCGCAACCCACCGGTGAGCTGGTGGATGACCTGGTTCAACGGACCCCGGTACGGGACGCGTCCCTCGATCCCCTCGGGAACCAGCTTGTCCTCGGCCAGCACGTCGTCCTGGAAGTAGCGGTCCTTCGAGAACGACTTCGCTCCCCCGCGTCCCTGCATCGCACCGAGTGAGCCCATGCCACGGTAGCTCTTGAACTGCTTGCCACCGACCAGGATCAGCTCCCCCGGAGACTCGGCGGTGCCGGCCAGCAACGATCCGAGCATCGCGGTCGACGCGCCTGCAGCGAGTGCCTTGGCGATGTCACCGGAGAACTGCATACCGCCGTCGGCGATGACCGGCACACCGTGCGGCTTGCACGCGGCCACGGCTTCGAGGATGGCGGTGATCTGCGGAGCGCCGACGCCGGCGACCACGCGGGTGGTGCAGATCGATCCGGGTCCGACGCCCACCTTCACCGCATCGGCACCGGCCTCGACGAGGGCGAGTGCGCCCGCGCGGGTGGCGACGTTTCCGCCGACGACCTGAACGCGCTCGCCCACCTCTGCTTTGAGCTTGCTGACCATCTCGAGCACCTGAGAATTGTGGCCGTGCGCGGTGTCGACGATGATGACGTCGACGCCGGCATCGGTCAGTGCCATCGACCTGGCCCAGGCATCCTGCCCGACGCCCACTGCTGCTCCGACCAGCAGACGACCGTCACGGTCCTTGGTGGCGTCCGGGTGCTGCTCGGTCTTGACGAAGTCCTTCACCGTGATCAGGCCGGTGAGTGCGCCTTTGCCGTCGACGATCGGTAGCTTCTCGATCTTGTGGCGACGCAGCAGGCCGAGGGCCGCTTCGGCGGTGACCCCCTCCTGCGCGGTGATCAACGGTGCCTTCGTCATGACGTCGGCGACGCGACGGTTCTGATCCACCTCGAACCGCATGTCGCGGTTGGTGATGATGCCGACCAGCGCACCGGTCTCGTCGGTGACCGGGAGCCCCGAGATACGGAAGCGCGCACACATCGCGTCGACCTCGGCCAGCGAGTCGGTGGGCTTGCAGGTGACCGGGTCGGTGACCATACCGGCCTCCGAGCGCTTGACGGTCTCGACCTGAGACGCCTGATCGTGCAGCGAGAGATTGCGGTGCAGCACACCCATGCCGCCTGCACGTGCCATCGCAATGGCCATCCGCGCCTCGGTGACGGTATCCATCGCAGAACTGACCAGCGGGACTCGCAGCCTGATCTCGCGGGTGATCTGACTGGACGTGTCCACGGCGCTGGGGATCAGATCCGAAGCGGCCGGCAGCAGCAGGACGTCGTCGAACGTGAGGCCGAGCATCGCGACCTTGTTGGGATCGTCGCCGCCTGTGCGGACGTGGGCTCCGGGACTACTCATACGAATCTGGCCCTCCCTAGAGCCTGGTTGCATCGTGGGCGCGGCATGCGGCCGGTGAGAGCTCGCAGGCGCACCGCGGTGCGGTGTTGGAGAACGGATGGAGTTTCGGCACTTGCACTCATCTGTTCAGCGCCGGGAACCATGGTATCGGCCTGCGGCACAATCAGTGCGCACGCCTCCCGCTGCGGACGCTCGGAGGCACCGAATCGAAGACCCGACGGGGTCCGGCGGTACGGATCGTCCGGCATGTCGCGCTCGAACGGCTGGCGCAGACCCACCAGTTCTGCGTACCGTGGAGGCGTGCGCGATCAACTGCCTCCCGGTCTACCCCCGGATCCGTTCGCCGGAGACCCCGCCGACCCGTCGGCCGCCCTCGATGCAATCGAGCCCGGCCAGCCTCTCGATCCCCAAGAACGGCTGGCCGTAGAAGAAGACTTGGCGGACCTCGCTGTCTACGAGGCACTCCTCGGCCACCGCGGTATCCGTGGACTCGTCGTGTGCTGCGAGGACTGCCAGCAGGACCACTACCACGACTGGGACATGCTGCGTGCGAATCTGCTGCAGCTGCTCGTCGACGGCACCGTGCGTCCGCACGAGCCGGCCTACGACCCGGTGCCCGACGCGTACGTCACGTGGGATTACTGCCGTGGTTTCGCCGATGCATCCATGAACGACGCTCTGCACGGAGACGGTTTCGAGAGCTGAGACCCCAGACAAACGAAGAAGCCCGACACGATCATCGTGTCGGGCTTCTTCGTTGTTTACGGTCTGCGTCGTCGAACAGTGCCTGTCGCTCAGCTTCCGCCGGACGGAACCGACATGCGGTCGCCGTTCTCGGACGAACTGCCACTGGCAGTGGCCGTCGGCTGATTCGGGTTGTCGAGCACCGTCGGTGTGACGTCGGTGGTCGTCGGACTCGGACTCGTGGTGACGGGCGGGCTAACCGGTGTCGTCGTTTCCGGATTCGGCGTGCTCGGAACCGCGGTGGATTCCGGTGCAACCGTCTCCACCGGAGCCGTCGGAACCAGAGTTGCTTGGCTGGGCACCGACAACGGGGCTGCCGGGGCCGCACCCATCGGAGGTACCACGGGCGGCACCGTCATGGCCTGCAACTCCTGCAGCAAACGGGCCAGCCACTGGTCGAGTTCGGCTCGCTGAGCATCGTCGATGACCGCGGAACTGCGGTTCGATGCGCCGTCGAGAAGAGCGCGGGCAGCGTCGGCATCGCCGGACGACAGAAGGTTCTCCGCCTCCTGCAGCTTCGATGTCGTATCTATCTGCGCGACAGTCGAATCGGCCTGCTCGGAGAACACGACCGACTTGACGCTCCACAGCGGATCCTCGGGCGTCGAGTTGTACGAGATGACCACCAGACCGCCCAACACGACGGCGATCGCGGCGGCGGCACCGGCGAGCGGACGCAACAGACGCATCCGGCCCCCGCGGTTCGCCGCGCTGGATCGCGCCATGTCGGCTGCCATCTTCTCGCGCTCGACGGCCGCCACAACGGTGTCGAGAGAAGGACCGGCCGGCATGGACGGTGTGATCACGTCCGCTCGCCAATTGGCGAGCAGGAGCGCGAGTTGGTAATCGTCCGCATCATCGGTTGCGATCGGTCCGTCACCACTGATCGCGTCGATGAAGGCATCGTCACGACGAACGGCGACGAGGTCCACGGGACCACCGTCTGCGCCGATGTCGGCATAGGGATCGTTCTGCTTCGGTCCAGTGGGTGTCACGTGCTCTCCGATACGCGAGATTCCGCGACGCGGGGTCTCACCGGGGCCACCGTGACCATTGTCCCTAGCCATACATTTCACCTGCTCTCACAACTTCGTTCTTCAGTTTTGCGATAGCTCGGTGCTGAGCCACGCGGATAGCGCCTGCAGTGCTGCCGACCGCAGCTGCCGTCTCCTCGGCCGACAATCCGACGATGAGTCGGAGCACCAGAATCTCTCGGTGCTTGGCGGGCAAGGTGTCCAGTAGTGCAGTCATCTGACGACTCGACTCGGATTCCAGAGCTCGCTGCTCCGGACCGTGTTCTGTCGACACGACATCTGGTACTTCGGCGGCCGGGTCCGATTTGTTACGCGAGGCACTGCGATGAGCATCTGCGACCTTGTGCGCCGCGATGCCGTACACGAATGCCATGAACGGACGACCTTGATCCTGGTAACGCGGCAAGGCGGTCATGACTGCCAAACAGACCTCCTGCGCCACGTCGTCGGCCGAAAGCTGACCACGCTCAGCCGAACCGACTCGAGCCCGGCAATACCGGACGACGAGTGGTCGGATGAATTCCAAGACCCGGGACAGAGCCAGTCGATCGCCTTGCGCTGCGGCAACGACGAAAGAGTCCAACTCCTCACCCGCACTGTTCATCGTCGACAAATTTCCCCGCGTTACAGGTACGCACCCGCCTGGGAGCGCTTCCACGTGGTGGTGGAACGAACCAAGGATAGCGACACCGACGGCCTGCAATCGAACCGCTCGGTCCGTGCCCGGCTGCGGTCCAGGTCAACCGACCGCGGATCCGCCCAGTCGTTGGAGTGCGGCTCCCAGCTCGCGTGCCGACACCATGTCCGAATCCGATCCCCCGGTTCCTTCGCACAGCATCGTCGCGGCCCAACGCAAGGGCAGTAAGCCGTGCATCGCCGCAGCACAGGCCACGTCGACGGCCCCTGCGCATGCACGCTCGGTCGCACCGGCGCAGCTCAGGGCCGCCGCCATCACCAGATCGGTTTTGATGCGGTGCCGTAACGAATCGGTGTCGGCGGCAAGTGCACGAGCGAACTCGGCGTGTCGGAGTGCTCCAGTGCCGTCTCCACGCATCATCGCCAGCTCGGCTGCCACCCACTGCGCGCGGAGTGCCGGACGCCACAGATCCGAGCCGCCACGCGCCGAGAGCAGCTCTGCGTTGCGCGCCAGAAACGCGTCCGCGAACCCGAATCGGCCGGTCCCCAGTGCATCCGCCGCCAATCCGACCAGTGCATCACTGCGCGCCTCCACCGCGTCCGTCGTTCTCGCCTCGCCGGTGAGCCCGATCAGGAACACCGCCCTCCCGTCGAACCCGCGGGCGAGCCGGTGCCGACCGATCTGGCGTAGCCATGACGCCCTGGTCGACTCGTACAGGGACTCGAGCGCCGGCGACGTCGGCCGGAACCGCCGGAGCTCGACCCGAGCAGCGTTGTACCGACCCTGGCCGGCCAGTGCGACGCCGCGGCACCAACTCTGCCGCGCATCGGTGGCCGCCGGAAGGTCGGTTCGACCGGGGTCTGCTCCGAACGCCGCCTTTTTCAGCTCGAGCCCGATGCAGTCGGACTCTCCGGTGACGGGCGAGGACTTCGAAACACTGTGCACGACGTCAGGGTATGGCCACAGCCGGACCGCAGGCACGCGAGTCGGCCGACCGAGAACGCCGGACACCGCAACGCACGAATGCGAATGTCGCGCCGGATAGCTGTCGCATTCACGACGACCTTTCGGGACGCCGCTGCAGTTTTCACAGAATTAACAATGTGAATAGGTGTTGTTTCGGAAACAGTTATCTGAACGCTGTGTGGCGAATGGGTTAAACGGCGGGTCGTTTATCGGAGCCGGACAAGAATGCGTCGGGCACATTCGACACCGCCGATCGGAATCGTTCGGCAACAACGACCGACTCCTCGCTCGATCCGCTCGGCCGCTCGTGCGTCGAGGCCGAACCCGGCCCGCCACTGCTCGACGCTCTGCGACAACACCTTCGAGCTGCAGGTCTTCGAGAAACGCGCGGTGGAATTCGGAGCGACACCGGCTCGCGCCGACACGTCACCGTCGATCCTGCGCCGCGTCGTGCCATGAGCATCGTCTCCCGACTCGGCCGATTTCTCAACCGGAAGCGCACACATGCGAGCGGTTCGAAGTAAATATCGAGCGTGTTAATTCTTCGCCCTCCCGCTATGCATTTGCCCACGATCGAGCTCTATTGACTCGATTTCGTCGACCCACATAACGTTGTCGCTGTTCGGATCACGAATCCGTCGAAGCCACACCACCCTAGGAGTTTCCATGCCGCAGCCGAATCACCTCCCTGGGCCGAACGCCGATATTTGGGATTGGCAGATGCACGGCCTGTGCCGTGGCGTCGACTCGTCCATGTTCTTCCACCCCGACGGCGAGCGGGGTCGGGCGCGAGCACAGCGAGAGATGCGCGCCAAAGAGATGTGCCGCAGCTGTCCGGTACTCGCTCAGTGCCGCACCCACGCACTCAACGTCAGCGAGCCGTACGGCATCTGGGGAGGGATGTCCGAGACGGAGCGCGAATTGCACGCCCGGCACAACCGCCGTCGCATCGCGGTCTGAGCACACGACATTCACAGCTGCACACACGACGAAGCCCCCAACCCGTTCGGGTTGGGGGCTTCGTCGTACTACCCGAAAATCAGTGAGCGTGTCCGTGGCCGGTTGCGGCCTCGGACTCCTCTTCGGGCTTCTCGACGATGGAGCTCTCCGTCGTCAGGATCATGCGCGCGACGGATGCGGCGTTGACCACGGCAGATCGGGTCACCTTCACCGGATCCACCACACCGTCGGCCAGCAGGTCGCCGTACGTCAGGGTCGCGGCGTTGAAACCGTGGCCCTTCGGCAACTCGGCCACCTTGCTGACGACGACGGAACCGTCGATGCCGGCGTTGGTAGCGATCCAGAACAGTGGTGCGTTCAGAGCAGTGCGCACCACTGCGACGCCGGTGGCTTCGTCACCGGTCAGGCCCAGATCGTCGGCAAGCGACAACGCGGCCTGAGTCAGAGCAGAGCCACCGCCGGGAACGATGCCTTCTTCCACCGCAGCCTTGGCCGCTGCAACTGCATCGTCGACGCGGAACTTGCGTTCCTTGAGCTCGGTCTCGGTTGCGGCACCGACCTTGATGACGGCGATGCCGCCGGAGAGCTTCGCGAGCCGCTCTTCGAGCTTTTCACGATCCCACTCGGAGTCGGTGTTCTCGATCTCGCGACGAAGCTGGCCGACGCGGGCATCGATGTCGTCCTGCGAGCCGGCACCGTCGACGATGGTCGTCTCGTCCTTGGTGACGACGACGCGACGCGCCCGGCCGAGCAGCTCGAGGCCGGCTTCCTTCAGGCTCAGGCCGACATCTGCAGTGATGACCTGGCCTGCGGTGACGACTGCGAGGTCGTCGAGGAACGCCTTGCGACGGTCGCCGAAGAACGGAGCCTTGACGGCAACGGCCTTGATCGTCTTGCGGATGGAGTTCACGACCAGAGTCGACAGAACCTCACCCTCGGTGTCCTCGGCGATGATCAGCAACGGCTTGCCGCTCTCGGCAACCTTCTCCAACAGCGGAAGGAAGTCGGGAAGCGAGGTGATCTTCTCGCGGTACAGCAGGACGTAGGCGTCCTCGAGCACAGCTTCCTGCGTGTCGACGTCGGTGACGAAGTACGGCGAGAGGTAGCCCTTGTCGAACTGGACGCCCTCGGTGACCGACAGCTCGGTGAGCAGAGTCGAGGACTCCTCGACGGTGACTACGCCGTCTGCACCGACGCGAGTGAGCGCCTCACCGACGAGTTCGCCGATCTCGGGGTCCCGCGAGGACACGGTGGCAACCTGAGCGATGGCCTGCTTGCCCTCGACCGGGGTGGCGGCGGCGAGCAGTGCCTCGGCAACCTTGTCCGCTGCCTTGGAGATACCGGTGCCCAGCGCGATGGGGTTGGCTCCGGCGGCGATGTTCTTCAGTCCGCCGCGGACGAGAGCCTGTGCGAGAACGGTCGCCGTGGTGGTGCCGTCGCCTGCGACGTCGTTCGTCTTGGTGGCGACGCTCTTGACCAACTGGGCGCCGAGGTTCTCGAACGGATCTTCCAGGTCGATTTCACGAGCGATCGACACACCGTCGTTGGTGACCGTGGGGCCACCGAAGGCCTTGGAGAGGACGACGTGGCGACCACGCGGTCCGAGAGTGACCTTGACTGCGTCGGCGAGCTTGTCGACGCCGCGCTCGAGAGAGCGGCGCGCTTCCTCGTTGAATTGGATTTGCTTTGCCATGTTTCGGTGTTACTCCTTCGAGTAAAGAAACTCGATCGAACGCACTCCGCCCCGGGACCGACACTGAAATCGGATTCCGGGGCGGGATGCGTTGTGGCCTACTTGGCGATGACTGCCAGCACGTCGCGTGCCGACAGAATCAGGTACTCCTCGCCGGCGTACTTGATCTCGGTGCCGCCGTACTTGCTGTAGATGACGGTGTCACCTTCTTTGACGTCGACCGGGATTCGGTTGCCCTTCTCGGTGACACGGCCTTCGCCAACGGCGACGACGGTGCCCTCCTGGGGCTTCTCCTTGGCTGTGTCGGGGATGACCAGACCGGAGGCGGTCGTCGTCTCGGCCTCGTTGGCCTGGACGAGGATCTTGTCCTCGAGCGGCTTGATTTTCACGCTCGCCACGTTGAGCCCTCCAAAGTTATGGGGTACGCGTCCGGGGTCGGATCCCCGGACAGCTGTGTGTAAGTACTTCTCGTGCGGTCCTGACAAACTCGGCACGAAACTCGGTCCCGTCGTCGCGGGTGCCGGGACTTCGCTCGGTGCCAACTAGCACTCTATACACGAGAGTGCCAGCACTCAAGGGCTGGGTTCGCCAGGCTTGCGTTCGGGAGACCGACTCGGCCGGATCGCACTTCCACCCGACCCGCACCGGTCGCCTCGGCACGCGACACGGGGATTCCCACACTTTTTTCTCGACGCCGCGACACTGCCGAAGGTGCAGGTGAGGCCGCACCCGAGCCTGCGAAGTAACCGACCGAGCAGATTATTACGGTCGCGCAACGGGATCGGTAACGTTACGATAACGGAGCTGTCCGAACGATAACGATCGACAGCCGTGCCACGACTCGACAGACGAGAGGCACTGCACGACATCGGCGGAACCGAACGGTTCCCACACACGGACAACGGGGCGGAGGTACACCATGCGGGTAGGAGTCGGTGTATCCACCGGATCCGAGGGCGTGTGCGCAGCCCTGGTCACCGTCGAATCCGACGGCAGCCATGCGGTCGAATACCGCACCGTCTCGGCGGATCGCCAGGCGAAGATCGATGTCGGTGATCTCGTGACGTCCGCGGTCGAGCTGATGGCGTCCCTCGTTCCCGGCGACCGGCAGCCCGATTCCATCGCAGTCACCTTCCGAACCGAAGAACATGCGGCGCGCATCCGCGCTGCACTCGCACACACCACGCGAGACGTTCGGCTCGTTCCGGAAGCCGCCGCCGCGTCGGCACATCTGGCCACCACCGGTCTGGTCGACGGGTACGACACCATCGCCCTGGTGGACCTGGGAGCCAGTGGACTGTCGGTGACCGTGGCCCGCCGTACCGACGGGGTCGTTCTGTCCTACGGCCGATCCGAGGCCATCGGCGGCGTCGTTCTCGACGCACTGGTCAAGGACCTTGTTCAGAACATGACGCTCGACAATCTGCGAGACGACATTCGCGACGACCGCGGAATCGGATCGGCGCGGTACCGGGCGATCAAAGAACTGCTCTCACACGAGAACGAAGCACGCATCGAGCGATACAGCGGTGTACCGCTCACCGTGAGCCGCGCTGCTTTCGAGACCGCTGCGTCGCCCCTCTTCGACGAGGCAGCGCAGTTCGTGCGCAGCGTGTTCGACGAAAGCACCCACGAACCCGAGGCCATCGTGCTGATCGGCGGCGGTGCCCACATCCCGCTGCTGGCTAAGTCTCTGACCGACACGTTCCATGCACGCATCGTTCGCCTCCCCGAGCCGGATGCCGTGCTCGCCGTGGGCGCGGCCGTCGTCGCCGCGTCGGTGACCGACAACGATTACCCCCTGGTCTCGGCCGCACGCCGGACTGCGGGCCGGATGGGTCGCTACTCGGGTGCGATCGCGGCGGCCGTCGTCGCAGGCGGGCTGGTCCTCGCCTACGGGCTGCAGACGATGACCCCGGCAGACGACCCCAGCGTGTCCCCTGCCGGTAGCGCCACCGAACCCGTCGCAGCCGGGGACGCAGGACGACCCGCAGCCGAGGGCTACTCGCCGAGCGATACGCCGACTTCGACCCGTTACTCGGCTGACCCGATCGGCCCCGCAGCGACCACAGCCAATTCCTCGCGTCCGACGTCCCGACTCCCCGCGTCCTCCGCACCGACCACCACGCCGACGTTGCGACCTGCTCCCGACCTCCCGCGGATCGACTGGCCCATGGATCCGGCACCGGAGTCGTCGTCCCCCGACGCGGGCACCAGCGTCACCGTCAAGCCGTCGACGCCGGTCTCGCCCGAGCCCACGACGACGCCCGCGCCGACCACCAGCTCGCCCGTCGAGCCGACCCCGGCCCCGGGTGAGACTTCCGAACCCACCACGCCGTCCGGCCCGATCGAGCTCAGCCCAGGACCGACACCTCGACCCTCGGCAGGGTCGGTTCCGGAAAGCTCGGAAGTCCCGACCGGATCGATCACCGTCCCCACGACGGTCGTCCGTGGCTCGGATTCCACTCCGGAATTGACCGCTCCGCCGACGGTCTGGTCACCACCACCTGCTGTGTCCGGTCAGAGCGTCGAACCCCGGACGTCACCGGACACGGCAGCGCCGCGAACCTCCGAGCCCCCTCAGGACGCTCAGCCGGGAACCTGACTGGTCGCGACCGACAGGCCGGGGTCCGTCACCGCTGTCAGAGCCGACGGTGCCGCGCCCCCGGCAACCAGGTGAGCACCGAGGGCGGCAATCATGACACCGTTGTCGGTACACAGCCGCGGCTTCGGAATTCTCAGCGTCAAACCGTTTTCGGCGCACCGTGATTCGATCAACGAGCGGATCCGCGAGTTGGCCGTTGCACCGCCACCGAGAACGACGGTGTCGACGTTCACGTCGGTCGCGGCGCGTACCGCCTTCATCGTCAACACATCCGCAACGGACTCCTGGAACGACGCCGCGATGTCGGCGACCGGAATCGGATCTCCGGCCTGCTGACGGGCCTCGACGAAGCGGGCGACGGCCGTCTTGACCCCCGAGAACGAGAAGTCGTAGCGCGCGTCCCGTGGGCCGGTCATTCCGCGCGGAAAAGCAATTGCAGTCGGATCGCCTTCGCGCGCCGCATCGTCGAGCGCCGGACCGCCCGGGTAGCCCAGACCGAGCAGGCGGGCCACCTTGTCGAACGCCTCACCGGCCGCGTCGTCGACAGTGGTACCCAGTTCCGCGATGGGCCTGGACAGATCGTCGACGTGCAACAGATGAGTGTGGCCACCGGAGACCAGAAGTGCCACGCACGACGGCATCGGACCGTGCTCGAGGGTGTCGACCGCGACGTGGCCGCCCAGATGATTGACGGCGTAGAAGGGGACGTCCCACGCCGCTGCGTAGGCCTTGGCAGCGGCAACTCCGACCAGCAAGGCGCCGGCCAGTCCTGGTCCGATGGTCACTGCGACCGCGTCGGGACGATCGATGTCGGCGGCGGCGAGAGCGCGGCGCATCGTCGGAACCATGGCCTCGAGGTGGGCCCTCGACGCCACCTCGGGCACCACTCCGCCGTACCGGGCGTGCTCGTCGACACTGGATGCCACCTCGTCGGCCAGCAACTCGCACACACCCGAGTCGCGCCAGCGAACGATGCCGACTCCTGTTTCGTCGCAGGAGCTTTCGATACCCATGACGATCATCGGGCAGCCTCCGTCTTCTCCGGCCGACGCATGGTGAACGCATCGGCTCCGCTGGGCTGGTAGTACTTCGCCCTGGTACCCACGATCTCGAAGCCCTCACGTCGGTACAACTCGATGGCCGGGTCGTTGTCGGTGCGCACCTCGAGAAACACCGGCCCACCGTGATCGTCGGCGACGCGCAACAATTCGCTCAACAGTCGTCCGCCGATCCCCCGGCGATGGTGCGCGGGATCGACTCCGATGGTGTGCACCTCGGCCTCACCGGCGACGAATGCGCCGCGGCTCGGTTGCCCCAGCAGAGAGATTCCCGCATAACCGACGATCTCGCCGGCCTCCTTCGCCGTGACGTAATGATTGTGCGGCGCAGCCAGTTCCGCGACGAATGCGTCTGCCGACCACGGGTCGTCACCCTCGAAGAGCACCGTCTCCAGATACGCGCATCGTGCGCAGTCGTGCACCGTCATCGGTTCGATCGTCACCGTCATCGAGCGGCCTTCTCCGCAGCCCGTTCGGCGAGTGTCTTCGCGTCCGGCCGCCGCAGATAGAGCGGAACGAGCGGTCCCGGTACAGTCCCGCTGCCGATGTCGGTGGCAGCCACCCGGACCAGACCTGCCGGGGACGGGGCCTGCACGTCACGCACCGGCAACCCGAACAGTGCGGCATGCGGCGCGGAACCGGCAACGGCGTCGACACCTCCGTGCTCCAGTTCGGCCGGAGCGATCACGTGGGGGCCCGCTACCCGAACCCCGGCTTCGTAACGTGCCCAATAGATTTCGCGACGACGTGCGTCCGTGACCACCAACAGCGATCCGGATTCGTCGACGTCTGCCGCGATCGCGTCGAGACTGCAGACACCGTGGACCGGCAGTCCGAGCGCATCACCGAATGCAGCCGCGGTCGCCATCCCCACCCGCAGGCCGGTGTACGGACCGGGGCCCACCCCCACGACGACGGCCGCGAGATCGGCAGCCACGATTCCGGCCTCGGCCAGGCACTCGAGGATGTGAGGAGTCAGAACATCGGCGTGCGATCGCGCGTCGACCTTGATGCGGGTGGCGACGGTGGTGACATCGGCTCCGTCGGCAGCGGAGTCGGACAACCGCACCACACCTGCGGTGACGGCAGGGGTAGAGGTGTCCACGGCAAGTACGAGCACGAGGATCAAGGCTACCCGCCCGGTGGCCGCACCCAGCACTCCCGTAGCCGCGGCACCACGAACCCGGGATACCCGCATCGCACGCTTCGTCGAGTGCCGTTACGGGCGCGCCGGGCTTCGGTGCTCACGCGGGTGGGCGGCCGAGCGCATCGCCATTCACCCGTCGAGCACTCACCCTTCGGACGTCCGATTCCGGATCGCGTGACAAGCGCACGGAGACATGCTGATCCGTCAGGGTCTCCACCACGCCCTCGCCCCACTCGACGACGACGACGGCGTGCTCGAGATCGGTATCGAGGTCCAACGCGTCCAGCTCGTCGAACGCGGACTGTCCCGTCATACCCAGACGGTAGGCGTCGACGTGCACGAGGGCGACAGGCGGTAAACCGTTGGGGCGCACGCCTGGTCGATGCTCGCGGGCGATGACGAACGTCGGTGAGGTGACGCGACCGTGCACTCCGAGACCCGCCGCGATCCCCTTGGTCATCGCGGTCTTCCCCGCACCGAGCGGACCGTCGAGTACGACGAGATCGCCGGCGACCAGAATGTCCGCGAGCCGAGCACCGAACTCGGCAGTGTCCGTCGCCGTCGCCAGTTCGGCCTCGACGGGCAGGTCGAGCCGCGAGTTCGGTGGACTCTCGGAATCAGACAACGCCCCACCGCTTCTTCTTGGGCTCCGATGCTCGCGCCACCAGGCGAAGGATCGCACCGTTGACCTGTTCGGGGAACTCCAACTGCACCAGGTGCCCACCTTGACGCACCCGCACCATCTCCGATTTCGGCAGGGCGTCGGTGAGTGCTTCCGAACTCGCGAAGGGAATGATCCAATCCTCGTCGCCGCACACCACCGACACCGGAATGTTCTCGAATTCCGCCAGAGCCGCCGACTCGTCGTGCAGTTCGAGGGTCTCGAGAAAATTCACGATGGTGACAACGGAGGTGTCGTCGATCATCGACTGCGAGAATGCCACCAGCCGAGGAGACACCCGCGTTCCGTACGAGGCCGCGCGCAGCACCGGTGAAATGATGGCGCGCACCGCTCCTCGCCCGAATTGCACCAGGCCGGGTGACGTGCGTACAGCCAGTCGAAAAGCATCGACCGCCGGATTCTGCAGGCTGCGGCCGACTCCCGTCTGTGCGAGGCCGGCAGCCGTAGTGGAGATCAGCACGGCACCGATCACTCGCTGCCGGACGACGGACGACCGCTGGCGCGCCATGGAAAGAATCGACATGCCGCCCATCGAGTGCCCGACCAGGACGATGCGTCCCTTGGGCACGACCGAACGGATGACCGCGTCGAGGTCGAGGCCGAGCTGACCGATGGTGCAACTGCTTGCACTCGGCACCCCGGAGCGGCCATGACCGCGCTGGTCGTAGAACACCATGCGCACGCTCGAACCCCACTGCTGTTCGAGCGCACGTCGTTGGAAATGCCACGACGACATGCGCAGGCAGTATCCATGCACGAACACGACGGTCAGTTGTGCATCCGCCGGCCCCACCTCGCGGACCGCCAGCGGAACACCGTCGTCCGCCGTGACGATACTGCCTCGATCGGCGTCCATCAGGTCGAGATTCTCGGTCGCCAGCGGATCCTTGTTGGATCGAAACGCCGTCTCCCGCACCACTATCGCAAGACTCTCCAGCAATCCCAGCATGGCCTACTTCGTCGCCTCCCCTGAGCGCGTGCCGACGAAACGACGTCGAACACGTCCACGAACGCCGGTGACGACCTCGTAGCCGATGGTGTCGAGCGCATCCGCCCAATCCTGAGCGTGCGGCTCTCCGCTGTCCCCCGGCCCGAACAGTATCGCCTCGTCGCCGATGGCGACACCCGAGCTGTCGCCGCCGAGATCGACGACGAATTGGTCCATGCACACGCGCCCCACCGACGGGTAGCGACGACCGTCGATGGTCACCTCGAAACGACCGCTGAGTCGGCGCACGACCCCGTCGGCGTAACCCAGCGCCACCAGTGCGACCACCGTGTCGGTCGGAGCTGTCCAGGTGTATCCGTACGACACCGATTCACCTCGGTTCACCTTCTTGATGTGGGCCACCTGCGCGGACAATGTCATGACTGGACGCAAGCCGAAATCTCCCATATCGGGCACCGGCGACAGGCCGTACAGCGCAATACCCGGACGCACCATGTCGAAACCGAGGTCCGGCCTGGTCAGCGTTGCCGCCGAGTTGGACAGATGCACGACGGCCGGCGAGATACCGCGCCGGCCGGCGCGGGCAACCGCGTCGCGGAGCCGCTCTGCCTGGGCGTCGTTGGCCGGGTGATTCGGTTCGTCGGCACAGGCGAGATGCGAGAACATCCCCGTCAATCGCACGGACCCCTCGGCGACGGCGGACGCGGTGGCATCCAGGACGACGTCGAGGTCCGCCCGCGCAACGCCGTTGCGATTGAGGCCGGTATCGATCTTGAGCGAGAGGTCGGCGGTGAGACCGGTCCGCCTGGCTGCGGCGATCACCGAGTTCAGCTGGCCGGCCGTGGAGACCCCGACTCCGATGTTCTCGGCGATCGCAGCACCGAAGTCCGAATCGGCCCGGTGCAGCCACGCCAGCACCGGCACGGTGATTCCGGCTGCGCGCAATTCGAGGGCCTCGCCGATGGTCGTGACCCCGAATTCATGCACGCCGGCCGCGACGGCAGCGTGTGCCACGGGGCCTGCCCCGTGGTTGTAGGCGTCGGATTTCAGGACGGCCATCACGGCGGCGTCGCCTGCGAATTCCTGCAGAACCCGGACATTGTGGGCCACGGCATCGAGATCGACGGTTGCCAGAGCACCCGAATCCGTCCGCGGATCGGTCTCCACGTCGCCGTTACCGATAGTCACAACATTCGATAGTGCCATCCCTGCCGCACACACCACGGATCAGGTGGCACAACTCATGACACACCGTCAGGTCGGCCGGCGAGCCCAGTGCAGCTCAGACAGCGACCGAGCGGACCGTCCGGATGGCTTCTCGCAGGCTGTTCGACAACGGTGTCGCCGAGATCGGGGCGGCGAATTCGCCATCGGCTCCGTGCGCGGCATGGGCTGCGGCCAGTGCGTGCACTTTGGCCCCGCACGCGGCCGCGGTCGACGGTGCCATTCCGGTTGCGAGTAGGGCACCGAGGACGCCGGACAGCACGTCCCCGGATCCGGCGGTGGACGCGGCGGATCCGCCCGCGTCACTGACGAACGCGGTGCCGTCCGAGTCGGCGACGACCGTCGCGCGGCCCTTGAGCAGCACGGTGACGCCCCACCGAGCGGCGAGGCCTCGTACGGCCGCTACGCGGTCGGGACCGGGTTCCGATCCGGTCAGGCGGGCGAACTCCCCGGCGTGCGGGGTCAACAGCGTCGGTGCAGTGCGATCGACGACCCACTGCTCGTTGTCCGCGAGGATCGTCAATGCATCGGCGTCGACGACCACCGGCAGATTCGATTCGAGAACTCGACGCACGATGTCCGCCGAGGATTCGTCAGTGCCGAAGCCGGGGCCGACGACCCACGACTGCACCCTCCCCGCTGCATCCAGATCCGGTGCGACGACGACCTCCGGGTGGTGCGAGACCACTTCTGCGCCGGCACTTCCCACGTACCGAACCATCCCGGACGTGGCGGCGACGGCTGCGCCGACACACAGCAACGCGGCCCCGGGATACGTGGCGCTGCCGGCCAACACGCCGACGACTCCCTGCGAGTACTTGTCGTCCGACGCGGTGGGAATCGGCCAGATTCGGCCTACATCGGCCGGCTCGAAGGACTCGATCTCGGGCGTCGGCAGGGTCAGCCCGATGTCGACCACGTCGATTCGGCCGCAACGAGGTACGGCCAACACGTGCACCGGTTTGCGAGCGCCGAACGTGACGGTGACGTCGGCGGTCACCGCCGGTCCCGACACCTCACCGGTTTCTGCATCGACGCCACTGGGAATGTCCACGGAGACAACGGGCGCGGTGATCCGGTCGACCATCCCGGCAGCGTGGGGACGCAGCGGACCCTTCCCGGATATCCCGACGATGGCGTCGATGACGAGGTCCGGATCGTCCGGCTCCGTGACGACCCGTCCCCCCGAGGCTCGCAGGGCCGCAAGACCTTCGGTGTGCACACGGTCCGGATCGAGCAGCAGCGCGGACACCGCGACGCCGCGCCTGCGCAGGAACGCACCTGACCACAGGCCGTCTCCGCCGTTGTCTCCCGATCCGACCAGTATCAGTACTCGTCGCCCCGCGACGCCGCCGGTTCGCGAGAAGAGCTCGCGCGCCACCACCGAGGCCAAGCCGTACGCAGCGCGGCGCATCAACGTGCCGTCGGGCAACGATCGCAGCAGCGGAGCCTCGGCGTTCCTGATCTGCTCGGGTGTGTAGTAGCCGCGCATGCCGAGGTCCTCCCGCTCGTGCCGTCGTGTGTGTCGAGCCCCGCCGGTCCTACTACTCGACCGTGACGGACTTGGCCAGATTTCGCGGCTTGTCCACGTCGTAGCCGCGCGCCTGAGCGACCTCGGCTGCGAAGACCTGCAGCGGAATCGTCGAGAGCAAAGGCTGCAGCAGTGTCGACGCCGCCGGGATCTCGATGAGGCTGTCCGCGAAAGGCCGGACCGCTTCGTCGCCCTCCTCCGCGATGACGACCGTCCGAGCGCCGCGGGCCTGGATCTCGCGGATGTTGCTGAGCATCTTCGAGTGCAGCACCGCACGGCCCTTGGGCGACGGCATGACGATGATGACCGGAACGCCGTCCTCGATCAGCGCGATCGGACCGTGCTTGAGCTCACCGGCGGCGAAGCCCTCCGCATGCATGTAGGCGAGCTCCTTGAGCTTGAGCGCGCCTTCGAGAGCGACGGGGTAACCGACGTGTCGACCGAGGAACAGGATCGTCGACGACGTCGACAGCTCGCGCGCGAGCGCACGCACCGGCTCGACCGTCTCGAGCACCCGCTGCACCAACTCCGGCATCGCTTCGAGTTCGGCGAACTCGCGCGCCACCTCGTCCGGGTACTTGGTGCCGCGCGCCTGAGCAAGAGCCAAGCCGACGAGGTAGTTCGCGGTCACCTGGGCGAGAAACGCCTTGGTCGACGCGACGCCGATCTCCGGACCTGCACGCGTGTACAGAACTGCGTCGGCCTCGCGGGGAATCTGCGAGCCGTTGGTGTTGCACACCGCAAGAACGCGCGCCTTCTGGTCCTTGGCGTGCCGCACTGCTTCGAGGGTGTCGGCGGTCTCGCCGGACTGCGAGATCGCAACGACCAGGGTCGACCGATCCAGTACCGGGTCGCGATAGCGGAACTCGCTGGCCAGTTCCACTTCCACCGGCAGCCGCGTCCAGTGCTCGATGGCGTACTTGGCGAGCAGACCGGAGTGGTAGGCACTGCCACAGGCGACGACGAACACCTTGTCGACGTCACGCAGTTCCTGATCGGAGAGACGCTGCTCGTCGAGCACGATCCGGCCCTTGTCGAAGTGGCCGAGCAACGTGTCGGCCACGGCGGCGGGCTGCTCCTGGATTTCCTTGAGCATGAAGTAGTCGTGGCCGCCCTTCTCGGCGGCCGCGAGGTCCCAATCGATCCGGAACGGACGCCCCTGCGCGTCGTTGCCGTCGAAATCGCTGATGTCGTAGCCATCGGCCGTGATGACTACGACCTGGTCCTGCCCGAGTTCGACGGCGTCGCGCGTGTGCTCGATGAATGCTGCGACATCGGACCCGAGGAACATCTCGCCCTCGCCGACTCCGAGCACCAGAGGGGTGGACCTACGCGCAGCGACGATCGTGTCCGCGTGATCGGAATGAGTGAAGACCAGCGTGAACGCACCTTCGAGGCGACGCAGCACCGCCTTCGCACTGGCGACGAAATCGCCCGCGGTGGGCCCGTCCGCGTATGCCCGAGCGACGAGGTGGACAGCGACCTCGGTATCGGTGTCGGACAGGAACTCCACACCCGCCGTTTCGAGTTCGGCACGCAGCGGACCGAAGTTCTCGATGATGCCGTTGTGCACCACCGCCACCGTTCCGGACGCGTCGCGATGTGGGTGAGCGTTGCGGTCGGTCGGACGCCCGTGGGTCGCCCACCGCGTGTGTCCCATGCCGGTGGTCCCGACGAACGTATCGGTGCCGATGTCGTCCAGTTCGGCCTCGAGGTTTGCCAGACGCCCGGCCTTGCGCTCCACCGCGGTAGAGCCCGCGCCGTCCAGTATCGCGATTCCTGCGGAGTCGTAGCCCCGATATTCCATACGCCGAAGCGCCTCGACCACCACACCCAAAGCTGGGCGGTGGCCGACATATCCAACGATTCCGCACATGGTGCATCAGGGTACTCGGCACGACGCGCACGACCCATTCGCTCAGGTCGCCGTGTCCGGCGTCCCCATACCCGAGCACATTCGGTAGCGTCATCTCTCGTGGCGAAACCGAAGAAGCTGGCATCTGCTCTCTCCAAGCGTGGCCCGCACAAGGTACTCAGAGGGAACCTGGCCCTGGCCGGGCAACCTGGCGTCGTCTACACCCCGGCCGAAGGCTTCGGCCTGCCCGGTGTGGCGTTCGCGCACGGTTGGATGCTGCGCCCCGGCAGTTACACCGACACCCTGAAGCACCTGGCGTCGTGGGGGTTCGTCGTGGCAGCACCCGACACCGAGCGTGGCCTCGTGCCCTCGCACCGCGGACTCGCCACCGACCTGGGCACTGTGCTCGACATCATGACCGGCGTTCGCCTGGGCTCGGGCAACATCAGTGTGCATCCCGAGAATCTGGCCACAGTCGGTCACGCGATGGGCGCCGGGACCGCCGTACTCGCTGCCTCCCGACGACCGGACGTCAAAGCGGTCGCCGCCCTGTTTCCAGCACCGACGGCACCGTCGTCCGAGGACGCCGCCGCAGGCCTCGACGTGCCCGGACTGGTCGTCGGCGACAGCTCGAACACAGATTCGCTCAACGACAATTCACTGGCTCTCGCCCAGGCCTGGCACGGACCATCCGTCCTCCGACGGATCGACGGCTCGACGGCAGACGGATTCGTCGAAGGCCGGCGAATGCTCCGCGCACTGGGAGTCAACAGCTCCGACCGCAAGACCCAGCAACGCACCCGCGCTGCACTGACCGCATTTCTGCTCTACCACCTGACCGGCGACTCAGACTACGAGGAATTGGCCGGAACGAACGGCGACATCGCCGGCACCCGTGCTGTCGATCCTCACGCGCCGCTGACCGAGCAGCCCAAGCCGAAGGCGACCGCCTCGATCAAGGCACTGCTGGGTCGCGGCTGACCCACCGGGCTCGGCGTCGTCACACCAGCCACGATCGGGGTTGCTCGTCGGGGTCCGGTTCGACGTGTGGTGCGCCGTGCCGTCGATCCAGGTGAGCCGGGCGCAGGACCGAGCCCGCCGCCGACCGAGTGTCGCCTCCGCTCGACGGGTCCGAAACCCCCTGCCCCACATCGGTTCTCGCCGGTTCTCTTGGATTTCGTAGCCGTTCGGCGGCATCCGCCATCGCCGACCGATGCGCGTCGCGAATACGGTGCAGTTCACGACGCCACGCGGGGTCCGGATTCACAGTGCACCCGCCTCGCTCAAGCCCGCGCCGGACCCCGCCGAGCTGGGCTGAGGTTCGGTGACCGGAGGGGCCACGGGAGCTGCAGGTACCTCATGAGTCTCGTTCGAGCCCTGCCGGACGGAGCGCTCCTCGCCCGAAGTTTCCGGAACGCATACCTCCGGAGTGTCCGCGGTCGATGCGGGCTGCAAGTCCGTCGGTTCACTACCCACCTGCGGCTCGTCGGCCGGTGCGACATCCACCGGCGGTGAGGTCGCTGTGTTCGGCTCGGGAGCGCCGGACTCGGCAGAAGGAGGTGCCGGTTCGATCTCGGGTTCTGCATCGGGTGTGGTTCGATCCCCCGCGGCGGGCTCCGGCGGTTCCACGGTCGCCGAAGACCGGTTCGACACCCCGACACCGCTCGGATCGACGGTCCCGGGAACTTCGACGATCTCCGGCAACCCGAAGGGACCGACGCGCAACTCGAACGTGCGCACCCCGAGGCCCGGTGTCTCGAGTCGAAGCGTTACGGCCCCATCGTGTTCGAGCGCGATACGGGCACGATGGCCGTCGAGTTCGGCCTCGAGATGTCCGCGCTCGCCGACGACCTTCGATGCATCACCGAATTCCGGCGACGGGATCGAAGCGGGCGGATCATCGAGCGTTGCAGTCGGATTGGGTTCTGCGGTGGGGTTGGGTTCTGAGGCGGGGTTGGGTTCTGCGGTGGGTCCGGATTCTGCAGTGGGGTCGGCATCGGTCTCGTCGCTGACACTCCCGTCGCCGGTCGTGTCACCGAGCGCCTCGACAACCCGGTCCACGATGTCGTCCACAATGCCGTCCACAATGCCGTCGACGAGTCCGGCGACTGCGTCGACCCGACTGTCTTCACGACCATTGTCGTTCTCGGTTTCGCCCCACGCTTTGGGACCGGTGGCACGTGCATCCGGAGCAGGTGCCGGTTGCGCCGGCGGAGCCGAGGCCGGCACCTCGGACGGAGGGTGGGCTGCCGATGCGGGTCCGGTGACGGCTGCCTCTCCCCCAGCTCCGGCCGTGACCGCCGCAGGGCAGTTCTCGGGCGACGACCGCTCACTCGATTTCTCAGCAACAGCCAGTGGCACCCAACTGCGCTCGTCGAGCTCGTCGAACACGGGGTGGACGACTTCCTCGATGACCTTCACCACCAGGGCCAGGCACTCTCGAACGGCCGTGTCCGTGGCCATGCAGGCAGACGACATTGCGGCACACGTGCGTTGCACATGTGGCACGAACTCGCCCTCGATCCATTCTCGAGACCGGTCGGCGACCTCGGCCGCGAACTCGTCCGATACGTCTGCTCGCGCGAATCGCTCGGCCCATTCCGGAAACGCCGGTGCCAGGCGGGCGAACACGGTTGCCCGGTCGACCGGGACGCACTCGATGCCCGAGGCCAGCAGAAGCGCATCGATTCGGTCGGGATCGTGTCCTTCCACGGCGTCGGTATCGAGGCTTCCGACGAGCTCGGCCTTGTCGGTCACAGCCTCACGCAGTACGTCCACAGCCGCGTACATCGTTTGCAGCGCATCCTCGACCGAGTCGAGAAGCACTCCTGCTCTCTCCTGCTCGGTGGCCACATATCGCTGGGCCGTCTCACCGGCGTCACCGTGCCACCGCAGTCGAAGAACGATCAGGAGCTGCGTCTGCTCGTCCAATTGTTCACCCAGCGCCGCAGCCATAGCCCCGACCGCATCTGCGTCGGACGCCAGAGCCTCCAGGTTCAGGCCGCGCTGCTCGTCGTACCGTGCACACACCTCGTCGTAGCGCGGGACTTCGCTGCCGGGAACGCGCTCGGCCAACGGCAGGAAACGCTCGAAATACAGCAGCCCGACGGCATTGGCGTCGAGAATCTCGTCGACCGATGCTGCCTCGGCGGGCGAGGTGGAAGAAACAGTCACCGCAACGAGTCGATCGCGTGGGCACCGGCGTCGTCCTGTATTTCGTACGCGCTCATCGCGGCGACGAGGGCATCCGCGATGTCGTCGACCGACGATCGCCACACCCCGACGGCTCGCCCGAGCCCGGAGTGGGCGTCGAGATAGGCCGCGCCCAGGTCTCCGTAGTTCCGTCCTGCGGCGGCGGTACCGAATCCCGGTGATGCGATCGAATCGGCTGCCGTGCCCAGGGCCTCCGCCGACGCCGTCATCGAGTTCGCCACCTCGCGCACGCGGACCGCGTCCACCCAGAATCCGTCGCTCATCGCCCGCCCGTTCCCGCTCGAAGTGCCCCTTTCCCACTATGACGTGCGCCGACTCCCATCGGTTCCCCGGCGAGCGGTAACGTCCCGATACGAAACGTCGGTAACAGACAACCGAGCAGCTCCACCAGCTACTCGAGAACGAGGAGTCCCATGCACATCGGAACGATGCTGAACTACAGCGGTGGTTTCACCGAGACCGTTGCCGAGGTAGCCGAACTCGAGAAGGCGGGCCTCGACATCATCTTCGTGCCCGAGGCCTATTCTTTCGACGCCGTCAGTCAACTCGGGTTCCTTGCGGCCAAGACGAGCACGATCAAGATCGCGTCGGGCATCTTCCAGATCTACACGAGAACGCCGTCGCTGACGGCCATGACGGCCGCCGGCCTCGACTACGTTTCCGACGGGCGCTTCGTTCTCGGACTCGGCGCATCCGGGCCACAGGTCGTCGAGGGTTTCCACGGCGTCAAGTACGACGCACCCATCGCCAGAACCCGTGAGGTCATCGAGATCTGCCGCCAGGTGTGGCGTCGAGAAAAAGTGCAGTATCAGGGCAAGCACTACCAGATCCCGTTGCCGGCGGACAAGGGAACCGGCTTGGGCAAGCCACTGAAGCTGATCAATCACCCTGTGCGCGAACGCATTCCGGTCGTCATCGCCGCTCTCGGACCGAAGAACGTCGAGCTCACCGCGGAGATCGCAGAGGGCTGGCAGCCCATCTTCTACTTCCCGGAGAAGGCAGCCGACGTGTGGGGCGAATCGCTGGCCGCAGGCAAGGCCAAACGCGATCCGTCACTCGGCGAACTCGAGGTGTTCGCCAGTCCCACCCTCGCCATCGGCGAGGACGCCGACAAGTACCTCCCCTGGGTCAAGCCGCACCTGGCGCTCTACATCGGCGGCATGGGGGCCAAGGGAAAGAACTTCTACAACTCCCTCGCTCAGCGCTACGGCTACGAAGCCGAGGCCGAGAAGATTCAGGATCTGTACCTCGCCGGCAAGAAAGAGGAAGCAGCAGCGGCGGTTCCGGACGAGCTCGCGCGTTCGGTGAATCTCATCGGACCGGAGAGCTACGTCAAGGAGCGCGTGGCAGCCTTCGCCGAAGCCGGCGTGACGACACTCAACGTCGCACCGTTGGCCGAGGACACCGCAGGACGCGTCGCGCAGCTCACTGCGTTGCGAGAACTCACCGCCTGACGATCGGACACCGCCTGACGATCAGACCGCCGCGACCCGGCCCGCCAACTCCTCGGCGAGCCGGGTCGCGACGTCGAGTTCCGACGCTTCCACCATCACTCGCACGAGCTGTTCGGTCCCGCTGGGACGCAACAGAACTCGCCCCGATTGGCCGAGCTCGAGCTCGGCGACGGCCACGGCGTCCGACACCGACGGTGCCGACGCCACCGCAGCTTTGTCCGAGACACGTACGTTGATCAACACCTGGGGCAGCGTGCGCATCGGCGACGCCAGATCCGCCAGGGTGCGTCCGGTCCGGGCCATCCGCTCCATCAGGCGCAGCGCGGTGGCGATCCCGTCGCCGGTCGTCCCGATCGCAGGGAGTACGACGTGTCCGCTCTGCTCACCACCGAGTGCGTACCCTCCGCGGCGCAACTCCTCGAGGACGTATCGATCACCGACTGCGGTGGTACGCAACGTGATTCCCGCTTCGCGCATCGCGATGTGGAGCCCGAGGTTGCTCATGACGGTGGCGACCAACGTGTTGTCGGTCAGCGTGCCGGCCTCGCTCATCGCGATGGCCAGCACAGCCATGATCGCGTCCCCGTCCACCACCGCACCGGAGGCATCGACCGCGAGGCAGCGGTCGGCGTCGCCGTCGTGCGCGATCCCGAGGTCGGCCCCGTGCTCGACGACAGCCTTCTGCAGCCCTTCCAGGTGCGTCGAACCACACCCGTCGTTGATATTCAGCCCGTCGGGCTCGGCGTTGATCGCCACGACCGTCGCACCGGCCCGGCGGTAGATTTCCGGTCCGACCGTCGAGGCTGCACCGTGCGAGCAATCCACCACGACGGTGACACCGTCGAGTCGGTGCGAGAGCGGTGCCACGAGGTGCGCGGCATAGAGCTCGGCAGCGTCCGGCGCGACGTCGATACGACCGATGGCAGCGCCCGTCACATCGACCGGCTTCTCGGTACGACCGTCCACCCCGAGTAGCGCCTCGATGCGATCTTCCATGTCGTCGTCGAGCTTGTGCCCGCCTGCGGCGAAAATTTTGATTCCGTTGTCGGGCATCGCATTGTGCGAGGCGGAGATCATCACGCCCAGCGCCGCGCCGTATTCGCCGGTGAGGTAGGCGACCGCGGGGGTCGGCAGCACGCCCACGTCGATCACGTCGACACCCGAGGCAGTGAGCCCGGCCGACACTGCGGCACCGAGCATCGAACCGCTGATTCTGGGGTCACGGCCGACGACCGCTGTCCGTCGACCACCGTCGACATCCGGTGCCAGCACGGCGGCGGCAGCCCGGGCGATGGTCATCGCGAGCTCTGCCGTCAGGACCCCGCCTGCGAGTCCCCTCACTCCGTCGGTGCCGAACAATCGCGCCATGAATGAAGACCCCTTCGAACAGAGAGAACATCGTCGGAAAATGCCTCGAGGGCAGGCATCCGATCTTGCTGGAGCCTGCCCTCGAGGATGGAACGGGTAAGACGCGTCAGCGCTTGGAGTACTGCGACGCCTTACGGGCCTTCTTCAGGCCGTACTTCTTGCGCTCGACCGCACGCGCGTCACGCGTGAGGTAGCCGGCGGCCTTGAGAGCCGGGCGATCGTCCGGGGTGAGCTCGATCAGCGCACGCGAGATGGCCAGACGCAGCGCGCCTGCCTGTCCCGACGGTCCGCCACCGTGCAGCAGTGCCACGATGTCGAAGGACTCTGCGCGGTCGACCAGCACCAGAGGAGCCTTGATCAGCTGCTGGTGCACCTTGTTCGGGAAGTAATCCTCGAGGGTGCGGCCGTTGAGCTTGAATCCACCGGTGCCCGAGGACAACCGAACACGAGCGACGGCTTCCTTGCGGCGGCCGACGGTCTGGATCGGGCGATCGAACACGATGGGGGCCGGAGCTGCAGCAGCTTCGATTTCCGTGGCCACCTCGGGATCTTCCACTGCCACGAACTCGTCGGCGGCGATCTCTTCGATGTTCTCCTGCGACGTCACGTCATTTCCCTCCGGCGCCGTCACTGGGACACCTGCTTGATCTCGAACGGAACGGGCTGCTGAGCGGCATGCGGGTGGTTCGGTCCCGCGTAGACCTTCAGCTTGCTCGCGATGGCATTTCCGAGCTTGTTCTTCGGGATCATGCCGACAACGGCCTTCTCCACGAGACGGTCGGGGTTGTTCTCGAGCACCTGACGCGTCGAGCGCGACTTCAGACCGCCCGGATGGCCGGAGTGGTGGTGGTGGAACTTGCCATCGAGCTTGTTGCCACTGATGGCAACTTTCTCGGCGTTGATGATGACGACGAAGTCGCCACCGTCGACGTTGGGTGCGTAGGTGGGCTTGTGCTTACCGCGGAGCAGTGTCGCGGCCTGGACGGCGAGGCGTCCGAGCACGACGTCCGTGGCGTCGATCACATGCCACGTCCGGGTGGTGTCCCCGGCCTTCGGGGCGTAAGTAGACACAGAAAATTCCTGTCTTCATGATGTCGCTGCTGGCCAAGACGTGTGGATGCCCTCGGCGGCCAGTTGAGACCCGAGGACAAGAGCTCTGCACATCGAAGAAATGCGGCGAGCCCATACACGCCAACGGGGAACGATACCGGGAGCCGGCACCCAGGTCAAAACGCCTCCGACGCGGAAGACCGGCTCAGGACAGGCGAACGCACCGCACACAGCGGCGGGCCGCAGGCAATGCCTCGAGCCTGATCGCCGGTATCGACTCTCCGCACCGCTCACACGTGCCGTACGTACCGAGATCCCACCGCGTGGACGCAGCGTCGAGCTCGCGCATCTCGGACTCGGTGTCGGAGATCAGGGCTGCGATCTTGGCACGCTCGAAGGCGATGGTGGAACCCTCCGGGTCGTGTTCGTCGTCGTCGGTGGTCCACCGGCTGCCTTCGATGACCGACGCGAGCTCGTCGCGAAGGGAGTGCAGGCGGTGTTCGGCGCGAGAACGCTCGGCATCGATCGCCGTCCCGAAATCCGTCATCCGTCCAGTACACACCGCCACCACAACCCGCGCCAGGTGCCGCGCCCCTCGACAGTCGTATGCCCCGACCGACAAGTGCCGATCGGGGCATACGACGCTCGTGGTCGACGGTCAGCGCGCCATGCGCGCCTTGTTCGCCATCTCCACCCCGTGCATGGCCTCGCCGCCGGTGCGGGCGGCCGCGACGAGGCTCGACAGAATGAGATTGAGCTCGTCGGATGCGGAGTTCCACTGACGCTGGAGTTCGTAGTAGGACGTCATCGCGTCGCCCTCCCACGATTCGTAGAGTCTCTTCGCAGTGCCGTCCACGTCGGCGAGAAGGTCTTTGGTCACGTTCGCCTGCTTGTTCATCGCCTCGGTCAACACCGCGATCTGAGCGAAGTCGTACTTCATGTCGAATCAGTCTCCTAAATAGAGCTCGGTCGTGTGGTCGGTCGTTCGGTGGCCGGTCGTGCCGTCAGTTGAACGTGGCCAGTCCCGAACCGAGCGATCCCGCCACCTGGTTCACAGCCGCCACGTTGTCGTCGTCCGCATCGGAGTAGCCGTGGCCGTTCGTCTTGATGTCCGCCGAGATCTGCTCGAGCGCGCTGCGCATCTTCCGGGCACTGGTGTCCCACTGCGACATGACATCCTGAAACGACTTGCCGGCCTTGCCCACCCACGCCTCGGCGGTCTGCTCGACGATGGAACGCACGGCCGAGTTGGACGCATCGATCGACACGCTCAGGCCCTCGATCGTCGCCCCGGCAGCAACGAGCTCCTGCGGTGTGACGGTGACGCCGTTCGACGAACCCGTAGATTCCGGTCCTCCTGGATATCCCACTTCGACTCCTCTGCTTCGATTTTCGTATTCACGTACGCCCGCGGCGCACATGACGCTCGACCGAGGGACCGCGTGCGGCCCGCTCACTCCCCTACATCTCCTTGGACGCAGCCACCCCTTGGTTCGGTTCCGGCATACGGCGAAAATCTGCGCGGCGGCCTCAACTCATCGGCACGATCTCCAGAGTCTGGGTGGCCAGATCACATTCGGTGTCGATCGCGGACGAGTCCGGTCCCTCGAACTGGCAGCCGATGCTCACCTGCACATCCGATTCGACCAGCACACGCCACAACACAGTGGACGCATCGGCCGGCCGCTCGACGTACGAGATCCCCACCCGACCTCCGAAATCACGGGCAGGCTCCAGCGATCCGATCGGGGAGTCGGGTCCACGCGCGTCGACTGCCGCACCGAGCTCGGACGCAACCTGTTCGAGCGTCGAGCCGGGCACCAGTTCCTGCACTGTGACGACGATGCGACGCTCGGGTGCTGTCGGCGGAATCAACACCATCCGGGCCGGGTCCTCCATCCTGGTCCAGGTCGCCGGTAGTCGCAGCGACGCCCGGCCCGAGACGAACGTCGCCGACGGGATCACCGACGGTGACTCGCTCGTCGCCGATACTGCTGTCGCCGAGGTCGTTTCGGTCGCGGGGGTCGTTTCGGTCGCCGATGCCGCCGGGGTGGCAGGCACCGCGAACGGCGGCGAGGTCGCGACGGCCACCTCTTGCGGAGACCGAAGGACGAACGTCAGTGCAACGACACCACCGGCAACGATGACCGATGCGGCCACCGCACCGAACACTCGAACCGGCAATGCGCTTCTTCGGGGAGGTGGCACCGCGACGGTCACTTCGTCGAGCCATGCCGCCGAGCGCCCTGCCGCGGCTCGCCCTGACGGGGCAGTTTCCACCTCCGCTCCCGCACGTCGATACAGAGACCTGGCGACGTCGAGTCCGGTCAGCCATCGTGCCGGATCTTCCGCAGCGGGGCTCGAGCTCGAACCCGACTCCGCCACGATGAAAATGTCCTCGGGACATTGCGACACCGACGATCGAAGGTAGTCGTCGGCTCGTCGTCGCCAGCTGTCGTCTCGTTCTCCGACAGCAAGTACTGCACCGATGTCGCCGCCGTGAGTTCTTGCCTCGTCCACCAGGACGACCGTCGTGTCGAGGGTGCCCACTTCGATCACCACCGCAGCAGCCGGTGCGCGTTCTCCCGCCGACGCGACCGCGGCGATCGCCGTCTCCACGACGACGACCTCGCTCGCCGACGTGGCGAACACGGCTCGGAGGAGCTCTCGACGCTCGTCGCCCCACGTCGAGGGATACGCGATCTCGAGCAGATCGAGTCGTTCGTGTATCCCGGCTCCCTGCAGCGCCGACCACACGATCCCGTGCAGGACTTCGCCGCGATCCCACACTGCGCCGCCCACGAGGATCGATCGATCGTCGAGACACAGCAGCGGAGGGACCTCGGTGTCCGCGCCCGCCCGCCCGAAGACGAGACGACCACCCTCCGATACCGCGTATGCGGATCCGACGTGTTCGCGTGGACCCTGCAGCGTCGCACCGGACGCGACGACAGAAATCTCCGAATGACTCAAATGCACAGCCGCGTAACGCCACTGCGCCCTCGTCAACTCGAGTGTCCGAGCTGCACGAGCGCGGGGCCGGACCGATCGACGAACACTCCACGTCCGGGCGGCATCGGGCTCGGACGCACGGTGCCGATCAAGCTCCCCTCGTCTCGGCTCCCGCTCATGACCAATCCCGGAGTCACCAGGTCGCGTAGCCGCCCGATCACCGGGTCGAACAGTGCCCGCGCCGCCCCGCCCGAGCGACGCGCCACGATGAGGTGCAGTCCGATGTCCCGGGCGTGTGGCAGATGCTCGACCAAGGGCGACAACGGGTTTCCGGACGCCGTGGCCACCAGGTCGTAATCGTCGACGACGACGAACACCTCGGGCCCGTCCCACCACGACCGCTCTCGGAGCTGCTGCTGGGTCACGTCCGATCCCGGCATGCGCCTGCTCATTCTGCCTGCGAGATCGACGATCATCGCCGTCAACGTCGCCTGCGCGGCCGCATAGCCGGCCAGATGCTCGGAATCGACTGTGCCCAAGAGAGTTCGACGGTAGTCCGCCACGATCAGTTTCACCCGATCGGGTGGGTTCGCATCGACCAAAGATCGACAGATCCCCCGCAGCAGGGACGTCTTCCCGCATTCGCTGTCGCCGAAGACGACGAAGTGTGGGTTCTCGGCGAAGTCGACCGTCACCGGAGCCAGCTCGGCCTCGTCGATGCCGATCGGAACCCTCAGTTCCGCAACGGTGCCACGGTCGCGGGGCCAGGCGCCGGCGAGTCGATCGAGCACCTCCGACCGTTCGAGCATCTCCGGCAACATGCGGACCGGCGGGGCAGGCGACCCCGTGGACGCTGCGGCGATCGCGCTGACGGACTCTGCGACAGCTCGAGACAGGTCGGCCACCGATCGACGGTCGTCGACCCGAGGCAGTGCGATCTGCAGGTGGAGACCGTCCTTGGTCATGCCCCGGCCCGGTCGGCCCTGCGGCACACTGGCGGCTTTCGTTCGGCCGATGTCCGAGTCCGACGGATCTCCGAGTCGCAGCTCGAGCCGGGTCCCGATCAGATCCTTCGTCGCGGGCCTCACTTCTGCCCAGCGAGAGGCCGTCAGAACGAGGTGCAGACCGAATGCCAGTCCCTGGGTCGTCAGCGTCGCGATCTGTTGTTCGAGACTCTCGAAGTCGGATCTGATGGATTGCCATCCGTCGATCACCAGGAAGACGTCGCCGAACCTGTCGTTCGCATCGACCGGTTGCATCGCCCGCAGCCGCCGGAACTCGACCATGGAATCGATGCCGCGATCTCGAAAAGTCTTCTCCCGCTGACGAACGACAGCCGCGACCTCGGCCACGGTCCGGCGTACTCGGTCGACGTCCAATCTGTTGGCCACCGATCCGACGTGCGGTAGTTCGGCCAACCCGGCCAGCGTTCCACCCCCGAAGTCCAAGCAGTAGAACTGAACCTGAGCGGGTGTGTGCGTCATCGCCAGAGCCATGATCAGCGACCGAAGGGCCGTCGATTTCCCCGACTGCGGAGCCCCCACGATCGCCACGTGCCCGGCTGCACCGGACAGGTCGACGGTGAGCAGATCCCGCCGCTGATCGAACGGCCGGTCGATGATGCCGATCGGAGCACGAAGTGTGCTCAGCGCATCGACGCCGCCGCTCAGTACCGACCGAGGCAGTAAGCGGGTCAGTGTCGGTGCCTTGTCCAACGGCGGTAGCCATACCTCGTGGGCCGGCATACCGCGACCTGCGATTCGGCCGACGACGACGTCGAGAACGGTCGCGCCGGTGTCGTCGTTCTCGACCGGATCCGGTTCGACCACCGGCTCGACACGGACGTCGTTCTCGACGGGATCGACCACGACGGGATATGCGGTGAACGGCCTCGGACGGATATCGACGCCCTGCGCCGCGGGTGCCCCCGCACTCGAACGTGGCGGAACGTACGGTCCGGACACGTAGGCCGCAGCGAAGCGGACGATCTCGGCCGAATCGCACTTGAGATAGCCGGCACCGGGCTGAGCAGGTAGGTGGTACGCGTCGGGAACACCGAGAACAGAACGTGACTCGTTGGCCGAGAACGTTTTCAGACCGATTCGATAGGACAGATGACTGTCGAGTCCGCGCAGCTTGCCTTCTTCCAGACGCTGACTGGCCAACAACAGATGCATGTGCAACGAACGTCCGAGCCGCCCGATAGCCACGAACAATTCCGCGAATTCCGGTTGCTGACTGAGCAATTCCGAGAACTCGTCGACCACCACGAACAGAGCGGGCAACGGTGCCAGAGCAGCTCCCGCTGCGCGCGCCTTCTCGTAGTCGGACACATTGGCGAAGTTTCCGGCCGAGCGCAGCAACTCCTGCCGACGGTTCATCTCGCCGGCGAGGGCATCACGCATCCGGTCGACCAGAGCCAGGTCCTCGGACAGGTTGGTGATCACGGCCGCAACGTGCGGCGCGGCCTCGAGCCCCGCGAAGGTCGCCCCGCCCTTGAAGTCGACCAGTACCAGGTTCAACTGCTGCGGGGCGTGGGTGGACACCAATCCGAGAACGAGCGTACGCAGAAACTCCGACTTACCCGAACCCGTTGCGCCGATGCACAATCCGTGTGGACCCATGCCGTTCTCGGCAGACTCCTTCAAATCGATCTCGACCGCGCTGCCGTCGGGTGCGACGCCGATGGGTACCCGCAACCGGTCTCGACCGCGACGCACTGTCCACGCTCGATCCGTATCGAGCGTGGCGACGTCGGCTATTCCGACGAGGCTGTTCCATCCCGACACTGCGGCCCCGTCGTCGGTGACGGTATCGACAGCGGAGGGCGACGACGGCGCGCGATACGGAGAAAGGCGTCGAGCAACGGCGTGTGCCTCGGTGGTGCTCATCGCGTCCGCCACGGCGAAGACCTCGACTGCCGTGCCGCTGACCGCACCGATCGAGCCGTTCTCGACCACCAGCTGGAGCCCGCGACTTGCCGCCAGTCGCGTGCACAACCCGGACAGGTCGACGATGGTGACGGAATCGAGGCCGGTGTCGGTGAGGTCGGTCGAACGGTTGGCGACCAGTCCGCCGTCCACCACGATCACCAACTGCGTGACCCCACTGTTCACCGCCCCACGTGCGAAGCGATTCCGCATCGACAGGACGTCCCCCAGCGCGCTCTCGAGCTCGAGGACACTGCCGAAGATCATTCGCGCAGAACCGGCACCGTCTCGCAACACGTCGTGTTGTGTGTGCGGCAGCCACTTGGTCCATTCCCACTGCTCCACGGTGTCGGGGCCGCAGACGACGGCCACCGCGAGGTGGTCCGGTCCGTGGAAGGTACAGAGATAGGCGACCATCGAGCGCACCATCGCGCGAGCGGCATCGCGATCCCCGGCTACCGACAGAGCGGCGAATCCCCTCAGCGACACGGCAATCGGCAACTCGGCCACCACCGAGTGTGCTCGCACGAATCGGCGCAGCGACACCGCGGACACCGGTTCCAGCTCTTCCACAGGTCCGGTCTCGGGAGGCACGAGTCGGGTCGCCAAACGCTGATCGCCGAGCCCGACCCGCACGTGGGCGAAGTCGGCGTCCTGAGGCCGACGTTCCCACATACGGTGCGTTCCGGCCGTCGACCACAGAGTGCCCGGATCCGGGTGGCTCCACTCGAGTGCCCTGCGCTGATCTCGCTCGGTGTCGGCGACGTCTCGTCGAAGCTGGTCGAGATACCGCAGATAGTCCTTACGGTCCTCGTTCGCCTCGGCGGTACGTGCTCCCCCGGACTTGCCCCCGCCTGCCAACATGCCCACCATCGACATCAGCATCATGGCTGGGAACATCAACATCATCGGGTTCGCTGCCGCACCGGAAGTGAACATGAGCGCAACCATTCCGACCATGGCGGCGACCATCACCAGCGGCATCAGCTTCATCAGGAGATTGCCGGGTACCGCGCGCGGCACGGGAGGCGGCGGTTGAAGTACGACCTCGCCGCCCGGTGACCGAGGTACTTCCCGGCGCGCGCTGCGAACGAAGCGCACGGTACTCATCGATCAGCCCCCACGGCCGCGCCCCCACAACTGCATTCGCGGCGACCTCCCCCCGAGGCCGCGTGGACGACAGGCTAACGCATGCACAACCGGAGGGTCCACCGTTGCGTCGAAGCATCGGGATACAGAAATAGAACGGCACCGCATTCGGTTGAACGAAGAATGCGGCTCCGAGGCCGCACATGTTCGACGAACGAAAGGTCGGCTTCCGTGTCCGTACCCCTGTCCATCCTCGATCTCGCACACGTGGGCGAGGGCGAAACAATCCGAGACAGTTTCGACGCCAGCGTGACGCTCGCCCAGCACGCCGAGAACTGGGGTTACCAGCGCATCTGGTACGCCGAACATCACAACATGAAGACGATCGCATCGTCGGCGACGTCGGTGTTGATCGGGCACGTGGCCGCACACACGAAGCGAATTCGACTCGGCTCCGGCGGGATCATGCTTCCCAACCACGCGCCGCTCACCATCGCCGAGCAATTCGGCACGTTGGCCACGTTGTTCCCGGACAGGATCGATCTCGGACTGGGCCGCGCCCCCGGCAGCGACCAGGTGACCATGCGCGCCATGCGCCGCGACCCCGCGTCCTCGGACCGATTCCCCCAGGACGTCCAGGAGCTGCAGGGGTACCTGTCCCAGCAGTCCCTCGTCCCCGGGGTCAGTGCCACGCCGGGTGCCGGCACCGAGGTGCCGCTGTACATCCTCGGATCGTCTCTCTTCGGCGCACAGCTCGCGGCAGCCCTCGGCCTGCCGTACGCATTCGCGTCGCATTTCGCACCCGACGCACTCGAACAGGCCGTGGAGATCTATCGCCGCGACTTCCGTCCGTCGGCGCAGCTGTCCGAACCTCACCTCATCGTGGGCGTCAACGTGATCGCTGCGGACACCGTCGCCGAGGCTCAGGCCCAGTTCCTCCGAACCAAGAGAAGCCGCGTTAGCCTGCTGCTCGGACGGGGTCGCACCTTCACCGACGAGGAAGCCGACATGGTGCTGGAAGCACCCGCGGGGCAACAGATCTCGAAGATGACGAAGTACTCGGCCGTCGGGACGCCCGACATGGTCAGGGAGTACCTCGACCGATTCGCCGAACGCACGGGAGCAGACGAGTTGATCGTCGCCTCGGGCGTCTCCGATCGTCGATCCTGGCTCAGGTCGTTCGAGCTGCTGGCCCAGGTGAGCGAGCTGGTTCCTGCCTGACTGCTGCGAGCAGGTCTCGGCGGAGGCGACGAGCGGTCGAGTGTCGGCGTGATGTCGTAGGGTGTGGACGCACGATGCCCGGGGGGCGGGCATCGACAGTGCACTGCACGCATCCGGGGGGATATCCATGACACGCGCCGACAGCCGTCCCGCAACGACGAACACACCGTCCGACGCAGCCGAACCGACCATCGCATCGGACCCGGCCCGACGTGCGCAGGGGCTGCGTGCCGTCTTCGCCCAGGACGTGTGCCGGGTGACGGTGTCGGCGAGGTCGACCCAGGTTGATATGGCACTGCCCGTGGACGTTCCGGTGTCGCTGTTGATTCCGGGGATCGTCGACATGATCGCGTCACGAGCGGAGCCTGCGGAAGGACCGGGTCCGGTCGGGAGCCGGACCGCGGACTCCGGATCCGACGGGTTGTCGGGGGCCTGGACGCTGTCCCGTATCGGACGTCCGCCGCTACCGTCGACGTCCACGCTGTCGGAACTGGGCGTACGTGACGGCGACCTGCTGGTGTGGGGTATCGCCGAGCGTCCGGCACCGACTCCGTTGTTCGACGATCTCATGGATGCCGTGGCCCGTTCCGGCACCGACGACGTCGCTCAGTGGACCGCGCGTACTGCACGCACGGTCGGTTCGATCATCACGGGCTCAATGGTGCTGCTCGCCTGCGGAATCGTTCTGAGTGACCCGGTTCGATCCGGTGCCGAGAACACGAGCAGCCCGGTCGAGGCAGTCGCCGCGGTCACGGCCGCGGTCCTGTTCGCCGTTGCGGGGATGATCCTCGTCCGGCTGTACGAGCAGGTGGCCGTCGCGGTGCTTTTCGGGGGATGCGCTTCGGCGCTGATGTTCACCGGTGGAACTCTGTTCGTGCCCGGCCAGTTCGGGGCAGCTCACGTGATGTTGGGTTCGGCCATGGCCGGCTCGATGGCGCTGTTGTCTCTGCGAATCGGCGGTGCCGGGCTCGCCGTGTTCACCGGGTCGATCGTGCTGGCAGTGTCGGCGTTCGCCGCGGCGGCCTGCGCGTTGTTCACCGTGATGACGCCGGCGGCCATCGGTACCGTCGCAGCACTGGTAGGTCTGACCGGAATCGCCGTGTCGGCCCGACTGTCGATGATGCAGGCGCGGCTTCCGTTGCCTCCGGTCCCCACCGCCGGTGCCCCACTGGACACCGCCCAGGAGGCAGAGCTCGATTCGATGTCGTTCGCAGATCTGCAGGTGGCAGCCACGCGCGCACGGAGCTACCTGACGGGATTGCTCACGGCGTTCACGATCGTGGTGGTGATGGGAGTACTCGCTGCGGCGGCGAGCGACACCGCGACCGGTTCCGGGTGGCCCGGCATCGCCCTCGCCGCACTGTGCGCGCTGGTGCTACTTCTGCGCGGACGCACGTATGCCGTTGTGACACATGCCGTCCCACTCGTCGGTGGTGGTGCGGTCGTCCTGTTCTCGCTCTCGGTCGGGGCAGTGATCACATTTCCGGACCGTGCACTCGAGTTGTTCGGCGCGGCGTTGGCCGCCGCCGTCGTCGCATCCGTGTTCGGAGCCCTGGTTCCGACCCGCAACTATTCGCCGGTGATGCGGCGATCGGCCGAACTGGCGGAATACGCCGCGATCGCCCTCGTCATTCCGATCGCAGTATGGGTGTGCGGTCTGTACAGCGTCGTCCGCGGACTGTGACCGCGCGCCGGCGTCGAGCGAACACCGTTGCCGCGCTCACCGTCCTGACCCTCACCTACGAAGCCCTGATGGGACCGTCCTTCGCGCACGCCGAACGCCCGCTCATCGATCCGGTGCAACTGCCACCGCCCAGCCCTCCCGCCCCTTTGGAACCGACCGAGCAGAAGAACGCGTGCGCCGTCCCCTCCGAAACGATCGACGCCCAGGAAATTCCGACGGCGCAACAGGCACTCGACTTCGCGTCCGTGTGGCCGATCACTCGTGGAGCCGGTCAACTGATTGCCGTCATCGATACGGGCGTCACGCCTCACCCACGTCTGCCGGGTCTGATTCCTGGGGGCGACTACGTCGGCACCGCCGACGGATTGTTCGACTGTGACGCGCACGGCACGATGGTGGCCGGTCTCATCGCCGCGCAGACAGCCTCGGGCAGCGGTTTCGCCGGCGGCGCTCCGGACGCCCGCATCCTGTCGATCCGTCAGTCCAGCAACGTGTTTCAAGTCGTGGACAACAGGACCGACCAGGAGAAGTCGACCGAACCCGAGAACGCTGCCGGGTACGGAAACGTACGGACGATGGCCATGGCAATCCGGACGGCGGCCGACGCAGGCGCATCGGTCATCAACATCTCCGAAGTGGCGTGCGTACCGGCCGGCGCAGGCGTCGCCGACGGCCCACTCGGCGCAGCAGTGGAGTACGCCGTTCGCGAGAGAAACGTCGTCGTCGTGGCCGCGGCGGGCAACTTCGGAAGCGACGCGTGCAGGGCACAGAACCCCATGCCCGACCCGGTCCGGCCCGAGGCGGACCCGTGGGAAGGGTTTGCGACCATCGCGACACCTGCCTGGTTCGACGACGTGTTGACCGTCGGTTCGGTCGAGTTGGACGGTTCGCCGTCGTCGTTCAGCCTGGCCGGACCATGGGTGGACGTGGCTGCTCCGGGCTCCAACATGACGTCGCTGTCGCCGGCGGGCAACGGCCTGGCCAACGGCATTCGGGGCACCGACGGCGTAGTACCGATGACCGGAACCAGTTTCGCCGCACCGCTCGTCGCTGCGACAGCGGCACTGGTGCGGGCGTACAGGCCCGATCTGTCCGCTCTCCAAGTGATCGACCGCATCGAGCGAACAGCTCATGCGCCGGCCGACGGATGGAATCCGTCGGTCGGCCACGGTGTCGTCGATCCACTCGCTGCAGTAACCGACGTCGTGACACCGACGCAGCGAACCGTCCCCGCAGATGCGGTCGCGATCGGTGCGCCGCTCCCACCGCTCGCCGTCGATCATCGGCCCCGCGATGCGGCGGTGGCCGGGTCGGTAGTGGTCGCGGTGATTCTGGGCCTCGGAACGGCAGTCTCCATTCCCCTGCGCCGACGACTGTGATCGGCTCGCCCACTCACCGGGACTACTTGGACGGAAGCGCAGCTGCCTGCGGGTCCGCCGCGACCCCGTCGTGCATGGTCAGCGCCTGACCACGCCCCAGAGTCGGCCCGCTGCCCAGCAACTGCAGAATCTGCCACGGTGCAGGAGCCGGAAGTCCGAAGCCCAATGCCGACGCTGCATCCGCACCCTCGACTCCGTAGCGAACTCCCGTGTCGGCGACGAAGAAGACGCTGTCCTGACGGGTACTGGCCGTCGAGATACCGGTGCTTCGAACGAATCCGCCGCTACCCGGCGACAGATGGACCTGGTCGACCGAATCACCGCCGCCGTCCGCCTGAGCCAGTTCCACCGGTGAAGCGGTGGTATCGAGTGGCAACGACCGTCCTGCGGATTCGACCAGCTGCGCAGTCGGACCACCGTCGGCGACATCGAGTGGTGACCAGGTCAGACACCCGACGGGCCTCCGGCCCGAGTCGACGATGTCGGGAGTCGTCGGCGGGAAGGTCGATACGTCGAGCCCGGACATCGTCTTGGGAGCGTCGGCCAGGACGTCGGGATTGACGGCCGCGATGTCGGGGCTGCCCTGCGAGTCGGCGAACTTGACGAGTAGGGCTGCGGTTTCGCTGATGGCTTGGATGCCGTCCTCGAGCACGACGTAGTACCGAACGTCGCGGCCGGCAACCTTGACCACGGAGCCGATAGGCCGGTTGTCGAACGGGTAGGCGGGGATCTCACCCGCTCGCGCTATGAACGGAGCCGTCACCGCAGGCGACTGCGGTACCGCGTTGAGCAGACCGGCACTGACCGGCGTCGGCGTCGCATCCTCGAGGCCCAACGCACGAACGACAGCTCTGTCCGCCAGATCGACCGGCGACTTGGTGCCGTCGTGGACGAGATACGCCGCACCGCCCGAAGTCCACAGGAATGCCTCGGATGGGCCGAGCGCAGCCGCGTTCTCGCCGTAGCGGGGCTCCCCCACGATCACTGTCGTGGACGTGACGCCGGCGATCGGATCGACGGTGTCGCACACGGTCCACGACTCGGCCTCGCCGTCCGGGTCGTGCGGCAACGCCGACGGGGCACCGGGAATTCCGACCAGCGCACCGCGAGGTCGCGACGCCAGTTCCGACTCCTTCACCGTCACAGGGTTGTCGGGCCTTCCCACGATCAACCGCGCCGAAGCCAGGTTCAGCACCGGATGGAACACGCCGTCGACGCTGACGAACATGGCGGCCGACTCCTTACCGACCACGATCGACGCGTCGCCGATCTTGTCCTGAGGCCGAAACAGCGCCAGGGCAGCGCAGCCCGCCAGACCCACGCATGCGACGACGACACCCACCATGAGCGCGCGCGACTGCGACTTCATCGGGTCGTGCAACATCCGCGCGTCGCGCCTGATGAGGGCATGTTCCATTCGTCGGACGAGAAAGCGGTATCCGCCGACCTGCCATTTCGTCGTCGGAGTAGATGCCACGATTCCTCCCCAGGATTGTGCCGACCCGATCCCCCATCGGGTCACGCGACACAGTACAGTTCGTCCGCACCCATCGGCGACCGCGTCGGCGACGATCGATCGGGCTGCAACCTTCGGGGGGAGGGTATGTGATGACGCGTTCGAGGAGACGACGGCGCACGTCGGTCGTGTCGTTCGCCGTGCCAACTGTTCGAGGGTTGCTCGCGGCCGAAATAACTACTGTGACAACAACTCTCGCACTACTCGCGACCGACATGCCCGTCGAGTGGACGCTCACCGCCGCAGCGACGGTGTCGCTCGTACCGTTCGTCGCCTTTCGGCGAACGTCGATCGCCGGCTGGCTGGTCGTCGCTCTACGCTTCGGATCCGGCCGAGTCCCTGCCGTCGGGGTGACAACAGAACATGTCGACCCCGACGGCCGGCCCGTCGGTGTGCACTGGCAGCGCGATACCGTCACGTGCACCGTGGAGATCATTGCACCGGAACACGACACGACGGTGCTGGCGCGAACGCGAGCCGACACACGACACACGCTGCCCATCGAGGCGTTGACGTCGTGCTTTCGGCAGCACGACGTCGAGGTTGCCGCAATCGACATCGTCGCGCTCGGGTTTCGAACCGCCGACGGTTCGGTGGCCACCGACGTGTACGAGGGCCTCATCGGCCCGTTGCCCGCCGTCGCGCAGCGGACGGTGTGGGTGTCCGTCACTCTGGACGTACGGGCCAACGCCCGGGCGATGGCAGCGAGGGGCACGGGCCGGACGGGGGCGGCCCGAACCGCGGTCGTTGCAGCCCTCCGCATTGCACGCGCCTTGGAATCTCATGGACTGTCCACACGGCTGTCGACGGCCACAGAACTCCGAGCCGCGGCATTGCACCTGAGCCGCGGTGTCGACACCGACGACCTGACTCAGGTGTGGTCCTACGCTCCATTGCCCGGCGTCGCGAGTACGGGTTACGGAATCGATTGCAGCACAATCACTGTCGAGGATCTTTCGGCCTTGTGGGCGACACCGTCGCTGGGTACGACCATGTCCGTTCACCTGCGCCCCACCGACGAGCCGAGCCGCGTCCGCGTTCGTGCGTCGTGCAGATTCGCTGCGCGAGAGGCAATCTCGAGGCCCGATGTTGCTTCACTGACCTCGATGGCCGGACGTCAACGAGACGGCATTTTCGCTCAATTGCCACTGGCTGTGGCAACACACTCGGCAGTGATGCCGGTCGGAACCCTCTCGACCTCCGCACTGCAGGCCTGGGCGTTCCCGGTGAGTGGTTGCGGCCAACTACTGGGATCGGATACGAACGGAAACGGTGTGGCAGTGCGAATCTTCGGGGCGAACCTGCCGCGGGTCAGCATCGTGGGCGAGCTCTACCTCGCCCAACAGCTTCTGTTCCGAGCCGTGGCGATCGGAGCGCGAGTTGTCGTCAGAACGGACAGACCGCACGCCTGGGGAGCCCTCCGCGACGCCATCGGGGAGCCCGAGCGGTTTCTGGTCGACAGCGACCACACACGGGTGCGGCCCTCGTACGACGTCGTCGTGGTCGACTTCGCAGACGGCTCCATCTCGCTCGATCACCAATCTGTCCCCGGCGTCACTGTGATCTCGCTGACCGAGCACGAACCGCCGCATGATCCGGCGGCACCCGGGCCGACCCGACAGAGATTCGCCGCGACACTGTCGATCGTTCAGCCGCGTGCGTCCGGTGACCGTATTCGGGTGCGTTCGGGTCCCATCGACATCGAACTGACGCTGGTCACCATTCCGCAGGAAACGGCGTTCATCGGTCGACCGAGAAGTCTTCGACCCGCCGTCCGAGTCTGACAGTGTCAGCCGGGGTACCGGACGCGCGCCCGCGCGCTCGACACTGCGCCGGCCCACCACTCGAGTTGGTCGAGCAATCGCCCCAAGGAGTCGACAGCAGCGGGATCGTCGACACCACCGGCCTCGTCGAAACGCCGACGCACGCGATGGAGTGATACCGAATCCCGTACCGACACCATGTGTAGCTCTGCGGCGATGAGGCGCAGTTGCTCGGTCGCTCGCACACCACCCGCCAGACCGCCATAGGAAACGAATCCCACTGGCTTGGAACGCCATTCGTACTTCACCGTGTCGAGCGCGGTCTTCAGCGAGCCGGGCACAGCGTGGTTGTACTCGGGAGTGACGAGGACGAACGCGTCGGCCTCGCCCACGATGCGGGTGAAACGTTCGGAGCCCTCGCTCGACGTCAAGCTGTTCGGGAGATCGAAGTCCGCGAGATCGACATCCACAACCGTGAGAGAGTCGCGCGCCGACGCCACGCTGCGTACCCAGGCTGCGACGGTGGGGCCCACCCGCCCCTCCCGAACGCTGCCGGTGACCACCGCTAGACGTATCGGCTGGATCGTGTCGGCACCGGACCCGGCGCAATCGTCGCTCATCCTTCTCCTCCACAGCATTCGTCGCCGACGATTGCCGGTCGAGTCTCCCGGGTGGCAGCATTGCGCGCGGCCAACATGTCGGCGGGTGGATAGTCGACCCGCACCAGGGCAAGTCCGTGAGCCGGGGCCACTGCCACCTCGCTCGCGCGTTCTCGACGACCGAGCAGGGAACGTGCCCAGTCGGGGGTTCGTCGTCCTTCACCGACGGCCTGCATCGCCCCGACCAGACTGCGCACCATCGACCAGCAGAACGCATCGGCGCTGACGTACGCGGTCAGTCGATCCCCCTCGCGTTCCCAGTCGAAGCGCTGCAGTTCTCGCACTGTCGTGGCACCGTCTCGCCTCTTGCAGAACGCTGCGAAATCGTGCAGTCCGATCAGTGCCTGCGACGCCTCGCGTACCGCGTCCAGATCGATCGGCCGCGGCCAGGACACGACTCCGGCGACGTCCAGAGGATCGACGCCGTAGAGCGCTGTCCCGAATCGGTACTCGTAGTGACGGCGATATGCCGAGAACCGAGCGTCGAAGTCGGGCGAGACCTCCGTGATCGCACGAACCCGGACGTCGGCGGGAAGGAAGCGCGCCATTCTTCGAATCAACCGGTCGTGCTCGTCCGGCACACCCACGGCGTCGAAATGTGCAACCTGACCGGTCGCGTGCACTCCGGCGTCGGTTCGACCGGCCACCGTCAGCTCGACCGGTTGACGGAGCACAGTGGAGAAAGCCTCCTCGAGCACGCCACACACGGTTCGGATACCGGGTTGCCGAGCCCAGCCGGAGAAGTTCGTGCCGTCGTACGAGATGTCGAGCCGGTATCTGGTGGGGACCGACAAAGCGGGCCCGCCATCTCCTGAGGAAATGGCGGGCCCGCTTCGGTCGTGCTCGGAGCTCACAAGGACTAGTCCTTCTTCGCATCCTCGGCCTCGGGGGCGTCCGACGCGTGGGCGTCGTTGTCCTCGATGCCTTCGATGACTGCGTCGGCGTTGGCCACCTCGGCGTCGGTCGCGTCGGCTTCGACAGCCTCGACGACGTTGTCGTCTGCCGTGTCCTCGGCCGGAGCCTCGGTTGCGGCGGGAGCAGCCTTCGATGCCTTCACGCGGCGTGCGCGGTCGGCTTCGTTGGACACCGTCTGCTCGTTGACGAGCTCGATGATGGCCATCGGCGAGTTGTCACCCTTACGGGGGACGGTCTTGATGATGCGCGTGTAGCCACCGTCGCGATCGGCGAAGAAAGGCCCGATCTCGGCGAAGAGCTTGTGCACGACATCTTTGTTGTTGATCGTCTTCAGAACCTCACGACGATGGGCCAGATCACCCTTCTTGGCATGGGTGACGAGCTTCTCGGCGTGGGGACGAAGGCGCTTGGCCTTCGACTCGGTGGTGGTGATGCGGCCGTGCTCGAAGAGTGACGTCGCCAGGTTGGCCAGGATGGCCTTCTGGTGTGACGCCGACCCGCCGAGACGGCGGCCCTTGGTGGGCTTGGGCATGATGAATCTCCTAGTAAGAGCTCCAGCGAGCTGATTACAGCTGTTCTGTCTCGGCGTAGTCCTGCTCGGCGCCTTCGGTATCGCCGAAGGAGCCTGCGTCGGTGTCACTCCACGTGCCCGTGGTGGCGTCGTAGCCAGGCACGGTGCTCGGATCGAACGACGCGGGGCTGTCCTTGAGGGAAAGGCCGAGCGAGTGCAGCTTGACCTTCACCTCGTCGATGGACTTCTGCCCGAAGTTACGGATGTCGAGCAGATCGGACTCGGTACGACCAACCAGCTCACCGACGGTGTGAACACCTTCGCGCTTGAGGCAGTTGTAGGAACGAACCGTCAGGTCCAGATCCTCGATGGGGAGTCCGAAGGATGCGATGTGATCGGCCTCGGCGGGCGAGGGTCCGATCTCGATGCCTTCTGCTTCGACGTTCAGCTCACGGGCGAGGCCGAAGAGCTCAACCAGGGTCTTGCCCGCCGAAGCGAGCGCGTCCCGCGCGGTG
This sequence comes from Rhodococcus sp. 06-221-2, assembly GCF_002258365.1. NCBI lineage: Bacteria > Bacillati > Actinomycetota > Actinomycetes > Mycobacteriales > Nocardiaceae > Rhodococcus > Rhodococcus sp. 06-221-2. Next base: position 72,149 of record NZ_NOYJ01000020.1, read on the forward strand.
ATGGAATTCTTGGTCTCCACGTCGAGAACGAGCCGATCGAAGTCGGTGCGCTGTTCGACGCGGGTGGCCTCCACCTTGTAGGTGACCTTGAGCACGGGCGAGTAGATCGAGTCGACCGGAATACGGCCGATCTCGGCACCCGATGCCTTGTTCTGAACGGCGGGGACGTAGCCGCGACCGCGCTCGACGACGAGCTCGATCTCCAACTTGCCCTTGTCGTTCAGGGTCGCGATGTGCAGATCCGGATTGTTCACCGTGACGCCGGCCGGAGGCACGATGTCGCCTGCGGTGACAGCGCCGGGGCCCTGCTTGCGGACGTACATGGTGACCGGTTCGTCTTCTTCGGAGCTCACCACGAGTCCCTTGAGGTTCAGGATGATGTCGGTGACATCTTCCTTGACTCCGGGAACGGTGGTGAATTCGTGGAGGACGCCGTCGATACGGATGCTGGTGACAGCAGCGCCGGGGATCGACGACAGCAGGGTGCGGCGGAGCGAGTTGCCGAGTGTGTAACCGAAGCCGGGCTCGAGCGGCTCGATGACGAATTTCGAGCGGTTGTCGGCGATGACCTCTTCGGTCAGCGTCGGGCGCTGTGAAATGAGCATTCTGTGTTCCTCCTGTACGGGCGTCCGCTATTTGACGCCCACGTGTGGAGGCGAAGACGCATGTGAGCCTCGCGGGGAGACTCACATGCGTGCTGCGCCTTACTTCGAGTAGTACTCGACGATGAGCTGCTCCTGGAGCGGCACATCGATCTGTGCGCGCTCCGGCACCCGGTGAACCAGGATGCGAAGACGGTTGGGGACGACCTGCAGCCACGGAGCCACCGGACGATCGCCGTAGCTCTCACGGGCGATCTGGATCGGCAGGGTCTGCGCGGACTTCTCGCGGACATCGATGATGTCGTACTGCGAGACGCGGTAGCTGGGGATGTCCACTCGCTTGTTGTTCACGAGGAAGTGGCCATGGGTGACCAGCTGGCGTGCCTGACGACGCGTACGTGCGAGACCCGCACGGTAGACGACGTTGTCGAGGCGAGTCTCGAGGATGGTCAGCAGGTTCTCACCGGTCTTGCCGGCGGCCCTGTTGGCTTCCTTGTAGTACAGACGGAACTGCTTCTCCATGACGCCGTAGGTGAAGCGAGCCTTCTGCTTCTCCTGCAGCTGGAGCAGGTACTCGCTCTCCTTGATCCGCGCGCGGCCGTGCTGGCCGGGCGGGTAGGGACGACGCTCGAACGCCTGGTCGCCTCCGACGAGGTCGACGCGCAGACGACGCGACTTGCGGGTGATAGGACCGGTATAACGTGCCATTTTCTAAACCTTTCCTTCCCGCTAGACCCGACGCCGCTTGGGCGGACGGCAGCCGTTGTGCGGCTGAGGGGTGACATCGGAGATGGTGCCGACCTCGAGGCCTGCGGCCTGAAGTGAGCGGATCGCGGTCTCACGGCCGGAGCCGGGACCCTTGACGAACACGTCGACCTTCTTGACGCCGTGCTCCTGAGCCTTGCGCGCAGCGTTCTCGGCTGCGAGCTGTGCGGCGAACGGAGTCGACTTGCGCGAGCCCTTGAAGCCCACGTGTCCCGAGGACGCCCACGAGATGACGTTTCCGGCGGGGTCGGTGATCGACACGATCGTGTTGTTGAACGTGCTCTTGATGTGCGCAGATCCGTGCGGGACGTTCTTCTTGTCCCTGCGACGCGTCTTCTGCGCCTTCTTCGGACCGGTACCGCGTGCTTTGGGGGGCATTACTTCGCCTTCTTCTTGCCGGCAATGGTGCGCTTGGGTCCCTTACGGGTACGCGCATTGGTCTTGGTGCGCTGTCCACGGACGGGCAGACCACGACGGTGGCGAAGACCCTGGTAGCAGCCGATTTCGATCTTGCGTCGGATGTCGGCCTGCACCTCGCGGCGCAGATCGCCCTCGACCTTGAGGGACTCGTTGATGTAATCGCTGAGCTTGCGCAGATCGTCGTCGCCGAGATCCTTGCTGCGCAGGTCGGGGCTGACGCCCGTTGCTGCGAGAATTTCCTTGGAGCGGGTACGGCCGACGCCGTAGATGTAAGTCAGTGCGATCTCCATGCGCTTTTCGCGCGGCAGATCCACACCTGCGAGACGTGCCATGTGGCATTTCCTTTTCTTGTCCGGAGGTCTGCTCCCAGTCCGTCCCCTGTGTCCTTCTCACCGCTGGGGTGGGAAGCGTCTTTCAACAAACTCAGTGGGGCCCCGGCCTCCGTGCCGGGGGTCTGCCGCAACGCGTGTGTTGCGGTTGGTGCTGGGAGGTCATCTTCTAGCTGTTGCCAAGCCGACGTGCGTGATGCTCGGTGGTTATCCCTGACGCTGCTTGTGACGCAGGTTGTCGCAGATCACCATGACGCGTCCGTTACGACGAATCACCTTGCACTTCTCGCAGATCTTCTTGACGCTCGGCTGAACCTTCACGTCGTTGATCTCCTGTGTGTAGCTCGGACGCGCTGCGAGCAGCGGACCGAGCATGGTTCTCCCCGACCGGACATGGCCGAGGAAGCTCTTACTTGTAGCGGTAAACGATGCGTCCACGCGTGAGGTCGTAGGGCGAAAGCTCTACCACGACGCGATCCTCGGGAAGGATGCGGATGTAGTGCTGACGCATCTTTCCGCTGATGTGGGCGAGTACCTTGTGGCCGTTTTCGAGCTCAATGCGAAACATCGCATTGGGCAGCGGTTCGACAACTCGGCCCTCTACCTCGATAGCACCGTCTTTCTTGGCCATATCCTCCGCGATCCTGGCTCTCACACCTGGTTGATTGCATCTGTTTCCGTTACCGTGATGCCCACTGACCGACTCCTCGGAACCGAGTCGGAGTATCGCCGGAGGGCCGCACAGCCCTCGAGGCATGCGGACATCCGGTACGCAGGGCGCACCGTCGATCTATGTTACCGGCAAAGGCACATCTGGCCAAATGCGCGCGAAGCGGGCACGAAACGCGTCGGATGGCGACGTTAGATTAACTGAGCTAACCTTTCGTCCGCCCGCCATCGTTCAGCCACCGAGCCCGCAAGGTGCCCTCTTGAGTTCCAACCCGTCCGGCCCAGCCGTCTCCGTGATCATTCCCGTACACAACGCCAGAGATGTGCTCGACGAGCAACTACGCGCGCTCGCCCACCAGGACTACGACGGCCCGTTCGAGGTCGTCGTCAGCGACAACGGCTCGACCGACGGAGTGCGCGAGTTCGTGCAGGACCACGCACTACGGGCCCGCTTGAATCTGAAGTACGTCGATTCGTCCGGCACCCCGGGCGCGTCGCATGCCCGCAATCGCGGTGCGGAAGCAGCCGAGGGCCCGCTGCTGGCCTTCTGCGATGCCGACGACGTCGTACACCCGACATGGCTGCGGCGCATCACCGCCGAACTGAACAGCTACGACCTCGTGGGAACCGGCCTGAGCACCGAGGCGCTGAACTCCGAAGCGACGCGCGCCGCAGTTCCGTTCGCCCCACCTTCGAATCAGGGCAAGTCGCCCTTTCGCCCGTTCGTCATCGGGGCGAGTATGGCGTGCCGCGCGTCGACCTACCGAGATCTCGGCGGGATGTTCGAATTCGTTCATGCCAGCGAGGACATGGAATTCTCCTGGCGCGCACAGCAATCGGGTGCCCGCCTGCACTTCATAGCCGAGCCGCTGGTCGAATATCGTCTGCGTACCGGCTACCGGGACAATTGGAAACAGGCGGGGGCACTCGGATACGGATCGGCCCACGTCCGCGGAATGTATCGGGCTGCCGGATGCCCGCCGTTCCGAATCCGCACAATTTCCGTAGCGCTCCTCGCGCTCGCGGTACGAAACCCATTGCTGCCGACCGCACTGACTCGGATGCCGACTCGCCTCTGGCTGCGCCTGACGGCAGCCCACCTCGGACTCATCCGAGGGGGCCGCCGGTACTCGTCACTCACCTGGTGAGCGTTGACCTGGTAGTTCTAGCGAGGCCGAACCGTCAGGATTCGCGGGCCGTCCTCGGTCACCGCGACCGTGTGTTCCCAGTGCGCCGCGCGTGAACCATCGGTGGTCACCACGGTCCACCCGTCGTCGAGAATGTCGGTCTCGTAGGTACCGAGCGTCAACATCGGTTCGATGGCCAGCGTGGAACCCACCACGAGTTCCGGGCCTTTGCCCGGCGCGCCCTCGTTCGCGAGGAACGGGTCCATATGCATTTCGCGGCCGATTCCGTGGCCGCCGTAACCGTCGACGATTCCGTATTTACGACCGTGAGCATCCTCGGCCGCGTGCGTACCGGACTCGATGGCGTGGGAGATGTCGGTCAGACGATTGCCGGGGATCATCGCTGCGATCCCGGCCTCCATGGAAAGCCTCGTCGCATCGCTCAGCAACGCATCGGCCTCGATGATGTCGCCGACGCCGAACGTCCACGCCGAATCTCCGTGCCAACCGTCCAGAACGGCACCGCAGTCGATGGACACGAGATCCCCGGCGACCAACAACTCGTCCGCCGACGGAATGCCGTGCACCACGCGGTCGTTCACCGAGGAGCAGATGCTGCCGGTGAAACCGTGGTACCCCAGGAAAGAGGGCACCGCACCGGCATCACGGATGACCGCCTCGGCAACTCGGTCGAGTTCGAGCGTCGAGACCCCGGGCTTGGCTGCATCCCGTACGGCGACGAGAGCGGCACCTACCACGGCACCGGCTGCCGCCATCGCGTCGAGCTCACCGGCGCTCTTGAACGGGACAACTTTTCGTTTACGGCCGAACGCCATTACTTGCCGTGGTCCTCGATGGACTTCAGCGCGCGGGCGTTGACTTCGTCCACCTCACCGATCGCATCGACGGTGACCAGCTTGTCGGAGTAGTAGTCCAACAGCGGTGCCGTCTCGTCGCGGTATACCTTGAGCCGATTACGGATGACGTCCTCTTTGTCGTCCTCACGGCCGCGCGCCAGCATGCGGTCCACGACGACGTCCTCGTCGACGACAAAGGACAGCACTGCATCGAGATGCGCGTTCAGGTCGGAGAGGATGTCGACCAGAGCTTCGGCCTGGCCGACCGAACGCGGGAAACCGTCGAGAAGGAATCCGTTGACGGCGTCGGGCTCGGCGAGTCGACTGCGCACCATGTCCACGGTGAGTTCGCTCGGCACGAGGTCGCCCGCGTCGAGGTACTTCTTCGCTTCCAATCCGAGCGGGGTCTTCTCGCCGATGTTGGCGCGAAAGAGATCGCCTGTCGAAATGTGTGGCACGCCCAGCTTCTCGGAGAGGAGGACGGCCTGAGTGCCTTTGCCGGCACCGGGGGGACCGAGCAGAACAAGTCTCACTTGAGGAACCCTTCGTAGTTACGCTGCATCAGCTGGCTTTCGATCTGCTTGACGGTGTCGAGGCCCACGCTGACCATGATCAACACGGCGGTACCACCGAACGGAAGGTTTTGAGCTCCGCCCGAACTGCCGATGTCGAGGAACAGGTTGGGAAGCACCGCAATGGTGCCCAGGTACACCGCACCGGGCAGCGTGATGCGACTGAGAACGTAGTTGAGGTAATCGGCTGTCGGCTTACCCGGTCGGATGCCCGGGATGAATCCACCGAACTTCTTCATCTCGTCGGCCCGCTCTTCGGGGTTGAACGTGATCGCCACGTAGAAGTACGTGAAGAAGACGATCAGCCCGAAGAAGATAGCGATGTACACCGGGTTCGCCGGGTTCACCAGATACTCGTTGATGATCCGCTGCCACCAGCTCGGATCGGTTGCGGTGCTGGCGGACGTGAGCTGGGCGATGAGATTTGGTAGGTAGAGGAGCGAGGACGCGAAGATCACCGGGATGACGCCGGCCTGGTTGACCTTGAGCGGCAGATACGTGGACGAGCCGCCGTACATCTTCCGGCCGACCATGCGCTTGGCGTACTGGACCGGGATTCGGCGCTGACCCTGCTCGACGAAGACCACACCGGTGATGATGAGGAACGCTGCGAAGCAGACGAACCCGAAGACCAACCCGCCGCGGCTCTCCAGAATCGAGTTGCCCTCGGACGGGATGCGCGAGGCAATTCCGGCGAAGATCAGCAGCGACATTCCGTTGCCGACACCGCGCTCGGTGATGACCTCGCCGAACCACATCACGACGGCTGCGCCTGCAGTCATGACCAGCACGATGATGACGAGCCCGAAGATGGACTGGTCGGCGATGATGTCCTGCTGACATCCCTGGAGCAACTGGCCGCGCGAAGCGAGGGCCACCAGGCCGGTCGCCTGCAGGATGGCCAGTGCGATCGACAGGTAACGCGTGTACTGCGTCATCTTGGCCTGGCCCGACTGTCCCTCCTTGCGGAGTTCCTCGAACTTGGGGATGACGACGGTGAGCAGCTGCACGATGATGCTGGCGGTGATGTACGGCATGATGCCGATCGCGAACACCGAGAGCTGGAGGAGCGCTCCACCGGAGAACAAGTTGATCAACGAGTAGATGCCCGCCGAATCTCCACCGGAGACCTGGTCGATGCATGCTCGGACATTGGCGTAGTCGACACCCGGCGACGGCAGTGTTGCACCGAAGCGATACAGGGCCACCAGACCGAGCGTGAAGAGGATCTTCCGTCTCAGGTCAGGAGTCCTGAGGGCCGACACGAAGGCGGAAAGCAAAGATCCTCCTGGCACGACTGCGTTGACGCCGCGAGTGCTTCGTCGGGAGCGACTGATGCTCCCGTGAGCCTCACGAGCATGGACTGCGGACGACATGCGTCGACCGCATCGATACGAACTTCTCTGAACTCTAGAACTCTAACAGTGCGCATCGAACGGACCGACGGTCAGTGTTGGACCCTGGCCGATCGGTCGACACACACGACATTCCGTGTAGGCAACGATGGCCGCAGCTCAGCTACGAGAGCTGTGGCTGCGGCCATCGTCACGAACTGCTGCTCGACGCGCTGCTACTCAGCACATCGAAGCAATGCTCATACCTCGGTTGCAGAACCGCCGGCAGCGGCGATCTTTTCCTTGGCGGAGCCCGTGAACTTGTTGGCCGAGATATCGACCTTCACGGTGAGGTTTCCGTCTCCGAGAACCTTGACGAGCTCGTTCTTGCGAACAGCTCCCTTGGCGATCAGCTCGGGGATACCGATCTGACCACCCTCGGGGAACAGGCGCTCGATGTCGCGCAGGTTCACGACCTGGAACACGACACGGTTGCGGTTGGTGAAGCCCTTGAGCTTCGGGAGCCGCATGTGGAGGGGCATCTGGCCACCCTCGAAGCGTGCCGGCACGTTCTTGCGTGCGCCGGTTCCCTTGGTACCGCGACCTGCGGTCTTGCCGCGCTTGCCACCTTCACCACGGCCGACGCGAATCTTCGTCGACTTGGATCCGGCTGCGGGGCGCAGGTGGTGCAGTTTGATGGTCATGGTTAGACCTCCTCAACAGTTACGAGGTGGCGCACCGTGTTGACCAGTCCGCGGTTCTGCGGGTTGTCCTCGCGGACGACCGTCTGGCGGATGCCCTTGAGCCCGAGAGTACGCAGGCTGTCACGCTGGTTCGCCTTCTGGCCGATGGTGCTCTTGATCTGAGTGACCTTCAGCTGAGCCATTACTTCACCGCTCCTGCCTGTGCGCGTGCGCGCAGCATTCCGGCGGGTGCAACCTCTTCGAGGGTCAGGCCGCGGCGAGCCGCAACTTCCTCGGGACGCTGCAGACCCTTGAGGGCTGCGACGGTCGCGTGCACGACGTTGATGGCGTTGTCGCTACCGAGCGACTTCGACAGCACGTCGTGGACACCGGCGCACTCCAACACTGCGCGAACAGCACCACCGGCGATGACGCCGGTACCGGCGCTGGCCGGACGCAACATGACGACGCCGGCAGCGGCTTCGCCCTGGATGGGGTGGGTGATGGTGCCGGCGATCATCGGGACGCGGAAGAAGCTCTTGCGAGCCTCCTCGACACCCTTCTGGATGGCCGCGGGAACTTCCTTGGCCTTGCCGTAGCCGACGCCGACCAGTCCGTTGCCGTCACCGACGATGACGAGGGCGGTGAAGCTGAAGCGTCGACCACCCTTGACCACCTTGGAGACGCGGTTGATCGTGACGACCTTCTCGATGAAGTTCGACTTGTCCGCAGCGTTGCCGCCACGGCCGTTGTCACGACGATCGCGACCGCCACCACCGCGGTTGTCGCCGCGCTGGTTGTTGTCGCCACCTGCGTTGGGGCCACTGTTCTGTCCGGCGGGGCCGCTTCCGCCGTCACGCCGTTGACGTCCCGGCATCAGGCTGTCCTTCCGTTGTCAGTCATTGTCATCATCAGAACGTCAACCCGCCTTCGCGGGCAGCGTCTGCGAGTGCCGCGATGCGGCCGCTGTAGTTGTTGCCGCCGCGGTCGAACACGACTGCCTCGACGCCGGCTGCCTTCGCACGGCTGGCGATGAGCTCGCCGACCTTCGCGCTGACGGCCTTCTTGTCGCCCTCGAGTGCGCGCACATCGGCTTCGATGCTCGACGCGCTGGCCAGCGTGTGGCCCGCCAGGTCGTCGATCAACTGCACGTGGATGTGACGCGAGGACCGGTTGACGACCAAGCGCGGACGCTCGGGCGTTCCGGAGATCTTCTTGCGAAGGCGGAAGTGACGACGTGCCTTCGACAGGCGACGCTTCGTCGAGACGTCGGTGCCGCGCGGTGTGCGCTTGACGACGTTCGCCTTGTCTGCTGTTTGCTGGCTCATATCACTTACCCGTCTTTCCGACCTTGCGGCGGATCACTTCACCCTCGTAGCGGATGCCCTTACCCTTGTACGGGTCCGGACGCCGCAGACGACGAATGTTGGCAGAGATCTGACCGACCTTCTGCTTGTCGATGCCGACAACGGTGAATCGCGTGGGCGACTCGACCGTGAACGTGATGCCCTCGGGTGCTTCGATCAGCACGGGATGGCTGTAACCGAGTGCGAACTCGAGGTCCTTGCCCTTGAGTACGACGCGGTAACCGACGCCGTGAATCTCCATCTTGGTGGTGTAACCGTTGGTGACACCGGTGATGAGGTTCGCGACGAGAGTGCGCGAGAGACCATGCAGCGAGCGGCTCTTACGCTCGTCGTCGGGCCGAGTGACGGCGATGGTGCCGTCGCCGGCGCGGGCGATCTTGATGGGCTCGGCGACTGTCAGGCTCAGGGCACCCTTGGGGCCCTTGACCGCAACGTCCTGGCCGTCGATGGTGATATCGACGCCAGCGGGGACTGCGACCGGCAATTTTCCAATACGTGACATGGTGTGGCCTCCCCTACCAGACGTAGGCGAGGACTTCTCCGCCCACACCCTGCTTGGCAGCCTGACGCTCCGTGAGCAGACCGGTGGACGTGGAGATGATCGCCACGCCCAGGCCGCCGAGAACCTTGGGCAGATTGGTGGATTTTGCGTACACCCGGAGACCGGGCTTGGAGACGCGTCGCACGCCGGCGAGGCTGCGCTCACGGCTCGGGCCGTACTTCAGATCGACGATGAGGGTCTTGCCCACCTCGGCGTCTTCCGTGCGGTAATCGGAGATGTAGCCCTCGCGCTTGAGGATCTCGGCGATGTTCGCCTTGAGCTTCGAGTGGGGAAGCTTCACCTCGTCGTGGTACGCCGAGTTGGCGTTGCGCAGACGGGTCAAGAAGTCTGCAATTGGATCGGTCATCGTCATGGTGTGACCTGTGCACCTTTCTCGCAGCGGTTCCCATGCAGCACGCGCGGGCTGGTGCCTTCCGGTTCCGGAGAACCCATCGGGCCTGGCTCGTCACATCGTGGGCCTACAGCGAAGTGAACATGTCCTGACCGACTGTTGCCGGTCAGGGGTTGCGCTCCAAGCAATGCATCGCTGCACTGCCAGGTGTTACGAGCTTCCGCATGTTCAATGCTGACGTGCGGAGAACTCGAGGTTGCGTTTGTTGTATTGCAAGGACTCGCGTGCAGGCACGACGAAGCCCGGGCAACCGCTCTAGTGTAGGCATCGCGCACCCGAAGACCAAATCGCCTTACCATTGCGGGACAGCTCGGGTCCAGTCGGACACCCCGACGAGTACTTCTTCGCTAACGTCGGACCATGACGGACTCGAAGGCAGTCGACATCGACCACCTCACCCACACTCTGCGTGACCGCAACATCGCAGGGGTGACGATCGGCTGGGTCGACAACAACGGCATCGTCCGATCACGCACCGTGCCCACCGCAGAATTGACTGCAGTCGCACGGCGTGGAGTGGGAGTCACCGCGGTGTTCGCGGTATTCGATTCGCATGACGGGATCACATTCGCCCACGAAGGACTGTCGACGCCGTCCGGCGATGTGCGGTTGATTCCGATGATCGAGAGCGCGTCGAGCGTGGTCGCCCTGTCCGGACAGCCGGGGCTGGCCTGGGCGCACGGACAACAGGTCTCGGCAGACGGCACACCGTCGCCCTACGATCAGCGCTCAGTTCTCGAGCGGCAGGTGCAGAAGGCGTCCGATGCCGGTTTCGAGGTACGGGCCGGATTCGAGATCGAGTTCGCCCTGACTCGCGAGTCGGACGGACTGTCCGCTCATCGCGGACCTGCCTACTCGGCGAACGCACTCCGCGATGTCGATCAATTCGTCGTTCTATTGCTCGAGGCGCTGTCTGCGAATGGCCTCGACATCGGGCAGATTCATGCCGAGTACGGCGGCTCCCAGCTGGAGATCGCATTGAGTCCACTCGATCCACTTGCTGCGGCCGACGCGCAGGTACTCGCGCGGCAGACCATCCACTCAGCGGCCAAAGCCCAGGGCCTGAGGGCAAGCTTCGCTCCCCTGCCCTCGTCGAGCAGTGCGGGTAACGGATGGCACCTACACACATCACTGGTTCGCGACGGTCACAACGCTCTGACCGGCGACGGAGAGTACGGACTGTCCGACACCGGGCAGGCGTACATCGCGGGCCTCGTTCGAGAACTCCCGGGACTCACTGCCATCACGGCACCGAGTTCGGGGTCACTGCTGCGTCGTCGACCGGGGTACTGGGCAGGTGCCTTCGGATTCTGGGGCGTCGAGAACCGCGAAGCTGCAGTGCGACTCGTACCGGCCACGCCCCTTCTCGGCCCGGAACACACCACCGTCGAGTTGAAGGCGTGCGACGCGTCCGCCAATCCGTACCTGGCGCTGGCCGTCACGATCGCGGCCGGTCTGGCGGGAGTGGCGGATTCGGCGCAATTGCCGCCTCCGGTCCAGGAGGACGTAGGAGGTTGGGACGATGCTCGTCGGGATGCCGCGGGAATCTCGCCTCTCGCAACGACCCACGCGCAGCAGCGCGAAGACCTCCTGTCGTCCGCACTGGTCCGAGACGTGTTGGGCATGGAACTTCTGGGCGCGTTCGTCGCCTGCCGGGACGCCGATGCCACGTGGGCGGAGAGTCATACCGAGGACGAACTGCTCGAATCGTTGCGTTGGATCTACTGAGATGCTGCGCAGGTTCGCCGGGGCAACCACCATCGTCTCGGCCCTCGATCATGCTCTGCCGCAACCGGATCAACTCTGCGGACCGTTCTCGGCATCGGTTGCGCTGACGGCCGTCATGGGCGACGACGCACCGGGCGTGACGGCACTCGCGGTCGCGTCGAGGTCCGCGATCTGGCCGGGTGCAATCGACTCGGCCCGTCCTCCCGGAACCCCCCGAATCACCGACGGGTGGGATCTACTGCCGAGAGCCGCATCGATCGACGCAGCCGGGACCACGGCAGCAGGTCTCACGGAGGGCATCGAGACCGCGACCGATCACCGCGTCGCCGTGGTTCCCATCGTGGGGCCCTCCGTCGAGCGATTGCGTCTGCTACTCGACCGTCTTGCCGACGGGCCTTTCCGCTTCGCATCGTTGGCGAATGTACATACTGCAGAGTTGACCGACTTCGACTGGAACGTAGGACATTTCGTGACCGTCTGGGGATTCGATCCAGTCGAGGACGTAGTGGCGATTGCCGACACCTACCGGGAACTCGGAGACCCGGACATGCCGCCTGGATGTAGAACCGTCTCCACCGATGCCCTCGCGTCGGCGATGTCCGAGCGTGGCCTGCTGCTGATCGTCGACAGCCAGGATCATCATGCGGCGGTGGATCTGGTCCGCTCTCTGGATCTAAGACACGACGTGTGGTCGGTGTGAAAGTCAGGACCTGAGCAACGCAAAATGGGCGTGGGTTCCTTTCGGAACCCACGCCCATCAGCGTGGTGTGGTGAAGCCCGGAGGCCTCAGATCACCAGGAGCTCTTGCGAACTCCGGGAAGCTCTCCGGCGTGTGCCATCTCGCGCACGCAGATACGGCAGAGGCCGAACTTGCGGAACACGGAATGGGGACGGCCGCAGCGGTTGCAGCGAGTGTATGCACGCACCGCGAACTTCGGCTTCTTGTTGGCCTTGTTGACCAATGCCTTCTTCGCCATGGACTCAGTTCTCCTTGAACGGGAAGCCGAGGTGCTTGAGCAGCGCGCGGCCTTCTTCGTTGTTGGTTGCGGTGGTTACTACGGTGATGTCCATGCCGCGCGGACGGTCGATCTTGTCCACGTCGATCTCGTGGAACATCGACTGCTCGTTGAGGCCGAACGTGTAGTTTCCGTTGCCGTCGAACTGCGTGCCCGAGAGGCCGCGGAAGTCCCTGATTCGGGGAAGGGCAATGGAGACCAGACGGTCGAGGAACTCCCACATGCGGTCGCCACGGAGGGTGACGCGTGCGCCGATGGGCATTCCTTCGCGCAGCTTGAACTGTGCGATGGACTTGCGCGCCTTGCGGATCTCCGGCTTCTGGCCGGTGATGGCAGCGAGGTCTGCAACTGCGCCGTTGATCAGCTTGGCGTCACGGGCGGCGTCGCCGACACCCATGTTGACGACGACCTTGACGATGCCGGGGATCTGCATGACGTTCTCGTATGCAAACTCGGTGTTCAGGGCGTCTTTGATCTCAGCGCGGTAGCGCGCCTTGAGGCGGGGCTGTTCGCCCGCGATGTTCTCGGTGGTAGTCATCTCAGATGTCCTTCCCGTTCTTGCGGGAAACACGAACGCGCTTGCCGGATTCTTCGTCGGTCCGGTAGCCCACGCGAGTGGGGTTTCCGTCCGAGTCGACAACTGCGACGTTCGATACGTGGATCGGGGCTTCCTGAGTGACGATGCCACCCGAGGATGCGCCGCGCTGGTTGGCAGAGACCGCGGTGTGCTTCTTGATGCGGTTCACGCCTTCGACCAGAACCTTGGAGTCAGCGGGGTAGGCCTGAATGACCTTGCCCTTGGCACCCTTGTCCTTGCCTGCGATCACGAGAACGGTGTCGCCCTTGTGCACCTTCATTTACAGCACCTCCGGGGCGAGCGAGACGATCTTCATGAACTTCTTCTCACGCAGCTCGCGGCCGACCGGGCCGAAGATGCGGGTTCCACGGGGGTCGTGGTCCGGCTTGATCAGCACCGCAGCGTTCTCGTCGAAACGGATGTACGAGCCATCCGGACGGCGACGCTCCTTGACGGTGCGGACGATGACGGCCTTGACGACCTCACCCTTCTTGATGTTTCCACCGGGAATGGCGTCTTTCACCGTAGCTACGATGATGTCGCCGATTCCGGCGTAGCGACGTGACGAACCACCGAGAACGCGGATGCAAAGGATTTCCTTCGCGCCCGTGTTATCAGCGACGCGTACTCGCGACTCCTGCTGAATCACTAACTTCTCCTTGACCTGGATGTACGTACGTGCCGGATTTCCGTCCCGACACGCGCGGTCGGCTGCCTAGAGCGGGCGCACGAAGACACACCGCTGCCACAGGCAACCGGTCAAGTGTAGGGGAACGCCGATGCCAGAGCCAAATCGCCGTCACGGAGACGTGCTCGCCCCCTACGTGTCGGACCTTGTCGGTACGGTTCGGAGATGGGGCAACAGGGGTGGGCGGGGAGCAGCTGTGACCGGGAACGGTGAGTCCGCAGGCTGGTGGTCGAGTCTTCCCGCAGATCGAGTGACTCGACTTCGCGGGGCGTCCGAACGCGAGCTCGCCGAATCCGCGAACCCGCTCCCCGCCGACGCACCTGCGATCGTCTTCTTCACTGTCGACGAGTCGGCATCTCATCGTTCGGCAGACCTGGTCGAGATGGTGGTCACGTCGCTGGAGACCGCAGCGGTCGACTCGACCGCGCTGTGGCTCCCCGAGTTCGAGCACAACGCAGGGACCTCCACGTTGGAGCGGCGTGCCGCTCGCACGTCCGCCGTTCGCCTGGCTGCCGACTCGGCACACTTCGGCCCCTACATAGCGGCTCTGGCCGAGTCGGCCTCCTCGGGGCGGCCGATACGCCGGGCGGTGTTCACCGTCGAGACCCGCGCGGCAGGTTCGGCGCGAGCTCTCGCGGCAGCTCACGGCCGCAACATTGTCGCTCTTGTGCTGGTCGTACCCGACGCCGTGGACGCCGACTTCGTGTCGACCGCAGCGGAATGGCTGTGTGCTCACGCACGGGCGGGCGTGTGGCTCACCGGCGGTGGCTCGTCGAGGATGGACAGATTCCCGTCCGTATCGGTGCGCGCACCCGAAGTGCCTGCCGGCGTCAGCACTGTCCTCGATCGCTTCCGGCCGTTGAGCTATCCGCCGATCGCCGGACACCCACACCCGGCGAGCGATCCGGAGAAGCGCCTGTACAGAGCGCTGGACCAGCACGAATGGGCCACCGGTCGAGAGCACAATCGCTCGATTCGGCTCGGCGAACTCAGCCGTCCGTTCACAGTCGACGTACTGTGGCGCACCGAGAGAGTCATCGTGGAAATCGACGGCGACGAGCACCGTGCCGCCCAGCGCTTCGCCGAGGACCGCGTGCGCGACAACCAGCTGCAGACACACGGGTACATGGTGTTGCGGTTCACCAACGCTCAGGTGATGGACGACCCGCACCGCGCTGTGGCTACCATCCGCGAGGCAGTATCGAGAAGACGATCGAAGGGGGATCCTCGATGAGTACCGAAGACCTGAACGGCACCGAAGCAGCAGTACTGCTCGTTCTGATGGCCGAAGCGAGTCCGGTGAAGAACAGCGCCCTCAAGGCACTCGGCCCCGAACTACCGAAGGCTTCCCGCGACAAACTGAAGAATGCGGGATTGATCGAGGTCGATTCTTCGGTGCGCCCGATGACCCTGGAGCTGACCGACAGAGGGTGGCGCACCTGCGGTGAGCTCATCGGCGGTGAACCACCGGCTCGGTCGACAGGCGCAGGCAAGGCCATGTTCACCGTGTTGGCAGGGTTACGTCGCTGGCTGGATCGCACCGACAGCCGTCCGGCCGATGTGTTTTCGCCCCGCGGGGACGAGACCGCACCCCTCGACAGCTCCGAGAAGGCCGACAAGACCGTCGACATCGAAGCCTCGATTCGCGCGGCCTACGCACGGCTCGCACGTGAAACCGGTAGCACCGTTCGGCTGTCTCGCTTGCGAAACGAGTTGCGAGACATCCCTCGTGGCGATCTCGACGATGCACTCGCACGGCTGCGCCGCGCCGCGGACGTCTCGCTGATACCCGAGGAAAACCAGAAGACGCTGACCGACGAGGAACGCGCTGCGGCCGTCGTCGTCGGTAATCAGCATAACCACCTTCTCTCGATCGAATCATGATGGGCGTGAACTCCACGATGACGGACAACGAGCAGATCCGGGCTCTGGAATCGGTACGGCTGAGCTGGGCCCCGACCCCCGACGACGTGTGGCGTTCGCAGTCCAACGTGCACGTTCCCGGTATGCACGAGCGGGTGTTCCTCGAGGTGATGAACGCCTACGACGACGCGGAGACGTCGGATGACGCCAGTCCGCTCGGAGTCGTCGTACGCGGGCCGGCCGGATCCGGCAAGACGCATCTGCTGGGGCAGGTGCGCGAGGAGGTGCAGCAGAAGGGCGGGTACTTCTTCCTGATCAGGCTGCTCGACGCCGCGGGCTTCTGGCGGTCGACTCTCATGGGGATGCTCGACGACCTGATGCGGCCCTCCGGCCAAGGATCCGACAGCCAACTCGCACTTCTGCTGCGTCGCTTGTGCACGATCGGTGACATTCCCGACGAACAACGCGCAAAGATCATGGGCGAGAACATGATCGACGCCGAGACGCTGAACGACTTCGTCACCGCCGTATACAAGGTCCACCCTCGACATCGGCGTACCTCGCAGCACACGCTGCGCGCCTTGGTGCTGTCCATCGCCCCCGATTCGGCCGTCCAGGATCTCGGTGACGCATACCTGCAGTCGATCGACGACGTCGATGCCGAAGAATTCTCGCCCTGGGGAATCCGCCGGGCCGAGCTCGGTCACCAAGGCATTGCCGAGAACATCTCACGACTGCTGGCCATCACCGGTCCGACAATTCTCGCGATAGACCAGATCGACACGTTGGTCGCGCAATCCCGAACGGGATCGGATCAGGAGTTCGCCGACGCACAGGAAGACAAGGTCGTCGAGCAACTGGCGCACGGTCTGATGTCGCTGCGCGAAACGCTTCCTCGCACCGCGTCGGTACTCTCGGCTCTGTCGAGCGCGTGGGAGTTGATCGCCGCCCGCGGCGTGGCACCGACGCGCGACCGCTTCCGAGTGACGCAGCCTCTCAAGCCGATTCCGTCGTCCGACATCGGACGCCTGTTACTGGGACGACGTCTGGCGGCGTGCTTTCTCGAGGCAGGCTTCACCCCGCCGCATCCGACGTGGCCGGTGGCACCCGACGCATTCGAGCAGGCCCCGGACTTCACTCCGCGGCAGCTGCTGATCGCGGTCGACCGTCACATCAGGCACTGCCTAGACACCGGCGTGGCGTCGGAGTTGGAGAGTTTCACGGACAAGTCCGGGCCCGCGGATGCGCAGGACCTCCCCAAAGCACGGGTCGACGAACTCGACATACTCGACGATCGCTACGCAGAACTGCGCAAACAGGTCGACGTCTCCATTCCGCTGAAGCCCGACAGTGAGGACTCGATCGTCCCCGCACTCCTGTCTGCGGGCCTGACCGCGTGGATCCACGAGCATCAGTCCTCGGACGACAGCCTTGCCCAGGACCCACCTCCGAGCGGCAAGCCTGCCCTGCATGCCAGGCTGCGACATACCGTCGACACCGATACGGACGACGAGGAGCACTGGTGCTTCCGCGCGGTCACCTCCGGCAACGCCAGGGCCGCGCTGGCCCGTGTGGAGCGTGCAGTGACCACGGCCGGCCTCAGGGCAGACATGCCGAAACGGCGACTGATCCTCATCAGAAACGACCCGTGGCCCAATGGCGCGAAGACCGAGCAGACCGTCGCCGCTCTGCGACGTGCCGGCGGCATTGTCGTTCCGTTCGGCGACGAGGATCGCAGGGCCTTGGCGGCTCTGTCGGTCCTGCTCGCCGAGAACTCCCCCGCTCTCACGTCGTGGTTGCTCGCACGCAAGCCCGCACACGAGGTCGAACTGTTCTCCTCCGTGTTGCCTGCAGTTAGCGTCGTCGACGACGACACCGCATTGATCGAACCCGAGAACACCGTCGCGGCCGAACCGATTGCGAGCCGCCGGCCGTCGATCGTCGCCGGGTCGGAAGTGAGCACCGGTGCGGACGTCGCAATCCAACTCGAGGCGCTCCGTAAGCACACAGCGATCTTCGCGGGTTCCGGATCAGGGAAGACGGTACTGATTCGCCGACTGGTGGAAGAATGTGCGCTGCAAGGTGTTTCGGCGATCGTGTTGGACGTCAACAACGACCTGGCTCGCCTCGGCACCGCGTGGCCCGAGGACGAACGGACGTGGCCGCCGGGCGACGAGGCCAAGGCGGCGGCGTATCTACGCGACACCGACGTCGTGGTGTGGACGCCCCGCAAGTCGGCGGGCCGACCGCTGAGCTTTCAGCCACTGCCCGATTTCGTCAGCGTTCTCGGTGATGCCGACGAGTTCGATTCCTCCGTCGAATCCGCATTGGCGTCGCTCGAGCCCGCCGCCGGCGTCCTGGGTACTTCCCAGAAGGCGAAACACGGCCGCGCAGTGCTGAAGTCGGCGCTCGATCTCTTCGGTCGACGCCCACAGGGCGGCACGCTGGCGGACTTCATCGACCTGCTCGAAGAATTGCCCGAGGACACCAGCGATCTGCGCGATGCCGTACGGATCGCGCAGGGACTGGCCGAAAATCTGAAGGCTGCCGTGGCCAACGACCCCATGTTCGCAGGGGCGGGCACCCCGGTCGACCCGGCAGTGCTGCTGACTCCGGCCGACGGAAAGAAGGCCCGAGTATCGGTGATCAATCTTGCGGGCCTGACCACCGACGAGCAGAAGCAGAGCTTCGTCAATCAGCTGCAGATGGGCCTGTTCTCCTGGATCAAGAAGAACCCGGCGGGTGACCGGCCGCTCGGCGGACTGTTCGTGATGGACGAGGCGCAGAACTTCGCCCCCTCCGATCGCACGACCGCAGCGACACACAGCACACTTGCGCTGGCGTCGCAGGCGCGTAAGTACGGTCTCGGTCTCGTGTTTGCCACGCAGGCACCGAAGGGGTTGCACAACCGCATCGCCGGAAACGCGTCGACGCAGTTCTACGGACTGCTCAACAGCCCGTCCCAGGTCGAGGCGGCCAAGGAGATGGCCCGCGTCAAAGGCGGCTCGGTACCCGATGTCGGCCGTTTGCCCGCGGGGCAGTTCTACGCTGCCGTCGAGGGCGCAGAGTTCCGGCGAACCGCCACTCCCCTGTGCCTGTCCTACCACCCGAAGAGCCCGCCGACCGAGGAAGAAGTCATCGAACTCGCGCGTTCCTGACAGCACGCGTCGACACTGGCACACTGGATCCGATGAAAAACCTCGCTCGCGGGGAGAACTGCCCCGCTCCGACCGGCCGGCTGACGGTGACACTTGCCGCCTCGACGTCGGTCGACGTGTCCGCGCTGCTGTTGGGGCCGGACGGACGGGTGCGTTCGGACGCGGATCTGGTGTTCTACAACCAACCCGAGGGCGCGGGCCTCGAGTACCAGCGCGGGCCGTCCGGCCATCTCGTCCTGATCGATCCCTCCGCGATTCCAGCCGATATCGAGACCGTTGCCATCGCGGCATCGCTGGACGGTACCGGTCCGGCAACGTTCGCTGCCGCCGGACCGACATCGGCGACCGTCTCCGACACGTCGGGCGGTGCGATCGTCGGATTCACCGCCGACGCACTCGGCGACGAGAGTGCTCTCGTCATCCTGGAGTTCTATCGCCGCAACCAGCAATGGAAAATCCGGGCGGTGGGCCAGGGGTACGCCGATGGGTTGGCGGGCCTGGCCACCGCGTTCGGTATCAGCGTCGAGGACGACGATCCGCCCACACCCGAGGCACCGACGGCACCACCCTCGCACCGAAGCGAAGCGATCGTGAATTCACCTGTCCCACAAGGAGTCCTGACCATGAGAAGTGAACTGTTCGCGCCCGCCCACGCCGAAGTTCCCGGATCGGGGATTCAGAAACAGGGCAGCAAGATGTGCCGGGTCGGCATGAACGGCGAGATCATGGCTCGGGCCGGCTCGATGGTCGCGTACCAGGGCACTCTGCAGTTCGAGGCCAAGGGCTCCGGGGGTATAGGTCGAGCCCTCAAACAAGCCCTGTCCGGCGAAGGCGTCCCTCTGATGAAGGTCACGGGCCAGGGCGACCTGTTCCTCGCCAACGCCGCACAGGACGTCCATCTGATCGATCTCGACGGTACGGACGGGCTCACCATCAACGGGGCCAACGTTCTCGCGTTCGACTCCTCGCTGAGTTACGACATCAAGCGTGTCCAGGGTGCCGCTGCGGGTGGAAACGCGGGGTTCTTCAACTGTGTGTTCACCGGTCGGGGCCGTATCGCCATCACCACCGACGGAGTGCCGGTCGTCCTGAACGTCGACCAGCCGACGTTCGCCGACCCGCAGGCAGCAGTTGCGTGGTCGTCGTCTCTGCAGACGAGAGTGAAGAAGAACGACTCGTTCGGGCTCGGAACGTTGATCGGCCGCTCGACCGGAGAGAGGTTCACGCTGGAATTCGCCGGCCAGGGGTTCGTGGTGGTGCAGCCGTCGGAACAGCCGCCGGGTGGACTGGTCGGCGGTACCGGTGGCGGTGAGCAAGCAGGCGTCGGCGGAGCACTGGGCGGCTTGCTGGGCAGGTAAGCCGCATGCTTCGGAAAGCACAAATGCCCGCCCCCGGGAAGGGAGCGGGCATTTTTGTGCAGGTACTACTTGGCCTTTTCGAGAACCTCGACCAGTCGCCAGTGCTTCGTGGCGGACAGCGGACGGGTCTCCATGAGCTGAACGCGATCGCCTACGCCGGCGTCGCCCTTCTCGTCATGTGCCTTGACCTTGGTGGTGCGACGAATGATCTTGCTGTAGAGGGGGTGCTTGACCCTGTCCTCGAGCTCGACGACGATCGTCTTCTCCATCTTGTCGGATACGACGTAGCCGATCCGAGTCTTGCGGTTGTTGCGCTCTTCAGTCACAGTCTTTTCCTCGCTCATGCCGCGTCACCTGCAGTGTCCTCGGAAGGACCAGATGCCAAGCCGAGCTCACGCTCGCGCAGGACGGTGTAGATGCGCGCGATCTCGTGACGGACGGTGCGCAGTCGACGGTTGTTGTCCAACTGGCCGGTAGCCATCTGGAAACGAAGGTTGAACAGCTCTTCCTTCGACTCACGCAGCTTGGTGACCAGCTCTTCACCGGTGAGCTCGCGGAGCTCTGCGGCTGGGGTTCCGGTAGCCATCAGAACTGCTCCTCCCTGGTGATGATGCGTGCCTTGATGGGCAGCTTGTGGATGGCGCGAGTCAGTGCCTCACGCGCAATGGTCTCGTCGGGGTACGACAGCTCGAAGAGCACGCGACCCGGCTTGACGTTCGCGATCCACCACTCGGGCGAACCCTTACCGGAACCCATGCGGGTCTCGGCAGGCTTCTTGGTGAGCGGGCGGTCCGGGAAGATGTTGATCCAGACCTTGCCGCCACGCTTGATGTGGCGAGTGATCGCGATACGAGCGGACTCGATCTGACGGTTGGTGATGTAGGCGGGCTCGAGAGCCTGAATGCCGTAGTCACCGAATGTCACCTGAGTTCCGCCCTTGGCGGCACCCGAACGCTTCGGGTGGTGCTGCTTGCGGTGCTTGACCCGGCGGGGGATCAACATGCGTCAGCCCTCCTGAGTGGGCTCGGTCGAGGCCGGAGCCTCGGTTGCGGATGCCGCGCGGCCGGCCTCGGTGCTGGTCGCCGTGGTGCCCGAGGCACCGCTGCGACGCGGACGAGTGGGACGCTCACGACGGGGACGGTCTGCACCGGCGGCCGGAGCCGCAGCGGCAGCGAGTTCACGCCGTCCGCCGACGATGTCGCCCTTGTAGATCCAGACCTTGACGCCGATGCGGCCGAAGGTGGTCTTGGCCTCGTACAGCCCGTAGTCGATGTCGGCACGGAGCGTGTGCAGGGGAACGCGTCCCTCGCGGTAGAACTCCGAGCGAGACATTTCAGCGCCACCGAGACGGCCGGAGCACTGAACACGAATGCCCTTGACATTCGGCTGACGCATGGCCGACTGGATGGCCTTACGCATCGCGCGACGGAATGCGACGCGATTGCTGAGCTGCTCGGCAACACCCTGGGCCACGAGCTGAGCTTCGGACTCGGCGTTCTTGACCTCGAGGATGTTGAGCTGAACCTGCTTGCCGGTCAGCTTCTCGAGCGCTCCGCGGATGCGGTCGGCCTCGGCACCACGGCGACCGATGACGATGCCCGGACGTGCCGTGTGGATGTCCACGCGAACACGGTCACGAGTGCGCTCGATCTCGACCTTGGCGATACCCGCGCGCTCCATGCCGGTGGCGAGGAGCTTGCGGATCTCGACGTCTTCCTTGACGTACTCCGAGTACTGCTTGTCTGCGTACCAACGCGACTTCCAGTCAGTGGTGATACCCAAGCGGAAGCCGTGCGGGTTGATTTTCTGACCCACTACTGAGCCCCTTCCTTGGACGCCTGGCCCTTACGACGGTTACGAGACGTTCCGCCGGTCTTGGGCAGGCTTTCGACGATCACCGTGATGTGGCTGGTGCGCTTGCGGATCCGGAATGCCCGGCCCTGAGCACGCGGCTGGAATCGCTTGAGGGTCGTGCCCTCGTCGACGAATGCAGTAGCGACGATCAGCGTGCTGGGATCGAGATCCAGGTTGTTCTCGGCGTTGGCGGCTGCGGACGCGATCACCTTGGCGACCGGCTCGCTCGCTGCCTGCGGCGCGAACTTGAGGATGTTGAGCGCGTCCTCGACGGAGCGCCCACGAACCAGATCCACGACGCGACGTGCCTTCATCGGCGTGACGCGAACGTGCTTCGCTACGGCCTTGGCAGTCGGATTGGCGGTGGGGGTGAAGTTGGTCATCGCCTCTTCGCCTTCCGGTCGTCCTTGATGTGACCCTTGAACGTGCGGGTCGGTGCGAACTCTCCGAGCTTGTGGCCGACCATCGAGTCGGACACGAACACCGGTACGTGCTTGCGACCGTCGTGGACGGCGAAAGTGTGACCGATGAAGTCGGGGAGGATTGTCGATCGACGGGACCAGGTCTTGATGACCTGCTTGGTTCCCTTGTCGTTCTGGACGTCAACCTTCGCGAGGAGGTGATCGTCTACGAACGGGCCTTTCTTCAGGCTGCGTGGCATTCTGAACTCCCTCCTAGCGCTTGTTCTTGCCGGTACGACGACGACGGACGATGAGCTTGTCGCTCGCCTTGTTCTTGCGGGTACGGCCTTCAGGCTGTCCCCAGGGGCTGACCGGGTGGCGTCCACCGGAGGTCTTGCCCTCGCCGCCACCGTGCGGGTGGTCGACCGGGTTCATCACGACACCACGAACGGTCGGGCGCTTGCCCTTCCAGCGCATGCGGCCGGCCTTACCCCAGTTGATGTTCGACTGCTCGGCGTTGCCGACCTCGCCGACGGTTGCGCGGCAGCGCACGTCGACGCGACGGATTTCACCGGACGGCATACGCAGCGTGGCGTAGGGGCCTTCCTTACCGAGGAGCTGGATGCTCGCTCCGGCGGAGCGGGCCATCTTCGCGCCACCACCCGGACGGAGCTCGACCGCGTGAATGGTCGTACCCGTCGGGATGTTGCGCAGGGGCAGGTTGTTGCCGGGCTTGATGTCGGCATTGGCACCCTGCTCGATCGGCGAGCCCTGGGCGATGCCCTTGGGTGCGACGATGTAGCGCTTCTCGCCGTCTGCGAAGTGCAGCAGTGCGATGTTCGCGGTGCGGTTGGGGTCGTACTCGATGTGAGCGACCTTGGCCGGCACGCCGTCCTTGTCGTTGCGACGGAAATCGATGAGACGGTACGCACGCTTGTGACCGCCACCCTTGTGCCGGGTGGTGATACGACCGTGTGCGTTACGTCCACCGCGACCGTGCAGCGGGCGGATCAGCGACTTCTCGGGGGTCGAACGCGTGATCTCAGCGAAGTCGGACACGCTGGAGCCACGACGGCCCGGGGTTGTCGGCTTGTATTTACGGATTGCCATGAGTCTTCTCGTCCTCTATATCCGAAGAGTCCCAGTCGCTTACGCGACCGGACCTCCGAAGATCTCGATGGGCTTGCTGTCGGCGGAGAGCGTTACGAGCGCGCGCTTGGTGTCCTTGCGCTTGCCGTAACCGAACCGGGTCCGCTTACGCTTGCCCTGACGGTTCATCGTGTTGACGCTGGTCACGGTGACGTCGAAGATCTTCTCGACGGCAATCTTGATCTGCGTCTTGTTCGAGTCCGGGTGCACCAGGAACGTGTACGTGCCTTCTTCGATCAGTCCGTAGGACTTCTCGGAGATGACCGGTGCCAGCAAGATGTCGCGGGGATCGGCGATCGTGGTCACTTGCTTGCCTCCTCGTTCTTTGCAGGCCCAGCGATGAAGGTGTTCAGCGCTTCCACGCTGAAAACGACATCATCGGCGTTGAGCACGTCGTACGTGTTGAGCTGGTCGGGTGCGATGGGGTGCACGCCGTCCAGGTTCTGAACGCTCTTCCAGGCTGCGATGTCCTCGCGGCCGACGACGAGCAGGACCTTCTTGCGGTCCGAGATCTCGGCGAGGAACGTCTTCGCACCCTTGGTGGACGGAACCTGTCCGGCAACCAATTCGGTGATGACGTGCAGGCGCTCGCTGCGGGCCCGATCGGAGAGGGCTCCGCGCAGTGCGGCGGCCTTCATCTTCTTGGGGGTCCGCTGGCTGTAGTCGCGCGGCTGCGGTCCGTGGACCGTGCCACCGCCGACGAACTGAGGAGCGCGGGTCGAGCCCTGACGGGCGCGGCCGGTGCCCTTCTGCCGGTACGGCTTCTTGCCGCCGCCGCGAACCTCGCCACGAGTCTTCGTGGAGTGGGTTCCCTGACGAGCAGCTGCCAGCTGTGCGATGACGACCTGGTGCAGCAGCGCGATGTTCGCCGGTGCGTCGAAGATCTCCGCGGGGAGATCGACGGTGCCGTTGGTCTTGCCGCCGGCTTCCTTGACATCGAGCGTCAGCTTGGTCTCGGTGTTCTTCTCGAGGCTGGTCATGCCCGTGCACCACCCTTCAATGCAGACTTGACGATCACGACGTTGCCGCGACGGCCCGGGATCGCTCCCTTGATCAGCAGCAGACCGTTCTCGCTGTCCACCTTGTGGACCGAGAGGTTCTGCGTCGTGACGCGGTCGCCACCCATACGTCCGGACATGCGCATTCCCTTGAACACGCGACCCGGCGTTGCACAGCCACCGATGGATCCGGGACGACGGTGCACAGCCTGTGCACCGTGGCTCGCGCCCTGTCCCTTGAAGCCGTGACGCTTCATGGTTCCGGCGAAGCCCTTGCCCTTGCTGGTGCCGGTGACGTCGACGTATGCGCCGTCCTCGAACACTGCAGCCGTGAGCTCCTGGCCGACCTCGAACTGCGAGGCGTCGGCAACGCGAATCTCCACGATGTGGCGACGCGGCGTGACACCTGCCTTCTCGAACTGGCCGGTGGTGGGCTTGTTCACCTTGCGCGGGTCGATCGCACCGAATGCGACCTGGACGGCGCTGTAGCCGTCACGTTCCTGGGTGCGGATCTGGGTGACCACGTTGGGGCCTGCCTTGATCACGGTCACCGGAACGACGCGGTTGTTCTCGTCGAAGACCTGGGTCATTCCGAGCTTGGTGCCCAGAATTCCTGTCGCAGGCCGGTTCTTGTTATCAGTCATCGTTGTCTCCGCGCTCACTGGATGTTGACGTCGACACTGGCCGGGAGGTCGATGCGCATGAGCGCGTCCACCGTCTTCGGTGTCGGGTCGAGGATGTCAATGAGCCGCTTGTGAGTACGCATCTCGAAGTGTTCGCGCGAGTCCTTGTACTTGTGCGGCGAACGGATGACGCAGTACACGTTCTTTTCTGTCGGCAACGGCACCGGTCCGACGACGCGGGCACCCGTACGGGTGACCGTTTCGACGATCTTGCGCGCTGACGCGTCGATCGCCTCATGGTCGTAGGCCTTGAGCCTGATGCGGATCTTTTGTCCCGCCACGCTTAGTGTCCTTTTCTTGCCGCTTGGTCGTAGAACGGGCCGTTCGGCCTGCTCCACCTCGTCTGCACAGTCCCCGAGCCGGGGGAATCCCTCCGACTCGAACTGCCTTCGTGCACACACGACAGTGAAAAACGTTGACGACCAGGCGTGACCTGTATCCGTTGCCGCTCTTCATCTGTCATGGTTCTCCGGTCCACGCGGTCGGGCGTGTCGCGATTCCGCTCATTCTTCTGCGCTGAAACTTTCGCTTCAACCATCCGAGGGAGGAAACCCACACCGATCGAGCTGGTGGTCCGGACGCGCTCACGTGGAGCGCTGGTCTCATGTTCTGCTCAGCCGATCTCTCGATCGACTCACCTGGTTCAGGCCGCACGCAAGCGCGTCCCGTGTCCAGGCAACCCGACCAGTATGCCGCAGTGTGCGCGACAGATCAACTCGGGGTCGATCCATACGCTCCGCACGACCTTACTCAGCAGTAAGGTAAGCCCATGAACACAGTCGCAACCACCACCGGGGCCACGTATCGAGCCTGGTCGAAGCTCCCGAACAACACTATCGGATCCACCGTGTTCTCGATCGGCATGTGTCTTCGTGTGCCCTACTTCGCGTCCGTGCTGCCGCGGGTGGTTGCGCTGGAACCGGGGCGCTGCGAGGTCACGGCCCCGAAATGGCTGGGGATCCGCAACCACCTCGGCACGTTCCACGCGATCGCCGCGTGCAACCTCGCCGAGGTTGCGATGGGGATGCTCGCCGAGGCCACCGTTCCGACGTCGCACCGCTGGATCCCCAAGTCGATGACCGTCCAGTACCTGACGAAGGCGACCACGTCACTGCGCGCGGTGGCAGAACTCGAGACCATTCCCGACTTCGCGACCATCACCGACGGATGCGAGATCGTCGTGCCGGTTGCCATCCATGACACCGCGGGCGTCGAGGTGGTGCACGCCGACATCACGATCTGGGTATCTGCAGCCTCTCGTTGACATACTCGACCGATGGACACGGTGACGCGGTCGGAGCAGCAGAACTCGGTAGTGGTGGTCGGGGGCTCCGGAGCCGTCGGCCGGCTACTGGTCGACCTCCTGCGCAGCGACGGCGTGCAGGTCACCGTCGTCGACGCTCGAGCCGCTTCGACATCGGTCGACGCCGCGACGCTGGTCGGCGACATCACCGCACCCGACCACCGCGTCACAGCTGCACTGTCGACTGCGTCGACGATCGTGCTCGCTGTGCCCGAGTCCGTGGCACTGTCGGCCGATCTGAGCGCGGTACGCCCCGATGCACTGCTGGTGGAGACGCTGTCGGTCAAGTCCGGCTACTCGCAGTACGCCGGCCGCGGCGGACACCTCGGCCCGACGCTGGGCATCAACCCGATGTTCGCACCGTCCCTGGGCATGAACGGACGCCCCGTTGCCGTCGTCGTGCACCGACCCGGCACCTCGGCCGACGCGTTCGTCGACAGACTGCAGCACTGGGGTGGCCGGACCGTTCTCCTCGACGCCGAGCGTCACGACCGACTCGCTGCGGCGACCCAAGCGCTCACCCACGCCAGTGTTCTCGCGTTCGGGCTCGCCCTGGCCGAGCTCGATCTGCCGTTCGCCGACATCGACGCCGTCGCTCCTCCCCCACACACGACGATGCTCGCCCTCCTCGCACGCATCACCGGTGGGGAGCCCGAGGTGTACTGGGACGTTCAGGCAGGTAACCCACACGCCGCCGACGCGCGGGCGGCGCTGCACCGCGCGACGCAACTGCTCGGCGAGACCGTCGAATCCGGCTCGGAGCCCGAGTTCGCCGAACTGATGAACCGAGCAGGCAGCGCCCTCGGCAGCTCCGCCGATCGCTATCGATCCGTCTGTGCCGAGTTGTTCGGTATCGTTCGAGGTTCCGGCGACAATTCGTGATCGCCGGTCCGGACGCGGAGGCGGGGCACACGATGTTGGAACAGCCGACCTTGCCGGAGCACGACCCCCACGATGTCGTCGAGAGCGCGGTCGTAGCGCGGTTGGCGAAGAACTGGTCGCAGCGTGCCACCGTCAAGAAGCCCGAACCCCAGTTGGACGATTTGTTCGACACGACCAAGCGAGATTTTCCCGACGCCTTGATCCCGTTCGGAGAACACGACACATTCCTCGGTGCCGAACCGGAACAGCAGGATCGGCTGCGCGCCTGGGGCTGGATCGCGTTCAACAAGAACGTGATGGATGTCGAGCAGCACGTCGTTCACCCGGGGTTTTCGCTGCTCGCCCAGGATGTGTTCGAGACCGGGATGGGCGACACCCTTGCGGTCGCGGTGACTCAGGCCATGGTGGACGAGCAGTACCACACGCTGATGCACCTCAACGCCAGTGCGGCGACCCGTCGCGGTCGCGGTTGGGCGTTGTCCGAACGATCCCTGCCGTTCAGTTCCACCGTCCGTCGCCAGCGGACCGCTCAGGCGACCAGCGACGACCCCTGGTCTGCGGCGATCAGCTCGCTCGCCTTCATGACGGTCGCAGAGATCTCCATCACGTCGTACCTCGATCTGATCGAGGACGACGACGTCATTCAGCCGATCAATCGGGCGACGGTCAAACTCCACAATCGCGACGAGTACTGCCACGCATCGATTGCCGACGACATGGCGGCGATCGTCTTCGACAGGCTCGGATCCAACGATCGACAGAAGTTTCTCGACGGCCTCGTCGACGGCATGGATGCGTTCTCGAGCAGCGACTTCTCGACGTGGGCCCGCATTCTCGAACTCGAAGGTGTCCGCGGAGCCGAGGCCATGATCGCCGACGTCGAGGCCGACAGGAGCCGTCGAGCGCTGGTTCAGGACTACAGCGGACTGCGATCCCTGTGCCGAAAGCTGGACGTCGAGGACAGTATCGATATCGATTGGGGCTGACGGCAGAACATCTGCGACTGCAATCCACAGGTAACATTTCCCGGCAGTTCCCCTATCAAGTAGTGGCCCTCCCCTCCACGGGCCCCGGCACTGCCCCGGCCCCATTCACCCCACAGCTCGGAGATCCGATGTCGTCAGCTCAGCACGCAGCCGTACACGTGGAGGACGTACACAAGTCCTTCGGCGATGTGCATGCGCTGCGCGGCATCAGCTTCTCGGCCGAGCGGGGAACCGTACTCGGCATCCTCGGCCCCAACGGCGCGGGCAAGACCACGACTGTCAAAGTGCTGTCGACGCTGATCGCGCCCGACAGCGGCCGAGCCTTCGTCGCCGGCCACGATGTTGCTGCCGACGCTCCCGCGGTGCGGCGGTCGATCATGATGACGGGCCAGTACGCCGCCCTCGACGACACTCTTTCGGGGCGCGAGAACATCGAATTGTTCGGCCGCCTCATGGGTCTGGACAAGAAGGCTGCCAAGGCTCGCGCCAAGGCCCTGCTCGACGAATTCGACCTGTCCGATACCGGCAAGCGTCCGGTCCGCGGTTACTCCGGTGGCATGCGCCGTCGTATCGACATCGCATGTGGCCTGGTCGTGCGTCCCGAAGTCGTGTTCCTGGACGAGCCGACCACCGGACTCGACCCTCGAAGCCGACAGGGTGTGTGGTCGTTGGTCGAGGCACTGAAGGCGCAGGGCATCACCGTGTTGCTGACGACGCAATATCTCGAAGAGGCAGACGTACTGAGCGACAACATCATCGTCATCGACAAGGGCACAGTTATCGCCGAAGGTACGTCCGATCAGCTCAAAGCCATGACCGGCGGTAGCTACTGCGAAGTGGTGCCTCTCGATCCAGGTCAGCTACGAGCAGCGGCCGAGGCGCTGGGCGAGATGGTGCCTCCGGCGGTGCACGCCGAGATCACTGCCGCATCCGACCGCCTGTCCGTGCCGGCCCCCGACGGTGCCGCAACGCTGTCCGAGATCCTCCGCCGTATCGACGCCCGTGGCATCGTGCTGGCCGACATCGCGTTGCGCCGACCCTCGCTCGACGACGTCTTCCTCACCCTCACCGGCCATTCGCAAGCGAGCCCCACGCCGTGACGGCCACGACGCGAGGCGTCTCGAATACGCGTGCGGTCACCGCTCCTCGGACAACCACCGGGTCGACGACGCAGCAGCCCAAACGCCGGTCACGAACGCGGCCGTCCGGCTTCGTGCAGTGGCAGGCACTGACCGGACGTGCACTGTGGACGATGCTCACCCAGGGTGAGCTGCTGATCGCGGTGATCGCTCCGCTGATCTTCACTATCGGCTTCTACCTTCCGCTCAAGTTCGTGATGGGCCTGCAGGGCATCGACTACGCACAGTTTCTGATGCCGATCATCGTGCTGCAGGCAATGGCGTTCACCGCCATCTCCGCCGCGCAGAGGGCATCGACGGAGGCGATGAGCGGACTCAACTCTCGGTTGAAGACGATGCCCGTCGTACGCGGCGTCCCGCTGGTGTCGCGAATCTCGAGCGGTGTCGTCCGTTCACTGGTATCGCTCGTATCCGCACTCGGTTTCGGCTACGTCATCGGCTTTCGCTTCTCTGCAGGATTCGGTCAGGCCCTGTTGTTCTGCGCGCTCGCCATGCTGATCAGCACCACGTTGTCGATCGGTGCCGACGCAATCGGAACGCTGTCGAAGAGCCCCGAAGCGACCAGCCAGGTGTTGACCCTGCCCCAGCTGATCCTCGGCATGGCCTCGTGCGGATTCGTTCCCGAAAGCGGCTTCCCGGAACTCATCCGACCGTTCGTTCGCAATCAACCGATTTCGCAGTTCTCTTTCGCTATGCGCGACATGGCCGAGGGCGGAGTCAGCTTCCAGGTGTTGTGGCCATCCCTCGCCTGGGTGGCCGGCCTGCTCCTGTTCTTCGTCCCGCTCGCCATCTGGGCGAGCTCGAGACCAGAATGACGAGTCCGAGATGACGATGACAGAAGCGTCGGTGAACGCTGCACGCGTATCCAACCTGACCTTTCCCGAACCCAACATGGCCCTGCGAGAAGGGTCGATTCGTGCGCTCGGGACACACAGCCTGATCCAGGCCAAACGACTTCTGATGCGATGGATGCGCGATCCGTCGACGATGATTCAGGCGTTGCTGTACCCCGCGTTGATGCTGGTCATGTTCCGTGTCGTGCTCGGAAACTCGATTTCCGCGGCCACCGGATCGCCGGCGATCTACGGCCAGGTGCCGATGATCGCTCTGGTCGGAGCCATGTTCGGGTCCATCGTCAGCGCTGTCGGACTCAAGGGCGAACGAAAGTCGGGTCTGTTGGCCCGGTTCTGGACAACGCCCACTCACCGTGCGGCCGGCCTACTGGGCAGGATGATCGCCGAAGCAGTTCGGGTGCTCGTGACCACCGTGGTCATCATCTGTGCCGGTGTAGCGCTGGGGTTCAGGTTCACCCAGGGAATTCAGGCCGGCATCCTGTTGCTCCTGATTCCTGTCGTGTTCGGTATCGGGTTCGCAGTCATGGTCACGTTCCTCGCCACGGTGGCCGGCGACGCACCACTGGTCGAAGTGGTGTCGATCTTCTGCACGTTGTTGATGTTCTTCAATGCGGGATTCGTCCCCGTCCTCGCGTATCCGCTCTGGCTGCAGCCGTTGGTTGCAGCGCAGCCGATGTCGGTTGCGGTCTCCGCGATGCGCGCGCTGGCACTCGGAGGGCCCGTCATGACTCCGATTCTCCAAACTCTCGCGTGGTCTCTGGGAATGGTCGTGATCTTCCTCTACCCTGCGATCCGGGGGTACAAGAAGGCATCTGCGTCGGGCTGATCGCGTAGTCCGGGCCGACATTTCTACGTTGGGGGATTCGTTGTGGTCGACCGGGCACGACCTGAGCATCCGTCGGTATCGGTGATCATTCCTGTCGGCGGCCTCGATCCGCACTTGGACGCACAGTTGCAGGCTCTGGCCGATCAGGATGTCGGGTTTCCGTTCGAGGTGCTCGTTGCGGACAACACGCGAGACGGGGACCTCGGCGAATACGTACTCACTCATCCTTTGCGAGAGCGGCTGCGGCTCAGGTCGGTCGATGCTTCCCGCGAGACCGGAGCGGGTTACGCACGCAACTGCGGCGCCCGGGAGGCGTCCGGCGATCTGTTGGCGTTCTGCGACTCGGACGATGTCGTGCACTCGTCGTGGCTCACCACGCTCGTACAGGAGGCGTCGTCGTTCGATGTTGTCGGTACTGCGGTCGAAACCGACACGCTGAACAGCGTCCGGGCGCTGTCGTGGACGCCCACGACAGCGCCGGAGAACCAGGGCCGCACCGACTTCCTGCCGTTCGCGATCGGCGCGAGTATGGCCTGCTGGGCATCGGTCTACAGCGATCTCGGCGGCATGGACAACCGCTACCGAGCAAGCCAGGATGTCGAGTTCAGTTGGCGGGCGCAACTGGCGGGTTACACCTTGGGGTTCAGTACCGAGGCAGAAGTGGCGTATCGACTGCGTGACGAGCTACGCCCTCTCCTGCGCCAGTCTTTCCGCCTCGGGTTCGGCTTCGCCAAGCTTCGCGGAATCTACCGGCTCCAAGGGTGCCCGGCACTGAAAGTGCGCCGAGTCGCGTCCTGGTGGATGGCGCTGCTGCTGCGCAATCCCCTGCTGCCGACGTCGCTGACCGGGATGTCACGCGGCCATTGGCTGCGTGCGTTCGTCATCCGGGTCGGCGAGCTTCGCGCAGGAATCAGATACGGAGCCATCGGTTGGTGATGTCCACCACGCGGGCTCGCCGATCGGCCTGCCCGACCGGCACCCTTGACCTGCACGCCTGTTACGCCTGTGTGTCCGGCTGTTACGGTCGGTGACGCAGATGCAGGTGACAGCGGCGGATTCCCACGCCCCGGACGAGATAGAGGCCATGCCGAAGAAGTTCACGAGAGTATTGCCCACGGCGATTGCTGTCGCGGTGGCCGGTGCCCTGTCCTTCACCGGGACGGGCACAGCGGTCGCTGCGCCCTCGCCCACCGGAACCTCGGTTTCTGCCACGCCTACCCTCGAGGGTGCCAACGACTTCGGCTGTGTTCCCAGCGCGGCCCATCCCCGTCCGGTCGTGCTCGTCCACGGAACCAAGATGGATGCGTCCACGTGGAAGATCCTGGCACCGCAGCTGAAGAGCGAGGGCTACTGCGTCTTCGCACCCAACTACGGCGGAGTATCGCTGCTGCTCGACCCGGGCACGACCATCTGGGGCTCCGGCGACATCGCTGAGTCGGGCCGTCAGATCGGCCGTTTCGTCGACGAAGTTCTC
Source organism: Rhodococcus sp. 06-221-2 (assembly GCF_002258365.1). Classification (NCBI taxonomy): domain Bacteria; kingdom Bacillati; phylum Actinomycetota; class Actinomycetes; order Mycobacteriales; family Nocardiaceae; genus Rhodococcus; species Rhodococcus sp. 06-221-2. Next base: position 104,764 of record NZ_NOYJ01000020.1, read on the forward strand.
GCGGCGACCGGTGCCGAGCAAGTCGACATGGTCGGCCATTCGCAGGGCGGCACCGCCACTCGGCAGTACATGAAGTTCGATGGCGGCACCGATGCGCAGGACCCCGCCCGCAACAAGGTGCACACACTGGTCACACTGGGTGCCACCAACCACGGCACGACCTTCGGTGGTTTGCAGCAGCTCTCCGAACTGCTCACCTCTCTCGGCCTGCCCGGCGACGCACTCACCCCCCTGACATACAACATGGCGGGTGCCCAGCAACTCGTCGGTTCGACGACGCTGACGAGCTTGAACGAAGGCGGAGACGTCGAACCAGGGGTCGAGTACACCGTCATCGCCACGCGCAACGACACCGTCTCGACACCGCCCGCGAACACCTTCCTCAAGTCCGGCGACCCTGCGATGGTGCACAACGTCTGGGTTCAGGACGTGTGCCCCACGGCGACGACGTCCCACGTCGGTCTCGTCGCCGATCCTGCTCCCCTGTACATGGTGAAGACCGCACTCGATCCCGATTACGCAACCACCACGCCCGCACCCTGCTGAACATTCTCCACACGCAACGACGAAGGCCTCACGACACGGTGTCGTGAGGCCTTCGTCGTTGCCGAACGGATTACCGGTGCAATTCCGCGTCCAGCACGGGCCCGATCTCGGTCGATGCCGGCGACGACGCCATCTGCCAGTGGGTCGAATGGACCGGGACGACCGTCATGCCCTCGCTCAGCGCACCGCGCCATGTCGCCGCCGCCACGTTGCCCGTGGGATCGTCGGTGACCGATGCGAACAGCAGCGCTCGTCCTGTGAAGGTCTGTGGCACATAGGTTTCGATGAGCTCTGCCGATTGTGCGATCCCGTCGAGTATCCCGGCGACCCGTTCGCGGGAAATCGAGTCGAAAGGTGCCGGCATCGACTTCAACAGTTCGGCCACGGAGTCGACCGTGAGTTCAGCGATCTCGAGGTGGTCGTCCGCACCGACACCCAGCCCGCCGAGAATCTCGTCCGCCGATACCGGCCTGTCGACGAGGTGGTCCGACCCACCCGCAACGAACGAGTCCATCATGGCCAACGTCGAGACCTCGTAGCCCTCACGTTGCAGTTGCACGGCCATCGCATGCGCGATCAGTCCGCCCATGGACCACCCCAGCAGGTGATACGGGCCCGACGGTTGCACGGCGCGAATCTTGTCCACGAATACCGCAGCCCACTGTTCTATCGACTGCGGCACAGGTTCTGCACCGGACAGCGCGGGCGACTGCAATCCGTAGATCGGACGGTCGTCGCCGATGTGTGACGCCAGGGCACCGAAGGCCCAAGACAGACCCACGATGGGGTGGATACAGAACAGCGGGGCCGAAGAACCGCCTACCCGTAGAGGTATCAGGACCTCGAGCCCGCTTGCTTCCGCTCCGTCGACTCCCGATGCCGTGGCAGCAGTGATCCGTGCCGCAAGGGAGGCAACGGACGCGTCCACGAACAACCAATTCAGAGGAACAGGCCGACCACCGAGGGCCCCCTTCAGCGCGGAGACCAACTTGACGGCCAGCAGAGAGTTGCCGCCGAGCGAGAAGAAGTCGTCGTCGAGTCCCACGCGTTCGACTCCCAGAACGTCCGCGAACACACCGGCAACAGCTTCCTCCACCGGTGTCTGCGGCGCCCTGAACTCGCGGGTCTCGAACTCCGGACTCGGCAGCGCACGACGATCCAGCTTTCCCGCAGCGTTGAGCGGTAGAGCGTCGAGCACCACGAAGGCCGACGGAACCATGTAGGACGGCAGCGTAGAAATTGCCTCCGCCCGAACGAGCTCGACATCGATGTCGGTACCGGGTGTAGGAACCAGGTACGCCACCAACGACTCACCGACCGCCGAGTGCGACACCACGACGACAGCCTGACTCACCGACGACCGCGCCGTCAGCGCAGTCTCGATCTCTCCCAACTCGATTCGCTGCCCACGGAACTTGACCTGAAAATCGGTGCGACCGATGTACTCGAGCCGATCGGCATCCATCGACCACCGCACCAGATCACCGGTCCGGTACATCCGCGTCCCCACGCCGTCGAACGGGTTCGCCACGAACCGCTCCGCCGACAGGTCCGGCCGCGCAACGTAACCCCGCGCCAACTGCACACCCGCCAAGTACAACTCCCCCGGAACGCCCGCCGGTACCGGATGCAGACGCGAATCCAGCACGTGCACCGAGGTGTTCCACTCGGGCACACCGATGGACACCGATCCGGACCCCGCCCCGTCCTCGGAGACATCGCGATAAGTGACGCTGACCGCCGCCTCGGTAGGCCCGTACAGGTTGTGCACCCGCGCATCCGACACTGCCCGACAGGCATCGACGGTACCCGCGGGCAGCGCCTCACCGATGACGAAAACATGACGCAGCGACGCGATCGACTGCGCCGACACCGCTTCGACGAACACCGTCAGCATCGACGGCACGAAGTCCGTCACGGTCACCCCGTGCCGCGCGATATCAGCGGCGACCGCCTCGACGTCACGCTGCGCGCCCGGGGCAGCAACGATCAACCGACCGCCGGTTCGCAGCGGCAGGAAGAAGCCCCACAGCGAGACATCGAACGTCGTCGCCGTTTTCTGCAAGTACACATCCGACGCATCGAGGCCGTATTCCTGCGCCATCCAGGCCATCTGGTTGACGATGGCCCGGTGTTCGATCGCCACGCCCTTCGGACGACCGGTCGACCCGGACGTGAACAACACGTACGCCAGGTCGTCCCCGGCGGCGCGCGGAAACACCACCGACCCGGACGGCTCCGGTGGATCGGTGATGTCGACGACCGGAACAGCGGTCGCCGTGACGAAACCATCTCTGGCCGTGGACAACACGACCACCGGGGCGGCCGTGTCGAGAATGTAGTCGTTACGTTCGGTCGGCTGATCCGGGTCCACCGGAACGTACGCCGCGCCCGATCGCAGCACCGCATACATGCCGACGACCAACTCGACGGACCGCCGCATCGCGAGCCCCACCAGAACACCTGGCCCGGCACCGTGCTCCTGCAACAGCTGCGCAGTCGCGTCCACCCGAGCCGAGAACTCCCGATACGTCAGCGACCGTTCGCCGAACACCACCGCGACCGCGTCGGGCGTGTCGGCCACCACCCGATCGAAGCCGTCCAACAACACCTCAGCGGATTCGATGGCCACCTCGTCGCCGTTGCCGCGCACCATGATTCGTTCACGCTCGGCCGAATCGAGAACGTCGATATCACCGACCACGCCATCCGGACGAGCGGTCACCGCCTCGAGTACAGCCACCAACCGTCGCCCGAACGACGCCACCGTCGACTCGTCGAACAGATCCGTCGCGTACATCAGCTCGCCGGCCAGACCTGCGCCGTCTCCGAGTTCGGTGAGCGTCACCTGGAGATCGAACTTTGCCGACGCCGCCCCGGACCCGAATGCCTCGACGCCCAGATCGGGGAGCTCGAACGATCCCTGGGAGAAGTTCTGGAAGAACAGCGCTACCTGGACCAGCGGGTGCCGCCCTTGCGATCGCACCGGATCGAGTACCTCGACAAGACGCTCGAAGGGTACGTCCACATTGTCGAATGCCTCCAGGTCGGAGGTACGTACGGCATCGAGTACCGCACCGAACGAGGCGTCTCGAGCGATCTGCGTTCGCAGGACCACCGTGTTGACGAACATGCCCACCAGGTCGTCCAACCGTGCGTCGCCGCGACCACCCACCGGTGCTCCCACGGCGATGTCGGACGTCCCGGACAACGTGGCCAGCAGCACCGCCAACGCTGCGTGCACCACCATGAACGCGGTGGCGTCGTGCTCGCGTGCACACTCGAGTACGCGGGTGTGCAGTGCAGCGTCGATCTCGAACGCCGTCACCGCCCCCTGTCCCGATGCGACCCGCGGGCGCGGCCGGTCGGAGGGCAGATTCAACTGCTCGGGGAGGCCGTCGAGCGTGCGACGCCAATAGTCGATCTGCTTGCGGGCCAACGACTTCGGGTCCGATTCGGAGCCGAGCATGTCGAGTTGCCAGAGTGTGTAGTCGACGTACTGGACCGGCAGCGGTGCCCACTGCGGTGCCGATCCGCCGTGCCGCGCGAGGTACGCAGTCATGACGTCGCGGGACAGCGGGGCCATCGAGAGCCCGTCCGCCGAGATGTGGTGTGCAACGAAGGCCAGCACGTACTCCGGTGCTGCACCGGCGGGGTCCGTGATGTGGAACAGCCGGACACGAAACGGGATCTCGACGGTGACGTCGAATCCCCGGGTGAAGAACTGTGTGACCGCAGCGAGCGCGTCGTCACGAGCGATGCGGACCACGTCCATCCCGACGTGCGTCTCGGCCTCGTCCCGCACCTGTTGATACCCGACACCGTCGATCTCCGGGTACACGGTGCGCAACGATTCGTGTCGACCGACCACGTCCCCCACGGCAGCCTGCAGCGCGTCGACATCGAGTTCTCCGCGCAGCAACAGAGCGACCGGCACGTTGTTGAGGGCGGAGTCGGTGTCGAGGCGGTTGAGAAACCACATTCGCTGCTGTGCGGACGAGAGCGGGATGCGCTCGGGCCGCTGCCTCGACGTGTCCAGCGCAGCTCGAACCGGACCGTCCGCCGAATCGGCGGCCTGCGCCAAGGCCTCGACGGTGGAGGACTCGAACACCGAGCGCGCCGGAACATGGACGCCCAGAGCCGAACCCAATCGAGCCGCAAGCTGTGTGGCGATCAGGGAGTTACCCCCGAGCGCGAAGAAGTCGTCGTCCAGGCCGACCCGTTCGACCCCGAGCAGCTCGACGAAGATATCGGCCACCACATGTTCGGTAGTGGTCGACGGGGACCGGAACTCCGCGGCCTCGAACACCGGTTCCGGCAGTGCGTCTCGGTCCAGCTTGCCGGTGGGAGTCAGCGGGATCGAATCGATCCGTGTGATCACCGAGGGCACCATGTGCGCAGGCAGACTCCGCCCGGCCTCGTCCAGCACCCGGTCCAGGTCGACGTCCGTCCCTGCCACCGGCAGTACGTACGCTGCGAGAACGGTTGCGCCGGTGGGACTGCGGTGACCGAGGGTCACCGCGAAATCGACCCCGTCCTGCGCGGTGAGAACGGCGTCGATTTCACCGAGTTCGATTCTGAAGCCTCGGATCTGGACCTGAAAGTCGTTGCGGCCCAGGTATTCGATGGCCCGTCCGGACGCCACTTCCCGCCAGCGCACCAGGTCACCGGTGCGGTACAGTCGGCTCTGTTCCGAGTTTCCTTCGGCTGCATACGGATTGGCGACGAAACGCGCAGCGGTCAGCGCGAAGCGTCGATGGTAACCCCGCGCAAGGCCGGCACCGGTCAGATACAACTCCCCCGGCACCCCGGCGGGCACCTGCCGCAACCGGTCGTCGAGCACGTGGTAGCCCATGTCCTTGGTGGACGGCCCGAGCAGCACGGCTTCGCCCGCGTTCAAGGGTGGCGAGATGTTGCACACCATCGACGCTTCGGTGGGGCCGTAGACGTTGTGAAAACGTCTGCCCGGTGCCCACTTCGACATCAGTTCCGAGGTGAAGGCCTCGCCGCCGATCGCGAGCACTCGCATGTCGGGCACCTCTGCCGGATCGAGTGAGGCCAGCGCCGCCGGGGTGATGAACGCATGGCTGACGCGGTGGTGGCGGAGCATGTCACCCAGATCGGAACCGCCGTAGACGCCGGGCGGGACGATGACCATCGTCGAACCAGCGCCCACAGCCATCAGTAGCTCCAGCACGGACGCATCGAAGCTGGGGGACGCGAAATGCAGTGTGCGCGAATCGGAGTCCAGCCCGTAGATCTCGACCTGAGTGGAGGTCAGCGGTGCCAGCCCGGCGTGGGAGACGGCGACGCCCTTCGGCAGACCGGTCGAGCCGGAGGTGTAGATGACGTACGCGAGCGTGGACGGGCGAATCGGTGCCCGTCGGTCGTCCGCCACGACGGGATCGTCGGACAACCCCTGGAGTGCGCCTTCGGTGTCGGACGAGTCGAGGCTGATCCACGACACCGACGTCGGCATCGCATCTTCGAATTGTGTTGCAGTGACACCCATTCGCACGCCGGAATCGTTCACCATGTGCGTGATGCGGGCGGCTGGGTAGTTGGGGTCGATGGGCACGAATGCAGCACCGGTCTTCGCCACGGCCCACTCGGCCGTGACAGATTCGATCGAACGGGTCAGTGCCAGAGCCACGAAATCCTCGGGGCCGACCCCGCGTTCGATGAGCAGCCGGGCCAGCCTGGACGACCGGGAGTCGATCTCCCGATAGGTGAGCGACCGGGTGCCGCACTCCACCGCTATACCGTCCGGGTTCTTTTCCACCGCCGCGGCGAGCAGAGTCGGCAGCGCGACCGTACGGGCCGGTCGCTGTCGGGTGGGTCGTGCACGGGTAGGCCTGGGGCGGCTCGACCGTCCACCCACTCGGCCGCCCGACTCGGACGGTGTGCCGGTCGATCCATCCGAACTCATCTGAACTATGACTCCTCACCAGTGTTGCCCCGCGCTCGGTCGTGGACGACGCGTCGGCCGATCCGACCGTTCATCGTCCACGACGCGGCGAGCGTTGCAGTTCGCCTCACCTTATCGGGCGGCGGTTCCTATCGACCCGGGCAGACGATGCACCGGAATGTCGACACCGCTCATCTCGGCACCGTCACCTTCGACCGACACGATCGCAACGAGGTCCTCGATGTCCTCGGGTTGCAGTCGATCGACCGCGGCGGCATCTGCTGCGGAGAGGAACGCATGGGTGACCCATTCTGCGGACACGATGTCGGCGGCGTCCTCGGCGGACTCCGCCCGATCGGTCACCAGGGCTGCACCTGCCGTCACGGCGACCACACCGGCCAGAACTGCTGCACCGGAATCGAACCGGGTGGGGACGGCCAGCCGTGAATCGAAGGCCACGGCCCACTCCGCCACTGCGCCCGTCGCCAGTGCAGCGAGTGTTCCGTGGTCGATCGCAATGCCGTTTTCGACCACCACCAACGCTGGGCTGTCGGGTCCCAGAACCGCCGTTCTGTCCGAATACGTGACCGGCCGCCCAGAACTCGCGGCAATGGCGTCGACGACGTCCGGATGTCCGAGGTGGATGGTCGTGGCGGACCCGGCCCAGCTCGGCGCGTCGTCACCGTCCAGGACGAGGACGGACGCGCCTGCCCGCTCCAGAACGTCGGAGGAGTTCGACGGGGCGACCGGAGCCACAGCTCCGCCTGCCTTGGCCACCGCCCACTGCGTCACGACTGCTGCAACAGCGTCGGTGACGAAGACGGCGACGACGACTCCGGTTCGGACGCCACGTTCGATCAGTACCCGAGCCATCCGTGAGGACTGTTCGTCGAGCTGACGGTAGGTGGTCTCGACACCGTCCGACGACAATGCGGGCGCGTCGGGATCTGCGTCCACCGTCGAGGTGAGTACCTGCGGCAGGGTCAGGTCCGACCGAACCGGTGCCGCAGTGGAGTCAGCGGTCTGCGGGGTCTCGGTCAGTGCCGCCCGCTCGGCGGCGTCGAGCACGTCGATGTCGCCGACGACGACCGCTGGTGTTGCCGCCACAGCACCGGCGATGCGTGCGAATCGCTCCGCCAGCGACGCGACCGTGGACTCGTCGAACAGATCGGCGGCATACACCCATTCGACGTTCAGGGTTCCGGTGCCGCTGTTCCCGTCGGCGTGCTGGGTCTCCACCGTGACCTGCAGGTCGAATTTCGCCGTCGGCTCGAAGCCGCTGACGGGTTCGACCACCAGGTTCGGCAGCTCGAAGCGCGCCTCGCCGTGGGGCTCCACCGACAGAACCGTCTGGAACAGCGGGGTGTACCCGGCGTTCCGGTCCGGTGCGATGGTGTCGACGACCCGCTCGAACGGGACGTCCGAATTCGCGAAGGCCCGCAGGTCGGTCTCGCGTAGAGCGGTCAGCAGCTCTGCGAACGTCGCATCCGGGTCCACGTCCGTGCGCAGCGCCAACGTGTTGACGAACATGCCCACCAGTCCGTCGAGCGCCTCGTGCCCGCGCCCGGCGATGGGCGTGCCGACGGCGAAGCTGCGGGAGCCGCTCATCCGCGACAACAGCACCCCGAGGACCGCGTGCAACACCATGAACAGAGTCGCGTTGTTCTCGCGCGCGATCGCGGCAAGCCCGGTGTGTACCGACTCGTCCAGCTCGACACTCACACTGGCTCCACGCAGGTTCGCGGTAGCCGCTCGCGGCCGATCCCACGGCAACGACACGACCGGGGTGATCCCGCTGAGCTCGTCCGCCCAGAAGGCCAACTGCTGCGACAGAATCGACGTGGGGTCGCTGTCCGAGCCCAGCACCTGCCGCTGCCATACCGCAAAGTCCGCGTACTGCACCGTCAGCGGTTCGGGCGTGTAGTCGGTCCCCGACGCGGCAGCGAGGTACGCAGTCATGACGTCACGGGCCAGTGGTGCCATCGATGCGCCGTCTCCGCTGATGTGGTGCATCACGATGACGAAGACGTACTCGTCCGGGCCGAAGCGGAACAGTGCTCCCCGGACCGGGGGTGCGACGGTGACGTCGAAGCCCTCGTAGACGAGTGCGCGAATCCGTCCGGCGGTGTCGGAGTCGTCGGTCGCGTCGATCGGAGTCAGATCGGGTACGACCGATCCGGCGTCGACGAACTCCTGGTACGGCGAACCGTTCGCATCTTCCGGGTAGCGCGTGCGCAGTGCCTCGTGGCGTTCCACGGTGCTGGACACGGCGCTCTGCAGTGCCGCGACATCCAGCTCGCCTCGCAGACGGAGCGCCAGCGGCATGTTGTAGGCCCCGGACTCGGGGTCGAGTCGGTTCAGTACCCACATGCGCTGTTGCGCGAGCGACAACGGAACGGTCTGGCCGGCCGGTCGGCGACGCAGCGGCACATCGTTCGCGTCGTCGATGCGTGATTCGGCGCGCGCGGCGAGTGCCGAGACCGTCGAGGCCTCGAACAGGTCTCGGACGCCGACCTTCTTCCTGAGCGCAGCCGACACCCGTGCCGCCACTCTTGTGGCGATCAGCGAGTTACCACCGAGATCGAAGAAGTCGTCGTCCGATCCGACCCGCTGCACGCCGAGCAGCTCCGCGTAGATCTCCGCCACGATCTCCTCGACCGGCGTTGCGGGAGCACGGAACTCGCGAACCTCGAACACCGGCTCCGGCAGTGCTTTTCGATCCAGCTTGCCGCTGGTGTTCAGCGGGAATTCCGCGAGCACCATCACCGTCGCCGGCACCATGTACTTCGGCAGCGCGCCGCCGACGAAGGTGCGTACCTCGGCCGGGTCCAGCGTTCTACCCGGCGCGGGCACCACGTATCCGACGAGCTGGTCGCCGGCACCGGTGGTCGCCACCACGGCCGTGGCCTGGTTGACGTCGGGATGGGCCAACAGTGCGGTCTCGATCTCACCGAGCTCGATCCGCTGGCCACGGAACTTGACCTGGAAATCGGTGCGGCCGATGTACTCCAGGACGCCTGAAGCGCCCGGCCCCGATCGCCATCGGACGAGGTCTCCGGTGCGATACATGCGCTCGCCGGCAGCCGAGAACGGGTTCGCGACGAAGCGGTCCATCGTCAGGTCGACGCGCCCGAGGTATCCGTCGGCGAGCTGCGTTCCCGCGAGATACAGCTCACCCGCGGTCCCTGCGGCAACCGGATGCAGCCTGCCGTCGAGAACGTAGGCCTGGGTGTTCCATTCCGGCGCCCCGATCGGGACGGTCGCGCCCTCGTCGGCAGACGTCTCCCAGTACGTCACACTCACTGCGGCTTCGGTGGGGCCGTACAGGTTGTGGATCCCGGCAGAGGTGATCGCGCGGAAGTCCGTCACCGTCTCCGGGGGCAGTGCCTCACCCACCACGTAGACGTGTCGCAACGACCGGCACTGCTCCTCGGTGGCGTACGCGGCGAACACCGTGAGCATCGACGGCACGAAGTCCGTGACGGTGACGCCGTGCCGGGCGATGCGCTCCGCGACGTACGCCGGGTCGCGGTGGCCGTCGGGGGTCGCGAGAACGACGCTCGCACCGACCTGGAGTGGGAGGAAGAAGCCCCACAGTGACACGTCGAACGTCGTCGCCGTCTTCTGCAGGTAGACGTCGTTCTCGTCGAGCGAGTACTGGTCGATCATCCACGCCATCTCGTTGACGATCGCGCGGTGCGGCACCGCGACGCCCTTGGGTCGCCCGGTCGACCCGGACGTGAAGATGACGTAGGCGGTGTTCTCCGGGCGTACCGGTGCCAGTCGGTCGGCGTCGGCCACGGCGTCTGCCGGGTAGGACGCGAGATCGAGGGTGTCCAGTTCGAGAATCGGGAACCGGTCCGGCAGTCCCGTCCGATCGTGGCTGGTCGAGAGAACGGCGACCGGCACCGCGGTGTCGAGGATGTACTCGATGCGCTCGGCCGGGTGGTCCGGATCGATGGGTACGTAGGCGCCGCCGGCTTCGAGGACGGCGTACATGCCGACCATCAGGTCGATGCCTCGCCTCATGCCGAGAGCCACGAGCGACTGCGGGCCGACGCCGAGCGAAATCAGGTGTCGGGAAAGACGGTTGACCCGCTCCGAGAACTCGGCGTAGGTCACTGCGGTGCCCTCGTACAGCACGGCCGTGGCGTCCGGGTTCGCCGCAACCCGAGCCCTGAACGGCGCGGTCAGCATGATGCCTGCGTCGACCTCGTGTGCGGTGTCGTTCCAGGTGTCGATCACGCGGGTTCGTTCTTCCGAGCCGAGCAGATCGATATCGCCGACCGCCGCCGTGGTGTCGGAGACGAAGGTCTCGAGAACACCGACCAGCCGGGACAGGATGGATTCCACGTACGCAGCGTCGAACAGATCGCTGATGTACTTGAGCGTGAACGAGATTCGATCCTCGGCCACGACCAACAACGTCAGTGGGTAGTGAGTGTTGTCGTTCGAGCTCACCGACTCGACGGTCATTCCGTCGATCGCTGCCGCCTGCTGCGTCAGCTCGGCTTCGTCCACCGGGTAGGACTCGAAGATGGTGAGGGTGTCGAACAGATTCCCCATTCCGATCGCCCGTTGGATGTCGACGAGTCCCATGTGATGGTGGTCGAGCAGGTCTGCTTGTTCTCCCTGAATCCGGACCAGGTAGTTCTCGACAGTGTCGGCCGGATCGAATCGAACGCGCACCGGGATGGTGTTGATGAACAGGCCGATCATCGACTCGACGCCTGGAAGAGCAGCGGGACGGCCGGAGACCGTGGCACCGAACACGACATCGGTGCGGCCGGTGATGTGTGCGATCAGCAGGCCGTAGGCCGCCTGCACCAGCGTGTTGACGGTGACGCCGAGCCTGCCACCGAGCGCCACGAGCGACGCGGTGGTCTCGGGATCGACGAATCGCTCCGTCTCTGCCGAGCGTGCGGAGATCTCTCGTCCGACACTCGGCGGTGCGACGAACGTCGGCTCCTCGACTCCGGCCAGCGCGGTGGTCCACGCACCGAGAGACACGGCCGGGTCCTGTCGGTTCAGCCATGCCAGGTAGGAGCGATACGAGCGAACCCTCGGCATCGACGAGGTGGAAGCACGAGCGGCGTACAGGTACAACAGTTCCTTCATCACCAACGGCAGAGACCACCCGTCGAGGAGCACGTGATGGTTGGTCATCGCGAGCTTGTAGGTGGTCGGGGTGATTCGCACGAGGACGAAACGCAGCAGTGGTGCAGTGGAGACGTCGAAATGCCGTCGTTGCTCGGCCGCCAGGGCATCGGCGACTGCTGTGCCACGTTCCGGCTCGTCGAGGTGCGACAGGTCCATCGTGGTCCAGGGCAACACGACGTCCTGATGGACGATCTGCACCGTCTCACCGTCGGCGGTCGCGGTGAACGAGGTACGCAGATTGTCGTACCGATCCAGCAGCGTCTGGGCAGCGTGATGCAACCGTTCGGCGTCCACCTCGCCGGCCAGGTCGAGTACGACCTGCATGGTGTAGACGTCGATCGACGCATCGGCGAACAACGCGTGGAACAGCAGTCCTTGCTGCAACGGTGACAGCGACCAGATGTCGGTCAGCTGTGAGTAACGCGCCTCGAACGACGCGATGTCGGCCTGCGACAGCGCCACCAGAGGCACGTCCGACGGGGTCAGGCCACCCGAGCCTGGTGCCTCGGCGTACGTGGCCAGCGCCGTCAACGCCTCGGACCACAGCCCGGCGAGACGCTCGACCGTGTCCGCGGACACGGCTCCGGTCGGGAACGCGAAGCCGGCGCTCAGGACCCCGCCCTCGTCGGTGTCGAGCACGATGGCGTTGATGTCGACGGTCTTGTTCGCGGCCATGTCGGCATCACCGGGCGCGGAGAGCTCACCGTCGGCGGCCGGCAACCAGCCGAGCGACTTCATCTCGTCCGGGACCTCGCCGGCGTCCACCCGGCCCAGGTAGTTGAAGCTGATCTGTCCGGTGCCGAGTTCGGCCAGTTCCGCAGCGGTCTCCGAGTTCAGGTAGCGGAGCAGTCCCCAGCCCATGCCTCGATCGGGCAGCGCCAGCATCTGCTCCTTGACTGCCTTGACTGCATCGCCGAGCTGCGACCCTCCCGCGAACGCAGCATCGACGTCGATTCCGGTCAGGTCGAGGCGCACGGGGAACAGGCTGGTCAGCCAGCCGACAGTACGTCCCAGATCAGCTCCGGGAACCACCGCTTCCTCGCGGCCGTGGCCTTCGAGCTGCACCAGTGTTGCCGGTGCAGTGATGCCGCGCTCGGACCGCAGTCTCGTGACGGCCAGAGCGAGCCCGGCCAGCAACCCGTCGCCCACTCCGCCGCGGAAGATCTCCGGAACGGTGGTCAGCAAGGTGCGCGTGACGTCGGGTGTCAGTTCGATGTTCACCCGTTCGAGCGTCGCCACGACATCGACCGCAGGATCGAAGGGGCGGTTGCCCAGCACGGGGTCCTCGGTGTCGGCGATCGAACGCCACAGCGGCAACTCGGCCAGCCGCGCCTCGCTCGCTGCCGCGTCGACCAGTGCATGGGTCCAACGCCGCATCGAGGTCCCGACCTCGGGGAGGCTCGGGGTCACTCCCCCGGACACCTGAGCCCAGGCCGAGACGAAGTCGGGGACCAGGATTCGCCACGACACTCCGTCGATCACGAGGTGGTGCGCCGCCACGGTCAGCGTGCCCGGCACCTCGGGTCCTCGGTCGATCCAGACGAGGGCGAGCATGCGGCCGGCCGTGGGGTCGAGCGTTCCCACCGCATCGTCGAATACTGTTGCAGCCGAATCGGTATCGGCGCGGGTGAGCAACGCCTCCACATCGACGGCTCCGGTGCCCGCAACCTCGAGGCCCCAGCCGCGGTCGTCGTGCACCAGGGTCGACCGCAGCACGTCGTGTCGATCGACCACTGCGGTCACCGTGGCGAGAATCCCGGCTCGGTCGATACCGAGCGGCAGCTCCAGTGTGACGGCCTGATGGAAGCGTGACCACCCGCCGCCGCGCTCGATCATCGCTACACCGAACGGGGGTAGCGGCAGCCAACCGACACCGCCGCCGTCGAGTTCCTCGAGCACGACCGCGTCATTGCCCTCACCGACGATCACGGCGACCTCGGCGAGACCGGCAACGGTCTTGCGCTCGAACACATCTCGCGGCCCGAACTGAATTCCCCTGGCCTTGGCGCGAGAAACGAGCTGAATCGAGACGATGCTGTCGCCGCCGAGCGCGAAGAACGAATCGTCGACCCCGACGGCGTCGAGGCCGAGGACGTCTGCGAAGACCTCGGCGATGATGCGTTCGGTGTCGGTTGTCGCGGTGCGGAATTCGGCATCGCTGCCGAATTCCGGTTCGGGTAGTGCTCTGCGGTCCAGCTTGCCGTTCGGCCCGAGTGGCAGGGCATCGAGCACGATGAGCCCGGCCGGAACCATGTATTCCGGAACCAGGGTCGCAACCGAGGCGGTGACCGCTGTGGTGTCGATCGTCTCCCCGGCGACAGGAACGACGTAGCCGACCAGGAGTTCACCTGCCGACGGCGTCCGGCGCACGAGAACGACGGCTTGGTCGACCGACGGATCTGCAGTCAACGCAGCTTCGATTTCGCCGAGCTCGATCCGCAGGCCTCGGAGTTTGACCTGGAAGTCGGTGCGGCCGAGGTACTCGAGTTCACCGTCGCGCCTCCAGCGCACCAGGTCTCCGGTGCGATACATCCGCGAGCCGGCACTGCCGTGCGGGTCGGCGACGAACCTGTCGGCAGTCAGGTCCGGGCGGCCGAGGTATCCGCGGGCCAGTTGACGCCCGGCGAGATACAGCTCCCCGGGCACCCCGACGGGAACGGGGTGCAGTCGCGCGTCGAGCACGGTCACCCTCGTGTTCCACACCGGTGCGCCGATGGGAACCGACACGGTGTCCGACGGCAGGACATGGTGATAGGTGACGTCGACAGCGGCCTCGGTCGGGCCGTACAGGTTGTGCAGCTCGGTTGCGGGCAGAGCAGTGCGCAGGGCCGAGGCAACCGATGCAGGCAATGCCTCACCGGAGGCGAACACCGCACGCAGGCCGGTGCAGTTCGACACGCCGTCCGCGGCGGCGAACACGGCCAGCAACGACGGCACGAAGTGCGCGACCGTGACGCCGCGTTCGGCAACGGTGCGCACCAGATATGCCGGATCTCGATGGCCGTCGGGCACCGCGATGACGAGTTCGGCACCGATCTGCAACGGCCAGAACAGCTCCCACACCGACACGTCGAACGTGACCGGCGTCTTCTGCAACACCTTGTCCTGCTCGGTCAGACGGTATTCGGCCTGCATCCACAGCAGACGGTTGACGATGGCCTCGTGGCTGACCGCAACGCCTTTGGGGCGACCGGTGGAGCCGGAGGTGAAGATGACGTACGCGGTGTCCGCCGGTCGCAACGGTGCGGTTCGCTCGGCATCGGTCACCGGTGCCGTGGACAGACCTGTCGTGTCGACGGTGTCGACCAGGATTCTGGCGGCGTCGGTCACGAGATCTGTACCGTCGCGCTCGGTCGTGAGCAGCACCACCGGTGCCGCCGTGTCCAGGATGTAGCCGATTCGTTCGGCCGGTAGATCCGGGTCGACCGGAACGTAGGCACCACCGGCGGCGAGCACGGCGTAGATACCCGTCAGCATGTCGATGGAGCGGCGCATGGCCGTCGCCACCACGGTTTCCGGGCCGACTCCCTCGGCGATGAGCAGACGCGCGAGCGCGTTGACCCGTTCGGAGAATTCGCGGTACGTCACCCGATCGTCGAGGAAGCTCGCGGCGGTGTTGTCCGGGGACTCGACAACTCGGGTCTCGAACAGCGACACCAGAGTTGCGCCGGGATCCACCTCCTGCGCGGTGGCGTTCCAATCCTCGAGGACGCGGGTACGTTCGCCCTCCTCGAGGATGTCGATGTCGCCGACGACCCCGTCCGGTGTGTCGGTCAGCGCGTGCAGTACCCGGACGAGCCGTCGCCCGAGGGAGGCCATGCTGGATTCTTCGAATAGATCTGTGGCGTAGTCGAACTGCACGTCGATTCCGGCGGGAGCATCGCGGTCGTCCGTGTTCTCCCAGAGCGTCACCTGCAGGTCGAATTTCGCGAACGCGCTACCCAGATCGATGCCCTCGACACTCAACCCCGGCAGGGCCAACGTCTGGCGGTTCAGGTTCTGGAACGTCAGCATGACCTGGAAGATCGGGTGGCGAGCCTGTGAGCGGTCCGGGGCCAGCTCGTCGACGAGCCGCTCGAACGGCACGTCGGCGTGCCCGAAGGCTCCCAGGTCGACCTCGCGAACTGCGGCGAGTTGCTCGCGCAACGTTGCCGCGGGGTGCACCGCGGTACGCAGGGCGAGCGTGTTGACGAACATGCCGACGAGCTCGTCCAGATCGGCGTCACCGCGGCCGGCGACCGGGGTCCCGATCGTCACGTCGTCGGTACCCGCCATCGCGCCGAGGAGCACCGCCAGCGCGGTGTGGACCACCATGAAGTTCGTGGCGTTGTTGGCGCGGGCAGCGCGAGCGATGTTCGACTGCAGAGCCTCGTCGATCGAGAAGTTGTATGCCGCACCGCGATACGACGCCACCGCCGGACGCGGCCGGTCGGTCGCGAGGTCGAGCTGTGCCGGGGCACCGGCCAGAGCCGTCGTCCAGTAGGCGAGCTGCTTCGCCAACGGCGAATCGGGGTCGTCCTCGGAACCGAGTACCTCGCGTTGCCACAACGCGTAGTCCGCGTACTGCACCGGAAGTGGTGCCCACTGCGGGTTCTCCCCCGCGGCACGGGCGGTGTAGGCCACCATGACGTCGCGCGTCAGGGGTCCCATCGAGAACCCGTCCGCGGCGATGTGGTGGGCGACGAAGGCCAGTACGTGCTCGGTCTCGCTGACCCGCAGGATCCGGATTCGGACCGGAACAGCTCGGGTCACGTCGAATCCCGCGGACACGAAGTCGCGCAGGGCCTGCTCGATCGAACTCTCGTCGACGTCGTCGACGACAACCGTCACGCCGGCCTCCGCGGTACCGAGCACCACCTGATGGCCTCGTCCGTCGACCTCCGGGTACACGGTGCGCAGAATCTCGTGCCGAGCCAGTACGTCATACACCGCGCTGGTGAGTGCATCGACATCGACACTGCCGGACAACCGAATTGCGACCGGGATGTTGTTCACGGCGGAGGTCGGATCGAATTGGCTCAGGAACCACATGCGCTGCTGGGCCATCGACAGCGGCACCGAGTCCGGTCGCGTCCGAGCCGTCAGTGCCCGGCGCGCACCGGTACCCACCTCGGACTCGATCGCACGTGCGAGCGACTGCACCGTCGGAGACTCGAAGATCGAGCGGACCGGCACCTGAGTATCGAGCGCCGCCCCCAGCCGGGAGACCACCTGGGTAGCGATGAGCGAGTTACCGCCGAGTGCGAAGAAGTCGTCGTCCAGACCCACGCGCTCGACAGCGAGCACCTCGGCGAAGATCGCCGCGACGGCCTCTTCCACCGGATTGGTCGGCGCGCGGAATTCGGCTGTCTCGAACTGCGGTTCGGGGAGCGCCTGTCGATCCAGCTTTCCGTTGACGCCTCGAGGAAGAGCCTCGAGCACGACGAAGGCCGCCGGGATCATGTACGACGGCAGACGTTCGGCGAGTGCAAGACGGATGCCGTCCTGATCCAGCGTCACCCCATCGGCGGGCACGAGATAGGCCACGAGCCGCGCGCCTGATCCCGTGTCCGCGAGAGCGATCACGGCGACGTCGCGAATCTCGTCGAGCGATCCGAGAGCGGCATCGATGTCGCCGAGCTCGATACGGAAACCGCGAATCTTCACCTGGAAGTCGGTGCGCCCGACGTACTCCAGTTCGCCGTCGGCGCGCCAGGATACGAGGTCACCGGTGCGGTACAGACGGCCGCCGGGGGTGAACGGGTCCGCGACGAATCGCTCGGCGCTCAGATCCGGCCGCGCGAAGTACCCGTCGGCCAGCTGCGCACCCGCGAGGTAGAGCTCACCTGCGACGCCGACCGGAACGGGAGCCAGACGCGAATCCAGCACGTAGACACGGGTGTTCCACTCCGGGCCACCGATCGGAACCGTGGTGCCGTCGACGGTCGTCACCCGATGCGAAGTCACCGAGACCGCGGCCTCGGTCGGTCCGTACAGGTTGTCCAGTCGCGCAGCCGAACTGCGCAGCGCGCGCTCGGCCGTGGCGACCGGCAGTGCTTCGCCGATCGCCAGGATCCGCGTCAGGGGTTCGGGCAGGGTGCCCGCCGACGCCGTGACCAGCGCGTCGAGCACGGACGGCACGGTGTGCAGTGTCGTCACCGATTCCCGGTTCATCAGATCGACGAGGTAGGCGGGATCGCGGTGGCCCTCGGCGTCGGCCACGACGATCGCACCACCGGAGACGGTGGCGACCCAGAACTCCCACACGGACAGATCGAAGGTGGCCGCGGTCTTGAGCAGTACTCGGTCGGTGCTGCCCAGTCCGTAATGGGCGCTCTGCCACAGCAGCTGATTGACGATGGCGGCATGACTCACCGCGACACCCTTGGGGCGGCCGGTGGATCCGGACGTGAAGATGACGTACGCGGTGTTCGCAGGCCGCAGCGGCGAGGTGCGCTCACTGTCGGTGACGGGCGCGTCCGAGACCTCTGCGTCGAGCACTCGCGGATCGGTGTCGACCAACAGCACCGGAACCGAGTCGACATCGACACCGTCCCGCGCAGTACTCAGGACCAGAGCGGGAGCAGCTACCTCCAGGATGTAGGCATTGCGGTCCGCCGGCTGATCCGGATCGATGGGCACGTACGCCCCGCCCGCCTTGGCGACGGCATACATCGCGACGAGCAGATCCACCGAGCGCCTGATCGCCAGGGCAACCGTCACCTGCGGGCCGACACCGGCACCGATCAGGACGCGGGCCAACCGGTTGATTCGACGATCGAACTCGCCGTACGACAGTGACTGCCCGGCATGGACCACCGCGACCGCGTCGGGCTGCGCCTGCACCTGTCGATCGAACAGCGATACCAGCGTCTGCGACGCATCGACATCGTGATCGGTGTCGTTCCACGTGTGGACGATCCGGGTGCGTTCCTCGGGCGAGAGCAGCTCGAGATCGCCGACGACGGCCGACGGGTCCGCGGCCACGGCGGCGAGGAGGCGAACGAACCGGTCGGCAAAACCTTCGATCGTGGCGCGATCGAAAAGATCGGTGGCATAACTGAATTCGGCCGACAGTTCCGCGGGCGAGCCGTCCGGGGCGTAGCGATCCGAGATCGACAGTTGCAGATCGGTTTTCGCAGTCACCGCATCCGCCTCGACGGCACTCACCGTCAGACCCGGCAGCTCGAACGTCGACTCGGCAAGGTTCTGGAAGGACAGGCCTACCTGGAACAACGGGTTGCGTGCCGTCGACCGCACCGGGTTCAGCACCTCCACGAGACGCTCGAACGGAACGTCGGAGTGCGCGAACGCGGCCAGGTCCCGCTCTCGGGCCTGAGCGAGCAACTGGCGGAAGGTCATCGACGATTCGACCGACGACCGGAAGACCAGGGTATTGACGAACATACCGATCATCGAGTCCAGAGCCCGCTCACCGCGGCCGGCGATGGGCGTTCCGACCGCGATGTCCTCGGAACCGGACAGGCGTGCGAGCAACACGGCGAATGCCGAGTGCACCACCATGAACAACGTTGCCTGCTCGGTACGTCCGAGTTCGGCGAGAGCAGCGTGCGTGCCGGCGTCGACGGTGAACCGCACGGCATCGCCACGGAAACTCTGCGCCGGCGGGCGCGGGCGATCGGTGGGCAGCACCAGCTGATCCGGCAGCTCGGCGAGCGTATCCTTCCAGAACGACACCTGCTGCGCTGCAACCGAATCATGATCCGACTCGGTACCGAGCACGGTTCGCTGCCACAGCGCGAAATCGACGTACTGCACCTCGAGTGGCTCCCAGTCCGGAGCCGTCCCTGCAGATCTCGCGGTGTATGCGGTCATGACGTCGACGGCCAGCGGGCCCATCGACGCACCGTCGGCCGACACGTGGTGAACGACGAAGGCCAGGACGTGCTCGTTCTCGTCGACGCGAAACACGCGCGCGTCGACCGGCACCTCGGCGGTGACGTCGAAGCCCCGCGCAAAGAACTCGGTCACGGCGGCAACGACGTTCGCACCGGCCACGTCTCGCACGGCGAGGTCCATCGGCACCTCGGACGCCGGCAACACCTGCTGGAACGGGCCCTGTGCAGAGTCCGGGTACCGGGTACGAAGAGACTCGTGGCGCTCGACGACATCGCGCACCGCCGACTGCAGCGCAGCGACGTCGAGCTCACCCGACAACCGCACGGCGAACGGAATGTTGTCCACCGACGACGTCGTGTCGAACTGGTTGAGGAACCAGTACCGCTGCTGCGCAGGCGAGAGCGGCGGGTGCTCGGGACGCGGACCCGCCACGAGTGCAGCTCGTCCCCCCGAACCGACAGCGCTCTCCACGTGCGCCACCAGTGCGGCCACGGTCGAGCTCTCGAACAGCGCCCGCACCGGGACCACCGTGTCCAGGGCCGCGCCGAGCCGCGAGACCACCTGGGTGGCGATCAACGAGTTACCGCCCAGGGCGAAGAAGTCGTCGTCCAGTCCCACTCGCTCGAGGTGCAGGACGTCGGCGAACACTCCGGCGACGATCTCTTCGACCGCGGTGGTGGGTGCGCGGAATTCCCGGGCCTCGAACACGGGCGCGGGAAGCGCGGCGCGATCCAACTTGCCCACCGGGGTCAGTGGAACGGTGTCGAGAACGATGATCGACGACGGGATCATGTAGGCGGGCAATGATTTTCCGACGAAGGCGGTCAGCTCCTCGACGTCGACGACGGAACCACGCGTCGGCAGCACGTAGGACACGAGGGTGGTGACACCCGAGGGCAGTTCGTGTCCGAGTGTGACGGCGAAGTCGACCTCGGGAACAGCGGTGAGCGCGGAGTCGATCTCGCCGAGCTCGATACGGAACCCGCGCACCTTCACCTGGAAGTCGGTGCGGCCGACGAACTGCAGCTGCAGGTCGTCCGTCCATCGCACGACGTCGCCGGTGCGGTACATCCGTGCGCCGTCGATGCCGTACGGGTTGGCCACGAAGCGCTCGGAGGACAGACTCGGCCTACCGAGATAGCCGCGAGCGAGCGCACCGCCCGACAGATACAGGTCACCCGCGACACCGGTCGGAACCGGTTCGAGCCTGGAATCGAGGATGAGCACGGACATGCCGTGAATCGGTCGACCGATGGTGATCGGCTCGCCGGGCGTCAACTCGGCGAAGCTGGAGATGATCGTGGTCTCGGTCGGTCCGTACCCGTTGAAGTACTTCCGGTCCCCTGCCCAGCGGGCGAGCAGTTCGGGAGTGGTCACGTCGCCGCCCACCGAGAGCACCTCGAGCGAATCGATCCCGTGGGGATCCATCGTGCCGAGCACCGCGGGCGTGATGATCGTGTGAGTGACCCTCTCCGCCTTCAACAATTCGGCCAGTTCGGTGCCGCCGAGAATCGATGCGGGTACCACTACCAACGTCGCGCCGACGGAGAACGCCGCCATCCACTCCAGAACCGACGGATCGAAGTTCGGCGAGCAGACGTGGAGGAACCGCGAGGCCGGTTTCAGGTGATAGAGATCGGTTGCTGCGTCGAGGACGCCCCCGAGTCCGGCGTGCGCGACGACGACGCCCTTCGGCTTGCCCGTCGAGCCCGAGGTGTAGATGACGTAGGCGGGGTTCTGGAACGTGACGGGTCGCAGGCGGTCGGCATCGGTGACCGGCTCGGCAGAGCGGGTGCGGACCTCGGCCACGAACTCGTCGTCGTCGACGCTCAGCCAGGTCAGGTCCTGCTGTCCGCCGGCGAGCCGATCCGAGTGTGCCCGGGTGGTCAGGCCCAGTAGGGCCTCGGAGTCCGAGACCATGTGGGCGACGCGATCGACCGGATACGTCGGGTCGACGGGTAGGTGCGCGGCCCCCGATTTCGCCACTGCCCAGACCGCGAGCACCATGAAGTAGGAGCGTTGGAACCCCAGAGCCACAACGGATTCGGGGCCGGCCCCGCGCTCGATGAGCACCCGGGCGAGCTGCGAGGACGTCGCATCGAGTTCGGCGTACGAGATCGAGCGGCCCTCGTAGCGAATCGCGGTCGCCGACGGGTCGAGTGCGGCTCCGGCAGCGAAGATCTCGGCCAGAGTGCCGCCGGCCAACACGTCGTCACCGTGGACGTGGGTGAGCCGGTCGTATTCGTCGTCGTAGAGGATGGACAGATCGCCCACCGGGGTGTTCGGTGTCGCCACGATCGCTTCGAGCAGCCAGCGGAAACGACGCGAGAACACCTCGATCGTGTTCTCGTCGAACAGGTCTCGCGCGTAGAGGAAACCGGCGGACAGACCGGTGCCGTCGGACTTCTCGTGCAGCGTCAGCGACAGGTCGAACTTGGCGGTGTCGACCTCGACGTCGACCGCCGAGACCGTCAGATCGGGTAGGTGGAATTCGCTCGGCGGCAGGTTCTCGAACGCGATCGCGACCTGGAACAGCGGGTGCCTGGCCGTCGTGCGCTCGGGTTCGAGCAGATCGACGAGCCGCTCGAAGGGGATGTCCGCGTGTGCGAATGCATCGAGGTCGACTTCCCGGACGTGGCCGAGGAGGTCGGTGAATCCCTTGCTTCGATCGACCGAGGTACGGAGCACCAGGGTGTTGACGAACATGCCGATCACGTCGTCCAGGACGGCCTCGCCGCGGCCTGCGACGGCGGTACCCACCGCAACGTCGTCCGAGGTGGACATGCGAGCCAGGAACAGCGCGAGAGCACCGTGGAGCACCATGAACAGGGTGGTTCCGGTCGACCGGGCCAGATCGTCGAGCGAGGCACGCAGATCCGCATCGATGTCGAACTGGAACCGCCCGCCCGAGTACGACTGCACCGCAGGACGCGGCCGGTCGTACGGCAGGGTCAGCTCACTGGGCAGGTCCGCCAGGGCCGAACGCCAGTAGTCCGCCTGTGCTGCCATCAGGCTGCTCGGATCCGCGTCGTCGCCGAGCACGGCGCGCTGCCACAGCGCGAAGTCGGCGTACTGCACCGCCAGCGGCGTCCACTGCGGAGCGTCGCCGGCCACACGAGCGAGGTAAGCCGTCATCACGTCGCGGGTCAGCGGTCCCATGGACCACCCGTCTGCGCTGATGTGATGAACCACGACGACCAGCACGTACTCGTCGTCGGTGACCTGGAACAGTTTCGCGCGCAGGGGAATCGACTGGGTGACGTCGAATCCTTCGGAGGCGAACGCGATCAGGTCGGCCACCGCACCGTCGGCGGACGGTGTGGTGGGTGTCAGGTCCGGTGCCACCGATTCGGCAGGCAGGATCACCTGATGCCCCGCTCCGTCCACACTCGGGTAGACGGTGCGGAGTGCTTCGTGCCGGTCGAGAACGTCGACGACCGCTGCGTTCAGGGCCGCAGTGTCGAGTGCTCCGGTGAGCCGGATCGCCACGGGGATGTTGTTGACCGCCGATTCGGGCTCGAATCGGTTGAGGAACCACATCCGCTGCTGGGCGAGAGAGAGAGGAATTCGTTCGGGGCGTTCCTGCGGCACCAGAGGCGCGGAGACTCCGTGGCCGACGTGGCTTTCCAACGCAGCAGCCAAGGCTGCCACCGTGCCTGCCTCGAACATCGTTCGGACGGGCACCGTCGTGCCCAGCTCGGCACCGAGCCGTGCGGCGACCTGAGTGGCGACGAGCGAATTGCCGCCGAGCGCGAAGAAGTCGTCGTCCACACCGACTCGGTCGAGTCCGAGGACCGCGCCGAACACGTTCGCGACGATCTCTTCGACCGGATCGGACGGTGCTCGGTAGGGCGTTGCCTCGAATTCCGGATCGGGCAGCGCTTTTCGATCGAGCTTGCCACTTCCGCCGAGAGGGAACTCGGCCAATTCCACGACGGTGGTCGGCACCATGTACTCGGCCAGACGTCCACGTAGCGCGGTGCGTACCCGGTCCAGATCGACCGGGCCTTCGGTGGGGACGACGTAGGCAACCAGTTGTTCTCGTCGCACGAGCACCACGGCCTGAGCGATCTCGGGAAGATCCAACAGAGCCGATTCGATTTCGCCGAGTTCGATACGGAGACCACGCAACTTCACCTGGAAGTCGGACCGGCCCACGTACTCCAACTCACCGACGGGCAGCCACCGCACCACGTCGCCGGTTCGGTACATCCGAGCACCGTCGACCGCGAACGGATCGGCAACGAAGCGATCCGCGGTCAGATCGGGTCGGCTCACGTATCCCCTGGCGAGCTGGACACCCGAGAGATAGAGCTCTCCCGACACCCCGACCGGAACCGGCCGCAACGACGAATCCAGAACGCGCACATCGGTGTTCCACACCGGTGAACCGATCGGCACCACGGCTGTGTCCGCGTCGGAGACCGCGTGATAGGTCACGTCGACAGCAGCTTCGGTCGGGCCGTACAGGTTGTGCACCGACACCTGTGGGAGTGCGCGGCGCAGCGACTGTGCAGTAGCAGGCGCAAGCGCCTCCCCCGAGGCGAACACCGTACGCAGCGACGCTCCCGCGTCGGGCCTACGCAGCGCCTCCGGTGTGAACACCGACATCATCGACGGCACGAAGTGCACTACCGAGACATGTTCGCGTGCAATGACATCGAGCAGGTACGACGGATCCCGATGACCCTCGGGAACCGCGACGACCACCGATGCGCCGACCTGGAAGGCCCAGAAGAACTCCCACACCGACACGTCGAACGTAGCCGGTGTCTTCTGCAACACCACGTCCTGCGGACCGAGGGGGTACTCGTGCTGCATCCACGACAACCGGTTGACGATCGCCGCGTGCGGTACGCCGACGCCCTTCGGCCGACCCGTCGACCCCGAGGTGAAGATGACGTATGCGAGGTTCTCTGCCCGCAGCGGTGCCGTCCGCTCCGCGTCGGTGACCGGCGCCGACGAGAATTCCGACACGTCCACGGTATCGATGTCGACCGTCTCCACGCCGGGGAACTCGACGTGATCTCGGGTGCTCGAGAGCACCCGTACCGGCGAGGCCGTGCTCACGATGTACTCGTTGCGCTCCGACGGCTGAGCCGGATCGATGGGTACGTACGCAGCACCGGCCTTGACGATCGCGTACATACCGACGAACAACTCGATACTGCGGCCGACTGCGAGACCGACCGTCGAATCGGTCCCGACACCCACCGACAACAGGTACCGCGCCAGGCGGTTCGCGCGCGCATCGAGCTCGGCGTACGTCAGCCGAACGTCCTCGAACACCAGGGCCTGCGCGTCGGGGGTCTGCTCGACGCGACCATCGAACTGCCCCACCAACGTTGTTCCGCTGGTGATCTCGTGCGCCGGTCCCGAACCGAACGTCAGCACCGACTCCCGCTCGACCGAGTCGAGCAGGTCGATTTCTCCGACGGCTGCAGCGGGCGCTGCGGTGATCGCACGAAGAACACGAACGAACCGCTCTCCGAATCGAGCCATCGTCGATTTGTCGAACAGGTCCGCGGCATAGGTCAGGGCGACGGTCAGGCCCGCGGGCTCGGAGCCGGCCGGTGCCGAATCCCACAGCGTCACCTGCAGATCGAACTTGGCCAGGTCTGCCTCGTAGTCGACCGCTGCGATGGTCAGGCCGGGGAGCTCGACCGAGGTTCGATCCAGGTTCTGGAACGTCAACATGACCTGGAACAGCGGGTGGCGTGCCTGCGAGCGCGCCGGGGCCAACACGTCCACCAGACGCTCGAAGGGCACGTCGGCGTGCGAGAACGCAGCGAGGTCCACCTCCCGGATCTCGCGCAGCAGATCGTCGAACGACGTCCGTGGATCGACTTCGGTGCGCAGCACCAGTGTGTTGACGAACATGCCGACGACGTCGTCGAGGGCCGCGTCTCCACGGCCGGCGACCGGCGTACCGATACTGATGTCGTCGGCGGCCGCGAGCTTGGCCAACAGCACGGCCAGCGCGGCGTGCACGACCATGAATGTCGTTGCGTTGTGGTCTCTTCCGAGCTTCTCCAGCGCGCGGACCAGTTCGGCGTCGATCTCGAACGTGTGCGTGCCGCCGTTGGTCGTGGCGACCGCCGGGCGGGGACGGTCGGTGGGTAGCTCCAACTGGTCGGGTGCGCCGCCGAGTCGGTGCCGCCAGTAGTTCTCCTGCGCCGAGATCAGAGATTCCGGATCGTCCTCGCTGCCGAGGACGGCCCTCTGCCACAGCGTGAAGTCGGCGTACTGCACCTCCAGCGGAGTCCACTGTGGTTGCTGCCCGTTGGTGCGCGCCACGTATGCGGCCACCACGTCTCGGGTCAGCGGGCCCATCGAGAATCCGTCGGCCGCGATGTGGTGCACCACGAACGCGAGCACGTGCTCGGTCTCGGCCGTCTCGAGAAGCACCGCCCGGAAGGGCAGCTGTACCGCCAGATCGAAGGGCCTGAGCGCGAACTCGAGCAGCACGGCGGGAACGTCGGCATCGGTTGCCGTCGCGCGCTCCAATTCCACTGCCACCGAATCGGATTCGAGTACTTGTTGGAAGCCGATGCCGTCGTGATCGGGGTAGACCGTCCGCAGCGACTCGTGCCGGTCCAACACGTCGATCAAGGCCGCCTGCAGGGCGGTGAAATCGAGTTCGCCGCTCAACGCGATGGCGACCGGGATGTTGTTGACAGCCGAGTCCGGCTCGAATCGGTTGAGGAACCACATCCGTTGCTGGGCCAGCGACAGTGGCACACGTTCGGGCCGCTGCTGCGCCACCAACGGAGGTCGCGCGTGCGTCGAGCCTGCGGCATCGACGGCCGCGGCGAGTTCGGCGACGGTCGGTGCGTCGAAGAACGACCGCACATCCACTGCTGTGCCCAGTTCCGCGTTGACTCGCGCGATCACGCGGGTCGCGTTGAGCGAGTTTCCGCCGAGGACGAAGAAGTCGTCGTCCACGCCGATACGGTCCATCCCGAGCACCGTCTCGAAAATTGCCACCATGGCCGTCTCGGTGTCGGTGCCCGGGGCTCGGTATTCGCGTACGAGCGAGGCGAAATCGGGCGCAGGCAAGGCTTTTCGGTCCAGCTTGCCGCTGGCGTTCAGCGGGAATTCGTCCAGCACGACGAACACCGACGGCACCATGTACTCGGGCATGCGCCGGCGCACCGCATCGGCCAGGCCGTCGTGATCGATATCGGGCTCGGTGCTCACGACATAGCCGACGAGCTGCTCGCCCAACTGCGCCTGCGAGTGGTCGGCGTGAACGAGTACTGCAGCCTGGGTCACCTGCGGCTCGGCGAGCAGCGCCTGCTCGATCTCGCCGAGTTCGATACGGAGGCCACGCAGTTTGACCTGGAAGTCGGTGCGGCCGATGTACTCGATCTGGCCGTCGGCGCGTCGGCGCACCAGGTCGCCGGTGCGGTACATCCGGTCCCCCGGCTCACCGAACGGGTCGGCGACGAATCGATCGGACGTCAGGTCCGTGCGTCCGAGGTATCCGCGAGCGAGCTGCACGCCCGCGAGATAGAGCTCTCCCTCGACTCCCCGGGGTGAGCGCCGCAGACCCTCGTCGAGCACGTAGAGGTCGGTGTCGTCGACGGCAGCGCCGATCGGTACCGAGCCGTCCTCCACCTGCTGGGTTCGGTAGTACGTGACGTCGACGGCTGCTTCGGTGGGACCGTACAGGTTGTGCAACTCGGCACCGGAGATCGCGTGGAACGCGTTGACGGTTCGCGCCGGCAGCGCCTCACCGGAGGCGAACACCATGCGAAGCGAATCGGCCTGTGCTGCGGTGGGTTCGGCAACGTAGACCGACAGCATCGACGGTACGAAGTGGGTCACCGTCACGCCGTGTTCAGCGATGACGCGGGCGAGATAGGCGGGGTCGCGGTGCCCGTCGGGCTCGGCGATCACCAGTGTCGCGCCGATCTGCAACGGCCAGAAGAACTCCCAGACCGACACGTCGAACGTGAACGGCGTCTTCTGCAAGACGACGTCGGCCGGGGTCATCGTGTATTCCCGCTGCCGCCAGGAAATATTGGCGACGATCGCGCGGTGGCCCACCGCCACGCCCTTCGGCCGCCCGGTCGAACCGGACGTGAAGATGACGTACGCGAGGTCGTCTTCGCCGAGGGTGCCGAGCCGGTCCGCATCGGTGATGCGCCCTGCAGTCACGCCGGAGACGTCGACGGCATCGACGAGCAGAGTCTGCGTGCCGTCCGGCAACTGCGGCAGGTCCTCCGATGTCGTGAGCACCAGAACCGGTCGCGCGGTATCGAGGACGTAGGCGAGTCGATCCACCGGGTGCTCGGGGTCCAACGGAACGTAGGCACCACCGGCTGCCGAGATGGCGTACATACCCACCAGCAGATCGAACGAGCGGCGGATCGACAGCCCCACCGTCGAATCCGGGCCGACTCCCCGCTGGATCAGAACCCGGGCGAGGCGTTCGACCGACTCTGCGAACTCGGAATAGGACCGACTCTCGCCGCCGAACACGAGCGCGGGTGCGTCCGGTGTGCGCTCGGCCTGATCGGCGAACAGGGTGTAGAGGGTGGTTGCCTCGGGTTCGGCCGGGCTCGACGCCGAGTCGTCGTCACCGAGAACCGTCGCGGCATCGGAGACCACCGACGAGACCACGGCGTCGAGACCACCGTCGGTGGCCTCGATAAGGCCGGGAACGGTGTTGGACAGCACGACCGGGACCAGCGCGTCCGGGCCGAGAACCCCACCCATGGCCGTGTCGAGGGTGGTGATCTCCTCGTCCAACCGGGCGTAGGTCAACTCCGTGCCGAGGTGCGCGAGCGCCACGCGGTCCGGTTCGACCGCAGCGACGCTCCGAACCAAGCGCGGAAGGTCCTCGACCGTCAATGCTGCCTCGCGTCGACGTCCAACCGCCATCTAACTTTTCCTCCTGATCGATCCACGTGCACAACCGGCGAGCTCGGCTTTCGTCACGACGACGCGATCACCGACTCCGCCCGTTGGATCAACGATGCCAGAGCGGTCGACAACCCCTCTGCACCGAGGGCGGGCAAGATGCCCGGAATCAGTGCGGACAGCGTGACCGTCACCAGAGCCTGCGGCTTCATCGCCGCGCCCATCGTCGCCGACATCTGCGTCAATTTGGCGTTCAGGGCCGCAAAATCGACACTCGTCGATTCGTGCTCGAGCGCCACCGCATCGGGCGCGGTCGCCGCTGCGTCGGCAATCAACTGCGGTAGGTCGTCGACCGTCTTCGGCTTGGCGCGCGGCGCGAACTCGGCCTTCTCCTCGTCCGTGAGGATGTCGATGGATCGCAGCACCACCTCGGGATCGGAGACGACCGTCCGCAGAATCTTCGACAGCCGCTCGGCGAACGTCGCTATCGTCGATTCGTCGAAGATCGACGTCGCGTAGGTGAACGTCGCCTCGATGTCCTGCAGCGCTCCGGTCTCGTCGAAGTTCTCGACGGCGGTCAGCTGAAGGTCGAACTTCGCCTGATCGTCGCCTGCCGGCAGCGCCTGCACCTGCAGGCCCGGCAACTCGAACGTGCCCGTCGCATGGTTCTGGAACGTCAACATCGCCTGGAACAGCGGTGTGTAGGCACTCGACCGAGCGCGGCCGAGCGCATCGACCAGCCGCTCGAACGGAACGTCCGCGTGGCCGAACGCCGCGAGGTCCTTGTCCTTCGCCTGACGTACCAGGTCCAGGAACGTGCCGTTCGGATCGATCTGCGTGCGCAGCACCAACGTGTTGACGAACATGCCCACCAGGTCGTCCAGTTGCTCCTCGCCGCGTCCTGCGGTCGGGGTGCCGATGCTGATGTCCGACGAGTTGCTCAACCGGCCCAGCAGAACCGCGAACGCGCTGTGCACCACCATGAACGTCGTCGCCGCATGCTCGCGGGCGATCTTCTCTATGGCCGACGCCACGTCGGAACCGAACGTGAAGCCGTACGACGCGCCTTCCATGGTCGGTCGAGGTGGCCGTGGGCGATCGAGCGGCAGTGCCAGTTGTTCCGGCGCTCCCGCCAGCTCGGCGGTCCAGTAGGCCAGCTGCTTCGCCAGCGGACTGTCCGGGTCGTCCTCGCGGCCGAGTACATCACGCTGCCACAGCGCGAAATCGGCGTACTGCACCGGCAGCGGTGCCCACGACGGCATCTCCCCCGCCACCCGAGCGGTGTAGGCGACCATGACATCGCGGATCAACGGCCCCATCGAGAACCCGTCGGCGGCGATGTGGTGAGCCACCACGGCGAGGACGTGTTCGTCGTCGCCGACCTGCAGCAGCGCAGCCCGGACCGGGACGGTCTTCGTCACGTCGAATCCCGCACCGAGGACGTCTGTCAGGCGGGACACCACGGCGTCCGGTGCCACCTGTTCGGGTTCGAGATCCACCCCGACGTCGGCGACGCCACCGATCTGCTGCACCGGGCCGTCGACCGAATCGGGGTAGGCCGTCCGCAGAATCTCGTGGCGACCGAGCACATCGTCGAACGCGCCGCGGAGCGAGGCAATGTCGAGGGCACCGGTCAACCGCACCGCAACGGGGATGTTGTACGCGGACGAGCCCGGGTCGATGCGGTTGATCGTCCACATCCGTTCCTGGGCGATCGACAGGGGTAGTCGATCGGGACGCTCGCGCACCGTCAGTTCCCGGCGGGCACCGCCGCCGACGAGCGGCGCGATGTGTGCAGCGAGGCCCGCCACCGTGGACGCCGCGAACACCGATCGCACGGGAATCTGCGCGTCGAGAGCCTGGCCGAGGCGCGAGACCAGTTGAGTTGCGATCAACGAGTTTCCGCCGAGGGCGAAGAAGTCGTCGTCCAGCCCCGCGCGGTCCAGCCCGAGCAGTTCGGCAACGGTCGTCGCGACGATCTCCTCGATCGGGGTGACCGGTGCGCGGAACTCGGTGGCCTCGAAGTGCGGCGCGGGCAGCGCCTTTCGGTCCAGCTTTCCGTTGGCATTGAGCGGTAGCGCTTCGAGCACCACGAATGCCGCAGGCACCATGTACGACGGAACGAGATGCGAGAGTTCGGATTCGACGTGCGCGACATCGACGACCTCCCCGGCCCGGCCGACGACGTAGGCCACCAACTGGTCACCCATGGACTCGCCGCTGTGCACCACGACGGCCGAATCTGCCACTGCCGGCTGCGACCGCAGGGCCGCTTCGATCTCACCGAGCTCGATGCGGAATCCGCGAATCTTCACCTGGAAGTCGGCCCGATCGATGTACTCGAGGTGCGCCGGGGCCGGCGTTCCGTCGACGACGGGCACACGCCAGCGCACCAGGTCGCCGGTGCGGTACATCCGAGAACCGTTCGCGTCGAACGGATTGGCGACGAATCGCTCCGACGTCAGGTCCGCGCGCCCGAAGTAGCCGCGCGCCAGCTGCGCGCCGGCCAGGTAGAGCTCGCCGCTGACACCCGCAGGCACCGGATGCAACCGCGAGTCCAACACGAACACCGTCGTGTTCGCCTCGGGAACACCGATCGGCACCGCGGTCGTATCGGCGTCCGTCACCGCGTGCGCGGTCACCGACACCGCTGCCTCGGTCGGCCCGTACAGGTTGTGCAGGTCGGTCGATCCGTTCCGCTTGCGGAACTCCTGTGCGACGGCAGCGGGCAGTGCCTCACCGATCGCCAGCACCCGCCGCAGGCTCGGCGATACCTCGCCCGCGGCGACGGTGCCGAGCATCGACAGCATCGACGGCACCAGGTGCAGTGTCGTCACCGACTGCGTGCGAATCAGTTCCAGCAGGTAGTCGGGGTCACGATGACCGTCGGCCTCGGCCACGACGAGCCGTCCGCCGGAGGTCAGCTGCGACCAGAACTCCCACACCGACAGGTCGAACGTCGCTGCGGTCTTGAGCAGCGCTGCGTCGGTCTCGTCGAGTGCGTACTCCGCACGCAGCCAGTTCAGCTGGTTGACGACGGCACCGTGCGAGACCGCAACGCCCTTCGGACGACCGGTCGATCCGGACGTGAAGATGACGTACGCGGTGTTGGCTGCGGTGAGCACCCCGGTGCGTTCGGACGCGCCAACCGGACCACCCGAGTAGGCATCGGCGTCGAACCGGGCCAGATCCACGATCGGGGCAGCATCGGTGATCTCGGCACCCACATCGCCGGAGATCAGAATGCACGCAGGAGCGGCTGTCTCGAGAACCAACGCGTTGCGCTCGGCCGGCTGGTCCGGATCGATCGGAACGTACGCCCCGCCTGCCGTCGAGATGGCGTACATGCCGACGAGGAGATCGACCGAGCGTCGAATGGCAAGGCCGACAGGCACTTCCGGCCCGACACCCATGCCGATCAGGTGCCGCGCGAGCTGCGAGACCCGCTCGGCGAACTCTCCGTACGTCACCACGCCGTCGTCGTGGACGAGTGCGACTGCAGCGCGGTCGCGTTCGGCGGCTGCACCGAACAGATCGGGCAGGGTCGTGTGTTCCACGACACCGAAATCGTGAACCGTGTCGTTCCAGTCCTCGACGATCGCAGATCGCTCGCCGTCCAGCAGCACGTCGAGATCGCCGATGGGTGTCGACGGCGACGCCACGACGGCGGCCAGCACGGCCTCGAAGCGGGCCACGAGTGAACGGGCGGTGCTCTCGTCGAACAGATCCGTCGCGTAGGTCAGCAGGGCATCGAAGCCACCTGCCGCGCCGTCGCCCTGCTGGGCATCGGACACGATCAGATGCAGATCGAACTGGGAGTTGCCGGTCTCGGTGTCGAGCGCCGAGATTTCCAACCCGTCGAGCTCGAACTCGCGGCGAGCGAAGTTCTGGAACGAGAAGCCGACCTGGAACAGCGGGTGCCGAGCCGTCGAGCGCGTGGGGTTGACCACGTCGACGAGCCGCTCGAACGGGATGTCCGAGTGGGCGAACGCCTGCAGATCGGTTTCACGCGCGGCGTCGAGGAGATCACCGAAGGTCGCCTCGCCCGGAACATCGAGTCGCAACACCAGGGTGTTGACGAACATGCCGACGAGGTTCTCGATCTCGGCCTCGCCGCGACCTGCGATGGGTGTACCCACGACGATGTCCGAGGACCCCGAGATCCGCGAAAGCAGCACTGCGAAGGCCGCATGCACGGCCATGAAGACGGTCGCGTTGTGCGCGCGGGCCAGTTCTGCGAGACGCGCGTGCGCGTCGACGTCGATTCGGAAATCGATGCGATTGCCGCGGAACGTCTGGCTCGCCGGACGCGGGCGATCGAGAGGTAGCTCGATCTGCTCGGGCAACTCCGACAGCGCGGCAGACCAGTATCGAATCTGTTGCGCTGCAATCGATTCGGCGTCGCCCTCGGAGCCGAGAACGTCGCGTTGCCAGAGCGCGTAGTCGGCGTACTGCACCGGCAGCGGAGCCCATGCGGGATCGGAATGCCGGGTACGGGCGGCATAGGCCGTCATGACGTCGGTCGACAACGGCATCATCGACAGACCGTCGGCGCTGATGTGATGGACCACCATCGCCAGCACGAACTCGGTGTCGGAGACTCGGAACAGCGAGGTCTTCAACGGAACCTCTGCGGTCACGTCGAACGTCGACGCCAGCAGCTCCAGCACCCGAGCGGTCACCGATTCCGCGTCGGTGTCGATCACGTCGAGAGTCGTCGGCACCTGGGACATCGGCACGACCACCTGATGCGGTCCCTCGGGCGAATCCGGGTACACCGATCGCAGTGTCTCGTGCCGCTCGATGACGTCCGAGACCGCGCTCTGCAACGCGCCGACGTTCAGATCGCCGCTCAGGCGCAGAGCGAACGGGATGTTGTACGCCGTCGAGTCCGAGTCGAACCGGTTGAGGAACCACATCCGCTGCTGCGCGAGCGACAGTGGAACTCGATCGGGACGAGGCCCTGGCACCAGCGCCGGCCGCGCGCCCGAGCCCTGCTCGACCCTCGCGGCGAGTGCCGCGACCGTCGGGGCCTCGAACAATGCCCGAACCGGGACCGTCGTGTCGGCGGAGGCACCGAGTCGGGACACCACCTGGGTGGCCACCAAAGAGTTGCCGCCGAGTTCGAAGAAGTCGTCGTCGAGACCGACCCGGTCGAGACCGAGGACGTCGGCGAAAACCTCGGCGACCATGGACTCGATCGGAGTCGTCGGTTGCCTGAACTCACGGGTTCGTGCGGCCGGTTCGGGCAAGGCTCGCCGGTCCAGCTTTCCGTTGGTGGTCAACGGAATTGCGTCGAGCACCACGAACGCCGACGGGACCATGTACTCGGGGAGCTGCTCGGCCACCGACGCACGGACGGCGTCGACGTCGATCGTGGAACCGGTTGCGGGCACCAGGTAAGCAACAAGGCGCGCGGCACCGGGAGCGTCCTCGCGCACGATCACCGCGGCTTGTCCGACGGCCGGAGCCGACAGAACCGACGATTCGACTTCGCCCAGTTCGATGCGGAAGCCGCGGATCTTGACCTGATCGTCTGCGCGACCGACGAATTCGAGCTCACCGGTGGGCGACCACCGGGCGACGTCGCCGGTGCGATAAAGCACGGAACCGTCGCCTGCGAAGGGATCTGCCACGAATCGTGTCGCCGTCAGGTCCGGCCGACCCAGGTATCCCCGCGCCACCTGACCGCCCGAGACGTACATCTCTCCCGGGACACCCGCCGGCACGAGGCCGAGTCGCGCATCCAACACGTACACGGACAACCCGGAGATCGCCCGACCCACCAGTGACCCCGATGCCTCCGCGGCAGCCTGCGCATCGAGAGCCCGATGCGAGACGTGGACGGTGGTTTCGGTGATGCCGTACATGTTGACCAACTGTGGGGAACGATCGCCGTGCCGATCGAACCAACCGCTCAATCGACGCAGCTCCAACGCTTCTCCGCCGAAGACGACGTAGCGCAGCGCGTACTCGGCAGCACCCGATGCCGTGCGGTCGGCCTGGTCGAACTGGTAGAAAGCAGACGGGGTCTGGTTGAGCACGGTCACGCGTTCGCGAATCAACAACTCGCGCAGCGCTTCCGGCGACCTCGACGTGAAGTAGTCGACCACGACGACGGTGCCACCCGTGGTGAGCGGGCCCCACAGTTCCCACACGGAGAAGTCGAACGCGAACGAGTGGAACAGAGTCCAGACGTCGGCGGGGCCGAAATCGAAGTGCCGCTGGGTGTTCGCCAGCAGGCGGACGACGTTGCGGTGCGGGACGACGACGCCCTTGGGGGTGCC
This sequence comes from Rhodococcus sp. 06-221-2, assembly GCF_002258365.1. Taxonomy (NCBI): domain Bacteria; kingdom Bacillati; phylum Actinomycetota; class Actinomycetes; order Mycobacteriales; family Nocardiaceae; genus Rhodococcus; species Rhodococcus sp. 06-221-2. The sequence goes on from NZ_NOYJ01000020.1 coordinate 139,372, forward strand.
GGTCGAACCCGAGGTGTAGATGACGTACGCAGCTTCTGCGGCCGTCACCGTCGGCAGAACGTCCGTCGCGAACCGGGACTCGTCCGCTGGGGTGTCCATGTCGACCCTGGGCAGTTCCGGCGGTAGCGCGACCTCGACGCCGGTCCAGGTCAGTACCGCGGCGGGACGCGAGTCGGCGAGCACGAACTCGATGCGATCGGCCGGGTACGACGGATCGATCGGTACGTATGCACCTCCGGCCTTGAGCACCGCGAGCAGCGCCACCACGAGATCGGCCGTGCGAGGCAGTACGACTGCGACCGCGGATTCGCGGCCGACACCCTGTGCGACAAGAACTCTCGCCAGTGCCGTCGACTCGGTGTCGATGTCTCCGTACGTGCGCGAGCGACCGTCGAAGACGACGGCGGCAGCGTCCGGGTTCTGCGCGACCCTGGCCGCGAACAGGGAGACGATGGAGTCGGCAGAATCCGCGACCGCCGGTGCGTCCTGGGCGAGGGCGAGAACGTGATCGCGCTCGGCCGTATCCATCACCGGGATGTCCCCGACGGGCTGCTCGGCATCGGTACCGACCGACTCCAGCACGCGGATCAGGCGCTCACCGAAGGCGCGCGCTGTGTCGTCGTCGTAGAGATCACGGGCGAACGTCACGTCGATGGCCGAGCTGCCGTCCGCCTGGTTCTCGGTGAACGTGAACTGGATGTCGAACTTCGCCGTCTCGACGTCGAGATCGACTCCGCGCACGGTCAGACCCGGGAGCTCGAGTTCGGTCTGCTCCATGTTCTGCACGGTCAGCATCACCTGGATCAGCGGATGCCGCGCGGCCGACCTCGGTGGGTCAAGTACCTCGACGAGTCGCTCGAACGGCACCTCCGCGTGCGCGAACGCCGACAGATCGGTGTTGCGCGTACGGGCGAGTAGATCGGTGAAGGCAGCACCGGGATCGATCTCGGTGCGCAGCACGAGGGTGTTGACGAACATACCGATGACGTCGTCGAGTGCCGCCTCACCGCGACCGGCGACCGGAGTACCGATGGCGATGTCGGTTTCGCCCGACAACCGGGAGAGCAACACCGCGAGAGCAGAGTGCAACACCATGAACAGTGAGCTCTGATTGGCGCGGGCTACCGCGCCGAGGCGCGCATGCGTCTGCGCATCGAGCGTCAGCCGAATGTTGCCGCCGCGGTAGGACGACCGATCGGGACGCACTCGGTCGCCGGGGAACGTGCTCTCGTCCGGCAGTCCCGACAGCGTTCGCGTCCAGTGTCGAATCTGGCCGGACACCGGTGAATCGGGATCGCTCTCGGAACCGAGCACGGTCTGCTGCCACAGGGTGTAGTCGGCGTAGCGAACCGCGAGCGGCGCCCAACCCGGTTCGCTGCCTGCACTCCGGGCCGCGTACGCAACCATGAGGTCGCGAGTCATCGGTCCGATCGAGAAACCGTCTGCGGCAATGTGATGTGTGGCCAAGGCCAGCACATGCCGGTTCGAGTCGAGCTCGAGCAGAATGGCGCGGAGTGGGGGTGCGGCCGTGACGTCGAAGCCCTGCACGAAGAACTCGGCCAGGGCGGCGGTGACGTCGTCGGCGGTGACCTTCGTCGGTGCCAGCTCCGGAGCTACCTGCGCTGCGGGGACGATGACCTGAGAGGCCACCCCGTCCACCTCGGGGTAGGCGGTGCGCAGCGATTCGTGCCGTTCGATCACGTCGGCCACGGCAGAGCGCAGCGCGACGACGTCGAGGTCACCGATCAGTTCGATGGCGACGGGCAGATTCTCCGTTGCCGAATCGACATCGAAACGGTTGAGGAACCACATCCGGCGCTGGGCGAGCGACAGCGGAACGAAGTCCGGCAACTCGGTGCGCACCAGAGGAGTCTTTCGTCCCGATCCCGAGAGTTCGTCCAGCTTCGCCGCCAGAGCCGCCACCGTCGACGCCTCGAAGATGGTCCGAACACTGACCGTGGTGTCCGTCGCGGCACCGATGCGCGACGCCACCCTGGTCGCCACGAGCGAGTTACCGCCGAGAGCGAAGAACTCGTCGTCGGCTCCGACGACATCGACGCCGAGCACGTCGCGGAACACCTGCGACACCACGATTTCCGACGTGGTCGTCGGAGCGCGGAAGGCACGCTGCTCGATATCCGGTGCCGGGAGCGCGCGCCGGTCGAGCTTGCCGTTGGCGGTCAGCGGAAGTGCGTCGAGCACGACGGTCGCAGCCGGAACCATGTACCCGGCGAGCGAGCGGGCGGCGAACGCCGTCAGGTCGGCCACGTCGACGGTCGCACCGGAGGCGGGGACCACATAGGCGACCAGTTGATCTCCGGCGACGGCCGTCTGCCGAACCAGCACCACGGCCGACTCCACCGACGGGTGCCGGCGCAGCACGGTCTCGATCTCCCCGAGTTCGATGCGCAAACCACGCAACTTGACCTGGAAGTCTGTGCGGCCCAAGTACTCCAGGCGCCCGGTGTGAGACGAGGACTCCCGCCAGCGCACCAGATCGCCGGTGCGGTACATGCGAGAACCCGGTTCGCCGAACGGATCCGGCAGGAATCGATCTGCCGTCAGATCCACTCGACCGAGGTAGCCGCGGGCCAGTTGGACTCCGGCGAGATAGAGCTCACCTGCGACTCCGGGAGCAACCGGGGACAGTCGGGAGTCGAGGACGTACGTTCTGGTGTTCCACACCGGAACACCGATGGGAACCAGGTCGACGTCCGCCTCGGACACCTCGTGATAGGTGACGTCGACAGCCGCTTCGGTGGGTCCGTAGAGGTTGTGCAGCGCCACGCCCGGCAGGACGCGTCGGACGCGTTCGCCGACCTCGGCGGGCAGCGCCTCACCGGAGGCGAAGAGAGTCCGCAGCGACGCGGCTGCGGACGACGACTCGGCGGCGACGACGGAGACGAAGACCTCGAGCAACGACGGCACGAAGTGTGCCGTCGTGACCGACTGCGCCTCGATGGTCTCGAGCAGGTACTGCGGGTCTCGGTGCCCGTCCGGCTTCGCGACGACCAGCGTCGCCCCGATCTGCAACGGCCAGAACAGTTCCCACACCGACACGTCGAACGTGACGGGGGTCTTCTGCAACACGACATCGTCGGCGACGAGCTCGTATTCCGACTGCATCCACAGCAGCCGGTTGACGATTGCCTCGTGTGTGACGGCCACGCCCTTCGGCTGCCCGGTCGACCCGGACGTGAAGATGACGTATGCGGTGTTCGTCGGTGCGAGTGCACCGATTCGGTCCGCGTCGGTGATCGGTGCATCGGAGACCCCGGACAGGTCGAGAACGTCGATGTCGATCACGTCGAGCCCGTCGGCATCCACCGAGTCTCGTGACGTGCTCAGTACGCACACCGGTGCCGCGGTGCGCAGAATGTGCGCGATTCGCTCGGCAGGCTGATCCGGGTCGATCGGTACGTAGGCACCGCCCGCCGCGACGATCGCGTGAATTCCGACGAGGAGCTCCACCGAACGACGGGCGGCGATCGCCACGGTGGTCTCGGGGCCGACACCACGATCGACGAGGTACCGGGCAAGACGAGCCACCCGTGCGTCGAACTCGCCGTAGGACACCGACTCGTCACCGAATACCAGCGCGGTTCCGTCGGATTCGACCGACCGCCCGAGGGAGGCCAGCGTCTGCGACCGGTCGACGTCGTGGTCGGTGTCGTTCCAGTCGTCGAGCACGCGCTTGTACTCGACGTCGTCGAGCAGTTCGATGTCGCCCACGACGGTCGAGAGGTTGTCGGCGACGGATTCGAGGACCTTGATCAGACGCTCACCCAGGGTGACCACAGTGGACTCGTCGAACAGGTCGGTGGCGTAGGTGACATCGAACGTCATACCCTGCGCCGCACCACTGGGTCCGAACGATTCGACGAACGTGAACTGCAGGTCGAACAGTGCAACCAGGGTCTCGAAGTCGACGCCCGAGACCGACAGTCCCGGTAGTTCGAGATCCTTCTGCCCCAGGTTCTGGAACGCGAGCACCACCTGCACGAGGGGATGACGTGCCGTGGAACGTACCGGGTTGAGGATCTCCACCAGACGCTCGAACGGAACGTCCACGTGTGCCAGCGCCGACAGGTCGGTCTCGCGAGCATCGGCGAGTACCTGGTCGAACCTGCGCGCGGTGTCGATCTCCGTTCGGAGCACGAGGGTGTTGACGAACATGCCGATCAGGTCGTCGAGCGCCGCCTCACCGCGGCCCGCGACCGGTGTGCCGATCGCGATGTCGGTCTCGCCGGACAGCCGCGACAGCAGTACCGCGAGGCTGGTGTGCACCAGCATGAACAGCGACGCGTTCTCACGTCGGGACGCCTCGATCAGAGCGCGATGCAGTTCTCCGTCGATCGAGAAACGCACCAGCGCACCGCTGTTCGATGCCACTGCCGGCCGGGGACGGTCGGAGGGCACATCGAGCTGATCGGGCAGACCGGCCAACGTCGTCGTCCAGTAGTCGATCTGCTGCGAGACCACGGATGTGGGGTCGTCCTCGGAGCCCAGCACCTCGCGCTGCCACAGGCTGTAGTCGGCGTAGTCGACCGGAAGCGGAGTCCAGTACGGCTCCTGGTTCATCGACCGCGCCGCATAGGCGTTCATGACGTCGCGAGTGAGCGGGCCGAGCGAGAAACCATCGGCGGCGATGTGGTGCACCACGAACACCAGCAGGTGCTCGGTGGGGCTCACCTCGAACAACCGGGTACGGAACGGGAGGTCCTTCGACAGGTCGAATCCTGTCGTCGCCAGCTCGCGCATGGCATCGGCCACCTGATGCGCGGAAATTTCGATCGGCGTCAATTCCGGTGTGGCCGACTGCGCGTCGACGATCACCTGATGAGCCGTGCCGTCGGTCTCCGGGAACACCGTCCGTAGAGACTCGTGCCTGGCGACGACGTCCGCGACCGCAATCTGCATGGCCCGGCGGTCGAGCAGACCGGACAACCGGACGGCGATCGGGATGTTGTTGGCCGCCGATTCGACGTCGAACTTGTTGAGGAACCACATCCGCTGTTGCGCCAGCGACAGCGGAATGTGCTGCGGACGCTGCTGCGGTACCAGCGGCGGCCTGCTGCCGGTGGCGACCAGGGTGCCCAGTCTGGCTGCGAGGTCGGCCACCGAGGACGCGTCGAACAGCTCGCGAACGGCGATCCGAGTGTCCAGCGCGACGCCGAGTCGGGACACGAGTTGCGTTGCGATGAGCGAGTTTCCGCCCAGCTCGAAGAAGTCGTCGTCGAGACCCACGCGCTCGACGCCCAGCACCTGGGCGTACACCTCGGCGACGGTGCGTTCGATGTCGTTGGTCGGTTCGCGGTACTTGGTGACCTCGAATGCGGGGTCGGGCAACGCCTTTCGGTCGAGCTTTCCGCTGGCGCCGAGCGGGAACTCGGGCAGCACTATCAGTGTCGACGGCACCATGTACTCCGCCAGACGACCGCGAAGCGCCGACAGAACGGCTCCGGTGTCGACCGATACCCCCGAAGGAACCACGTATCCGACGAGTTGGTCGCGGCGGACCACGACTACGGCTTGAGAGACCGACCGCTGGGCGAGCAGCGCCGTTTCGATCTCACCCAGTTCGATGCGCAGGCCGCGCAACTTGACCTGGAAGTCGGAACGTCCGACGTATTCGAGCTCGCCGTCGCGATTCCAGCGCACGACGTCGCCGGTGCGGTACAGCCGCGCGCCGCCATCGGCGAACGGGTGAGCGACGAACCTGTCCGCGGTCAGGTCGGGGCGTCCCACATAGCCGCGCGCGAGCTGGGTGCCGGCGAGATAGAGCTCACCTGCAACACCGACCGGGGTGGGATGCAGTCGCGAATCCAGCACGTAGACAGCAGTGTTCCAGACCGGAGCACCGATCGGCATGACGTCGGAGTCCGAATCCGTGACCGCGTGGTACGTCACGTCCACGGCCGCCTCGGTCGGTCCGTACAAGTTGTGCAGTTCCACCGAGGCGACCGCACGCCGCAGTGCGCGAGCGGTGGTGGGCGGTAGCGCCTCGCCGGAGGCGAACATCAGTCGGAGCGAGGCTCCCGCGCTGCGACGCCGCTCGACTTCGGGTACGAACACCGACATCATCGACGGCACGAAGTGCACCACCGAAACACGTTCGCGCGCAATGACATCGAGCAAGTAGATGGGATCCCGGTGACCGTCCGGAACGGCGATCACCACCGAGGCACCCACCTGAAGCGCCCAGAAGAACTCCCATACCGACACGTCGAACGTGGACGGCGTCTTCTGCAGCACCACGTCGCGTGGAGTCAGGGCGTATTCGCCCTGCATCCACAGCAGTCGGTTGACGATCGCGTCGTGCGACACCCCGACACCCTTGGGACGGCCCGTCGAACCCGACGTGAAGATGACGTACGCGAGGTTCCGCGAACGCAGTGGGGCGCGTCGGTCGTTGTCGCGCAACGGTTCCGACGACAGGCTCGAAGTATCGAGCGTGTCGATGTCGATCGTGTCGACGTCGGGGAATTCGACGTGATCGCGCACGGTGGACAACACCCGGATCGGTGCCGCGGTGGCCACGATGTAGTCGTTGCGATCCGCCGGTTGGGTCGGGTCGATCGGCACGTATCCGGCCCCGGCCTTGACGATCGCGTACATGCCGACGAACAGGTCGAGGCTGCGGGCGATAGCGAGGCCGACCAACGTGTCGGGCCCGACGCCCAGCGAGACCAGATGGCGCGCAAGACGGTTGACGCGTGCATCGAACTCGGCGTACGTCAGCCGCTCACCTTCGAAGACCAGCGCAGTTGCGTCCGGGGTCAGGGCGACCTGTCGGTCGAACAGGTCCACCAGAGTGATGTCGGCGGGGACCTCGTGTTCGGTGTCGTTCCATTCGTCCACCACGCGGTCGTGCTCGCCGTCGTCGAGCAGATCGATGTCTCCGACGGCCACCGACGAATCGGCCACCACGGCCGTGAGCATCCGTACGAACCGGTCGGCGAACCCGCGAACGGTGTCGGCATCGAAAAGGTCTGTCGCGTAGGTCAGTTCGGCGGCCATGCCCTGTCCGCGGCCGTCCAGTCCGATCGACTCGGTCACGGTGAGCTGCAGGTCGAACTTGGCGATTTCGGCATCGAGGGCGACGCTGTCCACCGACAGGCCCGGCAGGTCGACGTGTGTTCGGGTGAGGTTCTCGAACGAGAGCATGACCTGGAACAGCGGGTGTCGAGCTTGCGACCGCGACGGGTTGAGGACCTCGACCAGACGCTCGAACGGTAGATCGGCGTGGCCGAAGGCTCCGAGCGCGACTTCGCGCGCGCGGCCGATCTGTTCGGAGAACGTGCGTCCGGAGTCGATGTCGGTGCGCAGAACGAGCGTGTTGACGAACATGCCGACGACGTCGTCGAGCGCTGCGTCACCGCGGCCGGCGACCGGAGTACCGATGGCGATGTCCTCGGTGCCCGACAGTCGGGCCAGAAGCACGGCCAGTGCGGCGTGGACGACCATGAACAGCGATGCGTTGTGGGTATGTGCCAGAGCGGACAGGCCCTGGTGCACATCGGCAGGCACGTCGAATCCGATGGAGGAGCCCTGGTAGGACTGGCGACTGGGGCGCGGCCGGTCGGTCGGCAGATCGAGCTGGTCGGGTAGGCCGGCGAGGATGTCGGCCCAGTAGTTCACCTGACCGGAGATCAACGACTGCGGATCGTCCTCGGAGCCCAGCACCGAACGCTGCCACAGGCTGTAGTCGGCATACTGCACTTCCAACGGCATCCAGGCCGGGTTCTCCCACGCGGTGCGCGAGGCGTAGGCGATCATGATGTCTCGGGCCAGCGGTCCCATCGACCAGCCGTCGGCCGAGATGTGGTGCACCACCATGGCGATCACGTGCTCGCGTGGGCCGATCTCGAACAGTCGCGCCTGGATCGGAACGTTGACGGTCACGTCGAACGTCGTCGACGCGAGCGCGAAGACCTGTCGCTGAATGTCGGCGGCCGAGGTCGGAATCGGCATCAGGTTCGGCACCGTCTGAGCGGCGTCGAGAATGGACTGCTGCGGTCCGTGCGCGGTGTCGGGATAGACGGTGCGCAGCGACTCGTGCCGGTCGATCACATCCATGATGGCGACCTGCAGTGCCGCGACATCCAGGTCGCCGGTCAGCTTCAGCGCGAACGGAATGTTGTATGCGGCGGAGTCGACGTCGAACCGGTTGAGGAACCACATGCGTTGCTGCGCAAGCGACAACGGGATGCGCTCCGGCCGGACCGTCGCGACCAGTGCAGTCCGGCCGCCCTCCCCCGCCGCCTGTTCGACGCGCACCGCGAGCAGTGCAACCGTCGACGCCTCGAACAGCATGCGCACCGGCACGGTGGCGTCGAGTGCCACTCCGAGCCGCGAGACCACCTGGGTGGCGATCAGCGAGTTACCGCCGAGCTCGAAGAAGTCGTCGTCCAGTCCTACCCGCTCGACGCCGAGAACCTCGGCGAAGACGTCGGCGACGATCTCTTCGATCGGTGTCGTCGGTGCGCGGAAATCTCGCACCTCGAACACCGGCGCAGGCAGTGCGCGCCGGTCCAGCTTTCCGTTGACCGTCAACGGAATCGTCTCCAGCGCAACGAATGCCGACGGAACCATGTACTCCGGCAACAGTTCGGCGATACCGGTTCGCAAATCCTCGAGGTCGAGGGTCGGCCGACCGTTCGCCACCGCCGAGACCACGTAGGCGACCAACCGGGCCGCCCCGGGCGAATCCTCACGGACGACGACGGCGGCCTGGGTGACGGCGGGGTGCGCGGTGACCGCGGCCTCGACCTCGCCCAACTCGATTCGGAAGCCGCGCACCTTGACCTGATCGTCGGAGCGGCCCAGATATTCGAGCTCGCCCGACGCGTTCCACTGCGCCAAATCGCCGGTGCGGTACAGCAACGACCCGGCATCGGAGCCGGAGGCGAACGGATCGGCCACGAACCGCACCGCGGTGAGCGGCGCGCGTCCCAGGTATCCGCGCGCCAATTGTCCACCGGCAACGTACATCTCGCCGGGCACCCCGACCGGGACCGGATGCAGCCGGGTATCGAGAACGTAGACGCGCAGCCCTGCGATCGGCTTGCCGACCACCGATGCGGTCGTTGCGACGGACGCGGAGCCCAGCGCCTGATACGACACGTGCACCGTGGTCTCGGTGATGCCGTACATGTTGATCAGCTGCGGTGCACGATCGCCGTGCCGCTCGAACCAGCCGCTCAATCGACGCTGTTCGAGGGCCTCGCCGCCGAAGATCACGTAGCGCAGAGACAGCTCGCCGCCGGTCGAGGCCGCCGTGCGATCGGCCTCGGACAGTTGGTAGAACGCCGACGGAGTCTGGTTGAGCACCGTCACTCGTTCGTCCACGAGCAGCTGATGGAACGCTTCGGGTGAGCGCGAGGTGAAGTAGTCGACGACCACCAGAGTGCCGCCGTACAGCAACGGACCCCACAGTTCCCACACCGAGAAGTCGAACGCGTAGGAATGGAACATCGTCCACACGTCGTCGGCTCCGAAGCCGTAGACCGCATCGGTGTTCGCGAGCAGCCGAACCACGTTGCGGTGCGGCACCAGAACACCCTTGGGGCGACCGGTCGACCCCGAGGTGTAGATGACGTAGGCGACGTTGGTGGGGCGAAGCGGGCGAATGCGATCGGTGTCGGTCACCGGTGCGTCCGAGATCGACGACAGATCGACCGTGTCGATGTCGACGAACGTTGCGCCGATGCGAGATTCGACGTCCGCGGGCAGTTCGATCGGGTCCGTTCCCGAGAAGAGAATCGATGTCGGACGCGCATCGTCGAGCATGTACTCGACGCGGTCCAGCGGGTAGCTCGGATCGACGGGGAGGTAACCGCCACCGGCCTTCACCACCGCGACCAGCGCGACGACGAGTTCCGCCGACCTCGGTAGGGCGACCGCGACGAGGCTCTCGGGGCCGACGCCGTGCGAGATCAGTACGCGGGCAAGGCGATTGGTCCGAGCATCGAACTCGGCGTACGTCAGCGACGTGTCGCCGAAGCGCACGGCCACTCCGTCCGGCTGTGCCGAGGCCGCAGCGTCGAGCAGGTCGATCAACGTCACGTCGCGAGAGACGTCCGGCCCGGACACGTTCCAGGTGGACACGACGGACTCGTATTCGGCGGCGTCCACGATGTCGACGTCGCCGACCGGAACCGACGCGTCGGTGGTGACTGCGTCCAGAATTCCGAGGAAGCGCCGCGCGAAACTGTCGACCAGATCTGCGTCGAACAGATCGGTCGCGTACTCGAACACCGCATCGATACCCGCGGCAGTTCCGTCGACCTGGTGCTCGGTGAGCCAGAGCTGGAGGTCGAATTTCGCTATCGGGACGTCGAATTCGGCGGCCACGGCGCGGAGCCCGCCGACGGTGAGTTCACGAGACATGGCCGATTCCAGGGAGAGCGCCACCTGGAACAACGGGTGCCGTGATGTCGAGCGGACCGGATTGAGAACCTCGACCAGGCGCTCGAACGGAACGTCGGCATGCGCGAACGCCGACAGGTCCGTGTCGCGGACGCGAGCGAGCAGCTGCTCGAACGACAGTGCCGGATCGACATCGGTACGAAGTACCAACGTGTTGACGAACATTCCGACGAGGTCGTCGAGTGCAGGCTCACCGCGACCGGCCACCGGCGCGCCGATGGCGATGTCGGTGGTGCCGCTCAGTCGAGCCAGCAACAGCGCGTACGCCGACTGCATCACCATGAACAGCGACGAGTTGTTCGCGCGGGCGAGATCGGCCAGAGCACTGTGCAACCGGGCCGGAATCTCGATGCGCAGCTTGCTGCCTGCGTTGGACGACACGGCGGGGCGGGGCCTACTCGACGGCAGCGCCAGCTGATCGGGTAGATCCTCGAGTGTGGCACTCCAATAGGCGATTTCGCGTGCAGCGAGCGAATGCGGATCGGTTTCGGGACCGAGTACCGCACGCTGCCAGAGCGCGTAGTCGGCGTACTGGACCTCGAGCGGCGTCCACTCGGGAGCGCGGCCCTGTATCCGGCTCGAGTAGGCCAGCAGGACGTCGCGCGCCAACGGTCCGAAGGAGGCTCCGTCGGCAGCGATGTGGTGCAGGACCATCGCCAGTTCGTACTCGGTGGGCGACATCTCGAACAGCGCGATTCGGAACGGCGTGTCGATCGTGACGTCGAAGCCCTTGGCCACCAACTCGTGCAGTCGGCCACCGAGCTCGTGCCGTTCGATGCGGATCGGGGTGATCGTGGCCGGTGTCCTGGCCGCGTTGAGCACGACCTGCTCGGGCGATCCGTCCACTTCCGGGTACACCGTGCGCAGCGTCTCGTGTCGTTCCACGACGTCCGCGAATGCGGCCGACAGGGCACTCACGTCGAGTGGACCGCTCAGATGGACCGAGAACGGCAGGTTGTACACCGCAGTGGCCGGATCGAACCGGTTGAGGAACCACATGCGTTGCTGTGCGGGCGAGAGTGGGATGCGCTCGGGGCGTTCCCGGGATTCGAGGATCGGGGTGTCGGATCCGCGGCCGGCAGCCGACTCGGCCCGGGCAGCCAGTGCGCCGACGGTGGGGGCCTCGAACAGCTCGCGCACTCCCAGGCGTACTCCGAGTGCGCCGCCGACTCGTGTCACCAATTGTGTGGCGATCAGCGAGTTGCCGCCGAGCTCGAAGAAGTCCTCGTCCAGACCGACCTTGGACGCGCCGAGCAGGTCCTCGTAGATTCCGGCGACGACGTATTCTGCGCGACTCTGCGGTGCTCGGTACTTCTTGGCGCTGGTGAACACCGGCTCCGGCAACGCTTTTCGATCGAGCTTTCCGCTGGTGTTGAGCGGCAGCGCATCGAGCACGACCACTGCTGCGGGAACCATGTAGGACGGCAGCGCATGCCCGGCGAATTCGATGGCCTCGGCGGAGTCGATGGACTTCCCCGGCCCGGCGACGACGTAGGCGACGAGTTGGTCGCCGGTGACCGTCTGCACGACCAATGTCACTGCCTGCGAGATGGATTCGTGTGCGAGCAGGACGGTTTCGATCTCGCCCAGCTCGATGCGCTGGCCACGGAACTTCACCTGGAAGTCGGTGCGTCCGATGTAGTCCAGCACTCCGTCGCTGCGCCACCGAACGAGGTCGCCGGTGCGATACATCCGCTCTCCGGCGTCGCCGAAGGGGTTGGCCACGAACCGATCCGAGCTCAGGTCGGGGCGACCCACGTAGCCCCGCGCCAGCTGAACGCCCGCGAGGTAGAGCTCGCCCGCTTCTCCCACCGGAGTGGGTCGCAGCCGGCTGTCCAGTACGAAGGCGCGGGTGTTCCACTCGGGCACACCGATCGGGACGGTTCGCGTGTCCTGTGGGCTGCTCTCGTGGTACGTCACCGAGACCGCAGCCTCGGTGGGACCGTAGAGGTTGTGCAGTCCCGCGGCGCAGACGGATCGGAATGCTGCCGCCGTCTCGACCGGAAGCGCCTCGCCGATCACGAAGACATGACGCAGCGAAGCACAGGTGTTGGCCGGCGCGTTGGCGACGAACACGGTCAGCATCGAGGGCACGAAGTCGGTGACCGTGACGCGATGCTCGGCGATCCTGTTCGCCACATAGACCGAGTCGCGGTGCCCGTCGGGGGTGGCGAGCACCATCGTCGCGCCCACTCGCAGCGGCAGGAAGAAACCCCACAGCGAGACGTCGAACGTCGTCGCCGTCTTCTGCAGATAGACATCGGTGGTATCCATCGGATACTCCGCCAGCATCCACTCCATCTGATTGTGGATGGCGGCATGCTCCACGGCGACGCCCTTCGGGCGGCCGGTGGAGCCGGAGGTGTAGATGACGTACGCGGTGTTCGAAACACGAAGCGGCGCAATCCGTTCCGCGTCGTCGACCGGAGCGGACGAACGGGCGGACAGGTCGACCAGATCGACGGCGACCGTGTCGGTGCCCTCGGGCAGCGACACGTCGTCACGCGACGAGATCAGTACGCACCGAGGCTGCGCGGAGTCGAGGATGTAGGCCGTGCGTTCGGCAGGATGATCCGGGTCGATCGGTACCCACGCTCCGCCTGCCGCCACGATGGCGTACATGCCGACCACGAGATCGAACGAGCGTCGAATGGACAATCCGACGAGGGTCTCCGGGCCGACGCCCATGTCGATCAGATGGCGAGCGAGGCCGTTCACCCGCGCCGACAGTTCTCCGTAAGTCAGGACGTCGCCCTCGTACACCAGAGCCGTGGCGTCGGGACGAGCGGCCGCGGCAGCCTCGAAGGCGGTGAGCAGAGTGCTGGGCGTCGTCTCGTGTTCGGTGTGGTTCCACTCGGAGACGACCAGTGCGCGCTCGGATCCGTCGGTCAGAGCCAGGTCCCAGACAAGGTCCGTCGGGGCTGCTGCCACGAAACGGCCGAGGAAGTCGACGAACCGCTCGTGATTGCGGCCGGACTGATCGGGGCCGTACAGGTTGGGGTTGGACTCGAAGTCGATGTGGGTCGTGGCCCCGGCGACGCTCGTGTAGAGGTTCAGTCCGAAGTCCTCGATGAGGCCGGTGGAGAGGATGTTGATCCCGCCGACCATCGATCCCAGGCGCACCTCGCCGAAGAACAGCATGATGTTGACCCAGGGACCGAAGAACGCAGCTTGACCGCTTGCGCCGCCTGCGTCGCGGCGAATGTCCTCGTGCCGGTACCGCTGGTGGCGCAGTGCACCGGAGACCTCGGCGTTGACGCGCGCCAGCATCGTTTCGACGGTGGTGTCGCCCGAGACGTCGAACCGCAGCGGCACCACGTTGGACACCATGCCGCCGGAGCGGCGCAGTACCGCGGTGGTTCGCGCGGTCACCGGCAGTGACAGCACGACGTCCTCGCGGCCGGTCATCTGGGCCAGATACGCCGCGAACGCGGCGATGACGATGGTCGCCATCGTCGTGTCGGTCTCGACGCGCAGGGCATCGAGACTGCTCATCGTGTCGGCAGACAGAGCGGTGCTGTCGATCTGACTCTTCGGGGCCGGCGGAGCGGTGTGCCCGGCGAGGGTGGTGACTCCGTCGATTCCGTCGATCCGCGACGCCCAGTACTCGCGATCGGCCTGAAAGCGGCTCGAATCGCGGTAGGACATCTCGATGTCGTAGACCTTGGTCAGATCCGAGGCCAGGTTCTTCGTCGGTTCGGTGCCCTCGACCTCGGACGTGTACAACTCCGCAGCGCGGTTCATGAAGGTCACGGCACCGAAGCCGTCGAGAACGACGTGGTGCACGCGCTCGTACCAGAACCAGACGTCGTCCTCGATACGCAGGACGGTGGCGGCGATCAGTCGATCGCGAAGAATGTCGATCGGAGCGCTGTAATCGGCGTGCATCCACTCGAGGGCGGCCGCGCGGGGGTCGTTCTCGCCGCGCAGATCCACCAGTCCGAGCGAGTCGTCCAGGGTGGGGTCGACGATCTGTCGTGGCTCCGCGTCGATCTCGGTGATACGGACGAAACCGGACTGCAGTTCGAGGGCTGCGCGCGACGATGCGCGCCGCAACAGTTCGACGTCGAGATCACCGCGCAGTTCGACGTACTGCGCGATGTTGGCGGGTACCGAGGGGTCCACGTGCTGCGCGAACCACATCCCCAATTGGGCCGGTGACAGTGGGAACGAGGGATGCTGCCGACTGTCGACTCCCGTGTCGTCGTCTCCAGCACCTTCCACACCTAGCGGGTCCAATCGATTCCTCTCTTTCCCACAATCACACGCGCCCCCACCGGCCGCCGAAGCGGCGGACAACGATGGGCACCGAACACATCGAGCAAGCTGACTACGTCGATCTCTATTTTCTCACCATGAACAACTCGGAAGTTACCTTTCAGTACTTATCCGTCGAGATGGGCCGGACCGTTACATGCCCAGCACGCGTCGAGAGCACCCGCCCCCGTACGTGCAGAACCGGTGGCTGGATTCGGCACCCGGCCAATCTACAGGCCCGCACGCGCCGAGTTCGTCGGTTGTCACGCCGTCATGTCGAAAGCGGCAATCACCTTGGTAGGTACCAAACGAACGATCAATTCGCCCGGAACTCCATTGCGTCTGCCGAACTCCTCCCCTCTGTCGCGGCCCATGTACCGCGCTCCGATCTCGGTGGCCGTGCGCACCAGTTCTCGGGGATCCTCGTCGATCGAGGCAACGCCCTGCACCTGCACGAACCCGTACGGCGGCTCTTCGAGATCGACGGTCAACACGATCCGAGGGTCCCTGCGGATCGCTCGCCCCTTGGCGGTATCGGCTCCGGTGTTGAACACGATGGAATCGTCCTCGACGACGAACCAGATCGGGGCGACCAGGGGCCGTCCGTCGGAAGCGAGGTAGCCGACCTTTCCGGTGCGGGTACCTGCCGACAGAAACTCTCGCACGCGTGGATCGGTGAAAGACGTCATCGACGTCACGCTACTCGGCCGGACCGACAGGTTCACGTCACCGACGAACTCGGCCAGGACGTGCCGCCCGATCGACGATGCTATGCCGGGCCGACGTGGGTGAGCAGACCGGCACAGATCGTGGCCCGCACCTCCGTGTCGGCCAGATCGTGCGCCGAGCGATGCACCGGGTGCTCCTCGAGAACGACGATGTCCGCGACGTCCCCTGCGCGGAGCGCAGCGCGGTCGCCGCTCGCCGCCTGCAGTGCCGCGCCGAGAGGAACCGATTCCTCGGCATGCCACGGCGGCCGGTCGTCGTCGGTTCGGAATACCGCCGCCGCGACGCCTGCCAATGGCTCCGGTGGACTCACCGGAGCGTCGGAGCCGAAGAGAAGCGTGGCACCGCTTCGATGGAGCGACCCGTAGCCGTAGGCGACCGAGCGTCGACCTGCCCACAGATCCTCGGCGATGTCGCGGTCGGCCATGGCGTGCTGCGGCTGCACCGACGCCGCAACGCCCAGCGCCGCGAAGCGTGCGATGTCTTCGGGGACGAGCTGCTGCGCGTGTTCGATACGACCTCCGCAACCGGCCCGCTCGAACGCATCGAGCGCAACACCGTTCGCCCGGTCACCGATCGCATGGACAGCAGAGGTGATTCCGCCGCGAGCTGCGCGAGAGACGAGCTCGTACAGTCCGTCGTGGGTCTCGAGCAACAGTCCGTAGGCGTTGTCACCGTCGACGCCCGGGTAGCGATCGTGACAGCAGGCCGTTCTGGTGTTCAGCGAGCCGTCGAGCATGACCTTCAGCGGTCCGCGCCGAATCATGTCCGAGACGGCCGAGACGTCGCCGGTGCGCTCCCCACGATCGAGCGCTTCGTCGAGCCACTGCGGCCACACCGTGGTGTCGACGCGCACTGCGGGAGATCCGGCCGACAGGCGTCGATCCCAGACCGTCCGGTTGTCGGCGAACTCGAAATCGACGACGCCGGTCACTCCGCGGACCGCCAGTGCCGCGGTGGCGTCGAGCACCGCTCGGTCCAACTCGGCCGGGTCCTCCAATGCCTCCAGCGCCATGACGGCCTCGAGACCGTCGACGTCACGAAGCACTCCGGTGGGATGATCGATACCGAGATCGCGCAGCAGCGCCGGACTCAGCCACAGCGTGTGCAGGTCCATGCTCGTCAACGCCACACGGACGCCGGGCAATGCATTCTCGAGTAGATCCTTGTGTGGTTCGTCGGGCCACTGCGCGTCCCGAAAGCCGTTGGCGCGCACTACGGAATCGCCTGCTGTGCGCGCATAGGGGAACACCAGTGCCGCGGCATCGGCCGCCGACGAGGCCGGCCCGACGTCGATACGCCGCCGCGCCGCTGCCCATTGCGTCAGATGAACATGACTGTCCACGAAACCCGGCAGGGCCACTCCCCCCGCCCCGTCGACGACCTCGACGCCGCGGGTGCGATCGCGACCGGCCGGGGTGATGGACCCGATGGTCGAGCCGACGAGTTCGATGTCGAAGAGCACGCCGGAATCATCCAGTGCGACATTGGCGATAATCACTCCTGGGACTCTAGAGCGTCGCCCCCAACGCAGGCGCGCATGCCATCCTCTAGCAATGAAGACAGAGCCTGTGGCGATGCAGACAGATCGGATCGACCCCGTCGGATATCACGCGACCGTCACGGTGCGGTGGTCGGACATGGACGCATTCGCGCACATCAATCACGCCCGGATGGTCACTCTGCTCGAAGAGGCGCGCATCGAATGGCTGCTCAGCGAGGGCGAGGCCAACGAAAGCCTGATCAAGAGTGCGTTGATCGCGAACGTCACCATCGCGTACAAGAAGCCGCTTCGGCACTCGGACGGTCCGCTCGACGTCACACTCTGGTTCGAGAAGGTACGTGCGGTCGATTTCACCATCGGCTACGAGGTTCGGGCAGCGGGCGCGGCCCCGGTTTCGCCGCCTGCGGTGGTGGCGACCACTCGCATGGCGATGGTCGACGTCGGGGCGGAGACTCTGCGCCGGATAGCGCCCGAGGAGAAGGCCTACCTCGCGCGCTGGACTCGCTGATACTCCGCCGCGCGATCTGCGAACCACCGCACCGCCTCCGGATCGTCGACGGCACTGGTGTCGAGAGCAGTTGTCTCGGCAGCACCTTGGAACATTTTCTTGAGCGGCACTTCGAGCTTTTTACCGGTCCGCGTGTGCGGGATCGCGGGCGCTGCGACGATGTCGTCGGGAACGTGCCGCGGGGACGCCTGAGTCCTGATGACGGCAACGATGCGCTCGCGTAGCTCCGCGGTGAGCCCATCCGGGACCACCACGAACAGCGGCATCCAGTATCCCCCGTCGGGCTGTTCCATGCCGAGCACCAGGGCCTCGGTGACCTCGTCGAGAGATTCGACGGCCTGATAGATGTCTGCGCTTCCCATTCGAATCCCGTTGCGGTTCAGCGTCGCATCGGAACGACCGTGCACGACGACGCTGCCGCGTTCGGTCACGGTGATCCAGTCGCCGTGCCGCCAGATGCCCGGATAGGTATCGAAATACGCGTCCCGATAACGGGTTCCGTCGGGATCGTTCCAGAACCGCACCGGCATGGACGGCATCGGTTCGGTGACGACCAGTTCGCCCACTGCGCCGTGCACCGAGTTGCCTGCCTCGTCGTAGGCGTCGAGCGCAACGCCCAGGAACGGAACCGACAACTCGCCCGCCCAGACCGGCACGGTCCGCACTCCCCCGGCGAACGCCGACACCACATCGGTACCACCGGAGATCGAGAACACCGGTACGTGGGCTCCGACGTTCTCCGACAACCAGATCGACGACGTCGCGGGCATCGCAGACCCGGTGATCCCGATGGCGCGCAGGCTCGAGAGATCGTGATCGGCACCGGGGTGTGCGTCCGCCTTGATGCACGCGAGGACGTACCCGGGGCTGGTACCGAGGTACGTCACACCCTGCGCGGCCGCAATGCCCCACAGCGCATCCGTTCTCGGGAACGCTGGATTTCCGTCGGTGGACACGATCGTGGCACCGACGAGCAGACCGGCCACCTGGAAATTCCACATCATCCAGCTCGGGCTCGTGTACCAGAAGAACACATCGTCGGGTCCTAGATCCGAGTGCAGTGCAACGGATTTGAGATGCTCGAGCAGCACGCCACCATGGCCGTGCACGATCCCCTTGGGTCGTCCCGTCGTCCCCGACGAGAACACGACCCACAACGGGTGATCGAACGGCACTGCGACCGGAGCGAGCTCGCGTGGTGTCGCGGTCGCGTCCGCCCAGCTCAGCGACGTCGCCGCGGTTCCCACAGTCCCGGCAGCGTCGCCGATGGTCACCACAGTGCGAACCGTCGGCAGTCCTTGAGCGAGGGTGTCGACGTCCGCACCTTTGTCGCGGAAGGCCCCTCCGTAGACGTACCCCGACGCGGTGATCAACGCCGCGGGATCGAGCTGCCCCAGTCTGTCGAGCGCTGCCGCCGCCGAGTAGTCCTGCCCACACGCAGCCCATACCGCGCCGAGACTTGCTGTCGCCAGGAAGGCGATGATCGCCTCGGGCACGTTCGGCAGGTACCCGACGACGCGGTCGCCTCGCCGGACGCCCGCGTCGGACAGGGTGCCCGCCAACGCACCGGCCTGGGCGATCATCTCGGACCACGTGACGGTCCGCGTCGAACCGTCCTCGGAGGCATGAACGATGGCGGCTCGATCTCCTCGAGCGTGCCGGACGACCTGATCGACGTAATTCAGCTCGGCACCCGGGAACCACTGCGCCCCCGGCATACCGTGGCCCTCGAGCACCGACTCCGGCTCGATGGTGGAGCGAATGTCGAAGTAGTCCCACACCGCTGTCCAGAACGATTCGATGTCGTCGATCGACCACCGCCACAACGCTGCGTAGTCGGGCAGCGTCACCTCGTGGCGCTCCTCGACGAACCGGGTGAACTCGGTGACCCGAGCGTGCTCGACATCGGTATCGGTGGGCGTCCACAGCGCACTGGTCATGGACGTCAGTATGTCAGCCCAACGGCTGGGTTCAGATCAATCCGAGCGAGCGTTCACGCATCTCGACCTTGCGCACCTTGCCGGTGACGGTCATCGGGAACTCGTCGACGACGTGCACGTAGCGCGGAATCTTGTAATGCGCGAGGCGACCGTTGCAGAACTGCCGCACCGCGTCCGAATCCAGTGGTGCGGCACCGTCTCTGAGCTGTATCCACGCCATCAACTCCTCGCCGTACTTCTCGTCGGGAACACCGATGACCTGAGCGTCGAGGATGTCGGGGTGGGTGTAGAGAAATTCCTCGACCTCGCGGGGATAGATGTTCTCGCCGCCGCGAATCACCATGTCCTTGATGCGCCCGGTGATCGCGACGTAGCCGTCACCGTCCATGACTCCGATGTCGCCGGTGTGCATCCACCCGTCGCTATCGATGGCCTCCGCGGTCTTGTCGGGCTGCTCCCAGTAACCGATCATCACCGAGTAGCCACGGGTGCACAGTTCACCCGCCTCGCCTCGCGGCAGTGTCTCACCGAGAACGGGGTCGACGATCTTCACTTCGAGATGCGGACCCACACGACCGACAGTGGACACTCGCTGCTCGATCGAGTCGTCGCTGCGAGTCTGCAGCGATACCGGCGACGTCTCGGTCATGCCGTAGCAGATGGACACCTCTGCCATTCCCATGCGTTCGATGACCTGCTTCATCACCTCGGTGGGACAGGGTGATCCGGCCATGATTCCGGTACGGAGGCTGCTCAGATCGAATTCGCCGATGTTCTCCAGTGCCAACTCGGCGATGAACATGGTCGGTACGCCGTAGAGCGAGGTGCACTTCTCATCGGCCACGGCCGTCAAGGTCGCCACCGGGTCGAACGCCGGACCGGGGATGACCATCGTTGCTCCGTGCGACGTGCACGCGAGATTGCCCATCACCATGCCGAAGCAATGGTAGAACGGCACCGGAATGCAGACCCTGTCGTTCTCGGTGTAATGGCAGAGCTCGCCGACGAAGAAGCCGTTGTTCAGTATGTTGCGGTGACTGAGCGTCGCACCTTTCGGGAAACCCGTTGTACCCGATGTGTATTGGATGTTGATCGCGTCGTCCGGGCGGAGTGTGCTCGACACGTCGGCGACCATCCGCGGAGTCTTCGCCAACGCTCGGTGCCCTCGATCGGTCATCGCTTCCCACTGAATGCTTCCGATGAAGAGGACCTCGCGCAGAGTTGTCACTTCCGGTCGCACGTCGTCGATCATGGCCGTGTAGTCGGACCCTTTGAACTCGGTGGCCGACAACAGCACCGAGACACCCGCCTGTCTCAGCACGAACTGCAGCTCGTGCGAGCGGTACGCCGGATTGATGTTGACCAGAATTGCCCCGATCTCCGCCGTCGCATATTGCGCCAGCGTCCATTCGGGGCAGTTCGGTGCCCAGATCCCTACTCGATCGCCTACTTGTACTCCGGCCACGAGAAGCCCCGCCGCCAACAACTCGACGTCCGCCGCGAACTCCGAGTAGGTCCACCGCCTGCCCGACGCGACATCGACGAGGGCATCGCGTTCGGCGTGCCGCTCGACGGTGCGATGCAGGTTTCGGCCGATCGTGTCGTCGAGTATCGCTGTGTCCGAATCGCCGCGGGCGTAACTGTCCATGAGCCTCACGGTAGTGACGCCGGTCACGGCCGGCCACCCCCGAATGGGGGTCCTACTCCAGCGTGATGACGTCCGCAGCCTCGAGCACCTCGGCGCGCGACGTGTCCTTGAGCGCGACGCCGGACCGTCCGAGCTTCCTGGCTCCGGCCAGCAGACCTGCCACGATGCGGGCCGACTGCGCGTACCCCTGCCCCTCGGGCGGGTGGATGTTGGAGATGCAGTTGCGATCGGCGTCGGTACGGCCGGGCTTGGGAAGGTGCGTCAAGTAGATACCGAGACTGTCCGCGACGGACAGGCCCGGCCGCTCCCCGATGAGAACCAGTACCGTCCGCACGCCCATCGCCGCCGCGATGTGATCACCGAGCGCCACTCGGGCCTCGGTCGCAACGACCGGTGCAGCAATCGAATACCGCTCGGCAAGTTCGGTTTTCAACGCTTCCACCATGGCGACACCGTGATCCGCCAGGGCACGGGGAGACAATCCGTCGCTCAGCACGATGCCTATCTCGTCCTCCGAATGTGCAATCGCCGACAAATCCTTCGGCTGACGACCCAGGTCCGGACGACGCAGATACTCGGCCCGGCTCGTCGCCAACGACGTCACCACCGAGGGTGTACCGAGCCCCACCTGCTCCACCCGACGCACGAACTCGTCGACCTCGAGTGGCATGTGCACCGCATCCCGGGCCGCGGCGTGCGCCGAGCGAAACTCGAGCACCCGCGTCGTCGGCAACGAATCGCCGATACGCCCCAGACCGATCCGAGCTTGGGTACTCGCCCGCAACTCACCCCAGAACTCTGCTTCCGGTCGTTCCGCAGGCTCCACTCCCAAATCCGGTCGTTCCGCGGGCGTGCTCATCGCGCACTCATCAAGGCCCGCAGCGGCGATCCCGCGGCATCGACGTCGAGGACTCGGCCGTCGGCGTCCGCCATCCCCAGCCGCGAGAGCCAGGACTCGAATTCCGGTGCGGGCCGCAGACCGAGGACCTGTCGCACATAGAGCACATCGTGGAAGCTCAGGGACTGGTAGCCGAGCATGACGTCATCGGCTCCCGGCACTGCAATGACGAATGCGACGCCGGCCGCACCCAACAGCGTGAGCAGCGTGTCCATGTCGTCCTGATCGGCCTCGGCGTGATTGGTGTAGCAGACGTCCACTCCCATCGGTAGTCCGAGGAGCTTGCCGCAGAAGTGGTCTTCGAGGCCTGCCCTGATGATCTGCTTGCCGTCGTACAGGTACTCGGGCCCGATGAATCCGACCACGGTGTTGATCAGCAGCGGCTCGAGATCACGGGCCACCGCGTACGCACGCGTCTCGAGGGTCTGCTGATCGACGGGCCGGTCGCCTGTACCGATGTGCGCGCCTGCCGACAGCGCCGAACCCTGGCCCGTCTCGAGATACATGACGTTGTTCCCGACGGTTCCGCGGTGCAGCGATCTACCCGCCTCGTTGGCCTCACGGAGCAACGAAATGTTCACGCCGAAGCTGGAATTGGCGCCCTCGGTACCCGCGATGGACTGGAACACCAGATCGACCGGAACTCCTTTGTCGATCAATTCCATCGTCGTCGTCACGTGCGAGAGCACACAGGACTGCGTCGGGATCTCGAATCGCTGCCGAATCTCGTCGAGCAGATGCAGCAGGTCGGCGGTGGCCTGAGGTGAGTCGGTCGCGGGATTGATCCCGATGACCGCGTCACCCGACCCGAGGAGCAGCCCGTCGAGTGTGGCCGCGGCGATGCCACGCGGGTCGTCAGTCGGGTGGTTGGGTTGCAGACGCGTGGTGAGAGTTCCGGGTAGGCCGATCGTCGTCCGGAACGCCGACGTCACTTGCGCGGCCCGAGAGACCGCGATCAAATCCTGGTTCCGCATGATCTTGCTGACCGCCGCGACCATCTCGGGTGTCAATCCGGCCGCGACCGATCGCAGTGTCGCGGCCGCATCGGGCCCCGCGGTCACCTGCAGCAACCAATCCCGAAGACCTCCCACGGTGAGGTGTGAGACGGCCCCGAACGCGATGCGGTCGTGAGAATCGATGATGAGCCTGGTGACCTCGTCGGTTTCGTACGGAACGAGCAGATCGTGCAGGAAGACATCGAGAGAGACCTCGGACAACGCCCACTGCGCGGCAGCCCGTTCGGCATCGGATTCGGCCGCGCAGCCGGCCAATTCGTCACCCGATCGCAGCGGTGTCGCTTTGGCCATCAGGTCGACCAGACCGTCGAACGTGTAAGTGGTCCCGGATACCTGCTGGGTGTAGATCGTCATTCCAGTTCGGCCTCGGCCTCGGCCAGTGCGGCGAACTCCTCGTCGGGCGAGTTGGCGACCAGATGATGTCTGCTGTAGATGCCGAAGTAGGCCATGAACGCGACGAACACTGCCAGACACCACAGTGCCGCAGTGGAATCGACGACGAAGGTGGCGACGACGGCGAGTGCCGCGATGATCAACGCGAATCCGGTGGTCACAACGCCCCCGGGGGTTCGGTACGGCCGTTCCATGTTCGGCTCGTTGCGGCGAAGCACGATGTGGCTGACCATCATCAGAACGTAGCTCAGTGCCGCACCGAACACGGCCATGTTCAGCAACATTCCGCCCTGACCGGTCAGCGAGAGCAGGAATCCGATGACGCCGGGCACGATCAGCGCGAGCGTAGGGGCTTTGCGAGAGTTGGTGATGGACAGCGTCTTCGGCAGGTAGCCGGCACGGGACAGCGCGAAGAGCTGACGCGAGTACGCGTACATGATCGAGAAGAAGGACGCGACCAGTCCGGCCAGGCCGATGTAGTTGACGATCTTGCTCGCAATTCCGTCACCGAGCGCCTCCACCAACGGGTTTCCCGATTCCTTGACGGCGTCGGCCCCGCCGGCTCCGGTCACCAGGAACAGCACGACGGCACCGGTGACGAGCAGTACGCCCATGGCGGCGATGATGCCGCGCGGGACGTTCTTGGTCGGATCCTTGGCCTCCTCGGCGGCCAGCGGCACGCCCTCGATGGCGAGGAAGAACCAGATGGCGAACGGCACAGCCGCCCAGATGCCGAGGTAGCCGAACGGCAGGAATCCCGAGGCTCCGGCTGCGTCGGTCGGCGCGATGTCGGTCAGGTTGCTCGCATCGAATTGTCCGAGGGCAGCGATGGCGAACACGATGAGTCCGACCAAGGCGATCGCGGTGATGACGAACATGATCTTGAGGGCTTCGCCTGCGCCGGAGAGGTGAATTCCGATGAACACGGCATAGACCACCAGGTACACCCACCACCCGTCGGTGATCCCGAACAGTCCGAGCGATTCCACGTACGCGCCGATGAACGTGGCGATGGCGGCGGGAGCGATGGCGTACTCGATGAGAATGGCTGTGCCGGTGGCGAACCCGCCCCACGGTCCGAGAGCACGGCGGGCGAAGGTGTAGCCGCCGCCCGCAGCGGGCAGTGCCGAGGACATCTCGGCCATTCCGAGGACCATGGCCAGGTACATGCCCGCGATGATGATCGCCGCGATGAGCAGACCACCGAAGCCGCCTTCGGCGAGACCGAGGTTCCAGCCCGAGTAGTCACCGGAGATGACGTAGCTGACACCGAGGCCCGCGAGAAGTACCCACCCGGCGGTCCCCTTCTTCAAGGTTCTCTTGGCCAGGTAGTCACCGCCCTCGACGTGCGACTGTGTGCCCTCGTAGGAGCCGGATTTCGGGTGAGGCGACTGTGGATCTTTCACGGACATTGCAAGCCTCTCGTACCAGGTCCCTCGCGAGGGGACGCCCATTCGGGTGTGTGGGGCGCGCGAACCGGTTCACGATAGGTCCGTGATGTAAGCGGGGTGTCATCGGTGAATGACGGGCGAATTACGGCTGCTGTGCAACCGCATTCACGTCACCGATATCTCCCTCGTCCGGTTCTGCGACTGTCAGTACTGCGTCCACCACAGCTCTGTTGGTTTCCAGCTCACGCTCCAGCCGCCGGAGCGTGTGCGCGATGCGTGACTCTGCGAAGTCACCGACGAGATCGACACTCGCCACCACGTAGATCTGTTTGGGACCGACGAACTCGATGCGAACGAACCGGACCGACGCCACCTCGGGGAGTAGCTCGATGCGCTGCACTACCGCGTTCCATAATGCTCGCGATCCTGGTTCGCCGGTGAGGAATCGGCGGTTTCGATCGATCAGCACGAACGCCACGATCCCGAGTAGAACGCCCACCAGAATCGAGCCGATGGCGTCGAACGCCGCCGAACCGGTGAGCTGGTGCAAACCGATTCCCGCACCGGCGATCACGATGCCGATCAGAGCCGCGCTGTCCTCCGCGAACACTGCCCGCAGCGTCGGATCCGACGTCTCCAACGCGTAATCGAGAAAGTCCTTGTCGTATTGCGCTGCCTCGCCGCGTATTTGCCGTACCGACTGGAGGAAGGACACGCCCTCGAGCAGAAACGCGATGGCGAGCACGACGTAGGCGACGAGGTAGTTCTCACTGCTCGACTCACCGGCAAGCAACGAGGTGATGCCGTGCCACACCGAGACCGCCGCACCGGCGACGAACAAGCCGATGGCCGCGAGCGTCGACCAGAAGTACGTCTCCCGGCCGTACCCGAGCGGGCGCCGATCGTCGGGGCCGCGCGCCCCGCGGCGATTGGCGACGAGCAGGAAGATCTCGTTACCGGTATCGGCCCAGGAGTGGGCGGCCTCGGCGACCATCGACGCGGACCCGGTGAACACCGCCGCGAACGTCTTGGCGATGGCCACACCGAGGTTGGCGACGAACGCGATCACCACGGTGCGCAGGCTGTCGCCGCCGTCGGCCGCGTCGGTTTTCGATGAGCTCTTCATCGTTCGCACTGTATGCGCTGCGCGCAGTGGTGCGGCTATGTGCCGCCTGGGGCACACGGGAGTATAGCCCGCGGAACGACCCGGAAGCGGAGCCGCACCACTGCCGTAGGCACTCAGCCCTGGAGCATTCCCGGCACAGGACAGGCGTCGACGGCCTCGGCGACCACGAGTGGGTCGTCGGGTACCGGCGGTCGTCGGCCCTCTTCCCAGTCGACTCCGACGAGAGGTGGATGCGCGGCGAGAAGTTCGTTCTCCTCCGGGGTGTACGCGCGCCCACGGCTCAGGAACCGCACGCCTTCGGGCGATTCGAGCGAGAATCCGCCGCCGCGGCCCGGCACCACGTCGAGTACGAGTTGGGTGTGTTTCCACGCTTGGAACTGCGAACCCGAGATCCACACCGGTACGCCGTCGACACCCTCGGGGAGGTCCTGGGCGATCTCGCCCACTCCGAGCCTGAGGTCGATGTACCCGAGCAGAACGTCGCGATCGCCGACGATGAATTCGCCTGCGGGATAACACATCGGCGACGAGCCGTCACAGCATCCGCCGGACTGATGCATCATCAGTTCGCCGTGGATACCGCCGAGGCGACGGAGAAGATCCATCGCCTCGGCGGTTGTCTTCAGCCGCGCGGGCGGCCGAGCGTTCTCCATCAGAAGAAGCCCTGCGCCTTCTGGGCGTAGCTCACGAGCAGGTTCTTGGTCTGCTGGTAGTGATCGAGCATCATCTTGTGGTTTTCGCGACCGATACCCGACTGCTTGTAGCCGCCGAACGCGGCGTGCGCGGGGTACTGGTGGTAGGTGTTGGTCCACACTCGGCCGGCCTTGATGTCGCGGCCCGCCCGGTAGGCAACGCCGCCGTCGCGGGACCAGACGCCTGCGCCCAGTCCGTAGAGGGTGTCGTTGGCGATGTCGATGGCGTCGTCGTAGTCCTTGAACGACGTCACCGACACGACCGGTCCGAAGATCTCTTCCTGGAAGATGCGCATGTCGTTCTTGCCCGTGAAGATCGTCGGCTGCACGTAGTAACCACCGTTGAGGTCGCCGCCGAGCTGTGCGCGTTCGCCGCCGGTGACGACCTGTGCGCCCTCGCCCTTGCCGATCTCGATGTACGAGAGGATCTTCTCGAGCTGATCGTTGGACGCCTGGGCACCGATCATGGTCTCGGTGTCGAGCGGATCACCCTGCCGCACAGCCTTCGTGCGGATCGCGGCCAGTGCGAGGAACTCGTCGAAGATGTCAGCCTGGATCAACGAACGCGACGGGCAGGTGCACACCTCGCCCTGGTTCAGGGCGAACATCGTGAAGCCTTCGAGGGCCTTGTCCTGGTAGTCGTCGTTGGCCTGGAGCACGTCGGAGAAAAAGACGTTGGGGCTCTTGCCACCGAGTTCGAGCGTGACCGGGATCAGGTTCTGCGACGCGTACTGCATGATCAGGCGGCCGGTGGTGGTCTCGCCGGTGAAGGCGATCTTGGCGATGCGCGGGCTCGACGCCAGCGGCTTTCCTGCCTCCACACCGAATCCGTTGACGATGTTGATCACGCCCGGGGGCAGGAGGTCGCCGATGATCGAGATCAGGTGCAGGATCGAGGCGGGAGTCTGCTCGGCGGGCTTGAGCACCACGGCGTTACCGGCAGCGAGCGCGGGCGCGAGCTTCCAGACGGCCATGAGAATGGGGAAGTTCCACGGAATGATCTGTCCGACGACGCCCAGCGGCTCGTGGAAGTGGTAAGCGACGGTGTCGCTGTCGATCTCGGACAGTGAGCCTTCCTGCGCACGGATGCAGCCGGCGAAGTACCGGAAGTGATCCACCGCGAGGGGGATGTCGGCGTTGAGGGTCTCGCGGATCGGCTTGCCGTTGTCCCAGGACTCGGCCAGAGCGATCGACTCGAGGTTCTCGGCGATGCGGTCGGCGATCTTGTTGAGGATCACGGCGCGTTCGGCCGCGGACGTCTTGCCCCAGGCGGGAGCGGCGGCGTGCGCGGCATCGAGGGCGAGTTCGATGTCCTCGGACGTGGAACGGGCGACCTCGCAGAAGTTCTCACCGGTGACCGGAGTCGGGTTCTCGAAGTACTGGCCCTTGACCGGTGGCACCCATTCGCCGCCGATCCAGTTGTCGTAGCGCGACTGGAACGACATGACGGAATCGGCGGTACCTGGACGGGCATAGACGGACATTGAAAATCCTCCTGATCGACACGTGCTGCACTGCTGATGCGGTGTGTGATTCAGGACACTAGGGGGTGCAACGTTGCAACTACGTTGCCGTCACTCCGACGGCACCGCCGCGACGGGTGCGTCAGACTCCGAGATCGCGGTCGAGCAGGTCGATACGTGCGCTGACCTGGCCGTAGAGTGCGGAATCGCGGCTCAGCGTGGCGCGATAGGCCTCCCATGCGATCACGTCGGATCGACCGTGAATAGAGGAGGTCCACTGGGCGAGCAACACCGGATCCCCCAGCCGCAACAGTGCAGCCTGCATACGAGACCGCAATTCTTCGCGAATCTCCTCGATGCCGGGTGCGGACGAGCCGGGCAACACCGGTCCGGTGTAGATCCGCAGAGCCGCCTCGACGTCGCCGCGGTCCAGGGCACGTCGGATGTCGCCGACATCGGAGGACAACTCGCCGACCAATCGGTACGGCCGGGATGCGAGGCCTGCGGTACCGAAAGACTTACGCAGCCGCGACATCTCTGCGCGGATGGTCACCGAATCGAGTTCCTGCTCGTCGAGCAGGACGGCGAGATGGTCCGAACTGAGCCCCTCCGGATGATCGCCGAGCAACAGGAGAATCTCGGCGTGCCGCTGTGAGAGAGGCGTTCGACCCGAGCCGCGTACCACTCCGGGCCGGCCGGATCCGAGGACCTCGAGACGAGGAGCGGTATCGCCCAACGATTTCGGTGAGTTCAACAGGTGCAGGCGTAATTCGGACTCGGCGGCTGCGACGGTGGCCCGCACCAGCGAGAGCACCTCGGGTACGGCCACCCGCGGCCCGCCGGTGATGTCGATGGCTCCGAGGATGTGGCCGCTGGTGGGGTGATGCACCGGTGCTGCCGAGCAACTCCATTCGTGGACCGATCGCGAGAAGTGCTCGGACGCGAAGATCTGCACGCTGTGATCGACGGCGAGTGCCGTTCCCGGCGCGTTGGTCCCCTTGCTCTCCTCGCTCCAGTCGACACCTTCGGCGAAATCCATCGTCAGCGCGCGGTCCTTGGCCGAGGAATCGCCCTCGACCCACAACAGGCGGCCCTCCGCGTCCGAGATTGCGACGAGCAGACCGGTGTCGGAGGCGTCCTCGACGAGCAGTTTGCGAATCACCGGGCGGATGAGTGCCATCGGATGCCCGTTGCGGTAGCGGTCGAGGTCCGGCCCACTCAGGGCCGGTGCCTGACTACCGCCGTCCGGGTCGACACCCTTGGTTCTACTTCGCATCCACGAGTCGAGTACGACGGACCGCACCGCCGAGCCGTGTGTACGGATGTCGTCGACGAAAGATTGATGGGCACTGGACATTTGGCGCGCCAGCACAGTGACATCCTCACCGGGGCGCACTGCGACCCAGGGGTTGCCGCCACTGTCCGATCGGCTTGCCATTCGACGCTTCCTCCGTGACCTGTCCACATCGTTGTAACCCAGCTCACAGGCAAGGATACAGCCGCTGTCGACGGGTGCGACCGGGGCCGGTCCCGTCGACGACGACCGGCTACTTCTTCTTGACGGCGGAGGTGATGATGTCGTTGCTGGTGTCTCCACTCGACTTCGCTCGCTTGTCGGCGCGCTTGTCCTTGAGTGATTTGCCGGATTTCTTGGTCATCGTGTTGCGGGGCGATTTGTCCGACATGGCAGAAACCCATCTGTTGGGGAACCTGAACGGTCCCCAGACCACGAACGCTACGCCTTACGCGCCGCGATCGTGCCGATCGATCAGCGCCGCGGCCCGCTCGGCGAACATGACGGCCGTTGCGTGGGGCCCTCTGCTGGGCACTACCGGGAACGCCGAGGTGTCGATGACGTACACGCCGTCGACCCCACGCACCCGACAATGGTCGTCCAGAACCGACCCCGGATCCGATTCGGGCCCCATTCGGGCGCTCCCGGACAGGTGCAACGACGTACCGAGTGGCGCGAGCGGATCGGCGATGGCGGGAACGTCCACGGCCGACGCCATGGCCGGGGATCGGAGCAGATCCACGGCGAGTTCGACCCCGTCTCGCATCGCCCGACGGTCCCGTTCCGATTCGAGGTAGTGGTAGTTCACCGTGGGAGGAGTGAACGCGTCCGCCGTGCGCAACGCGATGCGTCCTCGCGCGGTCGACCGCATCAGACCCACGCCGAACGAGTGCGGCCCCACGTCCAGACCGGGTATCAATTCGTCGAACCGCCTCGTGTACGGCCGGATTTCCACGTCGCCCGCGTGCAGCACCGCCTCGAGCGGAGACGACAACCGATCGTCCGGGGAATGTTCGGGGGAATGTTTCGGAACGAGGGGAACGGCGACCTCGGGGTGGTCGGAGAATCCGCGACCCACGCCCGGACTGTCGACCACCATCGAGATACCCAGCGGGACAAGATTTTCGGGATCACCGATGCCCGATCGCATCAGCAGCGCGGGCGTGTGCACGGACCCCGCCGACACGATCACGGTATCGGCTCGGACGATTCTGCGAACTCCGCCGACGGTGATCTCCACTCCGATCACCTTGCTGCCTTTGAACTTCAACGACACCACTGTCGTATCACCCTGGATACGAAGGTTGGTCCGGTCGGCATTCGGCAGGAGGTATGCCCTGGCCGCGCTCACCCGTGTCCCGCCCAGAACGTTCGAGGGAACAGCACCGACACCGCCCGCCCCCGCATCGGGAGCATTCAGGTCCTCGCGGTAGCCGATCCCGGCGCTCGTCGCCGAGTCCACGAACGCGGCGGTCAGCCGATGCCAGGCCCGCGCGGGCGGTCGGGTGATCGGCATCGGCCCGTCCGTTCCGTGCCAGCGACGCGCGATGCCAGTACGGCCGGCGGCATCGAGGTCGTGATCGCTCTCGGAACGGCGAAAGAACGGCAGCACCTGATCGAACGACCAGGTCGATTGTGGCCACGCATCGAAGTCGGCGGGGATCGCCCGGACGAAGTAGCCACCGTTGACGGCACCCGATCCGCCGAGCACTCGGCCCCGGGTCACCGTGCGCGTGACGTCGCGGGTGAGTTCGGCGGTGTAGCGGCTCACCCACCGGCTGTCCGGACCGATGGGGAGCGTCGTCGAGTCGCCCAGGCTGCGCGGAATGTCGTCGACCCCCGCAGATGCCGGCCCGGCTTCGAGCAGCAAAACTGAGCGGTCGGGATTCTCGCTCAGTCGCGCCGCGACGACACAGCCGCACGACCCGCCTCCGACGACGATGACGTCGGCGTCGAGTGGACTTCCCTCGTCGTCGGCCCGGCCTTCCAGGCGCACGGGTCAGCCGTCCAGGCGGGGCTTCAACGCCTCGATGGAACGAGCCGACAGCGCGCCGCTCCACAGCCCGGTTCCGTACGCGATGTCGTCGGCGCGTTTGAAGAAGATGTATCGAACCGGATCGAGCCCGCCCAGTTCACGATGCTTGTACCAATCCGAACACGCTTCTGCCACAGCCATACCGAGCGCGATCTTCCGGATACGGCTCGACAACAACACCGCGAGCAACGTGATCGGCCAATAATGTCGACACAGCGCCGAGGCAAGTTGCCACAACCCCGCCACGAAACCCTCGGCAGCGAGAACGGCCGCGATGCGGGTGGGCTGATCGAGACCGACGAACATCTTGCGCAGCCGAACGACCGTGACCCCGAAACTGGCCAGAGCGCCGAGCAATCCGATACGCGTCAGACTGGCGGCGAGCAGACACGTCACCAACGTCCACGGCGACATCGCGACCGGCGGCACCATGCCCGGATGACGCGCGGACAACGGCGTGGCACCGGTGCCGTAGAACAGTTTGCGGGCGAACCATTCGACGAAGGCGACGCGGTGCTCGTGCGCCACGTGGGCCACGGGCTCGTAGCGCAGTCGCCAGCCCGCCTCCTGCAGACGCCAGCACAGATCGACGTCCTCGGCCACGTGCATCGACTCGTCGAACCCGTGGCATTCCACCGCAGCAGACCGGCGAAGCAACATGGCGGCACTGGGTACGTACGACACCGCGCTCCCTGCGCGCACCGCCGCTTCCTTGCGTCCGAGGTCGAGCGAGGAGCGGGCGTGCTCGTAGCGGGCCAGTGCGCTGCCCTCGGGCTCCAGCGCGACGATTCGGGGTGCCACCAGGCCCACCGCCGGATCCGAGAAGTGCCCGAGCATCACCTCGAGCCAGCCCTTGCGAGGTACCACGTCCGAGTCCAGAAAAGCAACGAAATCTGTTGTAGCGCAACGTAGTCCAGTATTACGTGCGGCCGCCGGCCCGCGTGAGGTCTCGTGCCGCAGCACCGTCACGCTACCCACGCTCCACGACACGGCAGGAACCGCCACCGGGACGTCGGATCCGTCGTCGACGATGATCACGTGCATGCCGTGCATCGCCGTGATCAGCCGCGCGAGCCCGGCCTCGTTGTTCTTGAGCGGCACCACGACGGTGACATCACTGGGCGACGGGATGGACATGGGCCGCGGGTTGCCCACCCCCGAGTCGAGCAGTTTGCGCGCCACGAGGGCGGACTGCGAGTCGGTCACCTCGATGAAACCGTCACCGATCATTGCCGCGGCCGTCGGTGCCAACGTGAGCATCCGCATCGGTGAACCACCGATCAGAACGCGTCCCTCGGAGAATGTGCGTACGCGTGGATCCACTCGCACCCCGAAGCCGTCAGGCAACCGACCTTCACCCATCAGGGCATCGTAAGCGGACAAACGGTCGGTGTGTCGGCCACCCGGTAAATCGGTCGGAACATACCTGCTCCCCGTTTCTGTTCGAGGCCTCGAACAGGCTTTCCGCCGGTTCTGTACCGCGATCGCTCACACGATGACGCCGTGCGGGGACGGACTCCATCTCTGCACCGCACCCAGCACGCGGTCCCGCAGTTGCTCGAAAATGAGCCGTCCCTCCTCGGCGGTGGCCCCGAGGGGATTGCCGAGCACACCGTTGGCCGTGACGGGGGCCAGGCCACCGGCGCGCAGCTCGGGCAGTAGAGCCGCGATCTCGGTGGTGTTTCCCGGTGCCGCTTTCGTCATGTCGACCACATCGGCCGAAAGATGCAGCAGCAGCGATGTTTCGGTGCGTCCGGCATGCGCGTCCGCTCCCGGCACCGAGCACGGGAACCATACGACGTCGCGCCCCTCGTAGCGCAACAGCGTCACCGCCGAGCGCAGGGTGGGACCGTTGCCGCCGTGGCCGTTGACGAAGACGACCCTCTCTGCCCACCGACACGCGGAGCGCCCGTACTCCACCAACAGCGCCTCGAGCGCGGCGGACCCGATGGACACGGTGCCGCCGAAACCCTCGTGCTCGCCGCTGGAGCCGTACGCCACCGCGGGTGCCACGAGAGCGTTCGGAACCGTTCGCGCGACGGCGTCGGCGATGCGGGTATCGGTATCGAGAGGTAGGTGCGGCCCATGTTGCTCGAGCGAACCGACCGGAACCACGAGGAGCTTCGGTCCGACGATGTCCGGCCAGTACTGGGTACCGAGCGTGTCAGTGGCCATGGGTGCAGATGCTATCGGACGGAACCGAGCCGTCACGCGGACGAAACACACGGCCGATAATCTTCGATTCGTGCCACCCCGCCGTCGGTCGATATTGCTCTCGCAATTGTCCATATCGGCACCGGGTGGCCCGCAGCCGACAATTCTGGACGAGCTCCGACGCGTCATCCTGGCCGGTGACGCTCCTCCGAATACACCCATTCCGATAGACGAGGTCGCGGAATTGTTCGGCGTGAGCCGCATTCCGGTACGCGAATCCCTGAAGACTCTGATCGGCGAGGGATTGGTCGACCATCGACCCAATCTCGGCTACCGAGTGGCGCAGCTGACAGCGGCTGAACTGCGCGAAATGTACATCGTGCGTGAGGTTCTCGAAACTGCCGCACTCCCCATCGCGGTAGAACAGGCCACCGATGCCGATCGCGCGCACCTGATCGAGATCAACCGGCAGCTCGAGGCCTCGTTGACCGAGGACGACTCACGCGAGTATCACCGCCTCTCTCGCGAATTCCACCTGTCGCTGACCCGGCCGTCGCGGATGCACCGACTCCTGCACATGCTCGAATCCGCCTGGAACATCACCGAACCCGTGCAACCGATGGTGCATGTCGCCGGATCCGATCGGGCGTCACTGCACGACGACCACGCCGACATGATCGCGGCCTTCCTCGATCGCGACTCCGACGCACTGTTGCGCGCTGCCCAGCACCATCACACGCGTCTCAATTCGGTCATTTCGACATTGTCGAACGATCACGGATTGTTTGCCGATCCACCCACGGAAACGCCGGGCTGAAGATATATCGCTCACGTCACGAGGGCGCAATACTTCGCCGCTAGCTTTTCCCCATTCACTCGTTCCATTCATT
This sequence comes from Rhodococcus sp. 06-221-2, assembly GCF_002258365.1. Classification (NCBI taxonomy): domain Bacteria; kingdom Bacillati; phylum Actinomycetota; class Actinomycetes; order Mycobacteriales; family Nocardiaceae; genus Rhodococcus; species Rhodococcus sp. 06-221-2. The sequence goes on from NZ_NOYJ01000020.1 coordinate 173,738, forward strand.
GCCCGGCCGTCAGGAGCATCGATGACAGATACAGCGCACGGTCCCGCCCAAACGGGAGATCTCGTGGAAGCCGCGGGCCACCCCGTCGGTGGAGGCCTGATCAAGGACAGTTACGACCCACGGCTGACCAACGAAGACCTCGCTCCGCTGAAGAAGCAGACCTGGACCTCCTACAACCTGTTCGCTTTCTGGATGTCCGACGTGCACTCGGTGGGTGGCTACGTCACGGCCGGCAGCCTCTTCGCACTCGGGTTGGCGAGCTGGCAGGTGCTGATCTCGCTGCTCGTCGGCATCACCATCGTGTACTTCTTCTGCAACCTCGTCGCCAAGCCGAGCCAGGTCTCCGGGGTGCCCTACCCGGTCATCTGTCGCAGCGTGTTCGGCGTCCTCGGTGCCAACATCCCCGCCATCATCCGCGGACTGATCGCCGTGGCCTGGTACGGCATCCAGACGTTCCTGGCATCGGCAGCCCTCGACATCGTGTTGATCAAGCTGTTCCCGTCACTGGCCCCGTACGCCGTCACCGCCGACTACGGCTTCGCCGGTCTCTCCATGCTCGGATGGGCCAGCTTCCTGTTCCTCTGGGTCGTCCAGGCAGCGGTCTTTTGGCGCGGCATGGAATCGATCCGCAAGTTCATCGACTTCTGCGGGCCCGCCGTCTACGTCGTGATGTTCATGCTGTGCGGCTACCTGATCTGGAAAGCAGGCTGGGGCGCAATCGATCTCAACCTACAAGAGGTCGAGCACACGGGCCTGAGCTCGATTCCGGTGATGCTCGGAGCCATCGCCCTCGTGGTCTCGTACTTCTCCGGCCCCATGCTCAACTTCGGCGACTTCTCCCGCTACGGCAAGTCCTACTCCGCGGTGAAGAAGGGCAACTTCCTCGGCCTCCCGGTCAACTTCCTGGTCTTCTCCATCCTGGTGGTCGTCACGGCGTCGTTGACGCTTCCGGTGTTCGGTGAGCTGATCACCGACCCGGTCGAGACCGTCGCTCGAATAGACAGCACGTTCGCCATCGTTCTCGGTGCACTGACGTTCACGATCGCCACCATCGGCATCAACATCGTCGCGAACTTCATCTCCCCTGCGTTCGACTTCTCCAACGTCAGCCCGCAGCGCATCAGCTGGCGCGCAGGCGGAATGATCGCCGCCATCGGCTCGGTGCTGATCACCCCGTGGAACCTGTACAACAACCCCGACGTAATCCACCTGACGCTCGAAACTCTGGGCGCATTCATCGGACCACTGTTCGGCATTCTGATCGCCGACTACTACCTCGTCCGCAAGCAGAAGGTCGTCGTCGACGAGCTGTTCTCGATGTCGACGACGGGTCTGTACTGGTACTCCAAGGGATACAACCCGGCTGCGGTGTACTCCACCATCGTCGGCGCGCTGGTGGCCATGTTCACCGTGCTGTTCAACGGAGCCATCGACGGCATGCAGATCGCCGGAATGTCGACGGCGTCCAAGTACAGCTGGTTCATCGGATGCGGCATCGGATTCGCGATGTACTTCTACCTCGCAACGCGGACCAAGCTGGCCGTCACCAACTTCGACACACCAGTGAAAGCATAGGATCTCGCACGTGCTCATCAAGGTCATCAATCCGAACACCACGAGTTCGATGACCGCAACGATCGGTGACTGTGCCCGGGCCGTAGTCGGCCCGGGCACGGTCGTCGATGCGGTCAGCCCATCCATGGGACCGGTGTCGATCGAAAGCCACGTCGACGAAGCCCTCAGCGTCCCAGGCATTCTCGCCGAGATCGCCCGCGGCGAGGCCACCGGGGTCGACGGCTACGTCATCGCCTGTTTTGGCGACCCCGGCATCGACGCGGCCCGCGAGCTCGCATCGGGGCCCGTCATCGGGATCGCGGAAGCGGCCATGCATGCCGCGAGTTTCCTCGGCCGCGGTTTCAGCGTCGTCACCACGCTCGCGCGCACGATCGGACGGGCACAGGATTTGGCCGACCATTACGGCTTCGGACGGCAGTGCCTCGGCATCCATGCGTGCGACCTGCCCGTCCTCGATCTCGAAACCGACCCCGACGCTCGCAAGATCGTCACCGAGGCCTGCCGCATCGCGGTAGAGACGGACGGTAGTGATGCCGTGGTCCTCGGCTGCGCGGGTATGGCCGATCTCTGCCGACACATCTCGTCCGAAATCGGAGTGCCCGTCGTCGACGGGGTCGCAGCGGGAACCTTGTTCGTGCAATCCCTCGTCACCCTGGGACTCGGCACCGGCAAGCGTGGAGAGTTCGCGACTCCTCCGCCCAAGCTCTACACCGGCATGCTCGACGGATTCAGCAGGGCCTGAGCGTCAGCTGCGCTGGGTTGTCGATCGAATCAGCTCCTCGGTTCTGTATCCCGGACTCCGATCCTTTCTTCTGCCAGGATGGTCGGATCTCCCGAACCGGGGAGCTGATTCGCACGGGTGAAGTCATGCGGTGCAACGACGTCGGACGGTGACAGCTCCTGCACCGACGAGTGTCCAAGACCGAGGACCGCCGAATCCAAGCCACCGCGCAGAATGTCGAGCACGTTCTCTACTCCGGCCTGACCGTTCGCGGCCAGACCCCACAGATACGCCCGCCCGATCAGCACCGCCCGAGCACCCAACGCCAGTGCTTTCGCCACGTCACTGCCCCGCCGAATCCCGCCGTCGAGGGTGACCTCCACCTGATCGCCCACCGCCTCGGCAATCGCCGGCAACACCCTGATCGACGCCGGCGAACCGTCGAGATTGTTGCCCCCGTGATTGGACACCGACACCGCCGTGACGCCGGCATCGACAGCCCGCAACGCATCGTCGCCCCGCGACACACCTTTGAGCATGAACGGACCGTCCCACTGCTGACGTAGCCAGGCGATGTCCTCCCATGACGGCAGCGGGGTGGACATCCACTCCCGATACGCGGCGAAGAACGTCGGCGCCGATTTCCCGGGCGCAGCAAGATTCGGTGCCGTCAAATCCGGAAATGTCCCCGACCGCGCCCACTGCGCCAGCCACCGTGGACGGGCCAAGACCTCGGGTGCCAACCGGAATATTGCCCTGGCGTCGAGGCGTTCCGGTATCACCGGACTCCCCCAATCGCGGCCCTCCGAGAACGACCAATCCATCGTCACGATCAGCCCGACCGCCCCCGCAGCACGTGCACGATCGAGCATGTGCGCCAACAACTGCCGCGAACCCACCCAATGCACCTGAAGAAACGTCTGCGGATTCGCTGCGACGACCTCCTCGATCGGCTTGCTCGCGAACAACGACAAACCCATCGACACACCGCGCGCCGCCGCAGCCCTCGCGACCGCGACCTCACCGTCGGGGTGCACGGCTTGCACACCCGTCGGGGAGATCATCACCGGAAATGACAGCGGTTGCCCCATCAGCGTCGTCGACAACTCCCGCGAATCCGACAGGTCGGCCACGTGTGGGGCGAACCCGAGCTCGGTGAAGGCAGCGGTGTTGTCGCCCGCCGTCAGCCCACGTTCGGACCCCGCCATCAGTGCCGAATACACCGATGCCGGAAGTCGCTTACGCGCTCGCCGTTGCGCTTCGGCGACAGTCTCGAACCAGTCGGTCACACACCCAGCTTCCGGTCGAATCCGGCGGGCATCACCACATCCGACGGTGACAGATCGTGCACCGAGGTGTGCCCGAGTCCCAACACCGCGGAATCGACTCCCCCACGCAGGATGTCGAGCACGTTCTCCACCCCGGCCTGACCGCCGGCCGACAGACCCCACAGGTATGCCCGACCGATCAACACCGCCCGAGCACCCAACGCCAACGCCTTCACCACATCGCTGCCGCGCCGGATGCCGCCGTCGAGGGTGATCTCGACCTGATCACCGACGGCCTCGGCGATCGCGGGAAGAGCGCGGATCGGTGCCGGGGTGCCGTCGAGATTGTTGCCTCCGTGGTTGGACACCGAGATCGCCGTGCAGCCGGCGTCGACAGCCCGCTTCGCATCATCGACCCGCATGACTCCCTTGAGCATGAACGGCCCACCCCACTGCTCCCGCAGCCACGCCACGTCCTCCCACGTCGGCAACGGAGTACCCATCCACTCCCCATACGCACCGAAGAACGTCGGAGCCGGACCACCGGTCGGCGGGGTCAGGTTCGGGGTCGTCAGATCCGGGATCTTGCCGGTCTTCGCGAACTCCCACAACCACTTCGGACGCATGACGCCCTCCGGAGCGAACTGAACCATCGCCTTGAGGTCCATCTTTTCCGGGATCGACGGGCTACCCCAGTCGCGGCCGTTCGAGAACGACCAATCCAACGTCATGATCAACCCGACCGCACCGGCTGCGCGGGCCCGCTCCATCCGCTGCAACAACACCTCGCGCGAACCCACCCAGTACATCTGGAAGAACGTCTGCGGATTCGCTGCCGCCACCTCCTCGACGGACTTGCTCGCGAACGAGGACAACCCGATCGGAATGCCGCGCGCTGCAGCAGCTCTCGCCACCGCAACCTCACCGTCCGGGTGCACCGCCTGCACACCCGTCGGGGAGATCATCACCGGAAACGACAGCGGCTGCCCCATCACCGTCGTCGACAAGTCCCGCTTGTCCGACAACCCCGCCACATGCGGAGCGAACCCGAGCTCCCCGAACGCCGCCATGTTGTCGTCGATGGTGATGCCGCGTTCGGAGCCGGCCACCAGCGCGGCGTACACCGACTTCGGTAGACGTTTCTTCGCCCGCCGCTGCGCTTCGGCAACGGTCTCGAACCACGCACTCTTTGCCATGACTACGCTTCCTGTTCCATTCCGGCGAGCGGATTTTCGTCGCAGATCTTCGTCGGTGGACGCATCATCAATGTCAACGGCACCGATTTACGGGGAGTCTTGCGCTGACCGGTACGCGAATGATCGACACTGGACTTGGGGATCTCCCCCGCCGCTGCCAACGCCATTTCACCGTTGCCGATCACGCACTCGGGATCCGGACCGTCCATCGGTAGGCCGGTGAAGAACTTCGCCGCCATACACCCACCCCGACACGCATCGAAATGAGCACACTTGGTGCACGCACCCGAGGTCTGCGGAGACCGCAACTCCTGGAACAACTCCGAGGTCTGCCACACCGATTGGAAACCGCCCATACCGTCTTTCGCGTCTCGGACGATGTTGCCGGCGAGGAAGTTCTCGTGAATGGCGAACGGGCACGCATACACATCACCGATCGGATCGATCAAACACACCACCCGCCCCGCACCACACAAGTTCAACCCCGGCAGAGCGTCACCGAACGCCGAGAGGTGGAAGAACGAATCACCCGTCAACACACCCTCACCGTTCGCAACGAGCCAGTTGTACAACTCGCGCTGCTGACCCGCAGTCGGATGCAGATCATCCCACACATCCGCACCACGACCCGACGGCCGCAACCGCGTGATCCGCAGTGTCGCAGCATATTTGTCGGCCAACGCTTTGAAGTCGTCGAGCTGGCTCACGTTGTGACGGGTGACGACGACCGAGATCTTCGCATCCCGGAACCCGGCCTCCTTCAGATTCTCCAACGCCCGGCACGCCATGTCGAACGACCCCGGACCACGCACCGCGTCGTTGACCTCCGCCGTCGCCCCGTCGATGGAAATCTGCACATCGACGTAATCCGACGCCGCCAGGCGCGCCGCCACCTTCTTGTCGATCTTGACCCCGTTGGTGGAGAACTTCACCCCCACCTGATGCGCCGTCGCATAGTCGACGAGCTCCCAGAAATCCGACCGGACCGTCGGCTCACCGCCACCGATATTGACGTAGAACACCTGCATCTTCTGCAACTCGTCGATGATCGACTTGCACTGCTCGGTGGAGAGCTCACGCGGATCACGACGACCCGACGACGACAAACAATGCACACACGACAGATTGCAGGCGTAGGTCAACTCCCACGTCAAACAAATCGGAGCATCGAGACCGAGCTCGAACTGATCGACCAATCTCCCTACCGGAGCTGGTCTTTCGAGGGTGGAAGTCATAGGGGCCGTCCTCTTCTACGAATGGGTCAGGTTCTAAGGGCGAGTGATCATGTTCGAGTCCGCCAACGTCTCGAGCGCTCTCACGTAGGGAGCCGATGCCGAATCGCTGATCCCTGCGGCCGCGATCGCCGACCGCATATCCCGGTGGTCGGGAAGGGACTCGATGATCGCCACGATCGTGCGGTTCTTCAGAAACGACAGCTTGCGGGTCCCGAAGTGGTAGAGCAGCGCCCCGAACGACTCGGGACGCAACGCCACCTGCGGATGCAATACCCACCGCACATCCAGATCGAGCGCGTCCTGCACAGCAGTAGTCATGATCAGTACACGCCGCACATACCGTCGATCGAGACTTCCTCCACCAACGACTCCTCCACCAGATCGGACTCGACAACCGACGTACCGACCACAGCGTTCTCACTCTTCTTCGACATCTGATTCCTCCTACGAAATCTGTTCGGCCACAATCCGATCGACTGTGTTCAGGATCACCACGCTAACGGCCGTCGAGGTTTCCGACGGGTCATGGCGCAGGAACTGGTCGGCCGTCGCGATCAACCGTCCAGTTGGGTAGGTACCGGCCCGTCCGGCCTGCGGGGTGAGCGGCGTCCGAGAGGACCGACCAGCGGTCGATCCGAGTTCTGCCGCGGTTCGCTGTGGAAAGCTCAACTCAACAGAGGGTCACAGCAGAAACGACAGAAGAAGACTTACATGACCGAGATCGATGCATTGGCACCCGGACCCGACGGGGTCTGGGCTCATGAGAACGTCGTCGTCCGGCACACTCCCGGGCTTCGATTCGACGCCGTGCGTGCAGGATCGACGGTCCAGGTGAACCACTGCCTCGCTGCGCGCGAGATCGGCGAATGCCTCGTTCCGCTCATCACCGAACAGGCGCGCCACATCGGGCTATCCCAGAGCGAGTTCGAGCACGTACTGGTCGGCATCGTGCGCACCACTGTCGCCGATCCGGTCGAGGCATGGACGACGTACTACCGAAACTCGTTGGATGACCTCCTCTCCGGTCGCGCAGAGTTCGCTCCTGTGCACGAGCGTGCCGCCGCGGCGGTCCGCGGTTCGGTACTCGATCTGGGTTCGTGCTTCGGCTTCTTCCCGTTGCGGCTGGCAATGCAGGGTTGTTCGGTCACCGCGACCGACCAGTCAGCGGGAACCATGGATTTGCTCGCGACTGTCGCTCCGCACCTCGGCGCGAGACTCGACACGGCAGTGTTCGATGCAGCCCGAATCCCGTTCGACGACAACAGTGTCGATACCGTGACAGCTCTGCACCTGCTCGAACACGTCGACGCCGAAACGGGCTCTGCCATCGTCGCGGAGGCACTCCGGGTGGCGCGCTGCCGCGTCGTCATCGCGGTACCGTTCGAGACCGAGACCACCGTCTGCCACGGGCACATCCGCACGTTCGACGAGACGGCGCTGGCCGAGCTGGGATTATCGACGGGGAAGCCCTTCGAGACCTCCACTTACCACGGCGGTTGGCTCGTGATCGACAAGACGACGGCACCACAACTCGTCTGAACAGTCTCGATACTCCAGGCATGGGATCCGCGGGAGTACTAGAACGCTGGTGCTGTGTCGGCTTCCTCGTCGCTCGGTTCGGGTGTCAGGTTGTCGGGTGGTTCGGCGTAGGCGATGACGCCGGATCGTCTGGGTTGGGTGGGGATGTGTGGCCGGCGGTTTTTGACGCTGTGGTGGTATTCGCAGAGGCATTGGAGGTTGTTGACGGTGGTCCAGCCGCCGAGTGGATTGGCGTGGTCGAACGGGATCACGTGGTCGATTTGGCAGCGTGCCGCGGGTCGGTGGCAGCCGGGGAAGCGGCAGTGGCGGTCATACGTACCGGCCCGGTCTCGATGCCGTACGTGAATCGAAGGTCCACGCGGGATATTGCCCTGTTGCCTGTGGGAGTGAGTCGCATGGGGGAACGACGACCAATCCGTTCGCGGCTGCCAATGCTCTCATCGAATGTGACTGCGTGACCTCGGCATCCGCGCCGTCGATGAATCCCAACAGAACCCGAGGTGTGCTCGACGCCGAGGTCACGTCGCCGCGGACCCGCACAGTTCTCACCGTTCGCTCCGCCGCCGGATCCTGCAGAGCGGATACCACGACCGGCCGGACGAACAGTTCGTACGAGATCAGCGCACTCACCGGATTTCCGGGCAGGCAGATGATCGGTATTCCATCGAATCGTCCGCAGCCCTGCGGTTTTCCCGGCCTGACCGCAACCGAGGCGAAGGTGACGTCGTGATCCGCCACCGCAAGCCGGACCACCTCCTCGGTTCCTGCGCTGATTCCACCGGTCGTGATGATGACGTCGGCTACCGCAGCGCAGCGAGCAAGGGCCGCTCTGCACGCCTCCACATCGTCGGATACCGCCGATTCGAGGTGCACATCGGCACCACACCGCAGCAGATCGGCTGCGATCATCGGAGAGTTGGCGTCGAAACACTCGCCGAGCGTCGGAGTTTCTTCAGCACAGCGGATTTCGGATCCGGTGGACAACACAGCCACGGTCAATGTCGAGCCAATCCTGACAAGCGTTCGTCCGAGTGCCGCAAGCAGTCCGACCTGAGCGGGAGTCAGCACCGTACCGGCCCTGATGGCCACGTCACCGGCATCGACATCCGAAGCACGACGGCGGATGTTGCTCTTGGAACCACTCGAACAGATGGTCACCGTATCGGAACCGAACGACGTCACGAATCCGCTGGTCTGTTCGACAGGCACCACCAGATCGGCCCCTCGCGGAAGTACTGCACCGGTCATGATCTGTACACATTCACCCGGTGCCACGCTCAGCTCGGTACTCGACCGTCCGGCGACGCTACGCGCCGAGACGGTCAGTGTGGCCGGCAGTCGTGAGGAACCGATCACATCGGTACGGCGCACAGCGAACCCGTCGACTGCAGAATTGTCGAACGCCGGCAGAACGCGCTCGGCAACGACATCCTCGGCGAGAACTGCGCCGACCGCCGATCCGATGGGTACCGCCCGCACTCGGGCTGACAATCCGAGATCTACTATGGCACAACGGTGTTCGTCCACCGAACGGGTAGTCGAGTTTACGGTCCGCCTCATCCGCCGATGTAGGACATCTCGATCCGCTCGCCGGCCGGGGTGTCCCCCGATCCCGCTCGCAGTTCGGAGTATCGATCGTCACGGCTGTTCCAGAGCGCCGACAACCGCGCCACGAGAGCATCCTGCGATGCCCCCGAACGCAGCAGCGCGCGCAGATCGGTTCCCGCCGAAGCGAACAGGCACGTGTACACCTGCCCGTCCGCCGACAGCCTGGCCCGAGTACAGCTGCCGCAGAACGGTTTCGACACCGAGCCGATCACCCCGATTTCTCCGCTCCCGTCGCGATACCGATAGCGCGTCGCGACCTCGCCTTCGTACATCGACTCGATCCGCTCGAGCGGATGGGCTGCCCCGATGATGTCGACAATGGAGTCGACGTCCGTCACCTGCGCCATTTCCCACCGGTTCGTCGCCCCTACATCCATGTACTCGATGAACCGCACGACGATACCGGTCCCTCGGAACCGTTCGGCCAGGTCGAGAATCGAATCACCGTTCACCCCCCGTCGCACCACCACATTCACCTTGACGGGTGACATCCCGGCGCACACTGCCGCGTCGATGCCGTCGAGCACGGTCCGGACGGGTACGCGCGTGTCGCTCATCCGCGCGAACGTCGTCGGGTCGATCGAATCCAGGCTGACGGTAACGCGTTTCAGACCGGCCGCGTACAAGGATGCGGCCTGGGCTGCGAGCAACGACCCGTTCGTGGTCATCGCAAGATCGACGCCGTCGATGGCGCTCAATCGTTCGACCAGCGTGGCGATTCCGGCCCGCAGCAACGGTTCACCACCCGTCAGACGGATCTTTCGGAGGCCGATCGTCGCCGCCGCCCGCGCCACTCTGTCGATCTCGTCGAAGGACAGCAGCCTGCCGGTGTCGAGAAATCGGTGATCGGGACCGAACTCGGCTCGAGGCATGCAGTAGACACAGCGGAAGTTGCACCGGTCGGTGACCGAGATACGGAGATCCCGAAGTGCCCGTCCCCGAGCGTCCACCGTCCCCGAATCGAGGTCGGTCGGATGGCTGCGCACTGCTCGAACGGGGTCACCCACGGAGTAGTCCTTTCACTCGGTCGAACACCAGAATCGCGGACGGCAGTGCCTCACACTTGACCGCGCGCGCCCGGTAGTTGACGTGCAGCGACCAGCGCACGACCCTGCCTCACGACTTTCCGGCAAAGTTACGAACAGTGAATCAACCGGAAACATTGCGGGTTAATCTCGAAGAAAGCTCCTGCATCGCCATGAGCGTCTACGACAAGGGGTCCCCATGCTGTCTCGATCCGGATTCTCCATTCCGACTCGAACGACCAGCCGCGGCGACTGGTCCGACATGTTGAACGAACACTTCGTCGCCCTGGACGTAGCCGACGTGGCGGACAGCCGATTCACCGGAGCCGTCCGATCGATGTCTCTCGCGCACCTGCAGGTGTCGACTGTCCGATCGACGACTCAACGCATCGCGCGAACCGACTCGCTCATCGAGAAGGACCGAATCGAATACGTTCAGATCGGGATGATCCGTCGAGGCCGCGCGATCGTGGTGCAGGACGGACGCGAATGCGTGCTCTCCCGCGGCGACTTCGCCATCTACGACACGTCTCGTCCCTTCGACTGGATCATCGACGGTCACCCCGACGACGATCAATGGGAGCTCGAAGTATTCACCTGGCCCCGTCACATGCTGCGACTCGACGAGCGTGAATCCAGCGACCTGACGGCCATGGCCTTCGACGGCTCGGCCGGTTTCAGCGGTCTCCTCAGCCGATTTCTGCACGACCTGGGGTCGACCCGGTCGACGCTGGGTACCGCGGGCGCACAGGCCATCGCAGACGAGGTCGGAGATCTGGTCAGCGTCATCGCGAGGAACACCACCACCAGCCCGGCGCTGGACTCCCCCGGTACCGCCCTCGTTCGGACGGCGCAACGCTATATCGAGGAACACCTCGCAGACCCAGATCTGTCGCCCACCACGGTCGCGTCGGCCATGCTCGTCTCCACCCGCCAACTGCATCGCCTGTTTGCGGCAAGTGGCACTACGGTGGCGCGCAGCATTCGGGTCAAACGGCTCGAGCGCTGCCGACGCGAGATCATCGCCAGCGTCGCGGTGGACCGCTCGCTCGGCCAGATCAGTCGGCGATGGGGTTTCGCGGACTCCGCAGTGTTCAGCCGCGCCTTTCGCGAGCAGTACGGGATGAGCCCGCGTCAGTACCGCGCGGCCGCGTGCGCGCAGTCCGACGACCCGCGAGCTGTCACTCGCCCGATGTGGCCGAGCGACCGTGAGCAGCCCGAGGTCGGCACTGCTCACGGTCCTCGTCGGTGAAACTGAGCTCCTACGGGTCTCTCGTCAGTGGAGCGAGTCACTCGAGTGGCCGGGCACGATCGCTGCCGAACCGTCGACCAGCGGGGCGATGTGATTCACCGCTGTCGCGGCCTCGGCGAACCCGACTGCGATCAACTTGACCTTGTCTTCGTGTCCGGCGACGTCGCCCGCCGCGAAGACTCGCCTTCGGCTGGTGCGCATCGTCCGTCCGACGGCGATATCGCGCTGGTACTTGTCCAATCCCCACGTGGAGATGGGGCCGAGCGCGGCTTTGAACCCCAGTGCGGCAACAACACTCGATACTTCGAGCTGTCGGCGATCGACTCCGGTGCCGTCGACGATCGTTACCGATTCGACGGAGTCTACGCCAAGGATTTCCTCCACCTCGAACGGGGTGAGGACATCGACACCGGACCGCTCCAGCTGACCGAGGCTGTGAGCGTGCGCCCGGAAGTCGTTGCGACGGTGCACCAATACCACCGATTTTGCGATCGGTTCCAGGCTCAACGCCCAGTCGACCGCCGAGTCTCCGCCGCCGACGATCATCACCCGTTCGCCGGCGAGATCATCGAGTTTCGGTACGAAATACCGTAGGCCTCGGTCGTGGAACTCGGCTCCGGCCGGCAATGGCCTCGGCGTGAACTTACCGATACCTGCGGCCACGAGAACGGCCTTGCCGACGACGGTCTCGCCCTTGTCCGTCGTGACCCGCACGAAGTTCTCGGATTCTTCGAGTTCGGTCGCCACGTGCCCCATCAGGTACGTCGGCTTCGCCTGATCCGCCTGTTCGACCAATGCGTCGACCAGATGTTGCGCCTTGATCGCCGGAAACCCGGCGACGTCGAATATCTTCTTCTCGGGGTACAGGGCCGCCAATTGCCCGCCCGGATGGGGCAGAGCGTCGATCACGGTGACCGTCATGCCCCTGAAACCCGCGTAGTACGCACCGTACAGTCCGGCAGGTCCGGCACCGACGATGATCAGATCACTCTCGGAAACCGTTGCGGCACTCACTTCTTCGCCACTTCGTCGATCGAGGGATGGTCGTGCCCAACCGGGCCGAGATCTTCCGCACCACCGGAAGCACCTGCGTCCTCACAGAATTCGACGGCGATGTCGACGAATTGCTTCTGTTCCTCCGGGATCTTGTGCTCCCAGAAGATGGCGTCGTTGGGACAGGCGGGCATGCACTTGCCGCAGTCGACGCACTCGTCGGGATTGATGTACATCATCCGAGCGCCCTCGTAGATGCAATCGACGGGGCACTCCTCGGTGCATGCCTTGTCGAGCAGGTCGATGCACGCTTCGGTCACGACGTAGGCCATATCGAAATCCTCATGTTCGTAGTAGGAGAAAGGGTTGTCAGGCGCCGAGCGCCGCGACCTCGACGAGGGTGTCGGAGAACGTCGGAGCGTTCCCGAGGTCGGCGAACACCGTCGGATTGAGCGAGGCCGGAGTCGACAGCGACAGCATGTTCTTGCGCCATGCACCCATCGCACAAACGGTGACACCCTGCATGACCGACTTGTCGAGTTTGGCAACGACGGTGAATTCGCCGCGATCGTTGAAGACTCGCACCACATCACCCGAAGCGATTCTCCGCCGTTCGCCGTCGACAGGGTTGATCAGCAACGTCGGCTCCTTCTGCACTTTGCGGTGCATGTCGAGATTCCCGAAGCTCGAATTCAGGTACGCGTGTGACTTGGGCGTGAGCAGATTGAGTGGATACTCCTCTGCCAGTAAGGGATTGGTCCTCGACGACTCGCGCGGCGGGATGTAGTGCGGAAGCGGATCCACCGGTTGTCCCGGCTGGTGGTCGTTCGATCCCTGCCGGAAGAGCGGCAGCACGAAGTTGCCGCCCGCCGCCGCCGAGGACAGAAACTCCGTTTTGCCGGACGGCGTCCGGAAATTGCCCTCTGCGTGCGGTGCGTACTCGTCGGGACCGGGAAGGTTGAGTCGCTGCCACCCGAGCTTCTTCAATGAATCGATCGTGATGCCCTCCATTGCCGGGGCATTCCAGTCGTAGGAGAGGGCGAGGAGTTCCTCATCGGTTCGTGAGAACACCGGTTCGGTGAAGCCCATCGCGGCGGCCAATCGGCGAAACAGCTCGGTATTGGGGACGGCCTCACCGAGGGGCTCGATCGACCGGTTGTTGTACGTGACGAACAGGTGTCCCCAGGAGAAGTTGATGTCGTCCTGTTCCAGCTGTGTCGTGGCGGGCAGAATGATATCGGCGTAATCCGCTGTGTCGGTAATGAAGTGGTCACTGACGACGGTGAACAGATCCTCCCGGCTGAGCCCGTCGATCATGCGCTTCTGATCGGGACACACCACCACCGGATTCGAGTTGTACACCATCAGTCCTTTGAGGGGCGTGTCCAGATTCAACCCGCCGGTCAGCGCCTCACCCAGCTGATACAGATTGATCACGCGTGTACCCGGAGTCTGCAGATCCGTCTGCAGAAACTCGGGCCAGTTCACCGGAAACGCCCACAGCGGCAGCTGCAGGATGCCGCCGCCGGGCTTACGCCAGGCCCCCACCAACGACGGTAGACAGGAGATGGCTCGGACGCTCTGCCCGCCACCTGCACTGCGCTCGATGGCGACGCCGATCCGAATGACGGAGGGCTGACTCTGTGCGTATTCCCTTGCCAGCGTGTAGATGTCTTCGACGGGAATGCCCGTCTCTTCGGACGCCCATTGCGGGGTGTACTGCTGCACCCGCTCGGCCAATTCGTCGAAACCGATGGTGAAGCGTTCGATGTAGTCCGCGTCGGTCAATCCCTCGTCGATGATCACGTGCATCATCGCCAGGGCGAGAGCGCCGTCGGTGCCCGGACGAATGGGGATGTACCAGCTCGCGGCCTTGGCGGTTCTGGTCTTGATCGGATCGATCACCACCACCTTGGCCCCGCGTTTCTTCGCCTCGGCTATGTACGGCCACAGGTGCAGGTTGGTGCTCATGGTGTTCGCCGCCCAGATCAGAATGAACTTGGAGTGGACGAAACTCTCGGGGTCGACGCCTGCCGTGTCGCCCACCGTCATCGCGTAGGCCGTGCACGAGCCGGCATCGCAGTAGGTGCGCTCGGCAACCGTCGCCCCGAGTCGGTTGAAGAATGCATCCCCGACGTTGAGACCCTGCGTAATGCCCTGGGTGCCGAGGTAATTGCACGGCATGATCGCCTCGGGGCCGAATTCCTCGGCGATGGAGGTGAATTTCTCGGCAATGGTGGCCACGGCCTCGTCCCACGAGATCCGCTCGAACTCTCCCGAGCCCTTGGGCCCGGACCGCTTGAGCGGGTACAGCACTCGGTCCGGGCTGTAGACCTTGTCGAGATAGTTGTCCACCTTCACGCAGAGGCCGCCGTTGGTGTACGGGTTGGTCTTGCTCCCGCTGACGCTCGTCGCCACCCCGTCCTCGACGGTCACCACCATCGAGCACGAATCCGGACAATCCTGCGCACACGCTCCGAGAACGGTGAGTTCCGTCGGGCGGTCGGCCGGGGCGTCGTGTGAGCGCGTATCTTCCTGAACAGTCGTCATGGGTGCTCCTCGGCGTGGATATCACTGGTATGTGTTATCCGTAGCCTGCACCGCGAGGACGCTCCCGACAGGACGCCGAGCGCCGTCTACTTTGCACTCTGTGCCCGAAGGCTCATCGCTCAGATCAATCCCTGTTTACTCGCGGCATAGACGGCCTCGGCACGGCGGGACACCGCGAGTTTGCGCATGATGTTGCTGACGTGAAACTTCACCGTCGTCGCCGAGATGAACAACCGCGTTCCGATCATGTTGTTGGACAGACCCGTTGCCAGTAGCCGGAGCACTTCGAGCTCACGCTCGGTCAGCCGCTCGATGCTGCTCGGTGTGCCGTTGAGTGAACGAACGACGGCCGAGGCGCTCCGGGAATCGAACGCACTCTCACCGCGCGACACCGCGCGGATCGCGCGAACCAACTCGGTGGTGTCGACGTCCTTGACCACATATCCCCGGGCACCGGCATGCACGGCCTCCACCACCAGACGATCGTCGAGGAACGTCGTCAAGACGAGTAGACCGATTCCGTTGTGCGCCTTGGACAACTGCGCACACAGGGCGAGACCCTCGTAATCGGAGCTGGCAGAGAGCTTGAGGTCCATCAGCACGATGTCGGGTGTGACCCGAGCGACGACGGCCAAGCCCTCCTCCCGCGTCGACGCCTCCCCCACGATCGTCAGGTCGGACTCACGTTCGAGCACCGACCGTAACCCGTCGCGCAGAATCGCATGATCGTCGACCAGGACGATCCGAACCCTGGGCGGCGCCGCCGGAGGCGAACCGTCTCGTACCACTGTGACGCTCATGCTGTGCCCTTCGTGGAATTCGGGTCGAGCGGTATACGCACTGCCACTCGCACGCCCCCGGTGCGGGCACGGCGGATCTCGAAGACCCCGCCGTGTTCGCGGGCGCGCGCCGCCATGTTCGCCAACCCGCGGTGGCGGCCGTCGACGTCGGTGGACTCGGCCATGTGCAGCATCATGCGCAAGTGCGCCGGATCGCCGTCACCGTCATCGGCAATCGACAGCTGTACCTGATCGAGCGAGTAGCTCAATCGAAGAATGGCCCGGGATGCATGTCCGTGCACTGCAGTGTTGAACAACGCCTCTCCGGCGATGCGGAGCAAAGCATGCTCGCATTCGCTGCTCAACTCGACGGGAGTTCCCTCCACCCGCAGCGAGACCTGCAACTCGTCGGGCATGTGGACCACCGAAAGCTGTTCGAGCATTTCGGGAAGCGACGTTCGGTCGGCGTCCTGAGGGTGATTGAGCGCGTAGATCGCCGACCGCAGCTGATCCACTGCCCGACGCGTCAGATCCTTGGCCAGATCCAGCCTGTCACTGCGCTCTTCCGCCGAGATGTCGCTGCGACAGACCTCGATCTGCATACCGGCCGACAACACGGCCTGGGTCACGCTGTCGTGCAGTTCGCGCGCGATGCGATGCCGTTCATCGTCGAGCACCTGATGCCGATGCGCGGCACCCAATTGTCTTTGCGTCAGCAGGAGTTCGGCATTGCGGGCGGCGAGGTCGGCCGCTGTTCGATTCGCCTCGGCGTAGGCATTCTCGGTGCGCTCGAGGAGTTGTCTTCGGCTCTGGAACAGAGCCGAATTCTGCAGGGCCACCGCGGTTTGGCTGGCCAGGATGCTGAGCACCGCGGCGTCGGTGGCGTCCAGCACACGTTGCTCACCGGTCCACGCTGCAAAAGCGCCCACGACACCCCCGTCGTACGCGATCGGCACGAAGGCGTGATGGGCGGAGATCACCGGGGTCAGCCCGTCGCCGCACGTCGACTGTCGGATCGACTCGAGGCAGTCGACGACGTCGTCCGGCAACGGTGGCCCTTCGACGTTGTCGACCAGAAACGGTGTGGCGTCGGGTCCGAGTACCAATCTGCGAGGACCGGCGTCGGGGAACGCCCCGTCGGCGAGAGCGAACACGACCCAGCGCGCACTCAGATGGGCTCGTGCCGCCTCGGCCACAGCGCACACCAGCGTTTCCGGACCGTCGACCGTGCGCACCAGCGCTCGCGAGATCAGTTCCAGCGCATAGACGACGCGTTCCAAACGTTCCGCAGCGCCGCGATACTGGGGGTAGAACGTGTTCTTGCCCGAACGCAGTCCCGTCAGCAACGAGAGGTCGGGTCCCGACGTCACAGTGCAGTCCTGAACAGATCGACCATCTCGCGGTGAGTGGCCGAGCGCGGGTTGGTGGACATGCATGCATCGCGTAATGCGTTGGTGGCCAACACATCGAGATCGGACTCGCTGACGCCGATCTCGGCCAGGCCGGCGGGAACACCGACCTGACGAGCGAGGCGGTCCACTCGATCGGCCACGGCCATTGCGGCCTCCTCCGGCCTGGCCCTGCCCTCGGGCAGCCCGAGACTCATCGCGATGGCCACGTACGGCAACGGATCCTCGGCAGCGTTGAAACGAATGACGTGCGGCAGCAGCACACCGTTGATCACCCCGTGCGGGAGATCGAGCAGCCCGCCCACCTGGTGGCTCATCGCGTGCGTCGCACCAAGTATCGCGTTCGTGAATGCCAGGCCGGCCTCCAGACTCGCCTGCGCCATCGACCCTCGTGCAACCATGTCGGTCGGCTCGTCGATGGTGCGAGCCAACTGTGACATCACCATGGTGATGGCTCGGAGCGCATGATGGTCGGTGAGCTGGTTGTGACCCAACGACACGAACGCCTCTATCCCGTGCGTCAGAGCATCCAAACCGGTTGCGGCGTTGAGCCATTCGGGCATCGTGGTCAGCAACATCGGGTCGATCACCGTGATGTCCGGTACCAGGGCTCGGCCGAGAATGGTGATCTTCGTCGAGCGTGCGGTATCGGTGACGATGCAGAACTGCGAGACGTCGGCTCCGGTGCCGGATGTCGTGGGCACCATCACCAGAGGCGGGATCGGCCGGGTGGCCCGATCCACCCCCTCGTAGTCGAGGATTCGACCGCCGTTGCCGGCGAGGACGGCAATCCCTTTCGCCGCATCCATCACCGACCCTCCCCCGATCGCCACCAACACGTCGCAGCCGAAGTCCGCGTAGTAACCGTGGCCGGCCTCGATCTCGACGTCCTTGGGATTGGGCGTCAGTGCGCTCCAGACCTGGGGCTCGAGCCCCTGCGCAAGAAGGAGGTCGACGAGCTGCCCGGCCCAGCCACTCTCGATCAAGCCGGCGTCCGTGACGAGCATCGGCCGTACCCCACCGAGACGACGCGTCGCATGCGCGACCTCTCCGAGCGAATCCGGACCGAACACGATCTCGGGCGCATGGAACTTGAGGACACGTGGCGTCTCGGCTCGGCTGCGCCGAGTATCGAGATCGTGCAGCGCCTTGCCTACGTTCGCAGTAGCTGCCTGGTCCACCGTTCACACCCTCGCTGTCCTTCGATCCGAACACGAACCGGACCTGTGATTCAGGTTACAACCTTACGAGCGCAGACGGTCCGTTCCCACCAGCACCGGGCCAGGTTCCTACCTACCCGATCGGGCAGGTAAGCGGTGTGACGGGTCGGGTCATGACAGCGCATGCCCCAGATCGGCGGCCTGCGCCGCCAACTGTTCCCCGTCTCGTGCCACCACCACTCGATCGCAGAATGGCTCGTACTCCTCCATCGAGCACGCGGCCTGCGCCCAGTAACGACGAGCTTCGGGAGTGATCCAGGCGATGCGGTGCACCTTGGACCGAATCTTCTCCAACGCATCGAGTCCGGGCGGCCGTCCGTTGCACCGACCGTCCCCCACGATGATCACCGCGGTGCGCTTGTTCAACACCTCCCCATGCGAGTCCAGCAGGTCCGCGAAGGTCCTGCCGTAATCGCTGCTCGCTTCGAGGTCCAATCGCGCATCTGCGAGTACTGCAGCCAGAGCACCGTCGCCCGTACTCCCGAGCAAGGTGGTCGTCACGTCCACCGGAGAATCGACGAAGCCCATCACAGTGCAGCGATGCGCACGCGAGTGCATCGCCTGGGCAAGTCTGAGCGTGAATGCGGTGATCGGGCGAACGGACAACGAGACGTCCGCCAGCACCAACAATCGAACCTTGTCCGGAACCGGTGTCCTGGTGACCAACCGAAACGGAATGCCGTCCGTGCGCAAGCTCGACCGAACCGTGCGACGCATGTCCAGCGGGCCCCGAGAGTGTTCGCGAGGCCGAGGCCGAGGAGTCCCGCGCATGTGCCGCAACACTTCGTGACTTGCGCGCTCGATCTCGGCATGGCTGTCGATCCCCCGCCCTGCGCCGTCGACCGGCACCGGTGACGACATCGTCCCGGTCAACTCACCCAGAGCTGCGACGAAGGCTTCGACGGCATCGGTGATCCTGTCCAACATCGCCGCGCTCAGCGGCCCGGAATCTCCGCCATCGCCGTACACGCTACTGGGATCGTAGGCATCGAACCATGCCAGGATACTTGCCGGATCCTCCCAGTTCAGTTGCCCTGCAACCGCTCCGCTCGTGCTCGACGCCAACTCCCCTGCAGCCGTCGAACCGGAACGCTCCAGATCGACGGTGTAGGTCACGCCCCGTCGACCCATGTCGCCATCGGTATCGATGGACAGATCGTGATCCTCCGACGACAGACTGATGTCGTCGTCGTCCTTGTGTGGGTTGAAGCCCTTGTCGGCCTCGGGGGCGTCGAGCAGATCTCCGATCTCGACGGCACGCTCGTTGTATTCGGCGTACTTCGCCGCCTCCTGGTCGGCTCCCACGTCGAGATCGGTCGGGAGGCCGCCCGCCACCTGCGCGCCGACCGGCGAAGTGTGTTCGTGGACAACAGCGTTCGAGCCGACTGCGAACAGCGAGTCGAACGCGAGATCGAATCCCTGCTGTTCGTGATCGTACTTCGCGCACGTGGCGCGTAACGCCGCGCGTAGAACCGTCAGGTCACCTGCCCCCAGGAGCCCGAGCACGCGTCGGACTTCGATGACCTCGGCCGGCGACGCCGCCACTCCGAACCGCCGCAGCGTCCGGCCGAACACTGCCGACAGCACGTCGAGTACCACCGACGGAGCGAACGGCTCGACCGCAGTCATCGTCGAATCCCGATGCCGCCCTTGTCCCGTCCACCATGACCCCGGAACGCCGTCGCAGTCGTGTTGACGACGGCTCCGAGAGATGGTGCTGCAGAGGCTGTCTCCGTCGCCGGGCCTGCCATCGCGATCTTCATGTCCGAGGAGTATTTGACCAGCGCGGCGAGCAGATACTTGCGGGTGTCCTCCGTGTGGCCGAGGACCGACGCGATACGAGCCGCGTCGATGACCTCCGAGATCGATGGGCTCTTGCGCAGCGGCAGCGCCCGCAGTTCGGTTGCCAGCGCCACGATGTCGGCTGCGACCCGATCGGGTACCTCCGGAGCGCGGGCGGTGACGATCTCCCGTTCCCGTTCGGCAGAGGGGTAGTCGAGATGAAAGTGCAGGCAGCGGCGTTTGAGGGCGGAAGACAGCTCGCGAGTGTCGTTGGAGGTCAGAATGACCCACGGATCACTTCGTGCGGTGAAGGTGCCCACCTCGGGAATGGTCACCTGCTTCTCGGCGAGCACCTCGAGCAGCAGCGCCTCCATGGATTCCTCAGTGCGGTCGACCTCGTCGACGAGAAGAACCACCGGCTCCTCGGACAGGATCGATTCCAGCAGCGGACGCACCGAGAGGAACGGCTCGGAATACAGGCCGAAGTCCTTGGCGGCGAGCATCTTCGAGGCGTCGTCGATGTCGGTGACGTGCTGGGTCAGCGCACCGATGTGTTCACGCAGCATCTGCACGTGCAGAAGTTGTTTGGCGTAATCCCACTCGTACAGGGCTCGGTTGTCGTCGAGCCCCTCGTAGCACTGCAGGCGCACCAACTTGCGGCCGCTCGCCGCAGCAAGCGATTTGGCCAGCTCCGTCTTTCCGACACCCGCCGGTCCTTCGAGCAGCAGCGGGCGATCGAGCGCTGTCGCCAGATGCACCACGGTCGCCAGGTCGTCGTCGGCGATGTAATCCTGCTCGGCGAGCGCCCTCCGCAGGTCGGCAGCGTCGGTGAATCGAACGGTGTCGGTGTCGTCGCTACGCACTGTCGACAGCGAGATCATGTGTTTCCCTTCGAAGAGCGGCGGAGCCGCAGTGGTGCGGTTATGCGCCGCCCGGGGCACATAACCGCACCACTGCGCAGCATTAGTACGACTCGTTGATCGCGTGCGAGACGACCGGAATCATCGACTCGACGGTGACCTCGCGGGGGTTACCCGGGGTGCACCAGTCTTCCTGGATGTGCTCGGAGATCTTGAGTACCGACTTCTCGTCACCCTTGATCACGTCGCCCTTACCGGCGTACTTGCCGGTGTTCATCCGGTTCTTGTCGTACGTCGCGGAACGGATCGACCCGAAGTTGTCGGGAATGCCGACGTCCTTCGCGAGCCGGATGGCGGCTTCGACTGCCGCGTCGGCCGCCTGGACGGTGGTCATGTTCTTCGTGTCGACGCCCATGGCCACGGCGATCTCCGCATAGCGCTCGTAGCGCGAAGGCAGGTTGTACTCCCACACGCGCGGCAGAGCGATGGCGTTGTTGAGGCCGTGAGCACTGTCGTAGAACGCACTGATCGCGTGGGAAATCGAGTGGATGACACCGAGTCCGCCGGAGTTGAACGCCTGCGTGGCGATGTACTGGGCGTTCATCATGCCCTCGCGAGCCTTCAGGTTGCCCGGGTCGTAGACGGCCTCGCGAAGGTGCTTGGACACCAGGCCGATCGAGTAGATCGCGTTGCCCAGCGACGGCGCGAAATCGAGACGCGACACGTACGGCTCGGCACCGTGTGCCAGAACGTCGAAGCCACAGAACGCGGTCCATTGCTGGGGGCAGGTGTAGTAGAGCAGCGGATCGTCCAGTGCCAGAGTCGGTGTCGACGCCTCGTCGAAGGCGAGCCACTTGTGCGGCTTCTCCATGTCCGAGGTGTCGGTGATGACGTACGCCCAGGACGTCTCCGAACCCGTTCCGGCGGTGGTCGATACGGCGATATGGGGTGGGTTCTGCTTGTTCGTGGACTTGGAGAATCCCTCGAACTCGTTGATGTTGCGGCCGTCGTGGGCAACGACGACGCGGATGCCCTTGGCCGCGTCGTGGCTGGAGCCGCCACCGACGGAGATGACGCTGTCGCACTTCTCCTTCTGGTAGAGCGCGGCACCGTCCATGACGTTGTAGTCCTTGGGGTTCGACTCGACCTTGTCGTAGAGAACCACCTCGACGCCCTGGTATTCGATCTTGCCGATCAGTTCCTCGATGATCCCGGATCCGCGCAGTCCGGTGGTGACGAGCAGGGCACGCTTGAATCCGAGTTCCTTCGCCTCGACGCCGATCATGTCGTGAGCGCCGACCCCCAGCTTGGCGCGGGGCAGCGGGTGAAACTCCTTGATGGGGAATTCCCAGATCTGATTGAGCTCGATTGCCATCGGTGTCTCCTCGGTGAGTGTGGTCAGGAAACGCCTGGGGTGTGTGATCGGCGTCTCACTGATGACCACCATGGCCGCACCGAGAGGAGATCGGAACACCTGCAGGGTAGAACCGTTCCAACACCGCTGCCGGACTATCCGATTGGGCAGTGCGTGGTGCCCGTCCTCGGGAGGGGAGATCGAGGAGTGATTGCTGCGCTAACGATTTCGTCGTTGCACAACCGAGAACCCGACGACCGAGATCAGTGCAAGAGCTATGACGAACGCCCCGTACACCTCGACCGTGGTGCTCAATCCGAGCCGGTGCACGGCGAGACCGGCGATCACCGCAGGCAGGCTGAAGGCGAGGTAGCTGATGACGAATGTCGTGGCGAACACGCCACCTCGCACCGCAGCGGGGACCAACGAACCGAGTGTGCGCATCGCACCGAGAAACGTTGCTCCCCAGCCCGATCCTGCGACGACAGCGCCGACGAAATACAGCGCGACCGAGCCGATTTCGACCGACACCAAGGTCAGCGCGACGCCGCTTGCGAGCACCGACGCGCCGATCATCATCACCGTGCGAGGAAGCCCGTTGCGCACGACGACAGCTGCTACCGAGCCCGAGGCGAACAGCGAGAAGATCTCCAGGCCGCCCACGATGTGGTTGTCGATACCGAAGACGGTGCCGATGATCGACGGGCCCAGCGAGAGGTGGAACCCGCCGAGCGACCAGGTCGCGAACAGGGCAGGGGCAATGACCACGAACGGTGCCCGCACCGACTTCGGCAGCGAGGCTCGCGGCAGCAGGGTCGACGCCAGGTGACGTCGGGAATCGAAGCCGCGCATCGCCGACGTCTCCGGCACGAACAGCAGGGCCACGGCCAGTACTGCCGCGGCGGCGATCAACAGGGCGAACACGAGAATTTCGGGTGCCGGCGCCAACTGCACCAGCAAACCGGCCCCGATCGCGCCTGCCGCCAGACCGAAGGAGGGGGCGACGCTGTTGAGCAGCGGGCCGGTCGACACGGTGGGCTGCAGATCGATGATGGCCGCACTCATGGCACCCGTTGCCGCGCCTGCGGCGATTCCCTGCACGACGCGAGCAGCGATCAACACCGGGACACTGTCGGCGACGATGAACAACACCAGACTGACGATCAGCAGCAGCAGTGACGCGACCAGGATCGGTTTGCGTCCGATGTGGTCCGACAGACTTCCCACCGTGAGCAGAGTCAGCAGCAGCGCCAGCGCATAGACGGCGAAAACGACCGTGAGGGTGATCGCGCTGAACCCCCACGACTGCTGGTACACCGGGTACAGCGGCGACGGTGCAGCCGAGGACGCCATGAGCACGATGAAGGCGACGCCGACCACCCAGAAGGCATACCGATGCGGAATCCGCGCCGCTGCTCTGCCCTGTACGTCCCGCGTGTCGACACCGACCATGTGCTCATTCCCTCCACTGCAACAACCGTTACCTCAGTGAAAGACAACGCACGAACCCACCGGGCATTCCCCGGCGGCGCGGAACTACCGGGCCCGCGCACCGTCGAGTAGCACCGTCGCCTCGCGGTAACGATGTGCACTCTCCGGCAGTACGCCTTCGATGCCGCTCAGCCACACCGAGACCGATCCGGTGCCGGCCCGCGCCGAACCGACCTCGTCCGCGCGCCGCACCGTCTGATTGGCCACAGCCGCCGCGCTGTCGAACATCGTCACGCCGTCCGGCAGACGCGCGACGATCTCGTCCAGCACCAACGGGTAGTGGGTGCACCCCAACACGATGGACTCGACGTCGTCGGGAGTGGCGGCCACCGCAGCGTCGATGGCCGCACGTATTCCGGTCGAGTCTCCGCGATCGATCGAATCGGCCAGGCCGTGGCAGGCCACGCTGGTCACCGTCCGACGAGAGGCGAATTCGTCGATCAACCGGGCCTGGTACGCACTTGCCGTCGTGGCCGCCGTCGCCCAGATCGCGATCCGATCACTGACCGCCGCTGCGGGTTTGATCGCCGGGACCGTCCCCACCACGGGGATCGAATCACCGAGCGCAGCCCGCACCTGGCTCAACGCCGTCACACTGGCCGTGTTGCACGGCAGCACCACGACCTCGGCTCCGAGTTCGACGGCATGCCGAGCGGTACCGACCACCCGCTC
Source organism: Rhodococcus sp. 06-221-2 (assembly GCF_002258365.1). Classification (NCBI taxonomy): domain Bacteria; kingdom Bacillati; phylum Actinomycetota; class Actinomycetes; order Mycobacteriales; family Nocardiaceae; genus Rhodococcus; species Rhodococcus sp. 06-221-2. The sequence goes on from NZ_NOYJ01000020.1 coordinate 198,267, forward strand.
GATCACCCACGCATCCGGCTTCGGACCCCACGGAGCGTTGTCGGGATCCATCATCAGCACCAGATCGAGCTCGGGACGCGACTCACGCAGGTGAGCAGCCGTCGGGAGCATTCCCAACCCCGAGTCGATCAGTGCGACGATCATGCCAGTGCTTGCTCGACGTCGCCCACCAGATCGGCACCGTCCTCGATACCGACGGACAGACGCACCAGGTCGTCCGGGACCTCGAGCAGCGAACCGGCAGTCGACGCGTGCGTCATCGCGCCGGGATGCTCGATGAGCGACTCGACGCCGCCCAAAGACTCTGCGAGAGTAAAGATCTCGGTTTTCGCGCAGAAATCGAGAGCGGCCTGCTTGCCGCCGGCCAGCCGCACGGAGACCATGCCGCCGAACCGTCGCATCTGCTTCGCGGCCACCGCGTGAGACGGGTGCGACTCGAGGCCGGGGTAGATGACCTGCGAGATGGCCGGATGCCCGTCGAGGAATTCGACGATCTTCTCCGCGTTGTCGCTGTGCCGTTCCATCCGCAACGCGAGGGTCTTGATGCCGCGCAAGGTCAGGAATGCGTCGAACGGTCCGGGAACGCCCCCGGCACCGTTCTGCAGGAACGCGAACGCGGTGTCGAGCTCTTCGCTGTCGGTCACCAGAGCGCCGCCGACGACGTCGGAGTGGCCACCGATGTACTTGGTCGTCGAGTGCAGCACCACATCGGCACCGAGGGACAACGGCTGCTGCAGATAGGGAGACGCGAACGTGTTGTCGACGACCAGCTTGGCCCCGCCCTCGTGCGCGACACCCGCGAGCGCCTCGATGTCACCGACGTTGAGCAACGGGTTGGTGGGCGTCTCGACCCACACCAACTTGGTGTTCGGACGCATCGCGGCGCGGACCTCGTCGACGTTCGAGACCGCAGCCACGGAGTACTCGATGCCCCACTGGGTGAAGACCTTGTCGATCAATCGGTACGTGCCGCCGTAGGCGTCGTTGGGAATGACGAGGTGGTCACCGGGACGCAGCGCCGACCGCAGCATGCAGTCGGTAGCGGCCATGCCCGACGAGAAAGCGCGACCGTAGGTACCGGATTCGATGGCTGCGAGGTTGGCCTCGAGCGGCCGACGCGTCGGGTTGCCGGTGCGCGCGTACTCGAATCCGCTACGCATTCCGCCGACCCCGTCTTGCGCGAAGGTGGAGCTGGCGTAGATCGGCACGTTGACCGCGCCGGTCAGTGGATCGGGCTCGTAACCCGCGTGGACCGCCTTCGTGGAAAAGCCCTGCCAGGAGGTGTTGTCTGCCTTGCTGCGCTGCTCACTCATGGCCTCCACACTAATCGGCCTGCGTCGCCCGGCAGGGGCGTGGGTAACCTGCGAAGACAACCCCCAGCGGAAAGAGGCACCGTGGCCAACTCCCAGAGCGTCGACGAACTGTTCGCGATCGATTCCCTCCTCGACGACGAAGAACGTCAGATCCGGGACACCGTCCGCAAGTTCGGCAACGAACGCATCCGACCACACATCGCCGACTGGTTCGACGAGGGCACCGTTCCCGCGCGTGAACTTGCCAAGGAGCTGGGCTCGCTCGGCCTGCTCGGCATGCATCTCGAGGGCTACGGCTGCGCCGGAACATCGGCGACGGCGTACGGGCTGGCCTGCCTCGAACTCGAAGCCATCGATTCCGGCATCCGCTCACTGGTCTCGGTGCAGGGCTCGCTGGCGATGTTCGCGATCTGGAAGTACGGGTCCGAGGAACAGAAGCAGCAGTGGCTGCCGGGGATGGCCGAGGGTTCGCTCATCGGCTGCTTCGGTCTCACCGAGGCCGACTTCGGGTCCAACCCCGGCGGCATGCTCACCCGAGCCAAGCGCGACGGTGACGACTGGATTCTCAACGGCAGCAAGATGTGGATCACCAACGGTCCGGTCGCCGACGTCGCCGTCGTGTGGGCTCAGACCGACGACAAGGTCAGGGGTTTCGTCGTCCCCACGGACACCCCCGGATTCACCGCGAACACGGTGAAGAAGAAGCTGTCTCTGCGCGCGTCGATCACGGGCGAGTTGGTGTTCGACGACGTCCGGCTTCCTGCCGACGCGATGCTGCCCGAGGCCCGCGGCCTGAGCGGACCGTTGAGCTGCCTCAACGAGGCCCGGTTCGGCATCGTGTTCGGAGCGATGGGCGCGGCGCGGGACTGCATCGAGTCGGCCGTCGAGTACTCCAAGACCCGCGCGGTGTTCGACAAGCCGCTGGCCGGATACCAGCTCACCCAGGCCAAGCTCGCGAACATGGCGCTCGAACTCGGCAAGGGTCAACTGCTCGCGCTGCATCTGGGCCGGCTCAAGGACAAGGGAGAGCTACCGGGCGAGCGAGTGTCACTCGGCAAGCTCAACAACGTGCGCGAGGCCATCAAGATCGCTCGTGAATGCCGAACCATCCTGGCCGCCAACGGAATCACGTTGGAATACCCCGTACTCCGGCATGCCAACAACCTCGAATCCGTCCTCACCTACGAGGGCACATCCGAGGTCCATCAACTCGTGATCGGGCAGGCGCTGACGGGCTCCAGCGCTTTCCGATAAGGCGGCTGCGCCGCTTGTGAGCGGAACCTCGTAGCCTGCTACGAAGTTCCACTCACATGCCTAGGCACCCTTACTGAGGAATCCGAGCAGATCGTGGCGGGTGATGACGCCGACGGGCTTGCCCTCTTCGACGACCATCAGCGCATCGGACTCGCCGAGCGCTTTGGTGGCGTCGGAGACGGTTTCGCCTGCACCGATCAGCGGGAACGGCGCGCTCATGTGCTTGGCAACGGGGTCGGCCAACGCTGCGCGCCCCTCGAACACCGCACTGAGCAGATCGCGCTCGGTGACACTGCCGGCAACCTCGCCTGCCATGACGGGCGGCTCGGCTCCGACGACGGGCATCTGCGAGACGCCGTACTCGCGCAGGATCTCGATGGCGTCGCGCACGGTCTCGGACGGGTGGGTGTGCACCAGATCGGGCAGAGCGCCGGACTTGCCACGCAACACTGCGCCGACCGAGGTCTCCTCGGTGGTGCCGTCCAACCGCGAACGCAGGAATCCGTACGAGGACATCCACGAGTCGTTGAAGATCTTCGCCAGGTAGCCGCGGCCACCGTCGGGCAGCAGAACGACGACCAACGCGTCGGGGCCTTCACGCTCGGCAACCTGAATGGCCGCGACAGCAGCCATGCCGCACGAGCCGCCGACCAGCAGGCCTTCCTCGCGGGCGAGGCGACGAGTCATGTCGAACGAGTCGTTGTCGGACACGGCGATGATCTCGTCCGGGATGGACGGGTCGTAGGCGGTCGGCCAGAAGTCCTCACCGACACCCTCGACCAAGTACGGACGTCCCGTGCCACCGGAGTACACCGATCCCTCGGGGTCGACGCCGATGACTTTGACCTTGCCGCCGGAGACCTCCTTGAGGTACTTGCCGGTGCCGGAGATGGTGCCGCCGGTGCCGACGCCTGCGACGAAGTGCGTGATCTTGCCGTCGGTGTCGGCCCAGATCTCGGGCCCGGTGGTCTCGTAGTGGCTGGCCGGGCCGGCCGGGTTGGCGTACTGGTTCGGCTTCCACGCTCCCTCGATCTCGCGGACGAGTCGGTCGGAGACGCTGTAGTAGCTGTTGGGGTCTTCGGGCGCGACGGCCGTGGGGCAGACGACGACCTCGGCACCGTAGGCACGCAGCACGTTGCGCTTGTCCTCACCGACCTTGTCGGGGCACACGAACACACACTTGTAGCCACGCTGCTGAGCAACGAGCGCGAGGCCGACGCCGGTGTTACCGGACGTGGGCTCGACGATGGTGCCGCCGGGCTTCAACTCGCCCGAGGCCTCGGCAGCGTCGATCATCTTGACGGCGATGCGGTCCTTCGACGAACCACCCGGGTTGAGGTACTCGATCTTGGCTGCGACCGTGCCGGCGCCGTCGCCGATGACGGAGGACAACTTCACCAACGGGGTGTTGCCGATGAGTTCGGTGATGTGCTGTGCGATGCGCATTGCTCCATCTTCCCAGATGCAGGTATCGGACTCTCGGCCACGGCTGTCGACACCCGCATACGATGGTGCGGGGGCACGACGAGAGGGATCGATCTGTGACGGCGAGCGGATGGCGTACCGCCGCGAAAGCGAGCGCCGCGACGGTACTTGCAGGCTCTGGAGCAGGGACTGCGTCCTGGGCCGCGTACCGACATCTGATGGGGCAGGCCGCTGCGGCCCGCGGCGTCATCGGACGCAACATTGCCAAGCCACCCGAGGCCGACGGGGTCTACACCGCCGGCTGCGCGGCACCCGAGCGGTGGCGCATGGGAAGTTCAGCAGATATTCATCTGATGATCTTCGGCGACTCCACCGCGGCAGGCGTGGGTTGCACTGTGGCCGACGAGGTCCCGGGTGTCCTGCTCGCCCGCGGGTTGGCCGAGGAAACCGGTCAACGAATCCGCTTGAGCACCAAAGCAATCGCCGGTGCCACGTCCAAAGGACTCGAAGGTCAGGTCGACGCCATGTTCGTCGCGGGCCCGCCGCCCGATGCCGCGGTGATCTTCATCGGCGCGAACGACGTCACCAAGAAATTCTCCATTCCGGCATCAGCGGCCAGGCTGGGCGATGCAGTCGAACGACTGACGGCCAAGGGCTGCGTCGTCGCGGTGGGAACGTGCCCCGATCTCGGTGTCGTGACGGCCATTCCGCAACCTCTGCGTACCGTCGTCCGCAATTGGGGTCGGCGGCTGGCCCATGCCCAGACGGCCAGGACTCTCGGTGCCGGCGGGCATCCGGTAGCCCTGGCGGATCTGCTGGCACCCGAGTTTCTGGCCGCCCCCGACACGATGTTCTCGGCGGACCGCTTCCACCCGTCCGCTGCGGGGTACGAGCTGGCCGCGCAACAGATTCTGCCGGTGCTCGCCTCGGCCCTCGGCGTCTGGCACGGCGGTCCACTGCCCGAACTGCCGACGGTGTCCGCCGCCGCCGAATCACGCAGAGCCATCCCCCGCGCCACCGCCGCAGTGGACCGCTTTCTCCGGCGTAGAACTGCCGAGCTCGACGCCGAGATCGACAGCGCGGCGGAGGATCTCCTACGTCGTGGCGATGGCCGTTCGGCGGGGTTGTAAGTTCGATCAGGAGACATCGCCTACTCGGCGGTAACAGAGCAGATAAGCAGTATCGATATCGAAGGAGATCTCATGCCAGAGGCAGTCATCGTCGCCACCGCGCGCTCACCCATCGGCAGGGCAATGAAGGGGTCGCTCAAGGACATTCGTCCCGACGACCTCACCGCTCAGATGGTCGCCGCTGCGCTGGCCAAGGTGCCCTCGCTCGACCCGAAGGACATCGACGACCTGCTCCTGGGCTGCGGCCTGCCCGGCGGGATGCAGGGCAACAACCTCGCCCGCATCGTCGCGGTTCAGCTCGGCTACGACTCGCTCCCCGGAACGACGATCACGCGCTACTGTTCGTCCTCGCTGCAGACCACCCGGATGGCGCTGCACGCGATCAAGGCAGGCGAGGGTGACGTGTTCATCTCCGCTGGTGTCGAGAGCGTGTCCAGCTTTATCCACGGCAGCTCGGATTCGCTGCCGGAGAGCCACAACCCGATCTTCGCCGACGCCGAGGCCCGCACCAAGAAGGCGCAGGAAGAGGGCGCGGACAGCTGGACCGATCCCCGCGAGAACGGTGAGCTGCCCGACGCGTACATCGCGATGGGCCAGACGGCCGAGAACGTCGCCCTGCTCACCGGCATCAGCCGTGAGGATCAGGACCGCTGGGGCGTCCGCAGCCAGAACCGCGCCGAAGAGGCCATCAACGCCGGCTTCTTCGAGCGGGAGATCACCCCGGTGACCCTGCCCGACGGCACCGTCGTCAGCACCGACGACGGCCCTCGCGCCGGCACCACGTACGAGAAGATCAGCCAGCTCAAGCCGGTCTTCCGTCCGAACGGCACCATCACCGCCGGTAACGCATGCCCGCTCAACGACGGCGCAGCAGCGCTCGTCATCATGAGCGACACCAAGGCCAAGGAGCTGGGCCTGACCCCGTTGGCTCGCATCGTCTCCACCGGCGTCACCGGCACGTCTCCCGAGATCATGGGCCTGGGGCCGATCGAGGCCACCCGCAAGGCGCTGAAGATCGCGGGCATGTCCATCTCCGACATCGACCTGTTCGAGATCAACGAGGCCTTCGCGGTGCAGGTCCTCGGTTCCGCCCGTGACCTCGGCATCGAAGAGGACAAGCTCAATGTCTCCGGCGGTGCCATCGCGGTCGGCCACCCGTTCGGCATGACCGGTGCCCGCATCACCACGACTCTGCTGAACAACCTGACGACACACGACAAGACGTTCGGCGTCGAGACCATGTGCGTCGGCGGCGGCATGGGCATGGCCATGGTGCTCGAACGTCTCAGCTGATCCGAGACGCACAACGACAAAGCCCCGCCCTCCGAATGGCGGGTTCTAACGATCCCCGCAACACCCTCGATTTGAGGGAGTTGCGGGGATCGTGGCATGTGCTGGGTTGAAGGTGCGGTTTTTCGAGGCGTTGGA
>NZ_NOYJ01000027.1:0-751 GCF_002258365.1 Rhodococcus sp. 06-221-2
TGCGTTGTTTGTGTTGGATTCCGGTTTGCGGCGGGTTCCGATCGGTGTGGTTGGTGAGTTGTATGTCGCGGGGCGGGGTGTGGCACGCGGTTATGTGCGACGGCCGGGCTTGACGGCATCGCGATTCGTCGCGTGTCCGCTCGGCCCTTTGGGTTCGCGGATGTATCGCACCGGCGATCTGGTTCGTTGGAATCACGACGGCGAGCTGGAGTATGTGGGTCGCTCTGACGATCAGGTGAAGATTCGTGGTTACCGCATCGAAATCGGTGAAGTGGAAGCAACACTCGCTGCCTTGACCGGAGTGGAGCGTGCGGCAGTGGTGGCCCGTGATACCGATACCGGCAAGCAGTTGATTGGCTACGTCGTACCTACCGAGGTGTCTGCGGGAATCGATGGTGGGGCGCTGCGCGAACGAGTTGCCGCGCGATTGCCTGCGTACATGGTTCCGGCCGTGGTGATGGTCATCGACGAGTTGCCGTTAACTGTCAACGGCAAGCTGGACAAATGGGCGTTGCCCGAGCCGCAATTCGCCAGCGGCGTTCACAGAGCGCCGTCATCTCCGGTTGAAGAAATTATCTCCGGCATTTTCACGAAGGTTCTCGACCTGCCGCGAGTCAGCGTGGACGACTCCTTCTTCGACCTGGGCGGCAACTCGCTCTCTGCGATGCGTGTCGTAGCCGCCGTGCAGGAAACCTTCGACTGTGAAATCAGCGTCCGTGCACTCATGGAAGCCCCCACCGTAGCGGGCCTG